>NZ_JBLVTL010000002.1:411569-418570 GCF_048285835.1 Christiangramia aquimixticola
ACTTCCAAAAGCCTTTCACTCTGTGAGAGGCTTTTTTTTACGGTTAAGTGTAAAAAAACTCGTTATATTAAGAATTCTTTGTGATGTTTTAACAGAAAATTTTATTTTAGGAAGGATATTTATCTAATTTTGAGGTGGTTGAAAATTGTTCGACTCATTTAATGAGTATCAAAGCATTTTTAATTAATTGGTAAATAAAACCGGAGTCTTTATTTTTCCGTAAATTAATATGGTGAACCCAAATATTATAAGTGTTCCGCAAGCCATGAACGATGGAAAATTCTTACCTTCGTATGAAGGTTTTTCAGTTAAATTTTTCATGACAATTTGTTAATTAAGAACCGTAAGTCGATGGGGCAAATGAGAACTTTCATTCTTATCTTCGCGCTATTCCTTGGAGTTGCGGTAAACTCCTATTCTCAAATAACACCTCCCGAACCTCAGTCTCAAAGCAGACCCGGACCTCCTTGCGATCCCGGAACAGGTGGTGGTGGAAGTGGGGAACCTGGTGGCGGGGGCGGTTTTGATCCAGGGGATGGGACCGGAGTTCCTCCTCCTGTAGGTCTTTGCTTACCTATAGATGACTATGTTTATATACTTATGGGGGTTGGAGTGATGTACGGTTGTTATAAACTAAGAGATTTCCAGGTGGCCTAAGAAAATTCTGTCAACCTTTTTACATATTTCCCAATTACATCAAATTCAAGATTTACCACATCTCCAATTTTTAAATTATTGAAGGTGGTATTTTTATAGGTGTAAGGGATAATTGCCACACTAAATTCATTCTTTTTAGAGTTGACCACAGTTAAACTTACTCCATTAACTGTGATAGAACCTTTTTCTATGGTTATGTTTCCAATCTGTGGGTCGTATTCAAAAGTAAATTCCCAACTTCCATTAGCTTCCTTGATGTTCCTGCAAACAGCGGTCTGGTCCACATGTCCCTGAACAATATGACCATCCAGCCTGTCACCCAATTTCATTCCGCGTTCCAGATTCACAGGCCCGTTAGGTTCCAGTTTGGATAAATTGGTTTTTTTCAATGTTTCCTCTACCGCGGTTACAGTATATTCATCATCTTCAATAGAAACAACGGTTAGACAAACCCCATTATGAGAAACACTTTGGTCGATCTTTAATTCCGGAGTCATTTCTGCTTTTACCTTAATATCCAGATTGCCTCCATTTTGATTAACCGCTGTAATTTTCCCTACCTCTTCAACTATTCCTGTAAACATTGTTTTCTATAATATTGGTTACATTTGTGGGTAAAATTATAATATAATATCGGGAAATTTTATGAAACAAACTGAAATGATCAAATTGGGAATTAGCATTGGGGACCTTAATGGGATTGGAAGTGAAATTGTGCTTAAGACCTTTGACGATTCCAGAATGTTGGAATTTTGTACCCCGATTATATTCGCCTCTTCAAAAATCATCAATTTCTTAAAAAAGCATTATAAACTATCTCTGAACTTTCAGGGAATTGATGATCCTTCAAAAGCTATCGATGGGAAGATCAATGTGATGAATGTTTGGAAGGAAAATGTGAATATCAATTTTGGGGAAGAAGATGTTCAGGTAGGAGAGTACGCTTTCAAATCGCTTGAAGCGGCAACTGAGGCATTGAAGAAAGATGAGATCGATGTATTGGTCACTGCCCCAATTAATAAATCCACCATTCAGTCAGAAAAATTCAAGTTCCCGGGACATACAGATTATTTGGCGCAGGAGCTGGGAGGGGAAAGCTTAATGCTTATGATCACAGATAATTTAAAGGTTGGATTATTGACAGATCATGTTGCGCTTAAAGACATAGCCAATGTTATAACGCCGGAACTTATTGAGAATAAGATCAGGATTATCAGCAATACCCTTAAGCAGGATTTTAGAATTCAGAAACCTAAAATTGCGGTGTTAGGGATAAATCCTCACAGCGGTGATAATGGTGTAATTGGGAAAGAAGATGAAGAAACGCTAAAACCAACCATTCAAAAGATAAGAGATAAAGGACATCTTGTTTTTGGTCCTTATTCTGCCGATAGTTTCTTTGGTTCCAAGAATTATAAAAATTTTGATGCAGTGGTTGCATCCTATCATGATCAGGGACTAATTCCTTTTAAAACCCTGTCATTTGGAATGGGGGTTAATTTTACAGCCGGTTTAAATAAGGTAAGAACTTCGCCAGATCATGGAACTGCCTTTGAGATCGCCGGTAAAAATGAAGCGAATATCAACTCTTTTAAAGAAGCGGTATTTAAAGGAATAGAGATCTATAAAGCCCGTGAAGAATATAAGGTCCTGACCGAAAATCCGTTGAAAAAGCAAAGCAAGAAGATATAAACAAAAATTTGTTTATAAAAATGCCATAGTTATTTAATTTTTAAATCTTTGCACCCGCCTTTACGGAAACGTGGAGG
Source organism: Christiangramia aquimixticola (assembly GCF_048285835.1). Taxonomy (NCBI): domain Bacteria; kingdom Pseudomonadati; phylum Bacteroidota; class Flavobacteriia; order Flavobacteriales; family Flavobacteriaceae; genus Christiangramia; species Christiangramia aquimixticola. The sequence continues at coordinate 413,996 of NZ_JBLVTL010000002.1, forward strand.
ACTCAAAACTGAGGAGAGATGAGGTATTTAGCAGAGTTTACAATTCCTTTCAAGGGATTAAAGCTTGGGAAGCACCAGTTTGAGTATGAGTTAGATAACAAGTTCTTTGAACATTTTGAGTACGAGGAATTCAACAGTGCGAATGTAAAGATCGATCTGTTGTTCGAAAAGAAAAGCACCATGATGGAGCTTACCTTTAAGGCAATGGGAACAGTTAATGTTAATTGTGATCTTACAAACGAACCATATGATCAACCCATAGATAATACATTATTTCTGGTGGTCAAATTTGGAGATGAATTCAATAACGAAGATGAAGACCTTCTAATTATTCCGCATGGAGATTATGAGGTGAATATCCAACAATATATTTATGAGTTGGTGGTACTATCTGTACCTGCAAAAAGAATTCATCCGGGAGTTGAAGACGGAACGCTGGACTCAGATGTACTTAAGAAGCTCGAAGAGCATAGTTTGAAAAGTCAGAAAAAGAAAAATGAGGATGATATAGATCCTCGCTGGGACAAATTAAAAAATTTATTAAACGAATAATTAACAGGAAGCCATGGCACATCCAAAGAGAAAAATCTCGAAAACCAGAAGAGATAAGAGAAGAACACATTATAAAGCTTCAGCTCCAAAAGTTGCTGTTGATGCTGTAACAGGTGAAGCACACTTGTATCACAGAGCTCACTGGCACGAGGGTAAACTTTATTACCGTGGTCAGGTATTAATTGACAACGCTGAAGAAGTAGAGGCTTAATTTAGGTCCAGAGCTTCAAAAAACTATAGAAACTCTCACAATGTGGGAGTTTTTTGTTTTTAGTTGATTAAGTCCTAAAAAGACCTTAATTTGCACGCCGGTTAAAATAATATTTACTAATTTACTTAGAACGTGAATATTATTTAGGATTGGTGGAGAGTGAATTAAATTCAAATTTATGAACAAAATCACGGCAGCAATAACGGCTGTAGGTGCTTATGTGCCTGAAGATGTTTTAACCAACAAATTGTTGGAAAAAATGGTGGACACGACCGATGAATGGATCACCACCCGCACAGGAATTAAGGAAAGAAGAATACTCAAAGACCCATCCAAAGGAACTTCATATTTAGCAATCCAGGCAGCTAAGGATTTACTGCAAAAAAAGAACCTGGACCCTAAAGAAATAGATCTTATAATTTTAGGTACTGTAACCCCGGATATGCCTGTGGCATCTACCGGTGTACATGTAGCTACAGAAATTGGTGCCGTTAATGCATTTGCATATGACCTGCAGGCAGCCTGTTCCAGCTTTTTATATGGAATGTCTACCGGAGCAGCTTATATTGAATCCGGCCGCTACAAGAAAGTACTGGTAATTGGTGCAGATAAAATGTCCTCCATTATTGATTATACAGATCGTACAACCTGTATCATCTTTGGAGATGGTGCCGGAGCAGTTCTTATGGAACCAAATACTGAAGGACTTGGATTGCAGGATGAACTTTTAAGATGTGATTCTATTGGACGTCACTCTTTAAAGATCGCAGCCGGAGGTTCATTAATGCCTCCTACAGAAGAGACTATTGCTAAAAAACTTCATTTCGTCCAGCAGGACGGGAAGACAGTTTTTAAGTTTGCTGTTTCCAATATGGCTGAAGTAAGTGCACAAATCATGGAAAGGAATAATCTTTCTAATGAAGATGTTAACTGGCTGGTTGCCCATCAGGCAAATAAACGCATCATCGATGCTACCGCCAGGAGAATGAACCTTACTGATGAGAAAAAGGTGCTCATGAACATTCAGCGTTATGGGAACACAACATCAGCTACTTTGCCTTTATTACTAAGCGATAACGAGAAAAATTTTAAAAAAGGAGATAATATTATATTCGCCTCTTTTGGGGGTGGCTTCACTTGGGGAGCTGCTTATCTCAAGTGGGCTTATAACTCATAAAAACCAACACCAAATATTATGGATTTAAAGGAAATTCAGAATCTGATTAAATTTGTAGCCAAATCTGGCGCAAGTGAGGTAAAACTAGAAACTGGTGATGTAAAGATCACTATTAAAACAGGTTCAGACGAAAGGGAAACTACCATAGTACAACAGGTTCCTATGGGAGGGCAGCAAATGCACCAGCAAATGCCGCAACAACCTCAACAGGCTCAACCTCAACAAGCACCTCAGCAGGAGTCAGCTCCTAAGCAGGAAGAGACGAAAAATACTGAAGATGATTCTAAATATATCACAGTAAAGTCTCCAATTATTGGAACTTTCTATAGAAAACCATCTCCAGACAAACCATCTTTTGCTGAAGTTGGAGACTCTATCAAAGAAGGTGATGTACTTTGTATCATCGAAGCGATGAAACTATTTAATGAGATCGAAAGTGAAGTTTCTGGTAAGATCGTAAAAGTTCTTGTAGATGATTCTTCTCCGGTTGAATTCGACCAGCCGTTATTCTTAGTAGATCCATCATAATTTACTACCCGTTTTAACAACTGAAAGCCCATTTATGGGCTTCAGAACTTTAAAAGCAATTAGGTATGTTTAAAAAAATATTGATCGCAAACAGAGGGGAGATCGCTTTAAGAGTGATTCGAACCTGTAAGGAAATGGGTATTAAAACGGTGGCTGTTTATTCTACTGCAGATGCTGAAAGTCTTCACGTGAGATTTGCAGATGAAGCGGTTTGTATCGGGCCGGCGCCAAGTAACCTTTCTTATCTTAAAATATCAAATATCATTGCCGCAGCAGAAATCACCAATGCTGATGCGATCCACCCGGGATATGGATTCCTTTCAGAGAATGCCAAATTCTCAAAGATTTGTGAAGAGCATAAAATCAAGTTCATTGGAGCTTCGCCGGAGATGATTAACAAAATGGGAGATAAGGCGACTGCAAAAGCTACGATGAGAGCGGCAGGAGTACCTTGTGTTCCGGGTTCTGAAGGAATTCTGAAAGACTATAAAGAGTGTCTTAAGCTTGCTAAGGAAATTGGATTTCCGGTAATGCTTAAAGCTACTGCCGGTGGTGGTGGTAAAGGAATGCGCGCCGTTTGGAAAGAAGAAGATCTTGAACCAGCCTGGGAATCTGCCAGAAAAGAAGCAGAAGCTTCTTTTGGAAATGACGGGATGTATATGGAGAAGCTTATTGAAGAGCCTCGCCATATCGAGATCCAGGTTGTTGGAGACAGCACCGGGAAAGCATGTCACCTTTCTGAAAGAGACTGTTCTGTACAAAGACGTCACCAGAAATTAACTGAAGAAACACCTTCTCCATTCATGACCGACTCACTTCGTGAGAAAATGGGAGAAGCAGCAGTAAAAGCCGCTGAATACATTAAGTATGAAGGAGCCGGAACAGTTGAATTCCTTGTGGATAAGCACAGGAATTTCTACTTCATGGAAATGAACACCCGTATACAGGTAGAACACCCAATTACAGAACAGGTAATTGATTATGACCTTATTCGTGAGCAAATTCTTGTTGCTGCAGGGGTGCCAATTTCAGGAAAGAATTATTTTCCACAATTACATTCTATAGAGTGTAGAATCAACGCAGAAGATCCTTATCATAATTTTAGACCATCACCTGGGAAGATCACCAATCTTCACGCACCGGGAGGGCATGGAATTCGTATAGACACTCATGTTTACAGTGGTTATACCATTCCTCCAAATTATGATTCCATGATCGCTAAATTGATCACTACTGCCCAGACCAGGGAAGAAGCTATCAATAAAATGAAGCGTGCACTGGATGAGTTCGTGATAGAAGGTATAAAAACCACTATCCCGTTCCACAGACAGTTGATGGATCATCCTGATTATATTGAAGGAAATTATACCACAAAATTCATGGAGGATTTTAAAATGAAACCTCTTGAAGAATCTTAATACAAAACCCCGGTAATCACCGGGGTTTTTTTATACCTATTATTTTGTAATTTCAGCCGTAAAATTAATTGACGCATGAACTTTTCCTTTTGGGAAACCGACACTTTTTTTTCTGAAATCGATTATTGCATTATAGGAAGCGGAATTACAGGATTGAATTGCGCTATCCATTTAAAAGCCTTGGAACCTGAAGCAAAGATTATAATTCTTGAAAAGGGGGTCCTGCCGGAAGGAGCCAGTACCAAAAATGCCGGCTTTGCATGTTTCGGAAGCATTTCAGAGATCCTGGACGATCTTAAAACACATTCTGAAGAAGAAGTAGTTGAACTGGTTGAAAAACGCAGAAATGGCCTTGATTTACTTCGGAAGAATCTTGGGGATCAAAATATCGACTTTCAGAACAATAGCGGGTATGAACTTTTTACCCATAATGACGAAGCTCTCTATCAGGAATCGATGGACAGGATTGCTGAGGTAAACCGGTTGTTGAAACCGGTTTTTGGTAGTGACGTATTTTCAGTTTACAATAATCATTTTGGTTTTAGTAATATTCAGCCTAAACTCATCAGGAATAAATTTGAAGGCCAGATTGATACCGGAAAAATGATGCGAAGCCTGGTAAGGAAAGCGGTTTCTCTTGGGGTCACTATACTTAATGGGATGGAAGTAAAATCCTTTAGCGATGAGGG
>NZ_JBLVTL010000002.1:418618-436750 GCF_048285835.1 Christiangramia aquimixticola
ACTTGTAATTGCCACCAACGGATTTGCCAGGCGGCTGGGAATTGAAGATATTAAACCGGCGCGGGCACAGGTGCTGGTGACCAAACCCATTGATAATTTACCATTTAAAGGAACCTTTCATCTGGATAAAGGCTACTATTATTTCCGTAATATTGGAAACAGAGTTCTATTTGGAGGTGGCAGAAATCTTGATTTCACTGCTGAAGAAACCGATCAAACCGGAACCACAGAGCTTATACAGAATAAATTGAGAGAATTGTTGAAGTCTACCATTCTACCCGGCATCCCTTTTAAAATTCAACAATCCTGGAGTGGGATCATGGGAGTAGGGAATGCGAAAAAACCAATAGTAAAAAATATTTCCCCCCGGGTTTTATGCGGAGTCCGTCTTGGGGGAATGGGAATTGCAATAGGCAGTCAGGTTGGGAAAGATCTGGCAGATTTAGCTGTAAAATCATGATTAAAAAAATTTTCAAATTCATATTTAAGATCCTGTTGGGCTTGTTGCTTTTCAGTATTCTTATAGTAGTGGTATATAAATGGGTTCCTGTACCTTTTACTCCCTTAATGGCCATCAGGTATTTCGAAAATCCTGAAGAACCCGTAAAACACGATTGGGTGGCAATAGATGATATTTCCCGTCATCTACAGCTGGCAGTAATAGCCAGTGAAGATCAAAATTTCGCAAATCACAGCGGATTCGATTTTAAAGCTATAGAAAAGGCAATTGAAAATAATAAAAAAGGGAAAAGGGTTCGTGGTGCTTCTACCATTTCTCAACAAACGGCTAAAAATGTTTTTCTATGGCCACACCGGAGCTGGTTTAGAAAAGGACTGGAGGCTTATTTTACATTCTTGATAGAAACCATCTGGAGTAAGGAACGTATTCTGGAGGTTTACCTGAATAGTATTGAAATGGGGAAAGGAGTCTATGGAGCTGAAGCGGCAGCTCAAAGCTGGTTTAAAAAAAGCGCCAGCAAGCTTTCAGCTTATGAAGCGGCTGCAATTGCTGCAATCCTTCCAAATCCAAGAGAATACAGAGCGAATCCTGCATCTGCATATATTCAGCAACGAAAAAACTGGATCTTTAGGCAAATGTCCAACTATGGTAAATTTAAATTAGATTAAGGTCTATGGAAAGTTTAAAATCTGAATTGCTCAAACTTGCGAATTCCTATGTGGAAGAGAGAATTAAGATCCTTCACAACAATATTAATAATCTAAAAGAAGCTCTTAAACTTGAAACCAAGTGCTCTATGGGAGATAAATATGAAACCGATAGAGCGATGCTACATTTAGAATTCGAAAAACTTTCCGGCCAGATCGAGCAATACGGGCAACTAAAGAAAACTCTTAATCATATAGAATCCCAATCACAGCATACAGAGGTGAAGTTTGGAAGTATTATAAAAACTGATGGGCCTAATTACTTTATCGCTATCCCTGCAGGGATTTTAAAATATGAGGGCGAAGATTATTATTCTGTAGGTTATCAAACCCCTGTGGCTAAACAATTGATCGGAAAAAAAGCAGGTGATAATTTTGAGCTGAACGCTAAAACCTTTAAAATTAATGAGGTTATTTAAGTCGTTTTATTATTAGATCTTCAGAAATATTCAGACCTATAATCTCTCCGTTTTCCTTATTGGTGGGATGTTCTAAAAGGATTTCCTCTCCATGAAGATCTGCCACGATCAAAAAAGTTTCACCCTTAAAATATGACTTCTTTACTTCTACTTTGATAGGGGAATTGTGGTCAACTCTAATTTCATGAGGATATAGTACCACCCGTTTTTTACTGGTATTGTCCTGTTGAATATTCTTCAGCATAACATGATTCACATCTCCAAAAAGAGAAGCAACATATTTATTTGGCGGATTTTTATAAAGTTCCTCCGGCTTTCCATCTGCATAAATTTTTCCATTTTTTAATACAATAGTCCGGTCTGCGAAAGAAAGCGCATCTGTACTGTCATGTGTCGCGACTATGCAGGTAATATTCTTTTCTTTTAAATATGAAAACAACCTGCGTCTTAAATTGTTCTTTCTAAAATGGTCTATATGGCTAAAAGGCTCGTCGAGCAATAAAATTTCAGGTTCTTTGGCCAGTGCCCGGGCCAGTGCAATTCGTTGTTGCTGTCCTCCACTTAATAACTTCGCTTTTTTGTTTGCCAGATCATTCATTTCCACCACTTCCAGCAATTCTTTTATGCGTCGTTTCTTTTTGATCGGGTAGAAATTGCTGAGGTATTTCCCCACATTATCGGCTGCGCTAAGTGGTAACATAAGGTCAAAATCCTGAGCGAGATATTTTATAAATGGTTCGCCGGGAACAAGGTTGAAATTGGGACCAAGCATTTCCTGTTCATTCCAGGTTAATTTACCATCTGTATGTAAGAGTCCATATATAAGTTTTAGAAGTGTACTTTTCCCGCAACCGCTTTCACCAATTACCGAAACATTTTCTCCCTTAGGTATCTTAAGATTGATGTTTTTTAGAACAGGTTCCTTATGATAGGTAAACGATACTTTTTGAAGTTTCAGCATATATGGAAGTCGGTTTAAAGGTCAAATTAATACATTTTAGCGGGGAGTAACAAGAAGCTTCTTCTTCATCTCCATTTTTTAACCTATTCACAACAATTAAGTTCAGTTGTTTTTCTCAACTTTAGCAACTATTAAAATTGAGAATTTTGAAAGTTGCGGTATACGATCTAAATAAGACCCTTTATAAAAAATCTTCCAAGGATGAATTCTTTAAATTCATCTGTTATAAGAAAAATTATAAACTGAATAATTTACTTCAGCTGGGATGGTTCAAGACCATGGGTAAGTTGCGACTTATCAATAAAACCGATTTTAAAGAAAACTTTTATAATTATCTCAGGAACCTTGAACCCGAAACAGTAAAAAAATATGCCGCTCAATTCTGGGATATGGAGCTTCAGGATCAGTTTAGAGACAAAATGATAGCTGATATCAAGAGGTTTGATGAAGAAGGAGTAAAAGTATATGTGATTACCGGAGGCTTTGAAGTGTATACCAAATATCTTGAAGAAAAATTGCCGGTGAAAGTACTAGGTACAAAAACCGAATATGTAGACGGTAATTATAAGATAATCGGGAAGGCTTGTAACGATCAGGAAAAAATAAGAAGGCTGGAAGAGGATACCGGTGGAGATTTCCAGATCCTGGAAGCTTACTCAGATGATGATGAAGAGATCTTGCATTATGCCGAAAGAGGTTACCTGGTGGAAGATGGAGAAGTAAAATTAGTCAACAATAAAAAAGCCGGCAATTAATATCGCCGGCTTTTTCTATTTTAAAAAGGGAACTTCTAACCTTTTATTTTTGTGTTTAATTCATTCGGAAGAGCTTTATATCCCATATTGTATAGAGTGAATCCAAAGATATCGGCATATTCTTCAATGATCTTACTGGTTGGTTTCCCTGCGCCATGTCCTGCTTTGGTTTCAATACGGATCAATACCGGAGCATTTCCGCTTTGCTTATCCTGAAGTTCTGCAGCAAACTTGAAAGAGTGTGCCGGCACTACACGGTCATCATGGTCTCCTGTTGTAACCAAAGTAGCTGGATAGCTAACTCCTTTCTTTACATTATGAACAGGCGAATAACCGTATAAGTAATCGAACATTTCTTTATTGTCTTCCGCAGTTCCATAATCATAAGCCCATCCGGCACCTGCAGTAAAGGTATGATACCTTAACATATCCAGAACACCAACAGCCGGTAAAGCGACTTTCATAAGATCCGGTCGTTGAGTCATGGCAGCGCCAACAAGTAGACCACCATTGGAACCTCCTCTAATGGCAAGGTAATCACTGGATGTATATCCTTTATCGATCAGGAATTCAGCCGCACTGATGAAATCATCAAATACATTTTGTTTCTGCAGTTGGGTTCCGGCATCATGCCATTTTTTCCCATATTCTCCACCACCACGAAGGTTAGGAACAGCATAGATACCACCTTGTTCCAGCCATACGCTCATAGCAGTGCTAAAACCAGGTGTAAGACTCACATTGAATCCGCCGTAACCATAGAGGATAGTAGGATTCTTTCCGTTAAACTCAGTACCTTTTTTATAGGTGATGATCATTGGGATCTTAGTTCCATCTTTTGAGGTATAAAAAACCTGCTCACTTGTAAAATCCTCAGGTTTGAAATCGATATTGGGTTTATTATAAACTTCAGAAGTTCCTTTTTCTATATCATATTTATAAATAGTTCCGGGAGTTACATAATTGGTAAAAGAGTAGTAAAGCACATCTTCCTTTTTCTTCGCGCCAAAACCACCAGCAGAACCTACACCCGGTAATTCAACTTCTCTTACCAGCTTCCCGGTATAATCGTATTGTTTTACTTTAGAGATGGCGTCCACCATATACTCAGCAAAAAAATATCCACCTCCGGTAGAAGGACTTAATACGTTTTCAGTTTCCGGGATAAAATCTTTCCAGTTCTCAGGCTGAGGATTTGAAGCATCTACGGTAACGATCTTACGGTTAGGAGCATTCAGGTTTGTAACTATATAAAGTTTGCTGCCATCATTTTCGATCACATACGAATCTGTATCGAAATTGTCCATAATAGTGACAAGCTTTGGCTCTTTTTGAGCAAGATCCATTAAATAAAGCTCGCCCCCGGAGGTGGAGTTTCTGGCAGATATAACAAGGTAACGGTCATCCTCAGTCACACTCCCGCCCACATAACGTCTTTTCTGCTCTGCAGAATCACCAAAGATGATCTTATCTTCACTTTGAGCTGTTCCCAGTTTATGGTAATATAATTTATGCTGATCTGTTTTTGCTGAAAGTTCACTGCCATCCGGCTTGTCATAACTGGAATAATAGAAACCTTCATTCCCCTTCCATGAAATGCCGCTGAATTTTACATCTCTAATGGTATCTCCCAGGATTTTGTGGCTATCGGTATCCATCACTATGATCTTTCTCCAGTCACTTCCCCCTTCAGATATCGCGTAGGCAACTTTCTTACCATCTTTGGAGAAACTTAGGCCAGCTAATGAAGTGGTGCCATCAGGACTGAATTTATTCGGATCAAGAAATACTTTTGATGAATCATTTTCAGCATCCTTTCTATAAAGTACACTCTGATTTTGCAATCCGTTATTTTTAAAGAAATAGATCTTTCCACCTTCAGTAAAAGGAGCGCCAAGTTTTTCATAATCCCATAAAGTAGTCAGGCGTTTTTTTAATTGATCGCGGTAGGGTATATTTTCAAGATAATTAAATGTCACCTCATTCTGGCGTTTAACCCAGTTTTCGGTTTGTTCACTTCGGTCGTTTTCCAGCCAGCGGTAAGGATCCTTTACAGCGGTTCCAAAATAATCTGTGACTGTATCTACTTTTTTAGTTTCAGGGTAATTCAATTTTTTTTGATTTTGACTATTGGCAGAGGTTGCGCCAAACAATAAGCTTAACGTCACCATGCCACAATAAATATTTTTCATGTAAGTTTTCTTTAGTTGCTTAAAAATAGGAATAAAAAAGCCTGAATCTCATTGGGTTCAGGCTTTTAAAGAAAACTTTATAATTTTTAGATTTTATACCAGGCTGTGCTCGATCAAATATTCTGCAATTTGAACTGCGTTGGTGGCTGCTCCCTTTCTAAGATTATCAGCGACAATCCACATATTCAGAGTATTTGGATTGGAATAATCTCTTCGAATTCTCCCCACAAATACATCATCTTTTCCTTCAGCATAAATAGGCATTGGATAGGTATTTAATTCAGGATTATCCTGCACGGTAATCCCCGGGAATTCACTTAATAATTTACGCACTTCACTTATTTCAAAGTCCTTGTGAAATTCAATATTCACAGCTTCTGAATGTCCTCCAACTACCGGAATACGTATAGCTGTGGCCGTGACGTTTACAGAATCATCACCCAGTATCTTCTTGGTCTCATTCGTCAATTTCATCTCCTCTTTAGTGTATCCATTCTCCTGAAATACATCACAATGAGGAAGTGCATTTTTGTGAATAGGATATGGATAGGCCATTTCTCCTTTTTCTCCGGAATATTCATTTTCTAGCTGTTGAACCGCTTTTACCCCCGTCCCGGTAATGGATTGATAAGTAGAGACCACCACTCTTCTAATCCCATAAACATCGTGTAAAGGCTTAAGCGCCATTAATAATTGAATAGTTGAGCAGTTTGGATTTGCAATCACTTTATCTTCTTTGGAAAGCAGATTTGCGTTGATCTCCGGAATCACCAGTTTATGTGCCGGGCTCATTCTCCATGCTGAAGAATTGTCGATCACCGTAGTGCCGGCTTCAGCAAATTTTGGCGCCCATTCCAGAGAGGTATCACCCCCTGCCGAAAATAAAGCAATATCAGCCTTCATAGAAACAGCAGTTTCAAGACTTACAACCTCAAATTCTTTAGTTCCAAATTTTATTTTTTTACCAACAGACCTTTGAGAGGCAACAGGAATTAATTCGGTTAAAGGGAAATTTCGTTCTTCAAGAACTTTCAACATTACATTTCCAACCATCCCTGTGGCTCCAACTACAGCTACTTTCATAATTACAGATCAATTTTTAATAATTTCAAAAGTATAATGTTTCTATTGGCTTACCACATTTTTATGCAAATTTCACTGATTTAATGGTTTAGTTATTTTTTAATACTTCATTTATCTGATCAAAAGGGTAAAAAAAGACCCCTGGTTTTGCCAGGGGTTAAATATTAAAAAATGAATAGTGTAGCGGTTAGCGTACTTCTTAAATATTCTTTTTTCTTAATTCGTCTCTAATTTCGGTAAGCAAAACCTCTTCTTTGGTTGGGCCTGCCGGTGCAGCTGCTTCTTCCTTCTTTTTTGTTTTCTCATAAGATCTAAGGAAAAGGAAGATAAATAGGCCAACAATAATAAAGTAGATTATTGCCTGGATAAGATTTCCATAGGTAATTACCGCGGCTTCCACTGCCTGTGCTGCTTCGAGGTTTTCATAATGCTCCCCGTCCAGCGCAATGAACTTTTGAGTAAAGTCCACCCCGCCTGTAAGCAAACCTATGATTGGCATAAAAATATCTGCCACCACAGAGGAAATTACCTTGTTAAATGCTGCACCAATAACTACCGCAGTAGCAAGGGCAACAATATCCTTTTTCATTAAAAAGGCTTTAAAATCTGAAAAGAAACTCATAGTATAATGTAGTTGGTTAAAGTCTAAATTTAGATAAAAAATATTAGACCCTTAATAACCGTCTATTCGGGGATAACCTTTCTGGTCACCCGTCTTTGGATTCCCGTGATCAATTCATAGGATATTGTTCCTCCGGCTTCAGCAAACTTTACCGGATGATGAGGTCCGCCAAAAACGATCACTTCATCACCTTCGTGGCAATCTATCCCGGTAACATCTACCATGATGATGTCCATACATACATTTCCAGCTATAGGAGCGTAGGATCCATTTATATAAACTCCGGCGCGACCATTCCCGTAGATTCGGTTAATACCATCAGCGTGACCTACAGGTAAGGTTGCGATCCTGGTAGGTTTTTCAACTTTAAAACTTCGGTTATAACCAACCGTATCACCCTTATCAAGTTTTCTAATCTGGGAAATTATAGTTTTAAGGGTGGAAACAGGTCTAAGATAGGGATCCACGGTTTTATCATTTCCGAATCCATAAAGGCCTATCCCACTGCGCACCATGCTGAATGCCGCTTTTGGATAGTTGATGACCCCGGAAGTGTTGCAAATATGCAATAATGGTTCCCGGTCCATGTCCTTGATAAGTTCCCAGGTCATTTTCCTGAAAAGGTCTATCTGTCCAACGGTAAAATCTCTTTCTTTCCAGTCTTCACTGGCCGCGAGATGAGAAAAAACAGAAGCGATCTTAATAGTTGAGGTTTCTGCCGTTAATTTTCGAACCAACTGTACCTCATGGTCGTCGAAACCAAGCCGGTTGAGACCTGTATTGAATTTAATATGAACAGGGTAATCTTTTTGCTTTAAACGTTCAGCTGTTTGGATAAAAGACCTTAGGATCTTTTCGCTGTAAATATTAGGTTCCAGGCAATTCTCAATGATCTCTTCAAAATGCGTGAATTGAGGATGGAGGACCAGAATAGGTTTAGTGATCCCGTTCTTTCGCAAATGCACGCCTTCCTCAACATAGGCTACCGCAAAATAATCGGTGCCCAATTCCTCCAGTTTTCGGGCTATTATAACAGAATCATTCCCATAGGCAAAGGCTTTTACCACAGAGAGGAATTTTACTTCCTTATCAATTTTTGATCTTAGATATCTGTAATTATGCGCCAGTGCTCCAAGGTCTATTTCCAGAACAGTTTCTTTAGCTTCAGGCATTAGCTTAGGTGGGTTTCGTTTTTAATTCTTCGATTCCTTTTACATCGATCTTTTTCACCCTTTCTTTAAGCATGGCCTTATAATAGGCAGCACGGCTTAGGGGTTCATACTCTTCATTCTCTCCGAGAAAAACCAGATCATCGTTGATCGCTTTCCTGTAACTAAACTGGGCCAGATTTCCGGTTCTGGTACAAACAGCATGTACTTTGGTTACATACTCTGCTGTAGCCATGAGATTAGGCATGGGTCCAAAGGGATTACCTTTAAAATCCATGTCAAGCCCGGCTACGATCACCCGGATACCCTGGTTGGCGAGATCGTTACAAACAGTGACTATCTCGTCGTCAAAGAACTGGGCTTCATCGATACCTACCACGTCACAGCCATCTGCGAGAATCCTGATATTGGAAGCAGAGGGGACGGGAGTAGATCTAATTTCATTGGAATCGTGAGAAACAACCATCTCCTCGTCATATCTAACATCTATGGCGGGTTTGAAGATCTCAACATTTTGTTTGGCAAATTTTGCGCGTTTGAGGCGGCGTATAAGTTCTTCGGTTTTACCGGAAAACATTGAGCCACAAATAACCTCAATCCAGCCAAATTGCTCTTCGTGATTTACTGTATTTTCGAGAAACATTTTGTATTTTTCAAGTCGAAACGGGGGAATACCTCTTTCGCATAAAGGTGGAACAAATTTATTAAAAATACAACCCGCTTACCGGGTGAATCATTAAAGTTATGAAAAAGAAAATCGAGGCTGACCTCGTACAGATCGCAGAAAAAATCCTTAAGAAACAGGGAAATCTTGATGCAGGACAATTAAAGAAAATGGCTCAGCAACTTTATGAGAAACTAACGATTCTGGCCTTTACTGAAAAACATCTGTTGGAAGAAAAACCTGCAAAGGTGAAAAAAGAGCCGAAACCTCAATTCCAGCAGCAAATCTCTTATGATGAATTTTATCCCGATGGGACAGAGTTCAATGAAGACAGCGATGCGATCACCGAGCCGAATACTGAAAAGATTAAGGATATAGTAGCTCAAATGCCACCGGAGACTTCCAGGGTGGATCATATCATGAATAGTATCAATGCAGCTCCCGCTCCTGAAACTTCTTCAAATTCGTCCACGCATGCTGAAGACAAAACCGATTTTAGAAATATAGGAGTAGATTATGATAATTTACCAGATTTTGAGCCTGTAAAGCAATCAGAAAAAAGTGAACGTCCTCGATCTTTGAACGACCGTTTGAAGAAAGGGATCAACATCGGTTTAAATGAACGACTGGCTTATATCAAACATTTATTTGATGGTAATACAGCCGATTATAACAGAGTATTGTCACAATTGAATACTTTCTCCAGCCATGAGGAAGCACGAAAGTTTATTGAACTGGTTGTAAAACCTGACTATAATCACTGGAACGGGAAAGAAGAATATGAGGAACGATTTATCGCTCATATCGACAATAAATTTGGACAGTAGACATTCAATTTATGGGAAAACTGTACCTGGTTCCAACACCAATTGGTAATCTTGAAGATATCACCTTAAGGGCAATACGCATATTAAAGGAGGTCGATCTAATTTTAGCTGAAGACACCCGTAATAGCGGGAAGCTTTTGAAGCATTTAGATGTGAAAACTCCCATGCAAAGTCACCATATGCATAATGAGCATAAAACGGTAGAAAACTTGGTGTCAAGGATTAAGGCCGGAGAAACCATTGCTTTGATCAGTGATGCGGGTACTCCGGCAATTTCAGATCCCGGATTTTTACTTACCCGTGCTTGCGTGGAAGCAGGGATAGAGGTGGATTGTTTACCCGGTGCCACTGCTTTTGTTCCGGCTTTGGTTAACAGTGGGCTCCCCAACGATAAGTTTGTTTTTGAAGGATTTTTGCCTGTAAAAAAAGGCCGTCAAACCCGTCTTAAAATTCTTGCTGAAGAAAGCAGAACCATGATCTTTTATGAATCACCTCATAAACTGATCAAAACATTGGGACATTTTCGTGAGTATTTTGGGGAAGATAGAAGAGTCTCTGTCTCCAGAGAAATTACCAAACTCCATGAAGAAACCATTCGGGGAACTACAACTGAAGTATTGGAGCATTATACCGTCAACCCACCAAAAGGAGAGATCGTAATAGTTGTAGGAGGAAAAGCATAGCTTTGGAAGATCTGCTTTGTAAAATAAGAGATTGCCGTGTATGTTCAGCCCACTTGCCCTTAGGTCCCAGACCAATTGTTGAAGCCAACAAAAATTCCAGAATTGTTTTAATAAGTCAGGCGCCCGGTAGAATTGTGCATGAAACCGGAATTGCCTGGAATGACCAAAGCGGTAAAAAGTTAAGAGAATGGCTGGACGTAGATAAATCTACCTTTTATAATACCGATAACTTTGCTATCCTGCCTATGGGCTTTTGCTATCCCGGGAAAGGCAAAACAGGAGATCTGCCACCCCGTAAGGAATGTGCTCCTTTGTGGCATGAGGAGGTTTGGAAGGAACTGGAGAATACCCGCCTTAAGATTTTAATTGGATCTTATGCTGCTAATTATTATTTGGGAAAAAAATCTAATCTAACTCAAAAGGTACAGGAGTATGAACAATTCCTGCCAGATTACTGGACCATCCCACATCCCTCACCTGTGAACAGATTCTGGAGATCAAAAAACCCCTGGTTTGAAGAACAAATCGTTCCGCAGTTACAACGGAAAGTAAAGGAAATTTTAAGCCGTTAAAACCCTGAATTTTCAACTGAAAATTTACTATTTTCGGCAGAAATCTCTTCAGAAAATATGATGCGCTGGACCTTAAAACCCAAACCCGATTCCATTACAGTTGATTCTCTTGCAGATAAGCTTGGGACCGGAAATGCGGTGGCGAGATTATTAGTGCAGCGCGGAATAAAAACTTTTGAGGCCGCACGAAATTTCTTCAGGCCAGATCTTAAAGACCTGCACGATCCATTTCTTATGAAAGACATGGACAAGGCAGTTGAAAGAATAGAACAGGCCATGGAAGAAGGTGAGAATATCATGGTGTATGGAGATTATGATGTTGATGGGACTACCAGTGTGGCTCTTATGTCCTCTTTTCTAAAATTTAGATACCCAAACGTTACTACTTATATTCCAGATAGATATGCTGAAGGCTATGGAATAAGTTATCAGGGGATAGATTATGCTGCAGATAATGATATTCAATTGATCATTGCTTTGGACTGCGGAATAAAAGCTATTGAAAAGGTTGCATACGCCAGGGAGAAAGGGATAGATTTTGTTATTTGTGATCATCACCGCCCGGGAATAGAAATTCCAGATGCGGTGGCGGTTTTAGACCCTAAAAGGGAAGACTGTGAATATCCTTATGACGAACTATGTGGATGTGGTGTTGGTTTTAAACTAATCCAGGCTATTACCATTAAAAACAATGAGCCGGAAGAAACATTATTACCATATCTGGACCTGGTGGCCACGGCAATTGGAGCAGATATTGTTCCCATTACCGGGGAGAACAGGATATTAGCCTATCATGGTTTACATGTTATTAATGTAGCTCCAAGAACGGGTATCAAATGTTTATTAGGCGATAGGAAAAATGTGAGCATTACCGATGTGGTTTTTATAGTTGCACCAAGAATCAATGCCGCCGGCCGGATGAAACATGGTTTACATGCAGTAAATCTTCTAACTGAAGAAGATGAGGAAAGCTGCAAACGTTTCGCTTCAGAAATTGAAACTTATAATACCGACAGGCGTAGTGCCGATAAAACCATTACTGAAGAGGCTATACAGCAAATTATAGAACGACAGGAAGAAGACCGGTTAACCACGGTTGTTTACCAGGAGAACTGGCATAAAGGAGTAATTGGGATCGTGGCGTCCCGTCTTACTGAAACCTGGTACAGACCTACACTTGTTTTTACCAGAAGCGGAGACCGTTTGGCAGCATCGGCTCGAAGTGTAAAAGGGTTTGATGTATATGAAGCGCTGGAAGGCTGTAAAGAGCATATAGAACAGTTTGGAGGTCATAAATATGCGGCAGGACTTACTTTACTTGAAGATCAATACGAAGATTTTAAAAGGAAGTTTGAAGAAGTGGTAACCGAAACCATAGACCGAAACCTTTTAACTCCAGAAATAAGTATAGATGCGGAATTAAAACTTAAGGATATCACTCCTAAATTCTACAGAATTCTAAAACAGTTTGCTCCATTCGGCCCGGGAAACATGTCCCCGGTTTTTATAAGTAAAGGTTTAACCGATACCGGTTTTGGAAAATGTGTGGGAGAGGACAAGACACATCTTAAATGCCAGGTGAAACAGGGAGAAGGCGGGCCCTCTTTTAGCGTTATTGGATTCAACCTGGGATCAAAGCTGGATATTATTAAAGCTGGGAAGAAATTTGATGCTGTTTATAGCCTGGATGAGAATACCTGGAATGGAAATACCAGTATTCAGCTAAAATTAAAGGATATTAGGGAGAGTAATTAAGATTCGATCTTACGGAGTTTTAATTCCCTGCCATCAAATTCGGCATAAGTATAATAGTTGATCCAATCGCCGGTATTTACGTATAAAGATCTTTCATTCAATTCAAATTCCAGCGGTAAATGTCGGTGGCCAAAAAGGAAATAATCATAGTGCTCTGTTTCCAGTTTTCTTTTACAATACTGGATCAACCACTCGTTTTCTTCTCCTAAAAACTCCATATCCTCTTCGCCGGAGATCGCTTTGTTTTTAACCGAAAAATATTGTGCCAAAGGAACTCCAAGATCGGGATGAAGCCAGCGGTATAGCCATTTTGAAAACGGGTTGGTAAAAACCTTTTTCATTCGTTTGAAACCCTTATCACCGGGTCCCAAACCATCACCATGCCCAATAAAAAACTTTTTATTGTTAAACTCGAATACTTTGGGTTTATGATAAACAGGAATATTGAGCTCTTCCTGAAAATAGTCGTCCATCCAAAGATCATGATTCCCCACAAAGAAATAAACCGGAATCCCGGAATCTCTAATTTCAGCCAGTTTCCCTAAGGTTCTTACAAATCCTTTTGGAACAACATGTTTATATTCGAACCAAAAATCAAAAAGATCTCCTAACAGGAATATGGCTGCAGCATCATCCTTGATGTTATCCAGCCACTCAACGAATTTTACTTCGCGTTTACGGCTTTCTTCCATGGTGGGTGCACCAAGATGATTATCACTGGAGAAATAGATCTTTTTACCCTGAGGAATATTCATATTAAACTAAATCTTAAGTAAAGATATGGAAACTCAATTTTAATTAATAGTAGCGAAGTTGCGCAAGGGATAGGAGCGGATAGCTCCCGCTTTTTAGCGGGACTATGAGCGGATAGCCCGACCCGTTAGGGTTGCGCCCTAAGCATTATCACTGGCATACCACTCTGCAAAAGAGGTTTCGGTTTCCTGAAGTTTTAAAGAGTGAAGCTTAATATGAGCGGGTAGGAGGTCACTTATCTTTTGTGCAAAATCGATAACCATATTCTCACTGGTTGGCTGGTAGTCTACCAGGATCACATGGTGTCCACGGCTTTTCAACTCTTCGGCCAGTTCAAGATGAGGCGTATTTTTATTAAATACGGTAGCATGGTCAAATTGATCAACGATTTGCGTCTTTACGATCTTTTTTAGGTCACTAAAGTCGATAACCATCCCGAATTTTACATGGTCACTGTCTATAATTGGTTTTCCAATCACGGTTACGCTAAGCTTGTAACTGTGGCCATGTACATTCCTGCATTTCCCATCATAGCCATATAATGCGTGGCCGGTCTCAAAAGAAAACTGTTTGGTTATTCTAATATTGCTCATTTTAGCAGATTTTTGTGCAAAGATAAGCGAATTTTTAAGCCTTATTTTTTTCGCCCCTCATATCCAATTATAAAGTACATTTGTGAAATTTTTTCAACAAATGCTTGCTACAGAAACCGAATTATTTGAACAGCTGGATTTTACTGAAAATCCTCTTTTTGAAAGGGTCATCACTGACCTTATGGAAAAGAAATATAGTGTGGTGGATAATTTTTTTGATGCGCAGGAAGTGGATCTTTTGCGGGCAACTCTCATGGAGAAGTACCGCGAAGATGATTTTAAGAAAGCCGCAATTGGGAACCGCACCAATGAGGTCGTCGCCAAATCTGTAAGGGGAGATTTTATTCTTTGGATCAACGAAACTACGGCCGGGCCTGCAGAAAATATATTTTTTAGCAAGATCAACTCGATGGTGGAGTATCTAAACCGTACCTGTTTTATGGGAATCCTTACCAAGGAATTTCATTATGCGGTATATCCTGAAGGTACCTTTTATAAAAGGCATCTGGATACCTTTCAAAATGACGGGCGCCGTAAACTTTCCATGGTTTGTTATCTAAATGAAGAGAACTGGAAACCGGAGAACGGCGGGGAACTGGCTATTTATCTGGATGAAAACGGAACGGAAAAAGAAATAGATATTTATCCACTCCCGGGAAGAATTGTAATATTTGAAAGTCAGGAACTGGAACATGAGGTGAAGCCGGTAAAAGTTCCACGTCTAAGCATTACAGGCTGGTTAAAAACCAGATAATTACTTTTTGAATTTTTTATAGACAAAAACCCCTATTAAAATAAGAGCCAGAAGCAGCCAGAAGACCATCCCGCTAAGGAAGCTTAAAATTTCCCAGGTATCAGATTCCATTAGTTTTTAAATTTTTTTGAATTTCTTACCCGCCATCGATGTCTTGCATAGAAAAATAGCGCGAGTAGTACTAAAATAGCCAATAAGTACCAGAAATTCTCCGTCATGAATTCCCGTGTGGTCCAGCCCCATTCCTGGATTTCCTTAGGGTCTTTATCTTTTGGTAAATGTTCCTGAATCATGGTTTGATTTTAAAAGTTTTACGCATCACTATGGCTACGATTATACCCAGCAATAACCCAATTAACAGGTAAATATTTTCAAGTATAAAATCCATAATCAAGGCACCTGACAGGTGTTATTTTTTGAATTTCGCCAATGCGTTCTTAGTAAAGTTGGATAACACCAATTCCCCCGATACAGCTGCACGTTCCTCGAGTAACCTGTCCCAATTATCCGTGTTTTTCCACAAGATCTTCTTCATTTCCTGTAAAGCCTGCGGATTATATGATGCGAGTTTTTCAGCAAATATTTCAATTTCTTTGTCAAGGTCTTTAATGTTATCAAAAACCCTGGCATAAAGGCCTTTTTCTTTTGCCCAATATGCATTTTTCCATTCGTGAGCAGCCAGGCTTAACTCTGCCAGAGCATCTACTCCCATCTTTCTTTCCACAGCCGGAGCGATCACAAAAGGTCCAATTCCAATAGTTAGTTCAGATAATTTTATGGAAGCAGCCTCTGTAGCCATCGCATAATCACAAGCTGCCACTAAACCTACACCACCACCTACAGTTTTACCCTGAACACGACCTACAATAAGCTTCTTGCAGGTTCTCATGGCATTTATAACTTTAGCAAAACCGGAAAAGAATTTCTTACCATCTTCAAGATTATCTATTTCAATAAGTTCGTTGAAAGAGGCACCGGCACAAAAGGCTTTTTCACCTTCAGATTTTAATATGATCACAGCTACCGAGTCATCTCCGGAGAGTTTGTGGATCTCCTTTTCCAGACGATCTAATAAGACTGATGGAAAAGAATTACTGGCGGGATGGCCAAATTCTACAGTTGCTACTTTATTTTCAATATTGGTATATAAACTGCCGTTTTCGCGGGAAGTTTCCATAATTAATTCGTGTTTTAACCAAAGTTAAGGATAATCGCTAAAAATGGTGAGTTGCTTCACACTTCTTTGTGAAGATATTTTCTTCTAAAATAAATTACCAGAGTTCCACTGCGAATAAGCATCCAGATAAAAAAGGCGATCCAGATTCCGTATAATTTTAAGCCGAAATGATCTGAAATGAGCAGGGCAGGAGTGAAACCCAGAAAAGTCGCAGCTAAGAGCACATTGCGCAAATATTTGGCTTCTCCCAATCCTTTAAAGATCCCATCAAACATAAAAGCTATTGCATTTACCGGTTGCATGATCAATACGATCCAGAAAACCGATGAGAACAGCGCCAGGACTGTAATTTCTTTATTAAATAGCAGTCCTATCTCGTCATAAAGGGCGAAACAAATTCCCATTAAGATCAAAGAAATAAGGACGGCATATTTACTTATTTTCTTGCTTAACTGCCATAAACTTTTGTAATCGCTGGCTCCTAATAATTTCCCGCCAATGGCATTGCCCGCATTTGCATATCCGTCAATAAAGAAGCTGAAGAATAACCAGATGTTCATCAGGATACTTTGAGCAGCGATATAATTATTTCCATAATCTGTTGCATAAGCGTTGGCAAGGTAGATCGCAAAATTGAGGGCTGCGGTTCTAACGAATAAATTTGCAGCCATAAGCAAAAGACCCTTCATTCGCGGGTTAATATTAAAACTAAGTCGTAGGTTGAACGGAGTCTTTTTAAAGAAGAACCAGAGCGCCATGATTAGCATAGTAGCCTGAGCTCCAAGGCTGGCATAGGCTGCGCCCTTTAAGTGCATAGCGGGGATATAACCTTCAATTCCATAAACCAGCAAATAGTCCAGTACAACATTTACAGCAGCACCGGTAAGGCTGCACTTCATTGCCCAAAGTGTATTTTGTAAACCGCGAAAGATCCCGAAAATCGCAAAAGTAACAAGGGTCAATGGATAGCCTAATGCCCTTATCTGGTAATAATCTTCAGAATATTGAAGAATTAAACCTTCAGCATTATAAGCACTAAAAATGGCTCTTGCGAAATATGCCGTAGTAGCATAAATGACCAGACTGAATAAAAAATTGAAAGCTATGGCCTGCGGAATGAGGGTTTTTACCGCATGTAACCTGTTTGCGCCCAAATGCTGAGATACCAATGCTGAAATTGCCGTTTTTGTTTGAGCAACGATCCAGATAATGGCAGAAAGAAATGAACCAACGATCCCTGCCGCGGCTAAGGCTTCAATGGAATGATCCTTTACATTCCCAATTATAGCGATATCTGTAAGCGAAATTAAGGGTTCGGCAATTCCGGCTATAATTGCGGGAATGGCAATTTTATTAATATTCCTGAAGCTTACTGAATTATCTGACTTTTGCGACATGGGACGCTAAATTACTTGACTTCTAACTACAATAACAATTCATAACAATAAAAAGGATGGGCACTTTGCCTGGGAAAATAAATATTGCCTAAACGTTTATATCCTCTTTTCTCGTAAAATTTCTGGTTTCTGGGATTCTGACTGAAGGTATCCAGGCGAACAGATTCATATTTATTTTGCCGTGCAAAATCTTCAGCAAAACTCATTAATTTTTGAGCATATCCGTGGCCCCAATATTCTGGATGAGTTGCCAGCCGATGGATGTAAATGTTATTTTCAGATTTACTTATCCAATCTATAGGTTCGTATTCTTCATCCTTAACGGGAGTAATAACAATTATTCCTCTTATTTCTGTTCCTTCAGAAAGTTTAAAAAGTTCCTGTTTTTCCACGTCTTCAGATAATTTTTCCAAAGAAGGATAGTGCTCATTCCATTGGAAAATATTGTTCTTAATCATCGCGGCTGCACAGGCTTCGGTGAGGGATTTGATCTCGGGGAGATCTGATATTTTAGCTTTTTCTATCATTTTTAAGAATAAAAAATAAACATTTTCATATTTATTAAAAATCAGTACATTTGTTCCCGAAT
>NZ_JBLVTL010000002.1:436825-441432 GCF_048285835.1 Christiangramia aquimixticola
ATAAACCACTGCTGAAAAGCGGTGGTTTTTTTGTTTCAAGATCATCGGTTCCCCCGACGCTTCGGGGCGATTTCTCCACACAAACCACTGCTTTTAGGCAATGGTTTTTTTATTTCAGGTTAATCGTTCCCCCGACGCTTTTGGGCGATATTTTTCAAAGAAACTACTTTATTTAAATTTTGGTCTTTACAATTTCGACCTTTCATTGATAAATTTTTCAGACAAATAATAGAAAAACCACCGTGTTTAGGGGTGGTTTCTAATTTATTGGCTCTTTAGTGGAATATTTAAATTTTTCTAATCTTCATCTCCATACTCGTCCCAAAGTACCTGAGAATCCGTTTTAAGGAAGTCTATACTTTTCGAGATCACATGTTTGAATTCCTTTGGAAGATCGTCTTCTTCCCACGGATGTTTAGTGCCAAAAACATGATCGGCGTTTTCTACCAGTAATAGTTTTGGTGCGGGACTCCATTCAAAAAGATTTCCAGCTTCCCCAATCGATACACTGGTATCACTACTTCCATGCGCGATTAAATGTGGGATTTCAAGTTTTTTAGCTGCTTTTTTGATATTTAACCGCTCCTTGTTTTCCTTATAATTCTTGTAAAACTGGTAGTGATGAGGTAATTGCTGACCGGTCCTTGAATTAACGATATATTGAACCCCTTTCTTTTCCCATGCCTCCAGTTGCTTCCCGGTAGGAAACCTCGATCCATAATCTGAGACAGAGGCCAGGGTTATTAACTTGGTAATTCTTTTTTCTTCAGCAGCCTTGATCACACAAATTCCACCGCCACGTGAATGACCTATTAAACTTATATCTAATGGGTCTATATGTTTGGCGAAATCAAAAGTTGGAAGTAAAATCCAGTCCAGAATTGTTTGCAGATCATCCAGCTCTTTGATGTAATTATTATCACCAAAGGCTTCAATATTTAAAAATTCGGTAAGATTTTCCGGAGTGGTTCCGTTATGACTAAAATTGAATTTTACAAAGAAAAAACCTTCCCTTGCAAAATGCTCACCCATTTTTTCCCATGCTCCCCAGTCTTTAAAACCTTTATAACCATGGCAAAATATTACGATGGGCTTTTGTTTTCCATCGTCTTTAAAGATGATATCTGCAACCAAAGGCTTGTTATGCCTTCCTTCAATGATGATGTTCTTTTCCTTAGAAACCTCCATAATTCTTTTTAATTTCCTTTTCAATAAATGGAACCTCCGGATCGCAGATCTCCATTATTAATTTTTTTAGTTCGCTCCGAAACCTTTCCAGCGTAGTTTCGGTAATCATTGCATCTCCTTTTTTACTCCCTTTTTCTTTTAGCTGAAATTTTAAAAACCCTGATTTCAGATTCTTAAAAGAAATAATTCCTGCAACGGCGGGAAATGTAAGGTCTTTCTCCTGGGCAATCAAGCTGGCATAAGTTAAAACCTGAAAACTTTTTGCAAACTTGTCATAATCTTTTGTTATCTCAGCCCAATCTGATACATAAAGATTTGAGGCTTCTACTTTCCCGGTCTTATAGTCAATGATCTGCGGAATACCGTCTTTTTTTTCAAAGCGGTCTACCTTGCCGCGAAGATAAACTGAAAAAGGCAAACTTTCTATCTCCAGAGGCACTTTCAAATCTTTCTCTATTTGTACGATCTGTATCTCCTCACCTTTTTTTAATCTGTCCAGTTCAAAATTCAGGAAATTGCGAAGGTATCTTTTGGCAACTTCAAAAATGAGCAGGTTCTTCCCCTTATCCAGGGGGATCTTACTGTAGGTCCTGGCAAACTCCTGTTCTATTTGCTTATTTGCCTGTTGCTTGAATTTCTTTATTAGCTCTTCTGAAATTAATTCCCCTTCCAGCGGTTTGTAAAGATTTTCCAGCGCATTATGTACCACCGTTCCTAAAGTATTGAAAGCGACGGTTTCCTCAACCTCGTCCTGATCCCTTACCCCTAATACATATTGCTGATAAAAATCCAGCGGATTTCTCATGTAAGTTGTCAAGGCTGAAGGTGAAAATCCTGAAGTTGCTAAAGATGCTATTTGGCGCATCATTTCAGGAGTTTTTTCTACCTTCCTCAGCTCCTTTTTAAACGAAGGAACCTTAGGACTTATCAAGCTGTAACTGATAGTATGATTTTTTCTACCATCAATTTCAAGCTGAGTAATAAACCTGCTTTTTTCTCCGGAATTTAGTCCGTCTGCTTCTGTATTATAAAGCAGATATACTTTTTTGGCCCTTTGCAGTATCCGGTAAAAGTGATAGGTATACACCGCATCTTTCTCACGGTAAGTAGGTAATTTATATTCCTGTTTTAAATCATATGGAATAAAGGAATTATCAGATTTTCCCGCCGGTAGTACTCCTTCATTTAAAGAAGTTATAATCACCGTTTCAAAATCCAGCACCCGTGATTCCAGCATTCCCATTAATTGCAATCCCTGAAATGGTTTTCCCTGAAAATCCAAAGTTTCGCTTCCAACCAGTTCTTTGTAAAATCCATGAAAGGATTTGATGGTTTTTATATACGGGTACTCGCTATTAAGGTTATCAAGTTTATTAAAGAGTACATGAAAATGATATAAGAATTCGAGGCCAAGTTTATCTTCAGCTATCTTCAGCTTGTCTTTAAGATATTGAATAATTATATGTAGATCTTCAGAAAACTTAACAACCGAATCCTTTTTTTCACTAAAACATGCCTTTATTAATTCCAGTGAATCACCCGAAAAGGAATTGATAATTTCTGACGGGGTGAGGTAAACTACATTGTCCGTGTGAATCCTCTTTACAAGTGACTTTGCTTCAGGACCCAATTCTGAAGCCAGAGCCGGGTGGTTGATTATAGAAACAACATCTTTATAGTAATAATTGGGACTGTTACTTATATGGATTTTAAATAAGTATTCGAAAAAGGAACTTATAGGAGCATTTTTAATGGGAAACCCCATGGTGATATTGAGTTCTCCTACTTCTTCAGGTAATGAATTCAAGACCGGAAGTAAAAGATCTTCCTGTCCAAAGACTATGGCGGTATTTTCAAGTTCCCGCTTATCCATCCCGGTTATGATCTCACCCAGATATTTTGCCTGCCCAATGTTCTTGGGAATTCCAATTACCTCGATCTTTTTATCATCCTGATAATTCTTTCCAAAGTCTGTAAATGGATTTTTTTGATAGAACGGCCACTCCTGGAAGTACTGTTTCAGGAATAAAGAGGCGGCATGGTTCTTATGATTATAAAAGGTTTCATCTATATCCCAGAATACTTCTGCTTTTTCCTTCTCCAGTAAATATTGAATGATCTTTTGTTCGGCAGCATTTAGTGCATTGAATCCAATGAAAATATGTTTCTCGGTTACAAGAGAACTGAAGTCTATAATATTACTGGCAGCTTTCCTATAAATAAGACCCTGATATCCCTGTTCTTTTGCGATTAATTTTTCGGATAACTTTTGATAGTAAAGCGGCAATCTTTTCCAGAAGCTCAGGTATTTTTTAATAAGCTCTGTTTTTTCATCCTGTAAATACCAATGGTTGATATCCTGAATTCCTGACAGGTAATCAAAGAAAGGTTTGTAATCTATCAAATACCGGTCTATCTCATTAAAGTCATGGATAAGGCTTTGTGCCCAGGCAATAAAAGTTTCGAAGTCTTCTAATTCGTCTTTAGGAGTATGATTTTTATAGACGTCATAGAACTCAAATAAACTAACCGTGTTATCTATGGGTTGGAGACCAGAGATATGTTCTGTAAACTCCTCTATGCTGTAAATGGTGGGGGCAAAAATATTTTTTGTAGACAGTGATGCTAATTCCTTAAGTAAATAGGAGCCGGCACGTTTACTGGGGAGAATAAATACTAATTGAGAAAGATTTTGTCCCTTGCTTTCCAGTTTTAGCAGGACTTCGCGTATAAAAGATTCCATACGCCTAAAATAAAAAAACGCCCCGCAATGCGGAGCGTTTTCTAATAGATTTATCGAGAGATATTATTTCTTCTCTGCAGACTTATCTTTCATTTCTCTATCCTTATCAAGAGAGATTTCAACTCGTCTGTTATCTTGTCTACCTTTAGCAGTACTGTTAGTAGAGATTGGCTGAGTTTCACCATATCCTTCAGAAGTTAATCTTTCTGCTGGGATACCGTTAGACTTTAACCATGCAACTACAGATGCAGCACGCTCTTTAGATAACTTCATGTTATAAGAGTCACTACCAGTACTATCTGTATGTCCTTCAATGTGGAAGATAGTTTGTGGGTACTCATGCATGATGTCGTGAATAGCTTGAAGAGCTTCTTCAGATCCTTTTCTAATTGTAGCCTTGTTAAGGTCAAAAAGAACAGTTTTTGAATACTCATTAAGTTCTGAAATCACTTCAGCAGTTGGCTCTGGACATCCGTTAGATGCAGCAACACCAGCCACTTCTGGACAATCATCATCCTTGTCAAGGATTCCGTCACCATCAGTATCAGGCCATGGGCATCCGTTGTTTTCAGCTGGACCAGCTTCTTCTGGACAATCATCTTCGTTATCTCTTACACCGTCACCATCAGCATCCGGGCATCCGTTTAATTCAGCAAGACCAGCAACTTCTGGACAG
>NZ_JBLVTL010000002.1:441472-442224 GCF_048285835.1 Christiangramia aquimixticola
GACATCCGTCGAATTCTGGAAGACCAGCTTCGTTTGGACAAGCATCTTTACGATCCTCGATTCCGTCACCGTCTGTATCAGGACATCCGTTGAATTCCTTAAGACCTGGTTGCTCTGGACACTCATCATCTTTGTCGTAGATTCCGTCACCGTCAGTATCGGTTCCACCAAAGATAAGTTTTACTCCAGCAGCATGTTGGAAATGAGTTGCATTTTCTGTTTCAAATACGTGCTTGTACTTAGATTCTACAGAAAGTGCAATATTATCTGTGAACCAGAAGTTTAATCCAACTTTACCGTTTAAAGTTGCAGCATCAAGGTTAGAGATATCTTCTCCGGCCGGGTCACCAATCCAGGTATAACCACCACCAATACCTACTACAGGATCAATCCACCCGTCGTTAAGCATTGCTCTAAGAGAATAATCTACTCCAAGATCTACTGCGTAATAAGCAAGATCGTCGATACGTCTGTCACCATATTTGTCTAATTGGTTGATAGTACCGCTAATTTCACCAACAAGTCCTGCACCTAAATATCTGGAAACAGAAACTTTAGATACGGCTGGTAAAACATTCCAGTGGTCTCCTGTGTTGAAATAGTCTTCGAACATTCCACCAAGGGGAGCATCCTCACCGGTTGGATAAAAATCAACTGCATTGGTACCAATACCAACTGCCCAAGGGTTATCAGCATCCTGTGCCTTAACCGAAGTAAAGCCTAAAAACAATAAGGAGGCCAATACAATTTTG
>NZ_JBLVTL010000002.1:442272-492303 GCF_048285835.1 Christiangramia aquimixticola
CAAAAGTATATGCTTAATGTATATTAACAAAAGTAAAAATAATAAAGTTTTCTTAATTGCAGCGCGTTTCGAGACGATTACTATAGTTTATATAATAATCTAATTTGTAATCCAAACCGCTTAGGTTACCTTTTTTACTCTTTATATTTTGCTTAAATAATCCCCATTTCCTTACCTACTTTTTCAAAAGCTGCAATGGCTTTATCCAAATGCTCCTTTTCGTGAGCTGCAGATAATTGTACTCTAATCCTTGCTTTGCCTTTAGGAACAACAGGGTAGAAGAAGCCAATTACGTAAATTCCTTCTTTTAAAAGCTTATCTGCCATTTCCTGAGAAACCTTGGCGTCGTGCAGCATCACCGGCACTATGGCTGCTTCCCCATCGATTATTTCAAATCCGGCATCAATTATACCTTTTTTAAAGTAAGCTGTGTTTTCCTTTAATTTTTTTCTAAGACTGTCGTCGTTTTCAAGCATTTCGAAAACTTTGATGGAAGCTCCCACGATTGCCGGAGCCAAAGAATTAGAAAATAAGTAAGGCCTTGATCGCTGTCTAAGCAGTTCAATTATCTCCTTTTTAGCCGTGGTATAACCTCCCATGGCACCGCCTAAAGCTTTTCCTAATGTTCCGGTAATAATATCCACACGGTTAAGAACATTTTTTTCTTCCAGGGTTCCTATTCCGTTTTCGCCAATAAAACCGGTAGCATGACATTCATCGATCATCACCAAAGCATCATATTTGTCTGCCAGATCACAGATCTTATCTAATGGTGCAACAAGACCGTCCATAGAGAACACCCCGTCTGTCACAATTATCTTAAAGCGGGCACCCTTTTCATTAGCGGCTTTAAGCTGATTTTCAAGATCTTCCATATTTCCGTTCTCATATCTATAACGGGCTGCTTTACAAAGTCTTACTCCGTCGATAATAGAAGCATGATTCAATGAATCTGAAATAATAGCATCTTCTGCAGTTAATAAAGGTTCGAAAATCCCTCCATTGGCATCAAAAGCGGCCGCATAAAGGATAGTATCCTCGGTTCCGTAGAAATTAGCGATCTTCTTTTCTAATTCTTTGTGAATATCCTGAGTTCCACAAATAAAGCGTACACTGGACATCCCAAATCCGTGAGTGTCCATGGTATCTTTCGCTGCCTGAATTACCTCAGGATGTGATGACAGCCCAAGATAGTTATTGGCACAAAAGTTAATAACCTCCTCGCCGGTAGAAATTTTAATAACAGCATCCTGCGGACTTGTTATAATTCTTTCCTTTTTATAAAGTCCGGCTTCCTTTATTTCTTCTAATTCTTTTTCTAAGTGTTCTTTTATTTTTCCGTACATGTTGTAGTTATTGTTTGTTGTTCTATAATTAGGTGTAGCACCTAAAATGAAGGAACAAAGTTATAATTCTTTTAAACATTCCTGATAATAAGAGGGTCGTTCGTGTAAACCAGTAAAGACTGTTCTACTTCGTAACCCATTTCCCTTATTGCTTGAGCATATTCTGAAACCTGAAGGGTGTGAGTATCAACAAATCCACCGGTTTTGTAATCTATGATACTTACCTTATTACCTTGGAAATTCAATCTGTCTGGTCTAAGCCTTGTTCCGGAAGAAGTCAATATTTCCCTTTCGTTCATATTAACTGAAGTTTCTGAATAATATTTTTCTAACTCAGGATGTTCTATTATTCCGCTGATCAAGGTTGATATTTCCTCACTGGATTCCTGAGTAATTAATCCCGATGTAATGGCCCAGTCCAGGGCTTTAGAAAGATCTTTTTTCTTGTCTATTCTGGCAAGGATCTCATGGGCGATCTCCCCACGTTCTATAGCTTCCTGTTGTTTGGAATCCCACATCGACCCCGCTCTGGTAACTATATTTACAGCTGTATTTTGAACGGGGGAGGAATAGAATTTTGTGGGTGCTGTTCCAGCTTTCATTGCCGATTTCTTTTCAATGAATTTCTTTTTAGTCCCGAATTCATAAGATAAACTCCCATCCCATTTTCCTATTGACCTCAAATAGTCCATAAGTATATCTGAAACATTTGGGGAAGGTTTAGGTTTTTCCTGATAATTGGTGAAAATGTATAATTGTTCGGCAGCACGTGTACATGCAACGTACAGCACGTTAAGAGCATCCAATTCGTTCTTGCTTAAAAGATCTTCATATTTTATAGCTGCTTCATCGTTCCAGTTAAGCATTTTTCTCGAGGCACTTACGTAAGCCAACGGAATGGTTTCATCGGGGATATCCAGCCACAGGTTATCGAATCTTGTGTTTTGCAGGTCGGCATTTGCAAAAGGATAAATAACCACGGGGAACTCCAGGCCTTTGGATTTATGAATGGTCATAATTTGAACCGCATCATCGGAATCTGGAACAACTATGCTCATTTTATCTTTCTTCCGCTCCCACAACTCCATGAAGTCACCCAAACTATTAGTAGATTTTTGAGAGGTTTCGAAGACAAAATCTAAAAAGTATTGTACATAAGCATTTGAATCCTTCACAAGGTCAAAGCTTCTAATAATATATTCGGCAACTTCGTATAGCGACAGGGTTTGAAGTTGGTCAAAATTGAAATCAATTCCGTAATCTGCCAGCCAGTTGAAAAATTCCTTCCCGTTTAGAGAAAGTGAATTTTTCAGGATCTCATACGTTTCTTCTTCTTTAAGATATCTTTCGGCAAGCAGATCGAAAATAAGCAGCTTTATTTTATCATCTTCCGGATTAAGCGTTAAGGATAAGATATTCGTGATCAAATTTACTTCAGGAGACTGCGAAATTAGCAGGGTCTCTGAAGATATTACCGATACCGAATTTTCACTAAGATATTCTGCAATTACAATTCCTTCCTTTTTTCTGCGGGTAAGTATGCAAATATCCTGTTTGGAGTAACCCTGGTCTTCTAAATCCCGGATGGTTTCAAGGATCTTCACCGGATAGATTTCCATTTCCTCATCCCTGTTTTTTGCTTCTATAAAATCCACATTTACATACCCAAAATCTCCTTTTTTAGGTTCCTGTGCAGATTGCGCAAAGAGATCGGCATACTCCGGATGGGTTAATATGTTAGCAGCAAAACAAAAGAATCCGTTATTAAAATTCACAACTTCAGAACCACTCCGGTAATTCCCCGGAAGATTGACCACCTTCGGCTGTTGCTGAAACGGGCTTTGCTTTAAATTACTCAAATCTATGAGTTGCTCTGCCCTTCCTCCTCTCCAGCGATAAATACTTTGCTTGGCATCGCCCACGATGGTTAATCCTGATTGCTGTTGACTCTGACTTAAATTGTGGGCAATTAGAGGAATGAGATTTTCCCATTGCATGGTGGAAGTATCCTGGAATTCATCAATAAAATAATGTTGATATCGCTCTCCCAGGCGTTCATAGATAAAAGGTGCAGGCTGGTCTTTAACCTGTGCACTTATTTTTGGATTGAATTCTGAGATCAAAACCAGATTCCGGTCTTTTTTAATAAGCTCTATTTCCCGGTTGATTTCATTTATTAGCGAAAGCTGGACAATGTTCTTTTTGATCTCGATTAAATATTCAATTTGAAAAAACAGCTTTTTTGTAGATTCAAAAAGGTTTGCGATCTCGGGTTGTATAGCCTTGATGGCTATTTTTGCACTTTCAGGTGCTTTTTTAGGATAAAGATCACCTTCAGCTATATTTTGAGCCCATTTTGCATCAAAATTTACATTTTTTTCCCCTTTCCGAAGTTTTTCAAAATGCTTCGGAATATATTTTCCACTAAAATCGGCTTCATCAATTCCATTTGTATTTAATAGATCAAAAAACAATTCGGCTGAAGAAATCAGGGTTTGCTCAGCTGAAGTAATGTCCCTGGTTAGTCGCTGTGAAAAATCCTTGAAATCGTCCAGAGTTTTTGATTTAAGCAAGGAAACCGGGTGCTGATGATTTTCATTAATCAATAACCGGGAAATTTCAAACAGGTCCCGGCTTATATCCCAGCTACGGTCATCATCAGTTTTGGAAATGGTATAGTCTATAAGTACTTTGGTTAATCGTTCATCGCTGCCTGCACGGTTAATCAAACTGTCAACCGCTTCAGCTAAAATATCCTCGGCTCCTAACTCAACTTCAAAATTCATGGGAAGTCCAAGGTCTCTGGCAAAGGTGCGGAGTACTC
Source organism: Christiangramia aquimixticola (assembly GCF_048285835.1). Lineage (NCBI taxonomy): Bacteria > Pseudomonadati > Bacteroidota > Flavobacteriia > Flavobacteriales > Flavobacteriaceae > Christiangramia > Christiangramia aquimixticola. The sequence goes on from NZ_JBLVTL010000002.1 coordinate 446,443, forward strand.
TATGAGTAAAACCATCGATGGTGGAAATTTCAAAAGCAGCATAATTATGAATTATGCTTTGAAGAATTTCCTGAGATTTAAGTTTGATTTCAGCTTCAGTAAGGCTGGCTTCGCTTATAATAGCCTGCATTAATGGATTGTCGCGGGCAGTAGTTTCCTCCTTTGAAAATTCAGCAAGACTTTTAATGATCCTTTTTTTCAATTCTTCCACCGCTTTATTGGTAAAAGTGATGGCCAGGATATTTTTATACCTATCGTTTTTGGAAGAATTAAATAACAAGATGAGGTATTCTTTTACCAAGGTGAAGGTTTTTCCTGAACCAGCCGAGGCATTATAAATATGGAAAAAATTATTCAAGGAGTACTGAATTAGTGAGGTTTCAAATTTTAAACTTTTTTGAAAGTTAAAATAAAAATGCCTTTTAAATAGAAGGTGCTTTTAAGTATTTTATAACACTAAAAAATTTCCTTTAAGTGTGTATAATGTTAAATTTGGGTGAGTTTTATACTAATCACAAAAAAATCAGATAATTATGTCTTTTGAGTTACCAAAATTAAAATATGCTTTTGATGCATTGGAGCCCCATATCGATGCTAAAACCATGGAAATCCACCATGGAAAACATCATGCCGGTTATACAAGCAAGCTTAATGCTGCCATTGAAGGTACAGATATGGAAGGTAAAAACATCGAGAATATTTTAAAGAATCTCGATATGTCCAATAAAGCAGTTCGTAATAATGGAGGAGGTTATTACAATCACAGCCTTTTCTGGGAAATAATGTCTCCTAATGGTGGAGGTAAGCCAGAAGGTGATCTTGCCGATGCGATCGATAAAGCTTTTGGTTCTTTCGAGGCATTTAAAGATGAGTTCTCTAAAGCAGCAGCCGGACAATTTGGATCTGGATGGGCATGGCTTTGTGTACATTCTGGTGGGAAAGTTGAAGTTTGCTCAACTGCTAACCAGGATAATCCAATCATGCCTGAAATTGGATGTGGTGGAACACCAATCTTAGGTCTTGATGTTTGGGAACATGCTTATTACTTAAACTATCAAAATAAGCGTCCAGAGTATATCGATGCATTCTTTAATGTAATAGACTGGAAAGAAGTATCCAGCAGATATGCAAAAGCAAAATAATTAAAACATATAATGTTTGAAGGAAAGCCGCGATAAGCGGCTTTTTTTATTGAGTTATATCCATAAAAAAAGGCGGAATGAATTCCACCTTTTTTTGCCCCAAATCTACCATGAACTTAACCTACTTATGCTATGGTATTCTAAAGATAGAACGAAAAAGCGTAGCAAAAATTATTATTAGACAAAATACCCAAATATTAGTTAAAATACTGAAACACAATAATTTATGTTAAATACTGAGTTTTATCCATAAAAAAAGGCGGAATGACTTCCACCTTTTTTTGCCCCAAATCTACCATGAACTTAACCTACTTATGCTATGGTATTCTAAAGATAGTAAGAAAGAATACATGAAATTGGAAAATTAGACGAAATACCTGAAAATTAGGCAAGTAGCTATAAATTATGATTTGTTTATTGGAAGGGAAAAATAATTGTACAAAAATTATGGGAGTTGTAGAAAATAAAAAAAGGCGGAATGAATTCCACCTTTTTTTGCCCCAAATCTACCATGAACTTAACCTACTTATGTTATGGCGATACTAATGTAGACAGAAAAGCCATACGCACAAAGATTATTAGATTAAGTGCACATTTATTAGTTAAAAGGTATTTATTAATATGCACGGTCGGTTTTACCCTCGTAGAAATTCATAAAGGCTCTATTGACAACCCTGTTTCCTCCCGGGGTTGGATAATCTCCCGTAAAATACCAGTCTCCAAGATTTTTCGGACATGCCTTATGTAAATTCTCAACGGTTTGGTATATGACCTTAACCTCTGCCTTTACGTCCTTGTCACACAGTAGTTCGCTAATCTTATCTGATATCTGTTCATTGGTGAATGGATCATAGATCTCGCTCACGAAATTTTGAACTTCACTGTCTACAAGATCTACCTGCTTTAGGCATTTCTCATAAACTTTCTCAACAATATCATATTGGTTGGTGTCCTTTAATAATTCCAATGCGGCGCGAAAGGCTACCAGGTCTTCCAGTCTGGCCATGTCTATCCCATAACAATCCGGATATCTTATTTGAGGGGCAGAGGAAACCACCACTATTTTTTTAGGTTTTAACCTGTCCATCATTTTAATGATACTTTTCTTCAGGGTGGTACCTCTTACGATACTATCATCGATAATTACCAGGTTATCGTCCGGTTTCACCACTCCATAAGTAACATCATAAACGTGAGCTACCAGGTCATCTCTGCTGCTGTCTTCAGTAATAAAGGTTCTTAACTTTACATCCTTGATGGCGATCTTCTCAGTTCTTAGTCTATGGGATAATATTTCCTGGAGACGGGCATCGGTTAAAGTTTCTTTTTCTTCAAGAATAGCTTCGTTCTTTTGCTTGTTCAATTCATCCTGGGCTGCTTCCACCATTCCGTAAAAGGAAGTTTCAGCAGTATTCGGAATAAAAGAGAACACTGTTTTTAAAGTATCATGTTTGATTGACTTTAAAACATCGGGCATTAATAGCCTACCCAACATTTTTCTTTCCTCATAGATCTCGGCATCACTACCTCTTGAGAAATAGATTCTTTCAAACGAACAGGCTTTTCGCTCTAAAGGCTTAAGGATCTCCTGGATCTTAACCTCGCCATTCTTTTTAGTGATAATGGCATTTCCGGGCGGTAATTCATGAACATCGTCAAAATCAACATTAAACACCGTTTGAATTACAGGTCTTTCTGAAGCTACTACCACAACTTCATCGTCCTTATAATAGTAAGCCGGTCGTATTCCCGCAGGATCTCTTAAAACAAACGAATCACCATGACCAATCAATCCGGCCATAGCGTATCCACCGTCCCAGTTTTTAGAGGATTTTCTCAGGATCTTTGCCACATTTAGCTGTTCGGCAATATGGGGGGAAGCTTGTTTCTTAGAAAAGCCTTCCTTTTTAAGTTTTTTATAGAGTTTGCGCACTTCTGAATCCAGAAAATGCCCTATTTTCTCCATTACAGTAACCGTATCTGCTCTTTCTTTAGGATGTTGACCAAGTTCCACAAGATTATTAAAAAGCTTGTTTACATTGGTCATATTAAAATTCCCTGCAACAATCAGGTTTCTGTGCATCCAGTTGTTCTGCCTTAAGAACGGATGCACGCTTTCTATACTATTCTTTCCAAAAGTTCCGTAGCGAACGTGACCTAAAAAAACCTCTCCCAGATACGGGATGTGGCGTTTTTGTAATTCGGTATCATCGGCATATTCAGGATTTGCCAGGATCTCTTCGTTGATGCGTTGGTTGATCTGTTCAAAAATATCCTGTATAGGTTGCGCCTGGTTAGATCTAACTCTGCTAATATATCGGTCTCCCGGTGCGGTATTTAGTTTGATGCTGGCAAAACCGGCTCCATCCTGTCCACGGTTGTGCTGCTTCTCCATCATCAGGTACATTTTATTTACTCCATAAAATGCTGTCCCGTATTTTTCTTTGTAATAATCCAGAGGTCTAAGAAGCCTGATATGGGCTATCCCGCATTCGTGTTTTAAAGCATCACTCATGTTGTGTTTTCCTTTTAGGAATTAGTTGTGTGTTTTGGTCATAAAAAAAGCCCTGAAATTACAGGGCAATATTTTTTAATCGAGTCTTGTTTCGAACTGAGTCAATTTCTTGAATTCGTCCAGACGCTCGTTAATTTCAGAGCCTGAAAGTTTTTGCATTCTTTCGGTTCCAAATTTCTCAACGCAAAAAGAAGCGAGGTTACTACCATAAATGATGGCGCTCTTCATATTCTCAAAAGAGACATCGTTGGTTCTGGCGAGGTAACCAATAAATCCTCCGGCAAAGGTATCTCCCGCTCCGGTTGGATCGAATACTTCTTCCAGTGGCAATGCAGGTGCAAAGAAGATCTGATCTTTATGGAAAAGCAATGCTCCATGCTCTCCTTTTTTGATCACCACATACTTAGGTCCCATTTCTTCAATTTTTCTGGCGGCCTTCACTAATGAATATTCACCGGAAAGTTGTCTGGCTTCTTCATCATTAATCGTGATCACGTCTACTTTTTCTATAACCTTCATAAGGTCTTCTAAAGTATTGTCCATCCAGAAATTCATGGTGTCCAGAACTACCAGTTTTGGATTTTTCACCTGTTCTAGTACACTTAGCTGTACCAGAGGGTGAAGGTTACCTAGCATTACATACTCGGCATCCTTATAATTTTCTGGTACTACAGGGTTAAAATCTGCAAGAACATTAAGTTGTGTATCCAAAGTATCTCTGGAATTAAGGTCGTTGTGATATCTTCCACTCCAGAAAAAGGTTTTTCCTCCTTTTACTATTTCAATACCTTCTATATCTATGTTGTTGTTTGCCATCAGGTCCAGATATTCCTGAGGGAAGTCGTCTCCAACAACAGAAACTACTGCGCTGTCTACCTCAAAATTAGCGGCAGATAGTCCAATATAGGTGCCTGCGCCTCCAAGAATTTTATCGGTTTTTCCAAATGGTGTTTCAATTGCATCGAATGCTACTGTTCCAACAATAAGTAATTTACTCATAACGGGTTTTATAATATGGGTGCAAATATACAGTTTGTTTTTCAAGCTGTAAACTTCCAGCCTGTTCCTAAATGTTAAGCTTTATAACCTTTGTCCGGCTTCAGATTTTTTTCCTTGGATGCTGCCACGGCAAGAGCGTCACATCGCTCATTTTGTGGATGATCGTTATGACCTTTGATCCATTGAAATTGAACCTGATGTTTGCGATATTCTTTTAAGAATGCTTTCCAGAGGTCAGTATTCTTTCTGTTTATAAAGTTTTTCTTTTCCCAGTTGAAGACCCAGCCTTTATTCACCGCATCTGAAACATATTTTGAATCTGTAAATACCTTTAATGGAGTGCCGGGAGTCTTTAATTTTTTAAGGGCTTCTATAACTGCAAGTAGTTCCATGCGGTTATTTGTGGTAAGCTTAAATCCTTCTGAAAATTCTTTGCGGTAATTTTTCCCTACCCATTCCATTACTATCCCGTAACCTCCGGGTCCCGGGTTTCCCCTGGCAGCACCATCAGTATAAACATGTACTTTTGGTAAAATCACTTGTCCTGTTGTTGTAAGGTTTGCTGAATTATTTCAGGAAAATGTTTGTATTCCAGTTTATGGATCCTGGAGGCCAAATTTTGTGCGGACTCCCCGTCTTCAATAGGAATGCTGGTTTGGAAGATGGTATTCCCTTCATCATACTTTTCATTTACATAATGAATGGTGATCCCGCTTTCTTTTTCCTTGCTCTCTATAACAGCTTCATGTACGCGGCTGCCATACATGTCTTTTCCACCAAAACGGGGTAAAAGTGCCGGGTGAATATTGATGATTTTATTCGGAAATGTTTTAATGAACGTCGAAGGGATAAGCCATAAAAATCCGGCCAGGACTATAAGGTCTGGCTTCATGTCTTTGAGAATATTCAGGACCTCGTGAGTATCATAAAAAGCTTTCCTGTCAAAATGCAATGCCTGCACCTTCAAATTATGAGCTCTCTCTAAAGCGCCGGAGAATTTTTTGTTGGAAAATACCGCGGCAACTTCAATTTCTTCTGAATTCCGGAAATATTTTATGATATTTTCGGCATTGGTGCCGGAGCCTGAAGCAAAGATGACAATCTTTTGACGGGGCTTTTTTAGTTTGTCACTCAAAATTAGGCTGTTAACATTTATTAGGTTGTAAAATTAAATGCTTTAAATGAATTTTATGTAAATTACGCTCACATTTTTGGAGTAAAAATCGGTTTTAAAATAAAGTTTTTTATTTTTGCCACCTAATCAAAATTAAAATAAAAAATTATGTCAGACATTGCATCAAGAGTAAAAGCTATTATCGTTGACAAATTAGGAGTTGACGAGAATGAAGTTGTAAACGAAGCCAGCTTCACCAACGACTTGGGTGCTGATTCACTAGACACGGTTGAATTGATCATGGAATTCGAGAAGGAATTTGATATTCAAATCCCAGACGATCAAGCTGAGAACATTGCAACTGTTGGTCAGGCAATTTCATATATTGAAGACGCTAAAAAATAAATCTAAACAACCATATGGAGTTAAAGCGAGTAGTAGTTACAGGCCTTGGTGCCTTAACCCCAATTGGTAACAATTTACAGGAATATTGGGAAGGACTTAAAAACGGGAAAAGTGGTAGTGCGCCTATCACTTATTTTGATACTGAAAAGTTCAAGACTAAATTCGCTTGTGAGCTCAAAAATTTTAATCCTTTAGATCATTTTGATCGCAAGGAAGCCAGAAAGCTTGATAGGTTCGCCCAATACGCCATGGTTGCCGCAGACGAAGCTATCAAGGATTCTGGTATCGACCTTGATACTGTAGACAAATTTCGCGTTGGCGTAATTTGGGGTGCAGGGATAGGTGGATTGGAAACTTTCCAGAACGAAGTTATCAACTTCGCAGAAGGAGATGGATCTCCACGTTTTAATCCTTTCTTTATACCGAAAATGATTGCTGATATTGCTCCTGGTAATATCTCGATCAAACACGGTTTTATGGGGGCTAATTATACCACTGTTTCTGCATGTGCATCTTCTGCAAATGCAATGATCGATGCTTTGAACAATATTCGTTTGGGCTATAGTGATATAATTGTTTCCGGAGGATCTGAAGCGGCTGTGACTCAGGCTGGAATGGGTGGATTTAACGCAATGCATGCCCTTTCTACCAGAAACGACAGTCCAGAAACCGCATCCAGACCTTTTGATGCAACCAGAGATGGTTTTGTATTAGGTGAAGGTGGTGGAGCTCTTATTCTTGAAGAATATGAGCATGCGAAAGCACGTGGAGCCAAGATCTATGCCGAACTTATAGGAGGTGGGTTATCATCTGATGCTTATCACATGACTGCTCCTCATCCTGAAGGTGACGGCGTTGTGGCAGTAATGAAAAACTGTCTTGAGAATGCCGGCTTAAAACCGGAAGATATTGATGCTATTAATACTCATGGTACCTCTACACCTTTAGGTGATGTTGCTGAACTTAAAGCGATCACTAAAGTGTTTGGAGAACATGCCAAGACTCTTAATATCAATTCAACTAAATCCATGACCGGGCATTTACTTGGTGCTGCCGGGGCTATTGAAGCAATTGCTGCAATACTCTCCATGCAACATGGTTTAGTGCCACCTACAATTAATCATGAGAATATTGACGAAAACATTGATCCTTCTTTAAACCTAACGCTTAATAAAGCACAGGAAAGAGATGTGAAAATTGTAATGAGCAATACTTTTGGTTTTGGTGGACACAATGCTTGTGTAGTATTTAAAAAGTTAGACGAATAGGCCATGAGCGTTATTCGAAACATATTAAATTCCCGTTCTTCTAAAGGCGGGAATTTTTTTAATATACTCACTCAAATATTAGGCTTTAAGCCTAAAACCCTTACCTATTATAAGAAAGCCTTTACACATCGCTCTTTGAACAGAAAAGATGAAGAGGGTAATGCCATCAATTTCGAACGCATGGAATTCCTGGGGGACGCCATGTTAAGTGCTGTGGTGGCTTCTCATCTGTTTAAAGCTGTGCCGGGCGGGAATGAAGGTTATCTTACCAAAATGCGCTCGAAGGTTGTAAGCCGAAAGCATCTTAATGAACTTGGAAAAGATCTTGGATTGATCGCACATGTGCAAACCAATATCCCAAAAGAACAATTTGGTGTAAATATTCATGGGAATCTTTTTGAAGCACTTGTTGGCGCTATTTATCTGGATAGAGGCTATAAATACTGCAAACGCTTTATCTATGAGCGGGTAATAGATCCTTATGTGGATATTGAGCAACTGGAGGGTAAAGTTATAAGTTACAAGAGCCTGGTGATCGAATGGTGTCAAAAAGAAAAAAAGGAGTTCGACTTCGAGGTTTATGAAGATACCGGAAATGATGAGCTTAAACATTTTGCAGTGAAATTGCGTATAGACAAACGCGTGGTGGCAAAAGCCAGAGCTACTTCCAAGAAAAAAGCAGAGGAGAAAGCATCAAAAAGAGCTTACTACGCCTTGCAAAATAAAATAGATTAATTATTGAAGAATTAACGTAAACTATAACGTTTTCGTAGATAATTAATAATTTTCACCCCCTATTTTCGTGATTTTGTTATCGATATACTATCTTTATCCTTAAAGTTTTAGTTCATGCAATCGCATAAAATGCTGCTGGAAGTTGAAGATGAGCCTTTTTATTTGATCGCAATTTATTCCTCTTTGGAGGGATATAAAATGGCGTATTTTATAAATAAATACCTCAAAGTAAAGCTGGCGCGGGAGCGCAAGGACATAGACTTTAATCATTCAGATTATCACGCGATGTATGCGTTATATTCTTATAAAGATCCAAAAGCATATTACAGTCTGGAGCTTGTTAGTAACAAGTATAAAGGCGAACCAAAAAAATTTATGAGCTCCGGATCTCTCTTTGGCGAAGAGGAATTTAGTTCTCAGGAAGTCAATCTTATCCCTGAGTACAGTAAAGTAGATTATTTTTTAAAAATAAGTGAAGAGATCCAGTCAAAGGAGTTTTCGAGAGTGTTGACCAAAATTAGTCAGATTCCCGGTGTACAGGCTGCATATGCAATTGATGTGGATAAATTAAAAACCAAACAAAATCTAATTTTCGAATAATGCCTACCAACAAGAAAACAAAAATAGTCGCTACACTGGGCCCTGCAACCAGTAGTAAAGAGACCTTAAAACGAATGTTGCAGGAAGGTGTAAACGTTTTTAGAATTAATTTCTCCCATGCAGATTATGAAGATGTAAAGGAGAGAATTAAAATGATTCGTGAACTAAATGACGAAGAAGGTTTTAATGCAGCTATTCTTGCCGACCTACAGGGACCTAAACTTAGGGTAGGAGTGATGAAAGAAGAGGTTGTGGTTTCTGAAGGGGACGAAATTACTTTCGCTACCGGTAAGGAATTCAAAGGAACTGCCGAAAGAGTTTACATGAATTACGACTCTTTCCCAAAAGATGTAAAAGCCGGAGAAAGAATTTTACTTGATGATGGGAAACTTATTTTTGAGGTGGTTACTACCAACAAAAAGAATGAAGTAAAAACCAAAGTGATCCAGGGTGGGCCATTAAAGTCCAAAAAAGGAGTAAACCTTCCAAATACAAGTATTTCGCTTCCAGCACTTACTGAAAAAGATGTGAAAGATGCAATTTTTGCATGTGAGCTTCAGGTAGATTGGATGGCGTTATCTTTTGTTAGACATGCTGAAGACCTAATGGAACTTCAGAAGCTTATTCAAAAGCATTCAAAATTCAAAATTCCAATCGTTGCGAAAATTGAAAAACCGGAAGGGGTAGCGAATATCGACAAGATCGTATCTTATTGTGACGGACTTATGGTTGCTCGTGGTGACCTTGGAGTAGAAATTCCGGCGCAGGAAGTACCATTAATTCAAAAGAAGCTGGTGCTAACCGCGAAAAAAGCCAGAATCCCGGTGATTATTGCTACACAAATGATGGAGACCATGATTACCAGCCTTACTCCAACAAGAGCTGAGGTAAATGATGTAGCTAACTCGGTTATGGATGGTGCAGATGCGGTTATGCTATCTGGAGAAACTTCAGTAGGGCAATATCCGGTGCAGGTAATTCAAAAAATGTCTCAGATCCTTGAAAGCGTTGAGAACTCTCCGTTGATCAAGGTTCCGCATGAGCCACCACATGTTAAAACAAAAAGATATATTACTAAAGCAGTTTGTTTCCATGCGGCTAATATGGCCAATGAGATCAAAGCTAAGGCGATTTGTACGCTAACAAACAGTGGATATACCGCATTCCAGATCTCTGCCTGGAGACCGGAAGCTCATATTCTTGTATTTACTTCTAATAGAAGAATACTTAACCAGTTAAGTTTGTTATGGGGTGTTAAGGCTTTCTATTACGATAAGTTTGTAAGTACAGATGAAACTATAGACGATATTAACGATATCGCTAAGAAATATAAGTTTGTTGAATTAGGAGACTTTACAATTAACCTTGCGGCTATGCCTATTACTGCAAAGGGAATGGTTAATACTTTAAGGGTTTCAGAGATCGAATAAGAACTTTGCTATTTTTATAATTTAAGAAGCCGTAAAATTTATTTACGGCTTTTTTTTATCATAATATTCTTTCCATTTAAAAGACAGAGAAGTCATAAATAAGGAAAACAGAATCCCCGTGATTACATCCAGGATAATGTCTTCCAGACTTAATTCCACAGTATTTTTTTGATATAAATCTATAAGAATTTCAAGTACTATAATCACCGAACAAAACAAGGCTGCTCCCTTAATGACATGCTTTAGAAAAGACTTTTTCATTTCGCTAAAACTTAAATTTCAATTGAACTGAGATTTCTTTTTTCTCTTCGGAAATTTCTCCTTTATCTGTATTAAGATTGGAAAGTGAAATACCCAGTAATCTCACCGAATCTTTCATTTTCTCCTGATACAGAAGCTCTTTTGCGATCTCAAGGATCAAATCTTTACTTGAAATATAATAGTTAATTGTTTTACTGCGGGTTTGCAGGGTGAAATCGCTGTATTTTATCTTAAGAGTGATGGTTTTCCCGGCGACATCGCTTCTTTTTAGTCGGCGTTCGATCTCTTCAGCAATGTTTTGAAGCTTTTCCAGCATAAAGATCTCAGAAGATATATTTTCATTAAAGGTTCTTTCGGCACCCAGAGATTTTCGCGTTCGATGAGGTTTTACTTCACTATGATGAATTCCTCTTACCACATTATAAAAATGAACGCCACTTTTTCCGAAATGTTCAGTTAGATACTCTTCTGACTTTTGTTTTATATCTTTTCCGCTAAAAATTCCTAAGCGGTACATTTTTTCGGCTGTTACTTTTCCAACCCCGTAAAATTTTCTGATATCCAGTTCTTCAAGAAAAGGGATAACCTCCTCCGGGTTTACTGTTTTTTGTCCGTTAGGCTTATTTACATCGCTGGCAACCTTGGCGATAAATTTGTTAATGGAGATTCCGGCAGAGGCATTCAGTCCGGTTTTTTCCTTAATTCTATCTCTTATTTTTTTAGCAATAAGAGTGGCGCTCATAAGTCCCTTCTTATTTTCGGTCACGTCAAGGTAAGCCTCATCCAGGGAAAGCGGTTCAACAAGATCTGTATATTCAAAAAAGATCTCCCTAATCTGGCCCGAGATCTCTTTATACCTTTCAAAATTCGGTTTCACAAAAATAAGGTCCGGGCAATTACGTTTGGCAATTACGCTACTCATGGCACTTCTAACCCCGAATTTCCGGGCTTCATAACTTGCTGCACTTACTACTCCGCGTTGAGAACTGCCTCCTACAGCGACAGGTTTTCCTCTAAGATCTGGATTGTCTAATTGCTCAACAGATGCGTAAAAAGCATCCATATCTATATGGATAATTTTGCGAAGTTTTTCCACCTGACAAATTTAGTGAAACTAGATTCTTAAGACTCATACAGACCTAAATAGTTCTAAATCCTTTGATGGAATTGACCTGACTCCTCCAAAAGGATTGTGATCAAGAAAACTTATCTTTGAAAGACGTCAATATTTTAAAACATGCAAGCTAAAACAGCTATTGTCTTAGGTGCCACCGGTTTAACCGGAAGTATATTGCTGAATAAACTTTTAGCCGATGATCGCTATGCTAAAATTAAAGTTTTTGGAAGAAGCCATGTGAAAGCAAAAAGTGAAAAACTGGAAGAATACCTTATCGACCTGTTTGAGCTTGAAAAATTCAGCGAACTCTTTATGGCAGACGAAGTCTATTGTTGTATTGGGAGTACGAAGAAAAAAACTCCTGATAGTGATATATACCGAAAGGTTGATTTCGGGATTCCTGCCACCGCCGCCTGGTTATGTAAACATAATAACATAGACACCTTTTTGGTGATATCTGCCATGGGGGCAAAAGAAGATAGTAAAGTCTTTTATAACCGGATTAAAGGGGAAATGGAAGGTGCAGTGCTTGCGCAGAATATACCCAACACTTATATACTTCAACCGGCACTAATTGGTGGAAAACGGGAAGAAGTTAGACCAATGGAATTTGCTTTTAAGAATGTAATGAAAATAGTAGATAAATTCCTGTTAGGAGATTTAAAAAAATATCGAACTATTGAACCCGATACTATTGCAACCGCTATGATCCATCTTGCAAACAGCAGACAGACTTCCGGTAAGATCGAATCCCATATAATTAAGGAAATTGTACAAAACGAAAATTATTAATGACTGAAATTGAGAGGAAGTTTTTAGTTAGCAGTGAGACCTTTAAATCCCAGGCACACTCAAAAACTTTATTTATCCAGGCTTATTTGAATTCCCATCCTGAAAGAACCACGAGAATTAGAATTGCAGGAAAAAAAGCATTTTTAACTATCAAGGGAAAAACTTCAGATAGTGGAATATCCCGGTTTGAATGGGAAAAGGAAATTGATATAAATGACGCGAAAGAATTGCTCAAATTATGTGAACCCGGAAAAATTGAAAAACATCGATATTTAATAGATTTTCAAGGGAAAACCTTTGAAGTCGATGAATTTCACGACGATAATGAAGGACTTATACTGGCAGAAATCGAATTAGAAGACGAGACACAGGATTTCGACAAACCGGAGTGGCTTGCAGAAGAGGTTACAGGAGACCTGAAGTATTACAACTCCCAGTTAGTTTCAAATCCTTATAAAAACTGGAAGATATGAGAAAATTGATTTTTTTGTTCATCTTTCCGGCATTCATAAGCTGTATGCAGTCTTCTAAAGAGAATAGTTCAGCCGCTGAAGAAAAGGCGTCCATGGATACTGTCCCTGAACTTGCGAATAATGCTCAGATTGAAGCAGATCTTAAGCGAAAAGGTTATAAAACCTTCAGTTACAAATCGGGTGATACCACTTATTTAATGCAGGAATATTATATGGTATTTTTAAAGTCGGGAAATAACCGAAGTCAGGATTCTACGGAAGCTGTACAACTTCAGAAAAAACATCTGGAATACTTATCCTGGCTATCCAAAGAAGGTTATACCAGCCTTACCGGCCCTATGGGAGACGATGGTGAATTAAGAGGAATAGTGGTTTATAATACCGCCACAGCAAAGGAGGCCGATAGTCTGGCTAATCTCGACCCTATGGTGAAAGCCGGAAGATTAAAGGTCGAAGTGCACCCCTGGTGGGTTGCTAAAGGAGGTAAACTAAAATAATATGAAAACAGGTCATGTATTACCGGAATTAAAATATGTGGGGAATGAGAAACATAAGCTAACTCTGCATTTGTTTTTTCAGATATTGGGAAAAATAAGAATGTCCTTCACTCCCCGGAAGAATCACTGGTGGTACATCACGCTATATGTCTATGAAAAAGGTTTTACTACCGGGCCTATCCCGATAAATAAAGGTTTTGAATCCTTTTCGGTTAGTTTGAATATTCTCGAGCACAGGGTAGATATTGTAAAAAGTACGGGTGATATCAGGTCCTTCCGCCTTGAAAAAAACCTAAGTGTTTCAGATTTCTATAATTATCTTACCAGTATCTTAAGGGAGCTGGACATAAATATCAGGATCAATGCAAAACCTTATGAGGTAGGAATAGAAAAGCATTTTTCAGAAATCCATGATATTCACCACTACAACAAAAAATACGCGGCACAATACTGGAAAGCCTTTTTATGGGTCAACTCTATATTTAATGAATTCAGCGGCAGATTCTATGGGAAAACCAGTCCGTCACAACTATTCTGGCATTCCATGGATCTTGCTGTTACCAGATTTTCAGGTAAAAAAGTGCCAACCAATAGCGATTCCAATATTGCAAACAAGGATTCGTATAGTCATGAATGCATAAGTTTCGGTTTTTGGGCGGGGGACGAAAATACACAGGAACCTGCATTTTATTCTTACGCTTTTCCTTCTCCCGAACACCTGGACAAGGAGACTCTGGAACCTGCAGAAGCCAACTGGATCATGATCAACGGAGGCCCTATGGCCATTCTCACTTATGCTGATCTGGCGAGGAAGGATAATCCCGGGAAAGTTCTACTTGAATTTATGGAAAGCGCCTATCAGGCCTCAGCCGGATTAGCAGATTGGGATATCGACGCATTTAAAGTTCCGCCTCTAAAAGAGCTTTAGTGAAATCTACGCGGAAGTTATCTTTTGGGTGATCTCATGTTTAGATAACACTCCGGATTGTCTCCATAACTGCTCTCCATTTTTAAAAAGTATCATGGTTGGTACACCACGCACCTGATATTTTGCAGCCAGTGGTTGATTTTTATCCACATCAATTTTTACGATCTTAACTTTTTCTCCTAACTCCTCTTTTACTTCCTTAAGAATCGGAGCTAAAGTTTTACACGGGCCACACCACTCGGCATGAAAATCGATCAAAACCGGTATGTCACTTTTTATTATTTCGCTAAAACTACTTTTCATAACTCACTTCGTTTTAGAGTAAATTTAAATATTTAATAAGCGGAATTTTATAGAATAAAGTTAAAAAGTACCAACCAGTCCTACTCTTCCAAGGCCCATGTGAAATTTCCAGCTTATGCCCTTGTTAGCTTCGGGTCCATAATTTCGTTCCTGAGTAAGATACTTGTCAATAGTATCCACCACCACCACGCTTAAAGCCATACTCAGTCCAACATCGGTTAACCAATGTGCACCTTTCCATAATCTGGAAACAGGTGAAATTAATCCCACTCCAATGATTCCAGCTTTTACTAAAGGACTTTCAAATTGTTTAGAGAGGGCATATGCTGTGGTAAAAGACAAGATCGTATGTCCTGAAGGAAATGAATGATAGGCTCCTTCTTTGCTAAAAGGTTTAAATTCATTCTTCTTTTTATCCCCTCCCGGTCTGGCTCTTCCAACGGCTGTTTTGGATATGGACTGAAGAATCCCCGCGGTTGTTGCAGCAGAGATCATTAATACTCCTGTCTTACGAACCTTTTCATTTTTGGTGAACAATCCAAAAAGATAAACCGCTCCATTAATAGCGTAATTGTTTTGTGGACTCCCATAATACCAGCCAAAATCCTTGATAAGATTTGGAATGTCGTCTTCCTGTGCTTTGAACCACCTGCTGGTTTCCTCATCAAAAATATACAGCGCTGCGGTCCCGGCCACAATAGCTCCGGCAGTTATAAAATCATCCTTCTGCCATTTTAATGGCTGAGTGTAAGTAGTGGTTAAGCCTCCAAGTGCACTGGCACCATCATATTTTAACAGCTCCCAGGAGGTTGGAATACTATCCGTCTCTTTAATTTCCTGCGCTGTAGAAAATGTAGCAGAAAGTAGTAGTAAAATGAAGATGGGATATACCTGTAAGTATGCTTTCATAATAATTGTGTTAAGTATCATTCCATTTATTACAAAACGATGATATTTTACAAGTCGGCAAAAATAGAATGAGCGTTGTACTTACTCAAGTAAACCGGCTTAAATCTTCGTTAACAGGTTCCTTCTGCAATTTTACACATGGACTTTAATTTTTATAAATTCCAATTTCCAATTCACCGTTGGAGTTCATGGTTGAACGATACATTCCCGCAGTATTGAATTCCATAGAAACGTTCCCTTGATGATCTATGGCCACGATTCCGCCATTCCCGCCAAGAGCCGGTAATTTCTTCTGAATAACCTCCCTGGTAGCTTCTTTAAGACTAAGCCCTTTGTATTCCATCATTGCCGAAATATCATAGGCAACCACCCCTCTAATAAAATACTCTCCCCAACCCGTACTGGAAATCGCGCAGGTGGCATTATTAGCATAGGTTCCAGCTCCTATAATTGGAGAGTCTCCTATCCGGTTGTATTTTTTGTTGGACATTCCCCCGGTTGAGGTTCCTGCAGCAAGGTTTCCATGTTTATCAAGCGCAGCACAACCTACGGTTCCAAATTTTTCATCTTTTACAAAAGGATCATAAAATGCTGTTTTGTTGTCAGCATCCCTGTCGCGGGCTCTTTCCATGGCTTTGTATCGATCTTCTGTGAAAAAATAATGAGGATCCACGATCTCAAGTCCGCGTTCTTTCGCAAACTGTTCAGCTCCTTTCCCGGAAAGCAATACGTGTTCAGAATTTTCCATGACCTCATAGGCGAGGTTAATAGGGTTTTTAACATTGGTTACACCGGCGACAGCCCCTGCATTCAGGGTTTTTCCATCCATGATGGAAGCATCCAGTTCATTTTTTCCTTCATTGGTAAACACTGCGCCTTTGGCCGAATTAAAAAGGGGACTATCCTCCATTATATTGATGGTTCTTTGAACAGCCTCTACGGCTGTTCCTCCATTTGCCAGGATCTCGTGGCCCTTTCTTATGGCTTCTTCAAGTTTTTGCTTATAAGCCTGCTCCAGCGAATCACTCATGTTCTCCTTTAAAATAGTTCCCGCTCCGCCATGGATCACAATCCCGAAATTAGGAATACTGTCTGCAGAGCTTTCTAGGGATTTTGAAGTTGTGTCCTCTGATTTTTGAGGATTAGAATCTTTACAGGAAATTAATAGAAAAAGACTGAAGAGTAGGAAAAGGTTTTTCATGGGATATGGTTTAGCAATTAAAGTTAATCAAATCTTGATACTTGTTTATATATGCCTGTTTTAACTTTAAATAAAAGCTGGAATACAACATCATTTGTATCATATTGAGTAATTTTAGGTAAAAATGTTGTTATGCCCGTAAACGGACCTTTTAATCTGAATAAATGGATAGAACAGAACCGGGAAAGTTTGAAACCACCTGTTGGAAACCGAAATCTTTATAAAGAATCCGGTGACTACATCGTGATGGTGGTAGCCGGTCCAAATGCACGAAAAGATTATCATTATAACGAGACTGAAGAACTGTTCTATCAACTGGAGGGGAATATTGAAGTTCACATTCAGGAAGATGGAAAGAAGAAGACCATGGAGCTGGGGCCAGGAGATATGTATCTTCATCCGGCCAAAGTTCCACACTCACCGGTAAGGCATGAAGGTTCTATTGGGCTGGTAATAGAACGTAAAAGATTAAGCGAAGAAGGGAAAGATGGGCTAATGTGGTTTTGTGATAACTGCAACCATAAACTTTATGAAGTCTATTTCCCGCTGCACAATATTGAGCAGGATTTTTTAAAGCATTTCAAACACTTTTATAGTAGTGAGGAATTACGAACCTGTGATAACTGCGGCGAGGTAATGCCGGTAGATGATCGATTCATATCTAACAAGGAATAGAGGTTTATTTTTACTATTTTCGCAATAACTACACAAATTAATCGATTAAAACGCAATTTAATGAGTAAAATCGCTGAAGAATTCGGGATTAAACAAGCCCTGAAAGATTTAGGTTTATCTGATGTTAATAACGGTACGTCTACAGGAAAAGACTGGTATAGCAATGGAGAAATTATTGAATCATTTTCTCCTGTTGACGGAGCACTTATAGGTAAAGTTAAAACAACCACAAAAGAAGATTACGAACGCACAATCGCTGCTGCTGAAAAAGGTTTTCAAGAATGGAGAACCTGGCCTGCACCATTAAGAGGTGAAGTGGTTCGAAAATTCAACGACGAACTTCGCCGGCTTAAAGAACCTTTAGGAAAACTTGTTTCTTATGAAATGGGTAAATCTTACCAGGAAGGCCTTGGAGAGGTTCAGGAAATGATAGATATATGTGATTTCGCAGTGGGGCTTTCCCGCCAGTTACATGGTCTAACCATGCACAGTGAACGTCCGGGACACCGTATGTACGAACAATATCACCCACTTGGGATCGTAGGAATTATTTCTGCTTTCAACTTTCCGGTAGCAGTATGGTCCTGGAATACAGCTCTTGCCTGGGTTTGTGGAGATGCATGTGTGTGGAAAGGTTCAGAAAAAACACCAATGACCTCTGTTGCCTGTCAAAACATTGCAGCTAAAGTTTTTGCTGAAAATGATGTGCCTGAAGGAATTTCGTGCCTAATAACAGGAGATTACAAAGTAGGTGAAATGATGACAAAGGATGAAAGAGTTCCTTTGATTTCGGCTACCGGGTCAATTAGAATGGGTAAGATCGTGGCGCAGGAAGTTGCTGCCCGTCTTGGTAAAACCTTACTTGAACTTGGAGGGAACAATGCGATTATTGTAACTCCTGATGCTAATATTAAGAACACCGTAATTGGTGCTGTTTTTGGAGCGGTGGGAACTTGCGGCCAGCGTTGTACTTCTACCAGAAGATTGATTATTCATGAAGATATTTACGATAAGGTAAAAGATGCCATCGTAAACGCATATAAACAAATACGTATTGGGAATCCTCTTGATGAGAATAACCATGTTGGACCACTAATCGATAAAGATGCCGTGAAAAATTATCAGACTGCTTTGGATAAAGTGGTGGAAGAAGGAGGAAACATCATCGTTGAAGGTGGTGTACTTGAAGGAGAAGGTTATGAAAGCGGTTGTTATGTGAAACCTGCGATCGCCGAAGCCGAAAATCATTTTGAGATCGTGCAGCATGAAACTTTCGCACCGGTATTGTATATCATGAAGTATTCCGGTGATGTAAGCGATGCATTAAAACTTCAGAATGGAGTGAGACAGGGACTTTCCTCTGCTATTATGACCAATAATTTAAGAGAGGCTGAAAGATTCCTTTCTGCAGAAGGTTCAGATTGTGGAATTGCCAATGTAAACATTGGAACTTCCGGTGCCGAGATTGGTGGTGCTTTTGGAGGTGAGAAAGAAACCGGTGGAGGTCGTGAATCAGGATCTGATGCCTGGAAGATCTACATGAGAAGACAAACAAATACAATTAATTATACAACAGAATTACCTCTTGCACAGGGGATTAAATTTGATTTGTAATTTAGTTTTTTAAGTGTTTTTAAAACCCGCTTCGTCAGGAGGCGGGTTTTTAATTTTTAAAAATGTAATTAGTTAAATCCTACTTAAATCCCGGCAACAATTTTGTCTCGGGTTCAGATAATCTTTATTTTCGGGGAATTAGAAATAGAATTTTTTATGAGCGTATTTTCAAAAGAACAGGCAGCTGAAGAACATTCCCGTAGAACCGAAGATTTTAAACAGGAAGATGTGGGAAGAGTTATTAATGAAGAGGAAAAGATTCTGAATAAATTTGAAAACAAAGGAAAGTTAAAGCGTTATATGGATGATGCCATGCTTCTTTTTTCTCTTGTAAAAGATTACGCCCGGGGAGACTACCGGGAAGTACCTTTCAATATTATCGCAGCAGCAGGAGCGGCACTCTTGTACGTATTGTCACCTATAGACCTGATCCCGGATTTTATTCCGGTACTTGGATATCTGGATGATGCCGCCGTGGTCGCTTTCTGTCTTAATTTGATGGAGAAAGACCTGATTACTTATAAAGTATGGAAAGATAACAACAGCAGTTTAAGCTAATTGTAAAATTGAAATAATAAAAAAGCCGCTTCTGGAAGAAGCGGCTTTTTCAATGCAGTTATATTTTGATTAAAATCTGTATCCAATATTGAAACCGGCATTGAATTCCACGGCAGAGAACCGGTCTCTCACTTCTTCGCTAAAATTTCTTCCCACATTAATAAATGGTCCTAACACAAAAGTATCGTTGAAATTCCATTTATAACCCGAGCCAAGACCTATGATAATTGTGTTCATGTCTACCGGGTCTACACCGTCCTCTTTAAATTCACCAGATCTGTATTTAAAAAATGGATTTACATACAATCCGGAAGCGGCATAATCTTCCCCGAAATAATAATTATATCCAATTTTAAAGCTATTGGTATCAAATTTTCTGGATCCGCTTTCAGAGTGATAATTGATCCTGTCATTTATTAAAACTGAACCTTCTATAGACTGGTGATCGTCGATAAATCTTTCGTAACCAAATTCAACAGAAGCTATGGCTATGGTATTGGCGATATTGAGTTTTATTTCGTTTTGTTTTTGGGCCATTTGAGCAAATCCAAAAGTTGAGGAAGCAACCAAAAGAAGAATAAGTATAGTTTTTTTCATAATAAGAATATTGTTCGTTGGTTAATGATGAAAATTTACATCAAAAAACCCTGCTAATATATGGCAGGGTTATTTTATTTCTATTAAAACAAACTTAATTGTTAAATGATTCCGTTTGGTTCTACCCATTTGAATTTGTGAGAATCCTGTGGGATGGAAATCCTGTCGGCGATTCTGGTCATTCGGTCAGGTAATGCCATTAAATAATCACGTGCTTTTTCGGCATCATCATTAAGTGTTCGCATTTTATCGATTTCCCAGTAATCATTCAGTTTTTTAAGAATGTCGATATAATCATAAGTGGTATAAACCCCAAGTCTTTGTGCTGCATTCGAGAAATTCTCAAAGGCATCTGCAATTCCCTGTCCGGATTCTCTAATAAACTGAGCAGGCATAACGATCTTTTTCTTCATCATGTCTACATAAGCCAGCATCATTTCACTTGGATCATGTTCAAAGATGGTTTTCACGAATTCTCTATAAGCCATGTAATGTCTCATCTCGTCTCCGGCGATGATATTACACATTTTCCCAAGCATTTTATTTCCTTTTTGCTTGGCAAGTTGTCCTACTCGTTTATGTGAAATGTTAGTTGCCAATTCCTGGAAACTTGTATAAATAAAGTTCCTGTAAGGATCTCTACCTGTCCCAATATCAAAACCATCATTGATTAGATGCTGAGTTGTTTTTTCGATCTCCTTCATATCTACTCTTCCAGAAAGATATAGGTACTTATTAAGAGTATCTCCATGTCTGTTTTCCTCACCAGTCCAGTGACGAACCCATTTTGCCCAGCTATTGGACTCTCCGCCTTTGGCTCCATGCTGCTCCACACCTTCCATATCCATTAACCAGGATTCGTAAGTTGGCAATGCCTCTTCAGTAACCATGTCAGCTACCAGCACTACCCAGAAATCATAGCCTAATTCCTTGGCTTCTTCTCTTATTTGATGAACTACTTCAAACCCTTCTTCAGATTGGAGATTTGGCAGCAGGTCTGTAGGTTGCCAAATTTCTTCAACCGGAATTAAATACTTATCAATAAAACCCTGTACCGATTTTTCAACGGTATTCATTACTTCTAAACGTATATTGTCTAAGGCCATTTTTTTATACTTAATTGCATTTCAGGGAGTAGTTCCCTATTTATTTTACTTATGCTGTAATAAAACAGCAGTTTTCTTTCTGATTGTTATCATATACCTAATTCAGAAACATTTAATCAAATATATGAATATGAGTAGAGATGATGTAATAAAATAAAACTAATTTCTTCCCTTCTCTTCAGGATAAAGGGTATACACCGGGTCACTTTGAAAGACTTCTTTCGTATTTACATCAATTGCAGAAATTGGTCCTTTAAAAGCCGCACCGGTATCTACATTCCATACGTTCGCTTTATTAACAGGGGTGGTCTTTCCAATCCTGGTAACGGGTGTATGCCCAATATAGATCTCCTCAAAATGTTGTAATCTTTGCGGATAAAACTCATGCCCTGGTTGAATTTCGGGATCCATTGCCAGCACCATCTCCCATAAAGTACGATCCCAGTAAAAACTTTTGTCAAAATATTCAAAGTCTGGCCCGTGTAAATTGGTAAAACCGGCATGAACAAACAACCTGCCTTCATCATCCTTATGATAATTGAACATCTCATGAAAAAATTTTACATGAGCACGTTTTTCTTCATCGCTAAAATTGCGGTACGCATCAATGCTGGACTGGCCGCCATGCTCAAGCCATTTTTCGTTCATCCTGTCTGTCTCCAACCACTTTTGAGTAAGATCATCGTGATTTCCTCTAATAAAAATGCACGAATTCTGTTTTGCCAGTTCAATTAAATAGGTGACCGTATTAGCCGAATCACTCCAACCGTCAACATAATCCCCTAAAAATATCAGGGTGTCATCTGGTCTTAAGTTAATCCTTTCAAGCAGCTGGATCAAAGCCTTTAATCCACCGTGTAAATCTCCAATGGCAAATTTTCTGGGCATATTAGTTATATTTTACCTTTCTTACAATTCGCATACTCTCCTTATAGGATTGGTAAATATCATAATTATAATTTTTAAGATAAGGTTTAGCTTCCTTAAGCTTTGTTAAAGCTTCTTTAAAATCATTTAAATAACATAGTAAATAGGTGGAAGGAAGGTTTCGAAGATCCTTTTTCTCTACTGAAGTAAGTGAAATGCCCTTCTGCAGTTTTTTAATAAGCGCCTGATTGGTATTATATATATGGTAAAGGGTTTTTTTATCGAAGTGCGGTGGCTCAAATAATAATTTACTCTCTATATCATAGGTGCCATTGTCCCTGAAGTTGATAACCACTTCCTCCAGAGGATAATATTTGAATTGATCATGTAATCCCAGGTGAACATATTCTGTAATTCTAAAGTTATCATCATCCTGTACGATACTTACTTCATCCAGATCTGAATAAAACAATTTTACCTGTTCATTTATAAGTTCAATATCTACCCTGGAATAATACAATTCGTCTCCTATTTTTTTGGCTTTTCCCGCCCAGCAAACCACAAAGTATTCTTTAAAGACCTTGAAGGATGGATTATAGTCCTTCCGTTTTTTCATAAAGTCAAAGACTCCCTGAAGGGTATATTCCAGATTATTATGGGAATGCTTTTCAATAGAAGCTACCTGTGCCGAGTTCACATCTTTGATCTCTATGTCAAAAACCTTGGGCATGCTAATGCTGCCATCTCTTAGAAAAACCGATCCGCCATAATATTTCCAGATGTTCTTCCGGAAAGAGCATATTTTGCCATGGTTAGGTTTAATCGTGACCAGGCCCACCACCAGTTGATCTGGTAAATGAGGAAAAGGAATGTTTTCGTAAGAAATTCTTGGAGGATTGTCCAGGTAGGCATTGATAAGATTCTGGATCTTACTATCATCAAAAAAGTCGATGCCCTCAATCCTGTTGTCCTCATCTTCTACTCCTATTACTATATAGGAATTATTTTCCGGGTTGGAATTTGAGAGTGCACAAATATGTTTAAGAAATTTAGCTTTTCCTTCTCTTTCCCCAATATTGAGCTGTCGCTTTTTATCATAAAAACTGTTCTCATCATTATGAGCAAGCAGATTTTTGATAAGCAGGCGTTTATTGATCATGTACGGCTAATATGGCTTAAAAGGTGTTTCTTTATATAATTTGCTTCATCAATTATGAGGAAATGTACCTCATTTCTTTAACGATGAAATTCAGTAATACTTCAATCGGTTTTTTAAGATTTACTGGGTTATATGTTTTTAAATGAATATATCTTCAAAACCTTTGTAATATCCTGAAATTGGGATGATTTCATAAAATTCTAAAGTAAGAAATAATGTTTATCGATTTAGGTGTTTTTAGTAAAGCCCGATAAAGTTTAGTTAATCTTTGTTAAAAATCTCCCCCTCGATAAAATCTTGCACAATGCTTGCCGTTCTCTACGCGTAACTAATAATATCTATTTATGAAGTATTTGAAAAATGTAAGTATTAGGGCTGTAATGATCGCTATCCTGGTTTCAGCAGGATTTGTAAGCTGTAGTGATGACGATTCTGAAGACAACAACGGTAGTGCAAATCTAACCGTGAGAATGACAGATGCTCCGGGAGATTATGATGCGGTTTTCGTGGATGTAAAGGATATTAAGATCCAGATCGAGACCGAAGGAGAAAGTAATGTTGATGGTGAAATTGATTCTGAAGGCTGGATGAGTCTTAGTAATGTGAATGCAGGAATTTACGATTTGCTTGAATTAACCGGGGGCGTATCCCAATTATTGGCAGATACTGAAGTGCCTGCAGGTTATGTTAGTCAAATGAGATTGATCCTTGGGAGCGAAAACTCCGTAGTGATCAATGGTGCGACTAAACCTCTTAATACCCCAAGTGCTCAGCAGTCAGGTCTAAAGCTTCAATTGAATAAAAAGCTTGAAGCTGGTGAAAACTATTCTTTCTTACTGGATTTTGACGTAGATCAATCCATAGTAACAACTGGAAATGGTGGTTATAATTTAAAGCCGGTAATCAGGCTAAATGCTGAAGAGAACGCCGGAATGGTGGTTGGTAAAACTATAATTCCTGCTGGATTGGAAATGAATGTTCAGTCATTGGTAAAACTTCAAAACAGTTCAGTTACCATTTCTGCGTATACAGATGCAGAAGGTAATTTTGCATTGAATGGAGTACCTGCCGGAACTTATGATCTAACAATTACCCCTCAGGTTTCTTCAGGATTAACTGTTTATTCAATGACAGATGTAAAAGTAAAACCAAATGAAACTACAGATCTTGGTGAGATCGAATTGTAGAGAATAAAATCTTAACACAGATATGAAGGCAGTTCCGGATAGGGGCTGCCTTTTATTTTAACTTTTTTTTAACAACCCTAAATCCAATAAATTTTCAATTTGCGACGCTTACTTGTAGTACGTATATTCACGACATTAAAATCTGAAAATCATGTTGGAACACGATTCATCTGTTGATATTGCCAGTATTAATGAAAAGATAGAAAAGGAGAGTGCATTCGTTGATCTGTTAACCAGAGAAATGAACAAAGTTATCGTGGGGCAAAAGCACATGGTAGAGCGATTGTTAATAGGTTTGCTGGGACAGGGTCATATCCTTCTGGAAGGGGTGCCTGGTCTTGCAAAAACCCTTGCGATCAACACACTTTCTCAGGCAGTACACGGTAGTTTTAGCAGGGTGCAGTTTACCCCGGATCTTTTACCGGCTGATGTTGTTGGAACACTTATCTACAATATGAAAGTGAACGATTTCAGTATTAAAAAAGGTCCCATCTTCGCCAACTTTGTGCTGGCAGATGAAATTAACCGGGCTCCGGCCAAGGTACAATCGGCGTTACTTGAAGCCATGCAGGAAAAGCAGGTAACCATTGGGGACGAAACCTTTAAACTGGATAAACCATTTTTGGTTATGGCAACCCAAAACCCGGTGGAACAGGAAGGAACCTATCCATTGCCGGAGGCGCAGGTCGATCGTTTTATGCTTAAAACGGTGATTGAATATCCGCAGATGGCCGAAGAACAACTTATTATCCGCGCAAATCTTAAAGGGGAGTTTGAAAAAGTCAACCCGGTAGTTAGTCTGGAGCAAATATTAAGGGCTCAGGCAGCAGTTCGGGATGTATATATGGACGAGAAGATCGAAAAATATATTCTGGATATAATATTTGCTACCCGTACTCCTGAAAAATATAATTTATCTGATATCAAGCCTTTGATAAGTTTTGGAGCCTCTCCTAGGGGAAGTATAAATCTTGCCATCGCTTCCAAATGTTATGCTTTCATTAAGCGCAGAGGTTATGTGGTTCCTGAGGATGTAAGAGCGGTTGTGCACGATGTGCTTCGCCACAGAATAGGAATTACCTATGAGGCTGAAGCTGAAAATATAACTTCCGAAGACCTAATCAACAAGATCGTCAACGAGATAGAAGTACCTTAATAATCAACTAATGCAGAAACTCTAATTCCTACAGGTTTCTGAAAAAATTCTGCCTTGCAAGAATGGATACAAAGGAACTCCTAAAAAAAGTTAGAAAGATAGAGATCAAGACCCGAAGACTGAGCGATCACGTTTTTGGCGGGGAATATCATTCTACCTTTAAAGGAAGGGGGATGACCTTTAGTGAAGTGCGGGCCTATCAATTTGGCGATGATGTAAGGAATATCGACTGGAATGTGACGGCCAGGTATAACGAACCTTTTGTCAAGGTTTTTGAAGAGGAGCGGGAACTTACCATGATGCTGCTTGTGGATGTTTCAGGTTCTGAAATGTTTGGAACCAGAAAGCAATTCAAAAAAGATATAATTACTGAAATAGCTGCAACCTTGGCATTTTCGGCAACACGAAATAATGATAAAATAGGTTTGATGCTATTCAGCGATCAAATCGAACTATATATTCCGCCGAAAAAAGGCAGATCCCATGTACTTCGAATTATAAGAGAATTACTGGAATTTAAACCGGAGCGAACCAAAACTGATATTACCGGTGCCCTGAAATACCTTTCTGATGTGATGAAGAAAAAAGCCATTGTCTTCATGTTATCAGATTTTATGGCTGAAGATTATCAGCATACCTTGAAAATTGCTTCCGGCAAACACGATGTAACGGGAATCCGCATTTTCGATAAAATGGAAGAAACCATTCCTAATCTGGGTCTTGTTCAAATGAAAGATGAGGAAACCGGGGAGTATATTATGGTGGACACAGGTTCCAAAGGTGTAAGAAGATCTTATGCCAGATATTATCAGGAACGACTGGATTATTTCCATCAAAGTTTTTCTATAAGCGGCGCAGGAATTATCAATACCCGAACCGACGAAGATTACGTAAAAAAATTACTCGGATATTTTAAAAGAAGAGCTTAATAAGAATGAGCAAAAGAGTTAGCATAAAATATAAATTGAAGGACCGCAAGCAAAAGTTGCTTCTTTCCCTGTTTTTATTCCTTTTGGCTAATTCCTTAAGTTTTGGGCAGCAGGTTTCATCAGAAGTTGATACAACCCAAATAAAAATCGGGGAGCAGATCAAATATAGCATCCGCGTAAATTCAGATCCGGGTGCCTTAGTGGTTTTTCCGGAAGGTGAAACTTTTTCTCCTTTTGAAGTGGTGGAATCAACAGATCCCGACACACTTCGAAAAGATGGTAAATACCGCTTGCTAAAAGAATATTTCCTTACTCAGTTCGATTCAGGGAAATATGTGATCCCTTCTCAGGAGGTTCTATTAAATAGCAGGTCTTTTAGAACAGATTCCATTCTTGTTGAGGTCAATGATGTAGTGGTTGATACCACCAAACAAAAATTATATCCAATCAAGCCTTCGATTGAAGTTTCAAAAGGTTGGGGAATACCTTCCTGGGTTTACTGGTTACTGGGGATATTTCTTCTGGCCGGGCTGGTGGTTTATTTTCTAATTCGGAAGAAAAAGTCTGACGAGACAGCTCCGCAGTTACCACCATACGAAGAGGCCATGATTGAACTTAGAAAGCTGGATGAATCAAAATTGTTGGAAAGCCGTGAGATCAAGGAGTACTATTCACAACTAAGTTTTGCAGTTAGAAAATATCTGGACAGGAAGATCTATGATCACGGACTGGAAAGAACTACCGGTGAATTGATCCAGTTTCTGGAGGAACAAAAAGCACAGGGTAAAC
Organism: Christiangramia aquimixticola; assembly: GCF_048285835.1. Classification (NCBI taxonomy): domain Bacteria; kingdom Pseudomonadati; phylum Bacteroidota; class Flavobacteriia; order Flavobacteriales; family Flavobacteriaceae; genus Christiangramia; species Christiangramia aquimixticola. The sequence goes on from NZ_JBLVTL010000002.1 coordinate 473,769, forward strand.
TTAACCTTGAAGAAAGAACCATCAGGGATTTTGAAAAGATATTAACGAGAGCAGATCTTGCAAAATTCGCAAGATCCAAGCCTGATGTTATCACAGCTAAAGAAGACCGAACCAAAACTCAGGTTATTATTGATGATCTACGGGCTTCTGTTCCGCAACCTACAGAGGAAGAATTACAACAGGACGAAAAATTCCTTGAAGAGCAAAGAAAAAAACGCAGGAAACGTAAGATCATAATTGGAGTTCTTATAGGAGTTGCAATACTAATAATAGGTGTGGCAGGGCTTATAGCATCTAAAGGTTTTACCTATGTAAAAGATACTTATCTGGGACATCCTACCAAGGAATTACTGGAGGGTGAGTGGATAAGAAGTGAATATGGAAATCCCGCCGTTGCGGTTACCACTCCAAGGGTGCTGTTGCGCGGGGAAATTGAAATGCCTCCGGAAGTGCAACAAATGATGGTGGGATCTGAAACTTTCCAGTACGGTAGCTTGCTTAGTAATTTTTACACCACGGTAAGTACCATCAAATTTAAGGGAGAGGTGAATTTTGACCTTCAGAAAGCTGTGGAAGGAATTTATGTTTACCTGGAGGGGCAGGGAGCCCGAAACATTGTGATGAAGCAGGAGGATTTCACTACGCTGAATGGAGCAAAAGGCTTAAAGGTATTTGGTACGCTGGATGCCGTGAATCCGGTTACGGACGAATCAATTCCTAATCAATACGTCATCCTGAATTTTGCTGAAAAAGGAGGCTTTGAACAGATAATTGTCATTTTTAACGAGAATGATCAATATGCTGAAGAGATTTCTGAAAGGATAATCAATTCGGTAGAAATAAATAAGATTAACGAATAATGTTTGCAAATTTCACCTTTGAAAACCCGGAATTCTTCTGGCTGCTGCTTTTACTGCCGCTGGCCATAGGCTGGTATTTCTGGAAGCGAAACAAGCAAACAGCTGAATTACGGATTTCAAGTACCAGAGGTTTTAAAATTAAATCTGGACTTCTCCCTAAATTAAAACCAGTTCTGTTTGTTCTAAGGTTACTAACTCTGGCTCTAATAATCACCGCCATGGCCAGACCAAGAACAGTGGATGTTTCTACAAGAACCAGTAGCACCCAGGGAATCGATATAGTAATGGCGATCGATGTTTCTGCAAGTATGCTTGCCAGAGATTTGCAGCCTACCCGATTGGATGCCACAAAAAATGTAGCGGAGGAATTTATAAAAGGCCGACCGGGTGACCGGATTGGATTAGTGGTGTATGCCGGAGAAAGTTTCACCAAAACGCCTATCACCAGCGATAATTCTATTGTTCTTGATGCTCTTGCCGATATTGAGTACAACAATATTCTTGAAAATGGAACAGCCATTGGTTCCGGATTAGCAACAGCAGTAAACCGTATCAAAGAAAGTGATGCTGAAAGCAAGGTCATTATCCTTTTGACGGATGGAGTTAACAATTCAGGGTTTATAGATCCTATAACGGCGAGTGAACTGGCCATGGAATTTGGGATAAAGGTGTATACCATTGGAGTAGGAAGTAATGGAATGGCATTGTCTCCAATGGCCATTTTACCTAATGGAAGATTCCAGTACGGAAATGTGCAGGTAGAAATTGACGAGAAACTTCTAAAGGAAATCGCAAATTCAACCGGTGGAAAATACTTCCGCGCGACAGATAATGAAAAGCTGGAAGCCATTTATGAAGAGATCGATGCCCTGGAGAAAACAGAGATCGAGGAATTCAGATATTTTAATTACGACGAAAAATTCAGGCCATTGGTTCTACTCGCCGGAGGTTTATTGTTATTGGAAATCCTGTTAAGATTAACCCTTTTCAGAAGTTTTATTTAATATGGTATTAGAAGAAAAGATATGGTTTTGGTTGTTACTGGTAATCCCGGTGATCCTGCTGCTTTTTCTAATTCTTATCTTCTGGCAGAATAGGACGCGCAACAAATTTGCCGATGCTGCCCTTTTAAAATATCTCGCGCCTAACCGATCGAGATCTAAACCTGTTATCAAGCTCATTCTTTTATTACTGGGAATCTCAGCTTTGGTTATTGCGTTGGTGAACCCAAAAATAGGTTCCCGTATGGAAACCGTAAAAAGGGAGGGTGTAGACATTGTTTTTGCGATAGATGTATCCAAGAGTATGGAAGCAGAGGATATTGCTCCTAACCGACTTGAGAAATCAAAACAGCTGGTTAGCCAGATCCTGAATAGTCTTGGAAGCGACCGGGTTGGGATCATAGCTTATGCCGGTGGTGCATTCCCGCAACTTCCTATTACCACTGACTATTCGGCAGCAAAAATGTTTTTGCAGGCATTGAATACAGACATGATATCCTCGCAGGGAACTGCCATAGGAGATGCTATAGAACTTGCCACCACCTATTATGATGATGACCAGCAAACCAACAGGGTTTTATTCATTATTAGTGATGGGGAAGATCACGAAGGGAATGTTGAAGAACTCGTTGAAATAGCTTCAGAAAAAGGAATTCGCATTTTCACCATAGGTGTGGGAACGGCGAAGGGAGGCCCTATCCCTATTAAAAGAAATGGAGTAATTCAGAATTATAAAAAAGATAGAGAAGGTGAAACTGTAATTACCAGATTAAATTCAGTTACCCTGGAGGAGATCGCCAAAGATGCCAATGGGGCATACATTTCAGGAAATGTGACAAGCGAGGTCGTGGGAAAAGTTCAGGAAGAATTACAAAATATTGAAAAGACTGAATTTGAAGCTAAACAATTCGCCGATTATAAATCTCAATTTCAGTGGTTTTTGGGAATAGCTTTGGCATTATTTTTTCTAGATATTTTTGTACTTGAAAGAAGTACAGACTGGCTTAAAAGGTTAAATCTTTTTAATGAATCCAATAAAAAAGATGATAACAAAGACTTGTAATAAATACGTGCGTGCTATAGCTACTGCCATTTTTATAATTGGCGGTCTTGGCAATGTCATAGCCCAGGAAAAGTCTAAAAAAGCTGCTGAAGAATCTAATGCTTATGTAGCTGAAGCACAGGAAGAGCTTGCCGATAACAATTTTGCTGCGGCGGAAGCTGCTTATCGAAAAGCCATAGCGAAAGATCCAGCCAACATGGTGGCAAAATATAATATGGGTAACCTGTATTACGAAAAAGAAAAAACTTTAAGCGCCAAACAACGGCTTGATGAGGCAGCAGAACTTGCTGAAACTAAAGCGGAAAAACACCGTATATATCACAACCTTGGTAATTCACATATGCAACAAAAGAATTATCAGGAAGCGGTAAACGCCTTCAAGGATGCATTGCGTAATGATCCTACAGATGAGGAGACGCGTTATAATCTGGCGCTGGCCAAGAAGATGCTGGAAAAGGAAAAGCAGCAACAGGATCAGAATAAAGATCAGAACAAGCAGGACGAGAAGGATAAGAAAGATCAAAAAGATCAGCAAAAAGATAAGCAGAACGAAGGTGAAGGTGGCGACGATCAAAATGAGGATCAGAAGCCCAAGGATGAAGGAGAAAACGAAAAGGATAAGAAGGACGGCGACCAGAACGAAGATAAGGACAAGGAGCAGGGCGATGAGAAGAAAGAGGATAAAGGAAAAGGTGAACAGGACAAGGAACAGAAGCAAAAACCGGTTCCCGGAAGATTATCTCCTCAACAAATACAGAACCTGCTGGAAGCCATGAATAATGAAGAGAAAAAGGTGCAGGATAAGATAAATGCAGAAAAGGCCAAAGGGGTTAAAACGAAGTCGGAGAAAGACTGGTAGACAGTGATGCTGACTTAAAATTATAGGTAAAGAAATTGTAGCGCAGTAAAGATGAAAGTGAAATATTTAGTTTTTGGGTTTTTATTGTTTGCAGTTAGCCTGGTGCAGGCCCAGGTGCGTTTTGAAGCTGAGGTAAGCCGGCAAAAACTTGGGATCAATGAACGGCTGAGGGTGGATTTTGAAATGAATGAAGATGGAGATAACTTCAGAGCACCATCTTTTGAGGAGTTCACCGTGGTTGGCGGACCAAATCAAAAAATAAGCACAAGTATCCTTAACGGGAAAATGGCTTATTCAAAAACTTACAGTTTTTATCTTCAGCCTAAAAAGCGTGGGAAATTAACCATAGGCCAGGCTGAAATTCTAATTGACGACAAAATATATAAAACCTCTCCTATTGAGGTGGAGGTTACAGCCGCTGTAGATAAACCTACAGATGGTAATAATGCTGAGCTCGTGGCAGAAGATAACCTTCATCTGGTGGCCGAAGTTTCCAATTCCAGCCCTTATCTCAATGAAGCGATTACCGTAGTTTATAAATTATATGTGAGTCCGCGGGTGAGTGTTAGTAACTGGCGGGAACTGGATAGTCCTAAATACAACGATTTCTGGAGTCAGAGTATCGATATCCCTCAGCTAAGAGTAGAAAACGGAGAATACAGAGGTGAGCCTTACCGCTATGTTATTTTACGTAAAACCATACTTTATCCCCAAAAAACAGGTGAACTTAATATCGAACCTCTTACTCTTTCTATTGCGGTAGATGTCCCCAGCGAAAGAAGAGATATTTTTGGAAGCCGGATCTATAAAACCGTTAATAAAACAGTAGCGGCAGGGAATAAGAAGATTAATGTCAAAGCCTTACCTAATGGGAAACCTGAAAATTTTACGGGAGCTGTTGGAAAATTTGATTTCAATGTTACTACGAGTAAAAACCAGCTGAATGCAGGCGAAAGTTTACAGGCTATCGTTGAGGTTCGCGGGAACGGGAATTTAAAATTATTCGAACTTCCTGAGCTTAGCGCACCATCCTCCCTTGAAATGTATGATCCTGAAAGAAAGGAAAATGTAAATACCAATTTAAACGGGATGCAGGGAAGTATTTCCAATACCTACACCATAGTTCCCACCAGAAAGGGGAAATACCCAATTCCGGCACTTTCCTTCAGTTATTTTGATCCTAAAAGTGAAACCTATATCACGCATACTTCAGACGAGATGATCATAGAAGTGGACAAAGGTCCTTTGGCTGGTAATGAAGCCTCAGGATTTTCCGGAGTTAATAAACAAAGCGTGTCCATTGACGGGAACCAGTTCAGATTTATAAAACTAAAGACAGATTTAAAGCCAATTAATGAAAAAGGGTTTTTTGGTTCAGCAGGTTTCTGGAGCGCGTTAATACTTCCGCTTGCAGCCATTCCATTGTTTATATTCTTCGGGAAAAAGAAAGAGGAAAGGGATAGTGATGTTCATGGAAACAGGATTAGAAAGGCTGATAAACTGGCAAGAAAATATCTTTCTAATGCCCGGAAGAATTTAGGTGATCAAAAGGAATTTTATCTTGCTTTGGAAAGATCGCTTCACAACTACCTGAAGGCTAAACTGGGAATACAAACAGGCGAAATGAGCAAGGATAGAATTCGAACCTTGCTGCAGGAGAAAAATGTGGATAACGATACTGCTAATGAATTTATTTCACTGCTTGAGAGCTGTGAGTTTGCACGATATACCCCGGCTTCATCTGTTACCATGAATCAGGATTATGATAAGGCAGTAAATGTAATTTCAACTCTGGATAAACAATTATAAGGATGAAAAAACTGGTTACTATATATATTCTGCTTTTTTCAGTGCTTGGTTTTTCCCAGTCAGAAGAATTATTTAGCATGGCAAATCAGGCCTATCAAAAAGCTGAATATGAAAAAGCTATTGATCTTTATGAAGAGATTCTGGCTAACGGAGAAAGTTCTTCAGAGCTTTATTTCAATCTTGGAAACGCCTATTATAAAATGAATCAGGTGGCTCCAAGTATCTATAATTATGAAAAAGCTTTACAGTTAGACCCGGAGGATGAGGATATTTTAAACAATATCGAATTTGCCAGAAATATGGCTATAGATGATATTGAAGAGATAGAAAGAACCGGAATTTCACAATGGTTCAATGATTTGATCTCAGGACATAGTGCATCGGGATGGGCGGTATATGCCGTTGTTTTTTCTGTCCTTTTTGTAATATTTTTTCTTCTTTATTATTTCGCAGGAGCTCCACTTAGAAAAAGGATATTCTTAGGGCTGGCGGCAGTAAGTCTATTAATATGCATCGCTACCATCATATTCGCTTTCCAAAGGAAGGCCTACATTTCCAATAATAAGTTTGCAATCATTTTTGAAGAGGAAATAGAGGTGAGGGATGAACCAAACCTTCGTGGTGAACCAGGTTTTAACTTACATGAAGGCACCAAGGCGAAGGTGCTGGAAGACTTTCAGGAATGGACCCGAATTGAACTTGCGAACGGCGGTCAGGGCTGGGTGAAAACTTCAGAACTAAAAAAGCTATAAATAACTTTTATGATCCTTTAAGGATTGAGTATTAATTAGGCTTTTTAATTAAACTTGATTTATTACTTTTGCCGCCGTGAAGACATTCGCCTACGTACTGTCATTTATTTTTGTAAGCTTTCTGTTTACCCCAAGTCTGGTGGCTTTAATAGACAGGGATATCGATATCTCCTTGGCTTATGATGTGAACGAAGAGGAGAGTTCTTCCAAAAACCAGATAAGTTTTGAATATAACTTAGAGGAATTGCACTCTAATTGCGAGAGTATACATTTTCTCAAAGAGCATAATGAAGATGTTCATTATTACCATGAGAACTGTTATTTGGTGTTTCTCGACATACTTTCCCCGCCTCCAAAGGCATAATCTACATTTTTCAATTTTTTTATCTGAAAGCTTTATTTCAGGTAGTTCCGTTTTTTACGGATTTCAAAGGACCTGTTTCCATAGGTCTCAATTTATATCATTATAAATCAGGTTAAAATTATACCTGTACTAATTTGTGTAGTATGTTTAAACATTTAAATAAAGATTTTCCGGCAAGTGTTGTCGTGTTTTTTGTCGCAATTCCATTATGTCTTGGTATTGCTCTGGCTAGTGGAGCCCCATTGTTTTCTGGTTTAATCGCGGGAATTGTTGGAGGTATTGTAGTTGGATCTATAAGTGGTGCGCCGCTGGGAGTTAGTGGACCTGCAGCAGGACTGGCTGCAATTGTATTAGTGGCAATTTCAAGCCTGGGAAGTTTTGAAAATTTCCTTTTAGCCGTGGTACTTGCGGGAGCAATTCAAATTGTTTTTGGATTACTAAAAGCCGGGATCATTGGTTACTATTTCCCTAACAGTGTAATTAAAGGAATGCTTACCGGTATTGGGATTATAATCGTTTTGAAGCAAATTCCTCACTTTTTTGGATATGAAAGCGACCCTCAGGGAGATTGGGCTTTCTTTCAGGTAGACGGTGAGAATACTTTTTCAGAGATCATTAATTCCATCAATAATATTAGCCCCGGAGCAACTTTAATTGCAATAATCGGGATGGCTATCCTGATCTTATGGGAAGCTGTACTTTCAAAAAAAGGAAAAATTTTCAAATTAATCCAGGGGCCATTGGTAGCTGTGGTTGTAGGGATAATTTATTATCTCGTAACCCGTGATTCTGAAACGCTTCGAATTTCTGCAGATCACCTTGTAAATGTACCTGTACCGGATAGTTTTGATTCCTTTATGGATCAATTTACAACCCCATCTTTTGCTATGATAGGTAGCCCGGAGATTTGGATTACGGCTTTTACCATCGCTTTGGTCGCGAGTTTAGAGACGCTTTTATCTGTTGAAGCAATAGATAAACTTGATCCTCATAAAAGAACAACCCCAACTAACAGGGAACTTTTTGCACAGGGTACCGGAAACATGATCTCTGGTTTAATTGGTGGATTGCCAGTAACTCAGGTAATTGTTAGGAGTTCTGCGAATGTTCAATCTGGAGGGCAAACTAAAATGTCTGCGATCATTCACGGTTTTCTTTTATTAATCTCTGTAGTGATCATTCCTAATATCCTTAATTATATTCCGCTTTCAGTTTTAGCCGCAATCTTATTTCTGGTAGGTTACAAACTGGCTAAACCGTCATTATTTTTTAATATGTACAAGGCGGGATGGAAACAGTTTGTTCCTTTTATAGTGACCATTTTGGGGATTGTATTTGGTGACCTGTTAATTGGTATTGGATTAGGACTGGTAGTTGGAATCTTTGTGATACTGGTTAAGAGTTACCAGAATTCTCACTTCCTTCACATTGAAAAAGCAGATAATGGTGGGAAAATCGTGAAGATGACACTTGCTGAAGAGGTTACTTTTATAAATAAAGGTGCAATTTTAAAAGAACTTAATAAATTAGAGGAGAATTCATTTCTGGTGATGGACGTAAGAAAGACCAGATATCTGGATAGTGATATTGTTGATATACTTGATGATTTCAGAATTAAAGCTGAAGAGAAAAATATTAATATCAAGGTATTTGCTGAAAGGGGCACCGTTGAAAATCCTGATAATTATCGTCAATTTATAGAATTAAATTAAAAACCGGCTAAATAATAATTGGTTGTGAAATCTGAAATTTAGCCATACATAAAAATCTACATTATGATTACAGATATAGTAAATAAAGAAAAGCAAGATCAGTTAACTGCAGAATCAGTTTTAAATGACCTTATGGAAGGTAATAAGAGATTTACTGAAAATAAGATGCACCAACGTGATTACTCTGCACAGATTGAAAAAACAAGCGGAGGTCAATGGCCAAAAGCGGTTGTTTTAGGATGTATCGATTCCCGGGTTCCTGTTGAAACCATTTTCGATCAGGGAGTAGGAGATATTTTTGCTGCACGTGTTGCCGGTAACTTCGAAAATGAAGATATTTTGGGTAGTATGGAGTATTCCTGTAAAGTAGCAGGAAGTAAATTGGTATTTGTATTAGGCCATGAAGCTTGTGGTGCAGTTAAAGCTGCTTGTGATGATGTGCAATTGGGGAATATCACCCACCTGCTTAGCAATATCAAGCCTGCTGTAAAGGCTACAGAAACAGATGGTGAGAGAAGCTCTAAAAATGATTCATTTGTAGCAGACGTGGTAGAGAACAATGTAAAGTTGACCATGAACCGTATAAGAGAAAAAAGTCCGATCCTTAAGGAGATGGAAGACAACGGGGAGATTAAGATTGTTGGAGGAGTTTATTCAATTAAAACCGGAAAGGTTACTTTGTTGTAAGTCTTACTATTATAATAGTATAGAATCCGGGGAGCGAAAGTTCTCCGGATTTTTATTTATATGCTGGTTAGTTCTTCTTCAGAACCATTCAGAAGCTCCTTGTCCTTGACTTTCTTTATGATTTCAGGCAATAAGGTGGGAGCGATTTTTTTCACCGGACCAAATAAAACAGAGGTTTCTAAAGTCTCATCTTCAACGATGCTAATGTGCTCATTGGTGGCGGCAAAGAACATAATGACCACACTGGCCACAAAGGCTGCTTTTACAAAGCCGAAAGCCCCTCCCAACAATCTGTTTAAAATTCCGAGTGCAGCAAATGCGGCAACTTTGGTAAGTACCTTTCCTAAAAGCGAAACCAGAAACAGGATTAAAATAAAAGTGACTGCAAAACTTATAAGGTTTACGTAATGAACCCTCCAATCCACATAATTAGAAAGAAAATCGGCGATAAAATGGGAAAAATGAATTGCACCGTAGATTCCGGCGAATATTCCAACAAGAGAAGCAAGTTCAGTGAGGAGTCCGCGAAAAAGCCCACGAAACAGACCATAAATTAAAACAATACTCAGGATAATGTCTACAGTATTCATAAATCAAATATAATAATTATAAAAACTTAGGTATTATCTTTGTCCCATGGCAAGAGATGAACAATTAAAAGAGAGATGGGAAATGGTCCAAAAGAAGTTATCAAATCAGTTTGCTGATGGGGATACTCTGGATCTGGATGCTATAATTTATCTTATTGGTGTACAGGAAATTGGACAGCCTCACAGGAAATATAAAAAGGATCATAAACTGGATTTAATGCATGTAGCTATTTGTACGGTCCTCGAACCTTACGGCTATTATGAATTCGATTTTTATGATGATGATGGCTGGCCACACTTTAAGGTAAAAGAGCAATTACCGCCACTTAAGGCGGGTGAGCAGTCTGTGCTTATGAAAGAAGCCATAGTGCAGTATTTTATGGAAAAAGAATATATCTCATAAATGATCCCGTTCCTGTTAGCGGATTCATTCCCCAATGATAGTGGGCCAATTTATCAGGAAACCCTTGCAGGGCGGTTGCCTGTAGAGCCTTTCAATACTTTTTCGAATATATTTTTTCTAATTATAATCGTCTATTTTTCCCTTAGGGTCTATAGAGATTATAACAATCAAAAATTCCTGGCCTGGAGTCTGCCGGTGTTATTTCTTGGTTTTATTGGGGGTACAGTTTATCATGCGACGAGAAGTCACGATTTTTGGATGTATCTGGACTGGTTGCCTATTATTTTTCTATGCCTTGCGGTATCCATTTATTACACCTTTAAGGTTGAAGTTTCTAAAACGAAACGTTACTGGCTAATAGGGATTATTTTATTTCTTGTTTTTGGAATACGAATGATTCCATGGGGGCCTGGATTAAAAACTTCCATAGGTTACATTGGAACTGCCCTTGGCTTATTACTTCCTGTGATCACCTATTTTTTCACCAATAGCACTAAAAACTGGAGTTTGGTTTTTCTGGCTTTTCTGTGCTTTGGGTTTGCTATAAGTTTCCGGCTAATGGACAATTTTCTTTATTTGTTGCCCATGGGAACTCACTGGTTATGGCACAGCTTCGGAGCATTTTCGGTTTATTTTTTAATGGATTTTATTTACCGGGACCGGGCTGAAGTTGCTTCAGTACCTTCTGCTGAACATAATTCTTAATATGCCTTCTTCATGGGAGGATTAGGATTAAATTTTATTAAATTTGCGCTTCTGAAAAGAAATCACCTATGATTGATAAGATTAAAGGACATATTGCTGATGTTGAAAACTTTAATGCAAAGACGAAAGATGAGATCGAAGCTTTCCGCATAAAATATCTTGGAAAAAAAGGTATTTTAAACGATTTCTTTGCAGAATTCAAGAATGTTCCAAATGAGCAGAAAAAGGAATTTGGGCAAACCATCAATGAGCTAAAGACTTCAGCTCTGGAAAAGGTGAATTCTTTAAAGGAGATCCTTGATAACAGTATGGAAGAAAAAGGGGTGTATGGTGATCTTACCAGACCATCAGAGCCCGTGGAAATTGGATCAAGACATCCTATTTCCATTGTAAAGAATCAAATTACAGAGATCTTTTCCAATATAGGCTTCAATGTTTCTGAAGGCCCTGAAATGGAAGACGACTGGCATAACTTTACGGCACTTAACCTTCCGGAATATCACCCTGCCAGAGACATGCAGGATACCTTCTTTATTCAAACAGATCCGGATATTTTACTGCGTACGCATACCTCTTCTGTTCAGGTTAGGTATATGGAAGAAAATCAGCCGCCTATTAGAACTATTTCTCCGGGAAGAGTTTTTAGGAATGAAGCTATTTCAGCCAGATCACACTGTATTTTCCACCAGGTGGAAGGGTTGTATATAGACAAGGATGTTTCGTTTGCAGACATGAAACAAACCATTCTGTATTTTACCAAACAGTTGTTCGGGAAGTCCAAAATTCGATTAAGACCTTCATATTTTCCATTTACCGAGCCAAGTGCTGAAGTAGATGTATACTGGGGGCTTGAAACTGAAACCGATTACCGTATCACCAAAGGAACCGGTTGGCTGGAGATCATGGGATGTGGGATGGTAGATCCAAACGTTTTAAGAAACTGTAATATCGATCCTCAGGAATATTCCGGGTTTGCATTCGGGATGGGAATTGAAAGGATTGCCATGTTATTATATCAAATAGAGGATATCAGGATGTTCTATGAGAACGATCTAAGATTCCTGGAGCAGTTTAAATCGGCACTATAATGAATAGAAATGCGATCCTTATAATTGGAGCGATAATCCTTGGAATCATAATTTATGTGACTTTCGTGATCGCATTGATAAAGATAACATTAGGACTAATTTTACTGGCAGTTACTGCGGCAATTCTATATTATATCTGGAATAAGCTAAAATCAAAAGCAAAAGAGAAATTTTGAAAAAGGATATTCTTATACCCGAAGTCAAAGATGTACATGTTGCAGCGGTAAAGGTTTTTAACGAAGAATTTGAAGCTTACGAATGGAACGTTTACCTGATTAATAATACTGCCTCTGCATTAGAGATCGTACTAATTGTATCAAAAGGTTTTGACAAAAAGCGGGAGACTTCTTTAATGCGACACAAGATCGAAGTACTGCCGGCTAAGAATTTTGCCAAGATAGAATACCTGCAGGATGATGTACTTGAGTTAAATAACGAGTTCAAAGTAACTTACTTTCAGGATTCGACCATGATGGAGAAAACCTTTCTTTTCAAACCCAATACCATACGGGAAAGCGCTGCTAAAGAGCTGCCAATAATCCCGAAAAAAGGGATACTTGCTGTATAAAATAAAATATTTAAAAAATAAAAAGCCCCTGACTTTTCAGGGGCTTTTTTAATGATATAATAATTCAGAACTTTTTAGCAATGAAATCTGGCGATATTATGCATAAAAAAAGGCCGGTCGAAACCAGCCTTTAAACTTATTTACAATTTCTCTTAGTGAGAATGCTCATCTTCTGTGTAAACATTGTATGTTCCTCTAAGGAAAGAATATTCGGCTTGTCTTATTTCACCCATTACCCAAAGGTAATTGTGCTCAAGATCATCGTTTATATAATCAAGCGTTGCTCCGGTATTAAGGATAAGATCTCCTGTAACGATTAAAACACCGTTAATGTTAAGGTGACCTCCATAGTTAATTACAAGATCCTTAGGAGAGTCCTCTGTCCCTACTACCATAAGACCAACAGTAGTCATTACTCCGTTCTTACGGATCACGGCATTTTTCTCAATTTGAATTTCCCCGCAAATATTCAAATCACCTGCTACACGTAAGTTCTCAAGTTCAACTTTCTTGCTAAAGTCAAATGATTGACCTTTCATAACGTTTAGGCTTGTTAGACCATCGTATTCCGGGAACAGATCACAGTCTTCAAACCCATTCTTTAAAAATACAGGTTCGTGAATTCCTTCAATAAATACAGGCTCGTGTATCCTGTTAATAGCGCCTTTCTCACCGGTTTTAACGGCAGAAATGTTCTCTTGATTATACTCTTCTGATACTGGTTCTGTTTGGCAACCGGTTAAAAAAAGTCCTAATCCAAGACTCAAGAATAATAGGTTCTTTTTCATGATACTTTAAATAAGATTGATTTGGTCTGATAAAAGTATAACAATTATCGACAACTACACTTTATACTTCGTTAAAATGTTTAATTATCAGGTAATTGAGCTATATATGTAGGAAAATTCTTTAATTAATCCAGTTTGTCTGCTAATTTACTAAAAACAGTTTTTGGATTTTTACCTTCATATAGAATTGCGTAGACGGCATTAATAATAGGAGTTCGTGCTTTTTTCTCGAGATTGATCTTATAAGCACTTTCAGTAGCATAGTAACCCTCAGCGATCATGCTCATTTCCATTTGAGCACTTTTTACAGTATAACCCTTGCCTATCATATTTCCGAACATCCTGTTGCGGCTAAATACAGAATAACCGGTTACCAAAAGATCTCCCAGGTAGGCACTGTCATTAATATTGCGTTTCATCTTGTGAACCTTCTTGATGAATTTCTTCATCTCCCTAATGGCATTACTCATCAATACACTCTGGAAGTTATCACCGTAACCAAGGCCATGGGCGATTCCCGCAGCGATGGCGTATATGTTTTTCAGTACGGCGGCATATTCAGCTCCAATAACGTCATCACTTATTTTACAGGTGATATAATCACTGCCAAGGTAGCCGGCTACAATCTCGGCTTTCTTTTCATCCTGGCAGGCAACCGTTAAATATGAAAGTCTTTCAAGAGCAACCTCTTCAGCATGACAGGGGCCGGTGAGGATCCCGATGTTATCCATAGGGACATCGAAATACTCGTTAAAATGTTCTCCAACAATTAAGCTGGTTTCAGGAACGATCCCTTTAATGGCTGAAAAAACGATTTTATCATGAAGCGGAATGGTAAGCGCATCCAGTTCTCTTTTCAAAAAAGCCGAAGGGATTGCGAAAATGATATAATCTGAAGCTTTTACAATTTCATTAATATCATTGCTTAAATTAAGCTGTTTGTTGTCAAACTCTACAGAACTCAGGTAGTTAGGATTGTGATCCTGTTTTTTAATATGTTCAATAGCATATACACTTCGCATATACCAGTTCACAGTTTCCAAATTCTCACACAACATTTTTACAATTGCAGTGGCCCAACTACCACCACCTATAACTCCAAAACTCGGTGCGTTTTCCATAAATTTTACATTCTCTTCGTCAAAAATAGTCATTTTTAAAAGTTAAGAAAGTTTTACGCAGTGATTACTTGAAAATATTGCGGATAACATAAAATTTCCCCACCCTAAAATTTAACATATATGAGAAAGAGTATAAACAATTTAGCTGTGTATGTCACGTTATAAACTTGTTCCTTCCGCTTAAAAAATGGATAGAACGTCTTAGTTTTTTTGGTTGGTTATTTAGTTGAAAAAAACCGTTTCGAAAGGAGCGGTTTTTTTTATGCCTGTAATTTTTGCAAAATTTTAGGACGTCTGTTCGGCTTCAACTTGATTCGCTTTTGTACATTTAAATAACTAACTACAAATCACGCTAATGGGAATTTTTTCGTTTATAAAAGATGCAGGAAAAAAGATTTTTGGAATCGATAAACCAAAGACAAAAGAAGTTGGAACAGATGATGAAATAAAGGAAAACGCACGAGCTGCCCGAAAACTTGAAGAGACCATTCAGGACTTAAATCTAAAGGCTGAAAATTTGAGGATCAACATAGAAGATGATATGGCGGTGGTTTCAGGAATGGCTTTCGATCAGGCTACGAGGGAGAAGATAATCCTTGTAGTGGGAAATAGTGAAGGGATCTCACAGGTAGATGATCGAATGGATGTAGAAAACAAAGAACCTGAAGCTGTTTTTCATACTGTCGAAATGGGAGATACTTTAAGTAAGATCGCTAAAGAACATTATGGAGATCCAAATCAATATCCTTTGATATTTGAAGCTAATAAACCAATGCTGGATAATCCGGATAAAATATACCCGGGGCAGGTGTTAAGAATCCCGCCCAAAGAAGATAAAAAATAGAAATTAAAAAGACTGTTTAAACTTTTTGAGAATGTTAAACTGAGAGCAGTCGACGTTCTTATGCTTGTAGTTCCACCATGAAAAAAGTAGGTTCAATCAGCAAACAAGAATATTCAAAACAGAACTTTAAACAGTCTTTATTTCTATTATTTGTAAAAGTTCATTAGATCAATATATTCCCAAACTTTAGCCGCTAATAGTGGTCTAACATTCTTCTTTTCGGCTATTGACTTTCTTATAAAAGTTGCTGAGATCTCTACAATTGGTGCATCCACCCGCACAATTTTTGCATGATCCTTAAATTCTTCAGATGTTTTTCCTGAAGCTATTCGCGGATACACGTATATTTCGTGATGCTCCAGAATTACCTCGTAGTTTTTCCAACGATGCAAACTCTTTAAATTGTCTTCGCCCATTATGAGGCAAAAATCATTGGTAGGATATTTTTCCTGTAAATGAGCAAGGGTATCAACAGTATAATTGGGTTGCTTTAGCCCAAATTCGATATCACTTGGTTTAAGCTTTTCATAGCCCTCGCAGGCTTTGTAAACCATTTCAAGTCTGTGATGGTTGTCAAGGAGAGTGCTCTTCTTTTTTAGCGGGTTATGCGGAGTTACAATTAACCAAACCTCATCAAGGTCTGAATTTTCCACCATATGGTTGGCAATGATAAGATGCCCGGTATGGATGGGATTAAATGAACCAAAAAATAAACCTACTTTCCTGTTCATTCCTTCTGCTTTTCAGCACCAACATAATTGGAAACAAGATTATATGCTTCTTTTAAAGCCGTTCCCAAATGATTATTCTCAATTACAAAATCAAATTGCGGAGCTGTAGCCAGTTCTATGGATGCTTTGGCAACACGCATGCTAATTTTATCGTCGCTTTCTGTCTTCCGTTTTTTCAGACGGATCTTCAACTCCTCAATACTCGGCGGTTTTACAAAAACAGCCAGGGTTCGATCGGGATAGATATTTTTAATATCAAGTCCTCCCACCACATCTATATCAAAAATAACGTGCTTTCCTTTTTTCCAGATGCGTTCAACTTCACTTTTTAAAGTTCCGTAGAAGTTATCGCGGTATACTTCTTCCCATTCCAGGAATTCCTCATTTTTTATTTTCTGCTTAAAATCTTTAAGCGAGAGGAAGTAGTAATCTTTTCCGTCTTCTTCATTTCCCCGTGGCTCCCTGGAGGTTGCCGAAATGGAGAAATCAAGTTTAAGTTCGGGATGCTTTAATAAATGTCGTACAATGGTGGTTTTTCCTGAACCGGAGGGCGCTGAAAAAACTATAAGTTTACCTTCGCTCATTACAGTACATTTAAAATTTGTTCCTTAATCTTTTCCAGTTCATCCTTCATTTGTACTACCAGTTGTTGCATGGGAGCATGGTTTGATTTACTTCCAATAGTATTGATCTCTCTACCAATTTCCTGAGAGATAAACGCCAGTTTTCTTCCGTTGGAATCGGCTGAGTCTAAAGTCTTTTTAAAGTAGTCCAGGTGGTTGTCCAATCTTACTTTTTCTTCAGTGATATCAAATTTTTCGATATAATAAACGATCTCCTGTTCAAAGCGATTTTCATCTGCCTGCTCTTTGATCTCTTCAATTCCCTTTCTAAGTCGTTCTCTAACTGCATCAACTCTGTCCGGATCCATTTTTATGATCTCTTCTAACAGAGACTGGATATTGGAAATTCGAAGTTTCAGATCTTTTTCAAGAGCTTTACCTTCATCTGTTCTAAAATTATTGATCTCGACAAGTGCACCGTTCACTGCAGTTTCAATAATCCTGAATTCTTCTTCATCAATCTCTTCACGTTCCGTTTTAAGAGCATCAGGCATTTTAACTGCCATTTGAAGCAGTTCCAAATCTCCGGCATCAACAATCCTTTTTAATTGCTCCATATAATTCTTTACTACCTCTGTATTCACATTGGTAGAAGTTTGTTCGCTGGTATATTCAACGTAAATGGAAAGATCAACTTTACCGCGACCTAAAGAATTGGAAATTATATTTCTAAGGTCCAGTTCTTTTTCCCGGTATTGGGAGGGAATGCGGGCATTCAGGTCAAAATTTTTGCTGTTTAAAGATTTTAACTCAACAGTGATTTTTTTGTTAGGAATTTGTGTGACGCTTTTCCCAAAGCCTGTCATAGATTGGATCATGCCTGAATTTTAAATGCTTGCGCAAAGATAATCAATTCTATAGCATCTCCAATTGAATGAGCAACGGATAGGGCCTTAGTTCGTTAAAGATTGTATGAATTCCACGGCTCTTTTCTCATGGTAGTAGAGATCTGATGTTGTTACAAATCCTACATGGCCGCCATGCCGGGGAGTTTCTAAATGTAGATATTTCGAGGCGGTTGCAATTTTAGTTGGGTAGCAACCCGGAGACAAAAAACTATCATTCAAAGCATTGATCATTAATACAGGGATCTGGATGTCCTCTAGAAAATTTATCGCACTGTTCTTTTGATAATAATCATCTGCATTTTTAAATCCGTGAGCTTTCGACGTGTATAACTCATCAATATCCCGAAGAGATTTGCACGAGGCCACTAATTTTTTATCCAGTTTGGTAGGGAATTTAACCGCTCTGGCCAGTAAATGTTGTTTTAAGTTGATCTCAAATCGCTTGGAATAAAGAAAATTGCGGTTACGGTTTATTGCTCCCAGGGATCCGGCGAGATCACATGGAACCGATACTCCTATTGCTCCAATTAAGTTACCTGGTCTGCTTCGGTTTTCACCCAGATATTTCATCAACATATTGCCGCCAAGGCTAAAACCTACCAGTGCAATTTTATCATAGTCTTGTTTAGTTAGTAAATGCGAAACAACTTCTGCAAGATCTTCGCTTGCTCCAGCGTGATAACTCCGGTAATGATGGTTTAATTCTTCACTGCAACCTCTAAAATTCATGCCCACGGCATCCCAGTTATTCTTATTGAAAGCACGGGCCATTCCACGCATATAAGGCCTGTCTGTACTGCCGGCCAGCCCATGTAGAATAACTATCAGGTTCTTTGAGTTACCCGATGGCGAGGAACTCCAGTCCAGATCAATAAAATCTCCGTCACTAATTTGAATACGCTCTCTTTTGTAGGGAGAATGTTCGACTTTTCTCAGCTTCCCGGCAAAAATGGTAGAAACATCGGCATTTTTAAAAATTCCCGAAGGCTTGTATTGAGAAGAAATTACCGGCATGCAATCAAATTTTAATATAAACTTAGGGAAAAACTACTATGCGTGCATAATATTTATTGGTAGTTTTGAACAAATTTAAGTTATGTATACTAAAAAGTTCGAAAT
>NZ_JBLVTL010000002.1:492345-529391 GCF_048285835.1 Christiangramia aquimixticola
GGCGTTTATAAACTTCATGAGTCATACCCGAATGAGTTTTTTAACCGATAATGGTTTTGGGCAGAAGGAATTATCGCAATATAATTTAGGACCCATAGTTTTTCATGAGCATATCTATTATTTCAAGGAGATTTTTTCCGGAGAACCTGTGACTGTAAGTCTTGAATTAAGTGGGATATCTGAAGACGGGATGTTTTTTGAATTTACCCATAAGATCTATAATCACGACGGAAAGAACTGTGCTACCTGTGAAATGATGGGCTCCTGGATAAATCTTGAAACCAGACAGCTTACCATTCTTCCTGAAGAACTTTTTGCCAAGCTGGATAATACTCCAAAATCTGAAGATTTCAGGATCCTGACCAAAGAGGGTACCAGAAAATATGGAAAACGACCTCAGGATATTAGTGTGGAAAAATTGCAGAGTCTTTAGATCAGAGCTCTTAAGCATTTCTCCATACAGGTCTTTCAGAAATACTCTATCTTTAAATTATTAATTTTAAAAAGTTAGATATGCTGAAGTCTTTAGCGGTAATAATCTCCTTAATTATTTCAGGGATTGCGGTAGCTCAAAACTCTCCCGAGTTTGTAGCAGAAGTAAATGGGCTGGCTCATTGTGAATCAGTTGCTTTTTCTCCTTCCACTCAGTTGCTGTATGTTTCTTCTATGGCAGATAAAGAAAATGGAGATGGATATATTTCCACAGTTTCTTTGAAAGGGGAGATCATTGATAAACATTTTATAACCGGACTGGACGATCCTAAAGGTATCGCCATTTCTGGGGAGAAATTGTTCGTGTCTGATATTTCAGTATTGATTGAAGCTGATTTATCCACAGGAAAAATTATAAAAAGACATCAGGGAGAGGGAGAGGTATTTCTAAACGATGTGGCTGTAAGCGAAAATAGAGAAGTATTCGTTTCTGATATGAGCGGTTCTTCTATTTATAAACTGAATAAAGATGGAGAATTTAGTGAGTGGTTTTCTTCTTCAAAATTGCAAACACCAAACGGGCTACTTGTGGATGAGGGACAGTTATACGTTGCAGGCTGGGCTAGTGACGAATCCAAAAATACTGAAAAAACTGCCGGAGGTTTTCTTCAATTAGAACCTTCAAAAAAAGATCTCAAAGCCTTAACCAGGGATCTTGGCAATCTTGACGGAATTCAGAAATATGACAATAATTCTTTTTTGGTCTCTGCCTGGGATTCAGGAATTATCTATAAGATTCATAAAGATGGTAATTGCGAAGAAATCCTGCAGTCAGAAAAAAGTGTGGGCGACCTCTTATATATCCGGGACAAGAACTTATTGATTCTGCCTTTGAACTTTCAGAACAAGCTAATGATCTATAAATACTAAGCCTGTATTTATTTTATTTCAGCTACTGGTTTTTCTTTCTTTTTAACCTTTACACTTACCATATAAACCCCTATAAAAACTAAAGTTGCGGCAATTCCTTTAGTCCAGTTCAGCTTATCTGCTCCCACCATGATCGCGAAAGTTATGGCGATTAGTGGTTGTAAGTAAATGAACGCGCTAATGGTTGCTGCAGAAAGTTGCTTCAGCGCATAGATATTAAGCAAATAGGTCATAAAAGTGGTGCCTAATACCACAAATCCCATCTTCCAGATAGCATCAAATGGTAAAGTTTCCCATTCCACCTCCATAAATTCTGAGTAGGTTATGGGTAGATTAATAAAAATAGCAATCAGGAATAACCATTTCATGAGGGTGATGGCATGATATTTTTTGGTAAGCGGTTTTACCAGAATAAGATATAAACCGTAAGAAAAGGCGTTGATAATAAACAGAATATTACCCAAAGGCACATTTGGGGCATTGATGTTTTCTTCTTTGCTGAAAAGTACTAAAACCAGAGCGCCCGCCATCCCAATGATTATTCCGAGAGTTTTGAGTAACGTGATCCTTTCTTTGATGAGAATAGAGGCCAGAATAAGTACGATTACCGGCGAAAGGGTAATAATTACCGAGCTGTTAATAGGCGTGGAAAGGCTTAAACCTTTGAAAAAGAACAGCATGTTTATTACCATTCCAAAGATAGCGCAACCTATAATTCGTGGCCAGTCCTGGCTTGCGATCTTTTCTTTAGGGGCAAATATGCTAACGATCCAGAATAAGATAGCAGCACCGGTAACTCTTAAGAGAATAAATCCGAAAGGTTCTATATATAGAGGCATAAGGCCTTTGGCCAAAGTGTGATTTACACCGTAAATGGTACTGGCACCTATGGCTGCCAAAATAGCAAGTAGTCTGCTGTTATCCATGAATGGAATTTTTTACAGCTTCCACAGTTTTTTTGGAATTTCCTATATAGATCTCGTCTCCGTTTACAATAACCGGACGTTTCAAAAAAGTATAATGTACAAGGATGAGGTTCTTATAATCACTTTCGTTAAGATCCTTGTTTTTAAGATCTCTCTCCTTGTAAAGTCTTGCCCTTTTACTAAAAAGTGATTCATAAGATCCTGCAAGTTTCTCCAGTTCTTCAATCTGCTCCCGGGTAATATTGCTGGTTTTTATATCCTGAAGTATAAAATCTTCCGGGGCTTCAATTTCCTTTAATATTCTCTTACAGGTATCGCAAGTGGAGAGGTAGTAGATCTTCTTCATTTTCAAAAATTTAAAATGCAAAGAACGCATATTTCAGGGAATGTTGAGGTTTGCAAGACTGATTTAAAATTATGCGAACAAGGGATTAAAAAGTTGCATTTTGATAATAGGGCGAAACTTTTCAAATATCCGGCATAAAGATCAGGTCAATTTTGCGATTACCCTGCCGGCTCACTACCTTTGTTTTTCAAATTTTATAAGCTTGAAATTTAATACCAGAACTATTCATGGAGGTCAAAAGGATACAGATCCGGCTTATGGGTCGGTTATGACTCCCATTTATCAAACCAGTACTTATAAACAAAGCACCCCGGGTGGCCATAAAGGTTTTGAATATTCCCGAAGTGGAAACCCAACGAGGTCGGCTTTGGAAAGTTTGCTGGCCAGTATTGAAAATGGAAAATTTGGACTTGCTTTTGGTTCCGGACTTGCAGCTATTGATGCTGTATTAAAATTATTCAAGCCGGGTGATGAGATCATTTCTACCAATGACCTGTATGGTGGTTCTTATCGGTTGTTTACCAAACTTTTTGAAGGCTTAGGCATCAAATTTCATTTTATCGGAATGCAGAATGCTGATGCTATCGAAGAGTTTATAAACGAAAACACCAAATTGATTTGGGTGGAGACTCCTTCGAACCCTATGATGAGTATCATAGATATTGAAGCGGTTTCCAAAATTGCCAAAAAACATGAGGTGTTGCTGGCGGTGGATAATACGTTTGCAACGCCTTATCTTCAGTTACCTCTTGATCTTGGTGCCGATATTATCATGCACAGTGCGACTAAATATCTTGGTGGCCATAGTGATGTGGTTATGGGTGGCCTGGTTGTAAATGATGAAAAACTTGCTGAAAAACTATATTTTATTCAGAAGGCAAGCGGAGCAATATGCGGACCTCAGGATTGTTTCCTCGTAATGCGCGGAATCAAAACCCTTCATTTAAGAATGCAAAGACATTGCGAAAATGGAGAAGCTGTGGCTAATTTTTTAAGGTCCCATCCAAAGGTTGATAAAGTTTTTTGGCCCGGGTTTAAAAACCATCCTAATCATGATATCGCTAAAAAGCAAATGAAAGGTTTTGGAGGAATGCTATCCTTTTCAACCAAAGAAAATACCCTGGAAAGTGCCATCAGGATCGTTGAAAATCTAAAGGTTTTCACCCTTGCTGAATCCTTAGGCGGTGTGGAGTCCCTGGCGGGACACCCTGCAAGTATGACCCATGCTTCCATCCCGAAGGAAGAAAGAATAAAAACCGGGGTGGTGGATTCGCTTATAAGGCTAAGCGTTGGAATTGAAGATGAAGAAGACCTTATTGCAGATCTGGAACAAGCCATCAATTAAATTAAATATTAAATCAAATGCTGAAGGCCCGGAAAAGTACCGGCCATTTATATTAGAACAATCATGAAGAAAATCTTATTTCTATTCGCTGTTTGCCTCTTATCACTAAATCCTGTAATCGCACAGGAACTCCAGTCTCCTAATTCCAAACTGAAAATGAAATTTTCAGTAACAGAAGATGGAACCCCTGTTTATAAACTTTCCTATAAGGACAAGGAGGTAATTAAATCAAGTAAACTTGGATTTGATCTTAAAGATGAGAAAGATCTTCTCGACGGATTTAAAATTGCTGAAACCAGCACAAACAGTGTAAACACTACCTGGAAACCTGTTTGGGGGGAAGAAAGCACTATTAAAAATAACTATAATGAACTTGTGGTTTCTCTTGTACAGGAGGAAACACAGCGCAAATTGGATATAGTTTTCAGATTGTTTAATGACGGGCTTGGCTTTAGATATATCTTTCCACAACAAGAGAACCTGGGGCACTTTGTAATTAAAGAAGAAAGAAGTCAGTTTGCCATGACCGGTGATCATACGGCATTCTGGATTCCGGGAGATTATGATACTCAGGAATATGATTATACTAAATCAAAACTGTCTGAAATAAGAGGAAAAATGGAAGAGTCCATCACGGCTAATATCTCTCAGACTTCCTTTTCCAATACCGGAGTACAAACTTCCCTTATGTTAAAAACAGATGAAGGACTTTATATCAATCTTCATGAAGCTGCTTTGATCGATTATGCTACCATGCATTTAAATCTTGATGATGAGAAGATGATCTTTGAATCATGGTTAACGCCAGATTCGCAAGGTGACAAAGGTTATTTGATCGCTCCGGCAAAAACTCCCTGGAGAACAATTATAGTTAGCGATGATGCGACAGATATTCTTGCTTCTAAACTGACATACAACCTTAATGAACCAAGTAAAATTGACGATACTTCCTGGATCAAACCAATGAAATATATTGGGGTATGGTGGGAAATGATCACCGGGAAGAGTTCATGGAATTATACAGATGAGTATAAAGCAGTAAAATTAGGTGAAACAGATTTTGAGAAAGCAAAACCAAACGGGAAACATGCTGCAAATACTGAGCATGTAAAGGAATATATAGATTTTGCTTCTGAACATGGTTTTGGTGGAGTACTGGTAGAAGGATGGAACATTGGCTGGGAAGACTGGTTTGGCCATTCAAAAGATTATGTTTTTGATTTTGTAACTCCTTATCCTGATTTTGATGTTGAAGAACTTCAGAAATACGCAGCTTCAAAAGATGTTGAACTAATTATGCATCATGAGACTTCCTCCTCTGTTCGTAACTATGAAAGACACCTGGATACCGCATATAAATTCATGAATAAATATGGGTACAATGCTGTAAAAAGTGGATATGTTGGAGATATATTGCCTCGGGGAGAGAATCATTACAGCCAGTGGCTGGTAAACCATTATCAATATGCCCTTGAAAAAGCTGCTGAACATAAGATCATGATCAATGCGCATGAGGCGGTTAGACCAACCGGGATCGCGCGAACTTACCCGAACCTTATTGGGAACGAATCGGCCAGAGGAACCGAATACCAGGCATTTGGTGGTTCAAAACCTAATCACGTTACTGTACTTCCATTTACCAGATTAATTGGTGGGCCTATGGATTATACACCGGGGATTTTTGAAATGGATATAAGCAAATTGAATCCTGATAATAATTCTCATGTAAACAGTACGCTGGCGAATCAACTTGCATTATATGTAACCATGTACTCGCCACTTCAAATGGCTGCAGACCTGCCAGAGCATTATATGATGTTCCTTGATGCTTTTCAGTTCATCAAAGATGTGGCTATAGACTGGGATAAAAGTATCTATCTGGAAGCGGAGCCGGGTGATTACATCACCGTAGCCAGAAATGCTAAAAATTCGAATAACTGGTTTGTAGGGAATGTGAATGGTAATGAAGCCAGAACGGCTACCGTAAAATTTGATTTCCTGGAAAAAGGGAAAAATTATATTGCTACCGTATATGCTGATGCTCCGGATGCGCATTATAAGGAAAACCCTCAGGCTTACGAGATCAAAAAGTACAGGGTAAACAGCAAATCCAAATTGTCACAGAGATCGGCACCGGGCGGAGGATTTGCTATCAGCATTATTGAAGCTGAAAAATCTGAAGTAAAAGACCTTAAAAAATTATAAACAAAACTAAGCCTGAACTATTAAGAAACTTCTTGATAGATTCAGGCTTATTCAGTAATTTCAATTCACCTGAGATAACAATGTCTTTGCAGTGAACCACAGTTATTTAATGATTAAGAAGCTCATTCTTATTCTTGTTGTGCTATTCTCAATTGACGGTTACTGCCAGCGGTATCGTGATTTTGAGTATGGGCCTATGCTTAATTATGAGCATACCTCCCTCTATCTGGACAATGGTATTTTTAAATCTGAGAAAGAAGGCATTTCCAATTCCGGATTCGAGCCAAATTTTGCAGCCGGCCTATATGGGATCTATTATTTCCGGCCCAGAATGGGGATGGGAGCCGAGCTTTACTATCAAAGGACATCGGCATCAGATCTTAAAGGGAGCGACCATTATAATTCATTGACCTTTATGCCTTATGTCAATTTTGATCCCTTCCGGCAGGTAAGCGGTGTATACTTCGGTTTTGGTGCCGGTGTAGCATTCATTCAGGAAGCGCCGGATTATGGCAGCAAAGTCCTGGAAAAGGATATCAGAGTGGTTACTATTCCGGTTAAGGTCACAACTTCCTATAGAATTAGAAATCAGGTAACTTTTGAGCTTGGAGCTCAGGCTGAAGTTTTTGAAGTTGTACGTAATCAGGTTCGAAGAAATGCACTGTTCTTCGGTATGAAAATACCTTTTAACCGAGTTTTTATCAATTACCGTTAGGCTGCCCGAAAATTCTTTTAAAAATGCTGATCAGTTTTTGAACTTCTTCCACCGTATTATAGTGAACCAGGCTAACTCTAACTACCCCGTTTTGTTCCAATAAATCCAGGCTTTGTATAAGCTTTTTGGCATAAAAATCTCCAAACCGTATTCCTATTCGATGAGGGTCCACCTTTTCAACGATCTCATTACTTTTAAAATCCTTGTGAACGAATGATATTGTAGGTACCCGTTTTTCAGCATCAGGTGAAGTATGGCCAATAACTTTTATTTCAGGAACCGAATTAAGATAATCCAGTAATTGCTTGGCAAGCTTCTCTTCATGTTGACCAATCATTTTAAAAGTTTGTTCCAAACGTTGATCAAAATTCAAAGTTTGATCTGTAAAATGATGACGGTAAAACTCCTCGTAATATTCAATAATCCCAAGGGTGCTATATGTAAGTTCAAAATTAAAATTACCGGGCTGCAGTTTATAGGGTATGCTGTCTTTCCCTATAAAATAGTGGTTAAGGCTATCTAGGTGTTGAAGGTGTTCGTATTTTCCATACATCACCGCTAAATGAGGACCAAAAGTCTTGTACCAGCTAAAGGTGTAAAAATCCACATCCAGTTCCTGACCATCCACTTTTCGATGCGGAGCATAAGCCACTCCATCTACGCATATAAGCGCACCCTTTTTATGCACAAATGCAGCGATTTCTC
This sequence comes from Christiangramia aquimixticola, assembly GCF_048285835.1. Lineage (NCBI taxonomy): Bacteria > Pseudomonadati > Bacteroidota > Flavobacteriia > Flavobacteriales > Flavobacteriaceae > Christiangramia > Christiangramia aquimixticola. Next base: position 499,950 of record NZ_JBLVTL010000002.1, read on the forward strand.
TTATCGGGTTAATAGTTCCCAGAACGTTGGAGGCATGGGTTACAGTTACCAGCCGGGTTCTCTCCGTCATTAACGCATTCAGGTCTTCCAGGTCGAGCTGAAGAGTCGTTTTATTGACTTCCCAGATTTTAATATTGATCCCTTTCTTTTGAAGATCCATCCAGGGTGAAACATTTGCTTCATGGTCTGTATTTGTAACAATAATTTCATCTCCTTTTTTCAGATTGCCGCTAAAGGTCAAACTTAGGATACGCATTAACATGGTCGTAGAAGAACCAATAACTACTTCGGCATCCTTTTCAGCATTTAAAAGGGCGGTGATCCTGGAAGTGGCATATTTAAGTTTTCTTCCTGCTTCTTCAGATACTTTATAGGATGCTCCCAGCTGTACATTATGGTGTAACAAATAACCGCTTATGCGTTCTGCCACCTTTAGGAGTACCTGTGATCCTCCGGCATTATCCATGAAAATAAAGTCCCGTTCAAGGGCCGGAAACTGTTTTCTTACATATTCTATATCCATCATTCTTCCAGTAAACTTTCATTGAACAAATTTAAGATCCTACGGTATTCGTCTGTCCAGCTGCTTGGTTCAGTAAATCCGTGATCTTCCACGGGGAATACTGCTAATTCCCAGTTTTCTTTTCCTAATTCTATAAGTCTTTGCACCAGTCTAACAACATCCTGAAAATGCACATTCACATCCAACATGCCATGAGCAATTAAAAGATCGCCTTCCAAACCTTCAGCAAAGTAAATGGGTGAAGATCTGCGATAGGCAATAGGATCCAGAGATGGTTCATTTAAAATGTTCGACGTATAACCGTGATTATAATGAGCCCAGTCTGTAACCGATCTAAGGGCTGCACCGGCTTTAAAAGTCTCTGCTTCTGTGAACATGGCCATTAGGGTTATAAAACCTCCATAACTGCCACCATAGATCCCCACTTTATTTGGGTCGATATCATGATTTTCCAGAAGATATTTAACGCCGTCTACCTGATCGCTAAGATCTTTGCCGCCCATGTGCCTGTAAATCCCGGTACGCCAGTCTCTGCCGTATCCTGCACTTCCTCTGTAATCAATATCGATCACCGTATAACCAAGGTCTGTAAGCAGATTATGGAACATGTATTCTCTAAAGTAGCTGGACCACCATTTATGCGCATTTTGGAGGTAACCTGCACCATGAACAAATACAACAGCCGCATCATTTTTAACTTCTTCCTGTGTTAAATAAAGTCTGGCAGGAACCATTTCTCCATCCTGTGCTTTGAATTCAATAAGCTGAGGCTCCTTCCACTTATAAGATTTAAATTCCTCAGATTGTCCGTTGGTTAGCTGAACCGCCGCTGCGTTTGAATTTATTTCTTTTAAATAAAGTTCGTCCGGCCTATTCATATAAGAATAGGTGATCGCCATGTATTTCTCGTTAGGAGTTAATTTCACCTGATTATTTCCGGTTTTGGAAGTTAGCTGCTGCATTTTCCCTCCCATTGCGGGCATTTTATAAAAATGTCTCTCTCCGGGATGAACTTTCGATGCAGTTAGGTACCAGAACTTTCCATCATTTGAGAGCATAGGGTCAAAAACCTCATATTCCCCTTTGGTGAGCTGGGTTTTCTTGCCGGATTTCACATTTACCAGATATAGATGTGAATAACCGCTTGCTTCACTTTGAAAATAGATATGTTCATTATCCGGCAACCATCCAAGAGTTTCATAACCATAATAAGTGTAACCTATTCCCGGGCCGGCAAGCCAGGCTTCATCTCTTTGATTATCTAATATTTTTAAATCACCTGTATCCAAATCGAGTAAAGCGATCCATCGGTCTTTATTATCAGTGGACCTTAAGTTTACAATGGCTTTTTTTCCATCATCACTAAATTTTACTGAAGATGGGATTACTTTTCTCACTTCAGGAGTCCACTCCTTTTCAGGATAATCCTTTACATAATCCGGAAGTTTATCAATTTCCGGAAGCTTTGAGAGGTCCGGAAAGTAAACGGTATCCTTGGCAATATCATAAACAGCAAGTTCTGCAGTGAAATCCATTTCGCCAACTTTGGACCTTGCCTTGAGATCTTTGGTGTATCCGCTTTCATCCACATAATTTGGTACATCTGTAGATTTACCCCTGTTATATTTAATTAAACTGAAGGCGGCGAATTTTCCATTAGGTGAAATTTCCAGATTTTGAAGTTCTTTATCTTCGGTATAAAAGATATAGTCCTTTTCTTTTATGGATTCCCGATAGGATTTTGAACTTTCCCGCTTCTCTTTCTTTTGTCTGACTACCTCGAGCAATTCAAGATTTTGGTCCCGTACCCATTGGTCTTTTGCTGATAAGGCTTCATTTTTATCTGTTTTCCCTTTCCCGGTTTTTATGTTGGTTAGCTGAGTGATGCTTCCATTCTTAAGATCATAAGAAAATGCATTTTTTTCAGCTTGAAATAAAATGTTTGCGTCATTAGCCGAAAATATTGGAGAACTAATATCAAAAGGAAGGTCTATTAGTTGTCTGGAATTCCTGGTGGCCAGATTATATAACATAAGCCTGCCATCATTGGTATAAACCATTTTAGACCTGGCTTTATTAAAATCCCCGGTAACAGGTATGATTCTCTCTGCCTCCTCGTTGGTTACTTTAAGGATATTATCAGATTCATTTATTGCTATTCTATATAGGGAATCAGCCGGATTTCCTTCAGGATTATACTTAAAATAGATATTCTCCCCGTGAATTCCCCAGCGAACCTGTTCCGGAAAGGTTCCTATCCAGGAAGGATCCTGCATGATCTTCTCTACACTTAAATCAGAATTTTGGGAAAAGGATTTTATATTGCATAGAAGAAAAATGGCAATAAGAATCAGTCGGTTGAGCATTGGTAAGGTTTAAAATTATCGATGACCAATATAGCCAAATTTTAAATCCTCATTTATAGCTGAAAGTAGGTATTTTTAGACGGTTGAGCTTGATTCTACCAGTGGAATAAATGCGTACTGGATTCTCTTTATTTTGCTTTCGAAGCCGATTCGAATTTTTCTTTTAGCACATTTGCTGCCATGGTATATCCACCATCCCCGCCATCTACAAAATGAATGTGATCATTGGTTTTTAAATCTTTCACATAGCAGGACATTATACTTTCCTCACTAATATGATAGCCGTATTTAATCAGGCCTTGCTGCTCCAGCTTATCCAAATCACTGAAAAGCCTGTCTCTTTGAGACTTTGTTCCGGTGATTACCGTATTTATTCGTCCGTCAAGACTAAGATTATCTGATAATTCCACCAGTTCAGACAAATAATTTCTTCCTACCTGACTATTTCTTAAATACAAAGGGCCAATAGAATTGATCATAAAATTTTTCAAGAAAACAGGTAAAGCCCATTTTCCAATTTTGGTCTTCATTTCATTGTTAATTCTCTGGCAGCTCAGTTTCACCTTGAGCTTGCTTACAGAGATTGGTTTCCTTTCGCTGGATGATCCATAGATGGTATCGATCTTATCCATGATCTGGGAATATATTTTGGAAAAATCTGTATGCCCGCAACCGGAAATAATGAGACTTAGCACTTCATTTTCCTGTTTTGGTGGTGCCACTTTATCCCATTTACACTCCATTCCCTGAAGATTTAATGGGGTTTCATCAAGTAAAATAGAGGAGTTATCGGGTCTTGATTTTATAATATTTTCGGCAACCTGTAGTCCTTGCCCTAATATAACCGGGATGACCAGTGCCGAGCTAACCTTGGCTCTGGCTATTTTAAGCTCAATATTTTCCTTATAAAGTTTTTCAACCTGATAAAATCCAATGCTTAATTCAAAGCCAAAATTTTTACGGGAATTACGGTTGTGCTTTTCGAGTACAGAGAGTGCCTTGTCTTTTAAAGTTGGAGGAATAATAAAAGTGGCGCCATCTCCCCCAAAAAAGAAGGGTACAGCACCATAATCTGCCTCTGGCAGGTTCATAACAGCAATTACACAACCTGTGGCTACAAGATTAACCTCATTATGTTGACCATTGTTAACCGCGGTAGTAGAATCAATGATATCTGCCACCAATACAAACCAGTCGCCGGGAACTTCCTGGAAGTTATCGTGGTCTCCCAGAAGTTCGCCCAGTGAGGTATTATGTATTTTTAAGTTAGAGTAGAAATTATATCCTTTTCCCATTATGCTCAGTAGGTCGACAAAAATTGAAATAAATTTCTAGTCCGAACTATATTTTTGAAATTAGTTCAATTCTGCCCCAACAGCTACGGTACAATCATGACCGGGTTCACCGTGTGGCGGATTGATTTTTGGAGTAGCGCTTTTTAATCTAACCGGGCTTGCATTCATATTATTCGCAGGAGTGTTTCCGGCATCAGTAAGTGGTGCACCCACAGGAAGGTCACAACGGTGTCCTTCAACCCCATGAGCAGGATTATATTTTGTTTCGGCAGTTGAACTGGCCTGAGTTTTTTGTGCCGGGGTGGCTTCTTCAGTTGGAGTAACTTCTACTTTGCTCTCTTTATCTTCATTTTCCTTACAGGAAAAAATCGTGAAGGTAAAAAGGCATACAGTTATAATGGATAATGTTTTTAGTGTTTTCATAATCAGTAAATTAAATGAGATTAAATATATTGAGAATTATTGAGTTAATTGCTCTAATTCTTCCTTTGAAATGGTTAATAGTCCGGAAGCAGGAAGTCGTCGTGTCATTTCTCTCCAGTTATCATCCTGAGCAAAAATCTTTTTAAAAATTGGAGTTGCTTCCTCCATTCTGCCACTATTGGCTAAAGCTACCGCTTTCCAGTACTGCATTTCTAAATTATCTGGAAACATTTTTTCGGCTGCGCCATACTCCTGAAGGGCTTTTTCCATGTCGTTGGCTTCTACCGCGAGGTCACCTTTATTCATGTGCTCATAAGCCCGGTGAACTTTTAATAGTCTACCCAATTCTTTTACAGGAGTGGTATGATCATCTACCCTAAGGTCGATTTTTTTATCCTCCCAGCTTTTGCTGGTTTTTTGAGGTCCAACTACGATCAATGCGGCCGATTGTTTCCCACGAATATCACCACCGGCTTCCTGTCCGGCTTCCATGGCTTTTACAACTCTTTCGGCTAAAGGAAGATCTGAGAATCTAACGAAAGCTTCGGCCATTGCCGGAACAACTTTATCATTCAGCATCATATTCGCCTGAACCGAAAAGTTTTTTCCCTGAACATCTTCAGCTGCTTCCACACATTTTTCACCGGTAAAAGCTGATACATTTCCATTTACATCCAAAAATGCTACCTGACGGAAAGCTCTTCCTTCATCATTTTCCACGAGTCTTGCCAAAGCTTCATCTGCAGGGATCCCTTTAGCCATAAGGTCCAGACCTTCCGGCCCATAAGCAGGGTTGACAAAAGACTGTGTTGCCACAACTCCTACCCCCGAACGACCCCAGGAAACAATTGATCCTACAGAAAACCAATGGCTTTGGACGCCTACCGCCATTTCTCCGGTAGTAGTATCTCTTGCCACGATGGAAAAGGTATGCGCAAATGCATCTTTGGAGATTCCACTAACGTTTTGAGCTAGTATAGAGAAAGAACTAAAGAGGCAAACAAGTAAAAAGAGCTTTTTCATAAGAATTTTTCTAAAAGTTTAAAGATACTAAATGCCCCTTATATAAATTAATATTTGTGATGAACATAAATCTGGAGTTGGCATGTTCTAACTGTGGAACTAATGAGGATTATTAAGGAAGTAAGAAGAATAAAAAGATGAGTGTCGAAGGGAATTCTGCATCATTTTAAAATTTTCAGAACATTCAGGTATTCCGGGCCGCCATCTACCGGATAACCGGGAATTTTTTCAGCTTTTATGGTTATAGTCTTTTCTATATAGTCATTTAGATCCAGGGTCTCACTTTTTAAAGCATATCGATTTTCTGAAGTAATTAAAACATGAGTGCCATATTGATAAGTAGTTACTTCAGATTTTTGAATGGTGCCTTTATAAATTGATCCATCTTCAATGTCTGAAGAATTACACGAAGAAAATCCCGGTATAAATATGAGAGGAAGTAAAAAAATCAAAAGTCTCATAAAATGAAATTTGGAAAACTTATATCACCTAAAATACGAAAAACAGCAGGTTGATTTCCATACTTAACAATATTTTCTATCGTGGTAGAAGCTATTTCTGTTTACTAGGAAAGGAGTTTTGGTAAGGGAAGAAAAGCATGCCGGAGGAAAATTAAGTTCCGGGATAGTTATTTTCCTGCCGATGAACAATTGTTAATATAATTGTTGAAAAGTCCAAATTAGCCGATGAAATACAAGTGTATTATTAGGTAAATTGACTGAGCCTTAGAGGTATATCTCTTTAAAGTTCAAAATTCGAGCCTTTGGATGTATTTCTGTTAAAATGACAACCTATGAAAACTTTACTGCCCAAGGTAGAATTCACCGAAGTCTTTGAACTTGAAATTCAGGATAAGGCCAGCGGAATTTTTCCTAAAATGTTATTGATTCTTGCAATTGCAGTGTTTGTCTTTATACTAACTTCAGGTACTTCTGTCGAAGCCTCGCGCGACCATCAGGAATTTTCCGGGTACGTAATAGAAAGTACCGCTCCGCCGGTGCCATTTTAAACATTTATAAGTGATTTATAACGGTTTCTAACAGGGCCGGAATTTTTTTCTTCCTTTTCGCGCTAATTTCAGCAAAATTTAGAGGGTTATTCTCAAACCATTACTCACCCTTTTTTAGCATTCGGTTTCGCTCCCAGAACTACATTATAATGTCTTTAACAAGAAGGCTTAAATATGCTAATAAGACGTGAAATAACAAGGGGTTAACAGATTTAAAATAGCCTTATAACTATCTTGCTTTCGAATTAAAAAAAATAATGATATGAAATTGCGAAATTCTATTATGTCTGGCTTTATGATGTTACTTCTTTTTACCGGAGTACAATCTGTTGCTCAAACCGATGGAAAGGATTGGAAAGAAGATAAAAAAGAAGAACTTGTAGATAAAGACAAAAAACACCAACTGGTAAAAGATGCTAAAGACTCAAAAGCAGCTTTTATTGAAAATTCAAGTAATTTAAAGGAGCTTTTTAACGGTGCTGTAGGATATGTGATTTTCCCTAATGTAGGGAAAGGAGCCTATATTCTTGGTGGAGCAGCCGGAAACGGTGTGCTTTTCGAAAATGGAAAAGTGCAGGGATTTGCCGAGCTAAGACAACTGGATATTGGACTACAAATAGGTGGTCAGGCTTTTAGACAAGCCATCCTTTTCCAAACTCAGGAAGAGTTGGATAACTTTAAAAAAGGAAACTATAGTTTGTCTGGAAATGCTTCTGCCGTGATCCTGGAAAAAGGGAAAGCTAAAAATGTTGAATTCAATAACGGAAGAGCTATTATAACCATGCCAAAAGCTGGTGCGATGGTAGAAGTTTCTGTTGGAGGACAAAAGTTTGAATATGCTGAAGCTAAGAATTTTAAATAGTATTTAGTATATAACTAATATTCAAAGCCGGCTGTAATAGTCGGCTTTTTTAATACCCAAAAAATGGAAGATATCGATACCATAATTTTTGATGTTAATGAAACTTTACTTGACCTAACGCCTTTGAAGGAAAGCGTTAATAGAGCTTTAGGGAATGCACAGGCAGCAGATCTCTGGTTTACGCAGTTACTTCATTATTCCTTGGTGGTAAATTATACTGCTACTTATCATGATTTTAGCGCGATCGCCGCGGCTGTTTTTAAAATGAATGCCACTACAAAAGGCAAACATTATACTGAGGAGGAAATTCAGAAAATCCTGAGTCCGGTAAGTAAACTTAACCCCTATCCGGAAGTGAAAGAGGTGCTTAAGAAGCTAAAAAATAAAGGTTTTAAGATGATGGCTTTTAGTAATGGAAAACCGCAGGTGCTTCAGGAACAATTGAATAATGCAGGAATAGCAAAAATCTTTGATCACGTATTGAGTGTTGAGGAATGCGGAAAATTTAAACCTCACCCTGCGGCATATAAATTTGCGTTGGAAAAAGTGGGTTCTTCTGCAGAAAAAGCATTAATGGTTGCTGCTCATGGCTGGGATATAGCCGGGGCAAATAGTCAGGGGATGAAAACTGCCTTTATACAAAGAGAGGGTAAATCATTATTCCCACTGGCACAGAAACCAGATTTAGAGATTAAAGATTTAACCGGCCTTTTGGAACTGTAAAAGCCGGTTAAAATCTTCTTAGAAGTTAAAGTTGATGCTAAAGCTGAATCTGCCGCCATCATCTCCTATGTAATAGCCCAGATTTCCTGTAAAGGCATAAAATGCATTTATAAACACAGAGCCACCATAATTGGTGTGCCAGTCAGCTGAATTATCTTCATCCAGCCATACTCTACCATAATCAAAACCTGCACTTACTCCCATTCTAAGCGGAATAAAGTTAGTTCTTAACTTGGTTAATCCTACTCTAAGATCGGTATTCTGATAGAAGGCATATTTACCATTGAAACGCTCATTTCTATATCCTCGCAGGCTGTTTTGAGTTGCGCCTCCTAAGACAGCCCCATGATAAAATTCATAATTATCACCAATTATCGCTTCTCCACCAATTTTTGTAGCAATCGCAGCAGCACCGCTCTCGTGTAAAGGATAGTCAATGGCCAGCATTGGTCTAATATAACCAAACCTGTTCCCAGATCCGTCTATATTTGACTTGAATCCTGCGGTAAGATCTAATTCCATTCCCTGGGATGGGAACGCAATATTGTTTTTACTGAAGTAATTATAATTGATCTCTGCACCACCGTATAATTGCTGGTCATAAACATCATTAGTAGGCGCAAAGGCTTCTCCCACATATCTCAGGTCATCGTCTGATACTTTATAGGACTCAATGATAGGTTTAAAATAAAAGCTGCTCTTTGGAAAATCTCTCCAGATCAATGAAGGAGCCAATCGCCATTGTTTGATCTTTACCCGGTTAAAATCATTGGAAACTTCATCTGGATCATAAGTAATATCGTTACCTTCCCCAAAGTAATTCATAGTGAAATTGGGACTTGAGTAATATGCCTCCAAGCCAAAATTCCAATTGTAAAATATCTGGGCTACCTCTCCGGTATATTCAGCATCAAAACCTCTGGTTTCAAAAAAATAATTGGCAGCAAAACTCTGCTGGGTTGAAAAAGGATTATTGACTAAACCATAGGTAGTATAAGTTACTTTCGCTCCAAGTTTCAAACCTGTATCCGAATTAAAACTCAGTCCGGGCAACATGGTGGTTTTGGTCAACATCTTTTTATTAGGGTTATAAGTGTTGATGTCGTATGAATCTACCAGCCATTTTCTGGCTCCCGGAGTTTTTATAGTATTCTTTTTACTGGCATAGTCATAGATCTTTGCCTTTCGGGTATTCTTAAATTCATAGATATCATTCTCTTCTCCACCCAGAATTTTAAGCTTAACCAGATTATCGCCTTTTCCTTTAACTATAAATTCATCGTCCCCATCCAGTCCATAGATCCAAAGTTGATTGGTTTCATCTGAATCATAGTTGGCATTGAAGACCTCTTTTTCTTTCTCATTAAAGATCCGAATATTCGTTATTCCGTTAGGCTGACGAGTGATAATGAATTTATCATCTTCCTCTGTCCCGGTAATGACATCATATTTCTTCAGCAGATCATAGTAATCCCTGGCAATTTCTCCAAGATTGGATTTTCTTTCTACCAGGATCTTTTTAATTCTCTCAATAGAAGGATCATTATTGGTTCCTGCGGGTAATAGCTTAAAAGATTCTTCTATTACCTCCGGAGTGATTTTATTCTGAATGTAATCGACCTGTTCTTTCCAATCGTTCCACGATGAGGTTTGGATAAAGGTCTTATCCAGCGGAAACGCAGCTACATTAAACCATTTAGGACGGCTTACTTTCTCGTCATAATTTTCCATGGACATCATTTCAGGGTAACCAAGCTTCAACAATTGAATCACCGGCCCATCAAAACGTGGAAATGCCTGGTCACGATCCCGTGGAATTGGCTCATAGCGTTTTTTATCTCCTTCTTTAAATTCTGCCCATCGCCACTGGTCAGCATGCCGGTCCCAGTCACCTATAAGCATGTCCAGTAATCTGGCACGGATATATAATTTTTCATCCACATAAGCTTCTTTAGACTCGGCCATCTCCAGCATCAAGTCTTTGGTGCTTAAGATATCATCAGGCTCTCCAAAAAGCCCAATATCTTTATTCTCATCCCCAACATGAGCTTCCAGCATATAAAGTTCGTTTCCATAATCTTCATTGTAGATTCCTAGAGATTTTTGTTTGGGAACATAAAAAATTTCAGGATCGGCATGGTTGATTTCCAGTGCATCCATCAATCCGTTTACCGCAATAGGCGCATAAGGATGGGCAGTGGTATAAAAGTCCTGTACATAGCGTTCTGCTACGGTATTTTTTAAATAATTTTCTACATAATGGTTGGTCACCACAGTAGTTTGTAAAAATCGAATAGCACTTTTTCGTAAAGCCCTTAAGGTGTACTCATGTGCATTATCATCGATAAATCTTAGGGATCTTGACTGGTGCCCTCCACCTTCAGCAATTGGTTTTAGATTTCCTGGCAGAGAGTCAATATAAAGTACAGGAAAATCAAATTTCTTGCTATAAAGAGGGCGGTAATGTTCTCCCCATAAGAATTTATAAAGTGGATCCTTATTTGTTTCTTCTTCAGTATAAACTGAAGAGGCTTGAGTTTTTCCGAAATCACTTCTGGCAGGCCAGCTAACATCTTCAAGTTTTAGGCGTTCTCTTTTTATTTGTTCGGTAAAAACTTTTTTAGGTCCCTGTTCTGTAATTTCAAAAATTTCAACATTGGAACTACCATCTTCAAAAACATTAATTTTTGCGTATCCGAGTTCATAGGAAGCAAAATGTCCTTTGTCTTTTTCAGGTTTGGCTTTTTTAGGTTTTTCGGTTACCCCACTTATAATTTGTTCGATCCCGTCATCCTGGACAAATTGAAGATTTGAATTATTTCCCGAAAGAAAAATCACATCGTTGTATTGATTGGCTATGGTTTCAAGTTTTCCCCTCAGATCCTTATAATCCGGACTTCTCCATGATTGAGTTCCCATGCCAAGAATTTTATCAAAAGCACTCAGTTTGGTTTTGCTCATTACCGGATGATGAATAGCTACCAAAATGGTCTTCCCCTGATGATCTTTTAATTCATCCTGAAATTCGTTAATAAACTGAGTTCTGGTCTTATAATCACATTTATTATTGATGTATGGATGGTCGTCCCAGTCTTCCAGGTACCATTGAGAATCTATCATTACCAGATGTACGTCGTCGTTAAGGTCTTCTCCTTCAATAGGGCAACCATCATTAGGCCAGAAATCAGATTTTAAATTATCCTGTAAAAAAGATTCGAGATCATCAATATTATCCGGAGCGTCTATTTTCCATTCGTTAACACCGGGAGTGAAAATAATTTTTCCATTGAAATCTTTCAGGTGGTCTAAAAGGTTCTTTTTTAAATATGCTTCTACCTTGTCTCTGCCATTATCCTTGTTTGGGTAGCCCCCTTTAGGAACAATATTTCCTGTTATAACCAGGCTCGAAGAATTCTCGTTTTTGGAAGCATTAACGATGGAAGAAAGAATCTTCTGGTTGGTATCATCATTTCTTAATCCGGTATTCGAAGTGAGGTATACAGATTGAATGATATTTTTACCTTCAGTCTGGGCCAGGACATTTGGAGAAATGAAAAGAGAAACAAATAAAATTATGCATAAAGGCCTTAAAAACTTAGGCTTCAGAATAAAATCAATTTTACGATCATCCATATAAGCAGGGGTTTGATTGAAATATCTTTGTAGTAATTGTAGTTTAATTAACTTTCAAAAAAATTCAATTATCTTAGGAACTCATAGTGCTTTATAATACTTTAACATCCAAGCCTAAAAATTTTGCTAATAATTGAACCAATCTTTTCCGGTCTCCTTTTAATTAAAATTAAAGAAAGTTATTTTGCAGGAAATTCCGAATTCTACCTTGTTTAAAAAACTTCAGATTTTAGGTTTACTTCTTTCCTTTTTCCTATCGGCAGCTCAGGAATTACCTCCTGTTGTTAATTATGGGCCTAATCAATATTCTGCAGGGAATCAAAACTGGATGATAGACCGCGGGGAATCGAGGAACCTGTATTTTGCCAATAGCAACGGCTTGTTGGAGTACAATGGCGAACGCTGGAATTTATACCCTGTGCCCAATAAAACTATAGTTCGCTCCCTTAAAGTTGTTGGAGATAGAATTTATACCGGAGCTTATATGGAGGTTGGTTTTTGGGAAGCCAATGAGTTAGGAGAACTTGAATATACCAGCCTTGTATCAAAATTTGAAAATATTAAAGATGGGGAGCAATTCTGGGATATAGAGTATGTTGATGATATAATAATTTTCCGGAGTTTCGCCGGGATCTATTTTTATAATCCTCAAAAGGAATCTTTGCAGATGCTGGATACCCCGCAGGGGAAACCAGTTTCAGCTATCTATAAATTCGAAGGCGAGCTCTACTATCAATTAGTGGGAAATGGTCTTTATAAATTGGAAAATGGGGTTTCTATAGAGGTTATTCCATTTTCAGTTCTAAAAGATCGAAACGTAATTCATTTATATAATAAAACCGAAAATGGTTTTTCGCTTATTATCGGGAATGCTGAATTTTATAAATGGAACGGAAAGGAGTTAGAGGCCTTTAATATAACTCTTAGTGATAAACTGGGCAGGCCAAATGTTCTGGACGTAGTAAACCTCACCTCAGGTAATATTGTACTTGGGACCGTTGGAAAAGGTATTATTGAAATTAGTCCTGATGGAAAAATTCTGAACAATTTTGATCAGTCCAATATTCTCATGAATAATACGGTCCTGGATCTGTTTCTGGATAGATCGGGGAATGTATGGGCAGGGCTGGATTACGGGATTAGCAGCATTGAACTAAGTTCTACTTTCAAAAGTTTTCAGGATAACAGAGGGGAAATTGGATCTGTTTATACCTCCTTAAAGATAGGGGCAGACCTTTATTTGGGTACAAATCAGGGGTTGTATATTAAAAATGAAAATTCATCCAAGTTTGAACTTATTCAAGGCACAAACGGCCAGGTGTGGTTTCTGGATGTGTTTGAAGGAAAGATCCTGGCCGGGCACGATAAAGGAACTTTTCTTATAGAAGGGACCACAGCATCCAAGATCAGTAATAGATTGGGTACCTGGGTTGTTAAACCTTTTTTCGACGACATTTATATACAGGGGCATTATAACGGGATCAGTTTTCTGAAAAAAACTCAGGGGTCTCTCGTTTCCTTACCCTTGCTGCGGAATTTTCCTCATTCTTCAAAATTTATCGAGGTAGATCGGGATAAAACGATCTGGGTTGGTAATGAGCATAAAGGGGTTTTTAGAATGCTACTGAATGATTCGTTAACACAGGTAAACCATATTAAAAATTACAAGTTTGAAAATGAATCCGGGGTAACCTCAAGTATTTTCAAATATGCAGATTCTCTTTATTACAGTTCCAAAAATCATATCTATCAATATGATAGAAAAGAGGATAGATTCAGGGCAAATAATAATGTAAATAGGTTAACCGCCAGTCATGACAGGATCTCCGGAAAAATGATTGCCGGAGGTGATGGTCTTCTGTGGGGGTTTACCGAAGACGGTATTTTCTATGTTGAACCCTCCCGCCTTAGCAAAGATTATGAAAGCAATTTTATTTTCTTAAATCAGGATTTTAGAAATGTCGCTCTGGGTTATGAGAATATCCGGGAACTTGAAAATGACACATATTTACTGGGAATTGGGAATGGTTATATAACCTTCAATAAAAACCAAACTCATAGAAATTATGAAGGGGTTGAAGTTACCATAGACGGAATTGCTATAAGCGCGATCGACTCTAGCTCGGTGAAGGTCGATAAGAACAGTAGTGGAGAATTTAAATTTGCCAGTAATAATATAAACTTTCAATACAGTGCTCCGGTTCACGAAAAATTCCTGAATCCTTATTATAGTTACAGGCTACTTGGATTAAGTGATAAATGGAGCGATTGGAACCGTAACTCTGAAGTAAGTTTTAAGAATCTCGATTATGGCGATTATACTTTTGAGGTTAAAGCCCGGATTGGTGAACATATAACAGAAACTTCCCATTACTCGTTTACCATTAACAGACCATTGACTTTAAGTCTACCGGCATTAATTGGCTATACAATCATTTTCACCCTGATCTTATTTGGCGTTCATTTATACAATAAAAAACATCATCGTAAAAAACTGGAAGAGAATGCCCGCTCTTTAAAAATGAAAAACCTGGAGGCCGAGAAGGAAATAATCCGCTTACGCAATGAGAAACTGGAGCAGGACATGGTCAATAAGAACAGGGAGCTTGCAGTTTCTACAATGAGCCTTATAAAAAAGAATGAATTCCTTACAGCTATTAAAGACAAACTGAAGGATTCAGATAATAACAATCAGGTGAGATCGGTGATCCGGACTATAAATAAAGATATTAGTGAAGAGGATAACTGGAAATTCTTCAAAAAAGCATTTAGTAATGCCGATAAAGACTTTTTTCAAAAGGTAAAAGATGCACATCCGGAGTTAACCACTAACGATTTAAAACTGTGCGCTTATTTAAGACTTAATCTTTCTTCAAAAGAGATCGCGCCGCTACTAAATATTTCGGTTAAAAGTGTGGAAATTAAACGATATCGTTTGCGTAAAAAGATGAACTTAGATCGGGAAACCAATTTGACCGAATATATTCTCTCGCTCTAACCTTTACAAACTGCACAATTAACTCTACATTACCTCTACATTAAGCTATTTGGTTAATTATTAGCAAATTAAGTTTTTATGTTTTAATCCTTTTCAAGCCCCTGTGAGATTGATAATTACGCAAAATAGTACCCCTCAAATTAAAAATTTCGCATTTGTAGATATTTTGTAAAGGTGAATTGTGCCCTCTACTTGAGATATGTTAATAAATTGAAATTACAATTTTAATAATATATCACATGAAGAAATTTACCTGTCTTTTGATTGTATTTCTAAGCGGGTTTTTCGGTGCTTACGCGCAATCGTTTTCGGTTAGCGGAAATGTCACCGATGAGAACGGAATGCCTTTAATGGGGGTTAACGTACTGGTAAAAGATGAGTCACGCGGTACTACTACCGATTTTGATGGAAATTTTACGGTTCAGGATATCTCCACTGGAGATGTACTCCAATTTAGTTATGTAGGTTTTCAAACCCAGGAAGTGAGAGTAACATCTCAAAGTGCAATCAATATGGTGCTTCAAACAGATTCTGAAGCATTAAATGAGGTAGTCGTAATAGGATACGGTACCCAGACTAAAAAAGAGATCACCGGTGCGGTAAGCGTCGTGGGATCAGAAACAATAGAAGATTTAAATCCGGTACGGGTCGAACAGGCTTTACAGGGTAGAGTTGCCGGGGTAAACATTACCTCCAGCTCGGGATCTCCGGGAAGTGGATCAAATATTAATATTAGGGGTATAAGTACTAATGGAAACAACAAACCATTAATTCTTGTAGACGGTAACGTTATAGAGGATCTTAGTGTGATCAATCCTAATGATATTGAAAGTATTAATGTGCTTAAAGATGCTACTGCCGGAATATATGGTGTAAGAGCAGCAAATGGGGTAATATTGATCACCACCAAATCGGGGAAATTCAATACCAAATTAAAAGTGGATTTTGATGCCTATACCGGAGTACAGGAAACTACAAGAAAACTTCCGGTGCTTAATGCTACAGAGTATGCTGTAATAGTAAACGAAGCTTATGCAGCCGGTGGCCAGACACCACCTTTTACCAATTTCCGAAATCTTGGAGAAGGAGTAGATTACCAGGAAGAGGTTTTTTCTACTGCACCAATGTCTGATATGAACCTGAATGTTTCAGGTGGTGGGGAAAGATCAAGATATTCTGCTGGAGCTTCCTATTTTAACCAGGATGGTATAGTTGGAAAAGGAAAATCAACTTACGACAGGTT
Organism: Christiangramia aquimixticola; assembly: GCF_048285835.1. Lineage (NCBI taxonomy): Bacteria > Pseudomonadati > Bacteroidota > Flavobacteriia > Flavobacteriales > Flavobacteriaceae > Christiangramia > Christiangramia aquimixticola. The sequence goes on from NZ_JBLVTL010000002.1 coordinate 516,048, forward strand.
AACGGCAAGACTTAATTATAATCTTGATGTGATCGAAAATCTTAAGTTGAACGTTTCCGGGATTTATACCAATTCGAACAGAAGTACTTTGGCTGAAAATGCCCTGGGTTCTGTCCTGTTCAATGCGGTTAATATGAATCCAAATCTTCCTGTTTATGATGAAAACGGTGATTTTACACTTGCGGAAGGTTTAGGGAATGAAGTAATAAATCCACTGGCGCAAATTGACAATACTTATAATGGTACTGAAGTAAATAAATTTAGTGGAGTTGGAGGACTGGAATATACCCTATGGGAAAAGATCACCGCTAAAACTCAGTTTCAGTTCAATTATGCTGAGGTGGATGGTAGATATTTTGCTCCTGAAGCATTTTTTGGTTCGGGGAAAGTTTTTAATGTTGACCGTAATAGTGTGACTGAAACCTTTGATATCTACCGTGATTATACCTGGGATAATTACCTTACCTATAACGACAATTTTGGAGATCATAATATCAAGTATCTTCTGGGGATGTCGGTTTTTAAAACAACCGGAGATTTATCTTCTGTTACCGGCTACGAATTGCCAACCAACGATTATGGAAATGCGAGAATAGCCAATGCGCTTGAAGTACAGGATAATTATCAGAATGGTGGTAATACTTTCGATACAAGATTACTCTCTTACTTTTCAAGATTGCAATATGATTACAAAGGAAAATATCTTTTTTCAGGTTTAATTAGACGTGATGGTTCCACAGCATTTGGACCGGCTAATAAATTTGGATGGTTCCCTTCTGCTTCTGTAGGTTGGGTAATCTCCGACGAAAGTTTCCTGGATGAAAGTAAAACTTTAAGCTTCCTGAAATTACGTGGTAGTTACGGGGTTATTGGAAACGACAGGATCCCTGCTTTTAGATATTCCTCTTTACTTAACGGGGAAGGTGTTTATGTTTTTGACAATGAACTGGTTTTTGGTAAAGCCAGCGGTGCTCTTGGAAACCCGGAAATTAGATGGGAAAAACAAAAGACCCTGGATATAGGTGTTGATGCCAGATTATTCAATTCCAGAGTAGAGATCACTATGGATTATTTCAAAAAGGAAACTGAAGATTTACTTGTAATTCCTCAAGTTTCCGGAATTCTTGGAGTAGCTGCTCCAGGTTCTTCTGCGCCATTCGTAAATGGAGGTGGAGTTGAGAACGAAGGTTTTGAATTCTCAATTGGATACAATCAAAATGTAAATGAGAATTTTAAGTTCAATGTGAATTATAATCTTACAGCTCTACGTAATGAAGTATTGTACGTAAACAGTGAAAGTGGATTCCTTACCGGCGGATCCTTCGGGATTGGTCTGGAACCGCCATCAAGAATGGAAGCGGGACAACCTTTAGGATATTTCTACGGATTAGAAACCAACGGACTGTTCCAGAGTCAGCAGGAAGTTAACAGCGCTGCTGCGCAACCTAATGCCGCACCTGGAGACATTCGCTATGTAGACCAAAACGGTGATGGAGTGATAGATTCAGATGACAGGATCAATATTGGAGATCCAATTCCAGATCTTACTATGGGTATGAACCTTGGCTTTACTTATAAGAGCTTCGATTTTAATACTTATGCATTTGCTTCCCTTGGGAATGATATAGTTCGGAATTATGAACGAAATCAGCCTAACACCAACAAGACCAATTCCTATTTAGGAAGATGGACCGGAGCCGGCTCTACAGATAGTTTCCCAAGGGTGACTACCGGAGCAAACTCTAACAATCTGTTCTCAGATTTTTATGTTGAAGACGGGTCTTACCTGAGACTGCAAAATGTACAGGTAGGTTATACGCTGGCTGATGATTTAATAGCAAATACGGGAGTAGAAAAGTTAAGGTTTTATGCATCTGTTAATAATGCATTTACGCTAACTGAATATAAAGGATACGATCCTTCAGCATCTAATGGTGCTCCAATTGGGGGCGGTATAGATCAGGGATTCTATCCGGTACCAAGAGTTTATATGTTGGGAATTAATTTGAAATTTTAATTAAATGAGAACGAAATTATATACAATCAATTGTATCCTGGTGATAGCTCTTTTGGCCCTCGCAGGATGTAGTGATGACTTCGTGGAGGTAAAAAGTCAGGATGAGAACTCTGAAGACTATTTTAATACTCCCGAGGAATATGACCTGGCATTGGTAGGAGCTTACGATCTTCTGCAATCCACTTACCTTAACGTAATGTTGGGGGAAATAGCATCAGATAATACCCTTGCCGGTGGTGAGAGTGCCACAGATGTTCCGGGAATTCAGGAAATTGACGACATGCTGCATACACCGGTTAATGACCAATTAAGATCTATCTGGAGCTGGATGTATGCCGGAGTGAACCGGGCAAATTATATTCTGGAATTTCAGGATAAAATAGATTTTGAAGGCAAGAATGCGATCATTGCTCAGGCGAGGTTCTTACGAGCCTATTACTACTTTGAACTTGTAAAATGGTTTGGAGATGTGCCATTGGCAATTGATGAACGAATTAAATTTGGTTCACAATTCGATATAGAAAGAAGTCCTAAATCTGCAGTTTATGCATTGATCGAGGAAGACCTAAAATTCGCTTCGGCCAATCTTCCGGCTGTACAGGCTCAAGAGGGTAGAATTACTTCAGGAGCTGCACAGGCCTTACTTGGTAAAGCATATTTGTATCAGAATAAATTTGCTGAAGCTGCATCAGCATTTGAACCGGTGATCAACGGACCTTACGCACTGGTAAATGATTATAACAGCATTTTTGAACCTGAGGGAGAAAACAATTCTGAATCGGTTTTCGAAGTTCAGTACACAGATAAAGAAGGAGCCGGTTTTGGATGTCTTCAGTGTAGTGAAGGAAACGTTGCCGTTGGATTTAATGGAATAAGAAATTATAGCGGACCGCTTTTCGATTCTGGATTTAGTTTTAACGTACCAGTTCAGGAGGTAGTAGATCTTTTTACTTCCAGTGATATTAGAAAAGATGTAGCCATTCTGGATATAGAAGCCTGGGCTGCCGAAACCGGAGCAACTTATGTTGAAGGTTACGAGCATACAGGTTATTATAATAGAAAATACATCGCGAGACAGGGAGACCTGAATACTGGTGATGCCAATCTTACTAATCCAAATAATTACCGTTCAATTAGGCTGGCAGATGTTCTTTTAATGGCTGCTGAAGCTAATTACAAGAAGACTTCTTCTAACGAAGAAAAAGCCAGAGAATACTTGAATATGGTAAGAGTTAGAGCTGGTCTTGATCCTGTTACCCTTGCCGATACAGATCTTTTAGAGCAGATCTATGAAGACAGAAGACTGGAGCTTGTTGGTGAAGGTCACCGTTTCTTCGATTTGGTTAGAACCGGAAGAGCTGCAGCAGCAATCGATGGTTTTGTGGTTGGGAAACATGAATTATTCCCTATCCCGGCTGTCGAAATTCAACTTGCAGGAAACAATTGGGATCAAAATCCAGGTTATTAAAAAATTATAATAAAACGAATAAGATGAAAATATTCAGAATTTTAGCAATGCTTACCATCTCTCTCCTGCTATTCACAGGTTGCGATGATGATGAAATTACGAATTACGCCTTTCAGGAAATATCAGCTCCTACCGGTGTAACTGCAGCTTTTGATGTATCTCAGGATGATTCAGGAGATGTTAGTATTACCCCAAGTGGTGAAGGTGCTCAGGTATTTAAAGTTTACTTTGGTGATGGTGAGGATACTCCATTAGATGTAGCTCCGGGTGAAACTGTAACCTATACTTATGGTGAAGGAGAATATCTGGTAAGAGTTGTAGCTGTTGGCGCAACAGGACTTACCAGTGAATTTAACCAGAGATTGGTTATTTCGTTCAAAGCTCCGGAAAATCTTGTAGTTGATGTAGCTCAGGATGGAGGAGATCCCTCTAAAGTTACCATTAGCGCAAGTGCAGATCATGCAACTACCTTTGATGTGTATTTTGGTGATGTTGATGATGAAGAACCAACACAGTTAATGCCCGATGAAAGTATCGAACATACTTATGGTACTCCTGGAACATATATGATTAGAGTTGTGGCTAAAGGTGCCGGTGCAGCTACTACAGAAACTACCGTTGAAGTAGTGATCCCGGATGCAACAGATCCATTAAAACTACCGGTTACTTTTGACGATCCATTAGTGGGTTACAATATCACTCCGTTTGGTGCTGAAGAAACTGCTTTCGAAATTATTATGAATCCTGAACTTTCAGGTGAGAATTCTGCCGAATCTAAAGTAGGTGCAATTACCAAAACAGGAGCAGCTTTTGAAGGTGTAACCTTTAACTTGAGTGAACCTGTAGATCTTTCCGGAGATAATAAGAAACTAAGCATAAAATTATATTCTGAAGTTGCCTTCCCGGTACTTTTAAAATTAGAAACGGGAGTGAATGGAGAAAGATCTAACGAAGTTCTTGTAGATCATGGAGGAACAGGTTGGGAGACTTTAACTTTCGACTTTGGAACAGACGCCAAAACGAGTTATATCAATAATGATGATACCGGAGGAGCACCAATAGTTCCAGACGGACAATATGATGCGATTTCTTTATTCCTTGATTTTAATGGAAGTGCAGATGGAGTTTATTATATAGACGACCTTATGCAGGAAGCTGCTGCAGCAAATTGTGTAGCTGAAACTGATGAGAATATTGATCCTGCAAACGGACCAATTAACTGGACATTTAAAACGAATGATGAGGACCATGAGTTTGATGCATTCGGAGACATTGGGTCTGAAATTGTTCCAAACCCTATAACAGATGGAATTAACCCAAGCTGTTACGTTCAAATTGTAGATAAATCGCCTGGTTGTGCTACCTGGTCTGGAGTAGGTAAACCTATTGCAACGCCAATTGACTTTACAACTACAGATAAGAAGATCTTCAAACTAAAAGTTCTTGCTAAAACTCAAACAGCTCAGGTTACTTTAAGACTGGAGAAAGAACCACATCCGGATGTTGATCCGGCAGAGGACAGAGTTGCTGAAATTACTCAAGTTGGTGTTTGGCAGGAATTAACTTTCGATTTCTCTGATGTTGATGATAAAACTTTTAGAAGTATCATTATCTATTTTGAAAGAAATGCCGAATGTGACGGAGATATCTATTACTTCGATGATCTTATACAAACTGATGGTACCGGAGGCGGTGGTTCTAATGGGAACACTAAAACAAGCTTCCCGGTAGATTTTGAAACAGCTGCCAATGGTGGAGCTGCTGCAAACTGGTCAGTTTTTGAAAATGTGGACAACCCGGGATTGGAAATTATTACCAATCCTGATATGTCTGGAAATACTTCTGCTACCGTAGCAAAGTTCACTGCAAGACAGGGTGGAAAACCCTGGTCGGGAACCATCACTCAGTTAGAAACTCCATTTACCCTTGACGCTTCAAACAGTACTGTGAAGATCATGGTATGGAAATCTGTGATAAGTGATGTTGGAATCAAATTTGAAAATGCTAGCGGAGGATCAACCGGAGAGATCAAGGTTGCTAATACCAAAGTAAATGAGTGGGAAGAATTGACTTTCGACTTCTCTGGAGTGATAGGCAATCCTGAAAATACAGGCATAACAGGTCTGGTGATTTTCCCGGATTTCCAGGAAAGAACACAGGAAAATGTGGCTTATTTTGATAATGTTACCATGGGTAATGGTGGTGGCGCTTCTTCTGGAGCTCCAGCCGCAGCTGCAACAGCTCCTGCCTTAGATGCATCTTTGGTAAAATCGATCTTTAGTGATGCTTATTCAGATCCTGCCGGGGTAAATTACTACCCGGACTGGGGGCAGTCTACAGCTTTCGAAATGATCGATATGGGTGGAGATAATTTCATCAAATACAGCAATGCCAATTATCAGGGAATTGATTTTGGAGAAGCGATAGATGCAACGGCTTATACTACCGTACACATAGATGTGTGGTCTGGAGATTATACTTCCATTCCGTTCTTCCTTATCAGTAGTTCTGGTGAGAGATCGGTTAGTTTGAATGTTACTCCAAACCAGTGGAACAGTATTGAAATCCCACTTTCAGAATTTACAAGCCAGGGGCTTGATATAAGTGATGTATTTCAGATCAAATTTGACGTTCAGCCAGATAATGGCGGTACTTTTTATATAGATAACCTGTACTTCCATAACTAGGAAAAAAGATAAACTATGAAATATTTCAAATTAATTTTAAGCTTATTTGCGGTAAGCATAATGCTATCCAGCTGTCAGGAAGATGACCTGACACTGGATACCATTCTGGTGCCAACTAATCTTAGTGTTAACACTAATGTTAGTGATGATGGGACTGGACTCGTTGAGTTCAATGCATCGGCAGAAAATGCAATAACATATAAATATACTTTCCCAGATGGAACCTCTGCGGTTGCGCCGGGAGGTAACTACACTAAACGCTTCACAAAAGTTGGGCTTAACACTTACCTGGTAACAGTAATCGCTTATGGAAAAGGCGGAGTAAGTAGTTCTAAGTCTCTTGAAGTTGAAGTAAGAAGTGATTTTAACGACCCAACCACTAAGGAGTTCCTTACGGGAGGTGATTCTAAAACCTGGTATATCGCATCTGCCGTAACCGGTCACTTAGCGGTGGGACAGAATACGGATGACGATGGACCAATCGTAGACATGGGTGGCTTCTTTCAGGGCCCTCCTGGATTTGGACCTGATTGTTTTTATGATGATGAAATGATCTTTAGCCTTGATGGGAATGGAGATATTAAATATGAGTATAAAGACTATGACGCTTCGTTTGTAAACTGGCAATATACCCTTCAATTTGGAGGTAATGGAGAACAGTTTGTTGATGAATGTCTTGATGCCAATCCGCCAACAGCAACAGTGCCGGTATCTCTGGTTCCTGCAAGTTCAGGGATCTCAGCTTCTAATTCTACAGGAACGGTTCTGGATATTAGTGACGGCGGCTTTATTAGCTATTACATTGGCCAAAATCAGTACGAAGTACTTTCTATTTCTGAAAATAAAATGGTGTTGCGGGCCATACAGGCAAACGATACCTTCCTTGTATGGTACCTTATCCTTACCACATCTCCGGATGGGACTATTGATGACGGTAGCGGGGAAGAAACCGAAGAGTTTTCTGAGCTTGTATGGGTAGATGATTTTGATGGTGATGCCCTTAACAGTGATAACTGGAATTATGAAATTGGAAATGGAGATAATGGCTGGGGGAATGGTGAAGCACAGTATTATACAGATTCTCAGGAGAATGTTCGCGTGCAGGATGGTAGCCTTATTATAACTGCCCAAAGAGAATCCAAAGATGGATTTGATTTCACTTCAGCAAGGATTACCACTAAGGATAAATTTGAGTTTACCTATGGTAGAGTTGAGGTGCGTGCAAAACTTCCTGCTGGAGGTGGAACATGGCCGGCAATCTGGATGTTGGGAGCTGAATGGCCTGAAGAAGCATGGCCGGGTGTAGGTGAAATGGACATCATGGAATTTGTTGGAAACCAGCCAGACCGTATCTCTTCTGCATTACATTTTCCGGGAAATTCCGGAGGAAATCCAATTCTTGGTGATATTACCGGTTTGACCGATGTTACCACTGAATTCCATATTTACGAAGTAGAATGGACCGCTGAAAAAATTACTTTTTCCATGGACGGTGTGCCTCATCTTGAATTTGACAATGATGAATCCACACCATTTCATGCCGATTTTTTCCTGTTGCTTAATGTTGCCATGGGAGGAACTCTTGGTGGCGCCATTGCCGATGATTTTACTGAATCATCCATGGAAATTGATTATGTAAAAGTATTTCAATAAAAGTTTGTTTAGTCTATAATTCCCGGAGCATTCGTTCCGGGATTTATCCAATACATTATGAGAAAATTATTATTAAGTACATTATCCCTTTTTATCGGGGTCACAGGCCTTTATGCTCAAAATTCGGGTATTAAAAGTTCAGTGAAAGATGTCGAGAAGAAAGTAGATTCTGTTTTAAGCCTGATGACCCTGGAGGAAAAGGTAGGCCAAATGGTTCAGTATAACGGGAGTTGGGATCTAACCGGCCCTGCTTCTGAAGTTGGGAATAAAGAAAAAGAAGACCGACTTAAAAAAGGTCTTGTAGGTTCAATGCTGAATGTACTTTCAGTTGAAGCAACAGAAAAAGCCCAGCGTTTGAACATGGAAAATTCAAGAATTAAGATCCCTCTTATTTTTGGTTATGATGTGATCCACGGTTATAATACCATCTTTCCGGTTCCACTTGGAGAAACTGCCAGCTGGGATGTAGATGCTGCCAGAGAATCGGCAAGGATTGCCGCTTTGGAATCTGTTGCTCAGGGAGTGAACTGGACTTTTTCTCCAATGATAGATATTTCCAGAGATGCACGTTGGGGTAGAATTATGGAAGGATCTGGAGAAGATACTTATCTAACCTCTCAAATTGCTGTAGCCAAGATCAAAGGTTACCAGGGAGAGGACCTTTCCAGTCCAAATACCATTGCTGCAACTGCAAAACATTTTGCCGGTTATGGACTTGCTGAAGGAGGTAAAGATTATAATGCGGTGAACATTGGAATGAATGAACTGCAAAATGTGGTCTTGCCACCTTTTAAAGCTGCGGCAGATGCCGGAGTGGCAACTTTCATGAACAGTTTTAATACCATTGACGGAATTCCTGCTACCGGTAGTGAATTCTTGCAGAGAGAGATTCTGAAAGGTGAATGGGGCTGGCAGGGATTTGTAGTTTCAGACTGGGGTTCGATTTCAGAAATGATCCCTCACGGATTTGCTTCAGATAAAGTTCATGCTGCTGAAATTGCTGTAAAAGCAGGAAGTGATATGGATATGGAGGGTGGAGCATACGAAGCCGGACTACAACAACTGGTTGCTAAAGGAAAAGTGGACGAAGCTCTTATAGATGATGCTGTTAGAAGAATACTTCGGGTGAAATTTAAATTAGGCCTTTTTGAGGATCCTTATCGTTATATGAATGCAGAACTTGCTTCTAAAATTCCTTATGATGAGCACAGGAAAACTGCACGTGAAATTGCAAAAAAATCGATAGTTCTTCTTAAGAATGAAAATAATCTTCTGCCGCTGAAAAATTCGGTAAAAAAGATCGCTGTGATAGGACCCTTGGCAGATGATAAAGACACTCCAATAGGTAACTGGAGAGCGCAGGGAGAAAAAAATTCTGCTGTTTCTGTACTGGAAGGTTTAAAGAACGCCAACCTGGGATCTAAGCTATCGTATGCTAAAGGGGTGACTCTTGGTGAAGGCGAACGCAGTTTCCTAATGCCATTAAAGATCAATAAAACTGACAGATCCGGAATACCTGATGCCGTAGCTAAAGCCAAAGATGCTGAAGTTGTGATCATGGTTCTGGGTGAAGATGCTTTTCAGTCGGGTGAAGGTCGTAGCCAGGTTAATATTGGGCTGGCCGGTTTACAGCTGGAATTGCTGAAGGAGGTTCATAAAGTGAATAAAAATATTGTTCTGGTATTAATGAATGGCCGACCTATGGAAATTTCATGGGCTGCAGAAAATGTTCCGGCAATTGTCGAGGTTTGGCAATTAGGAACTGAAAGTGGAAATGCCATTGCAGATGTACTTTTAGGAAAATATAATCCTTCAGGAAAATTACCGGTTTCCTTCCCTAAAGCTGTTGGTCAGGAACCTTTGTATTATAACCGGATGAATACCGGAAGACCTTCTAATGATCAGCATGTAACCTATTCTCATTATACAGATATCCAGAACGGGCCATTGTATCCTTTTGGTTACGGGCTTAGTTATACCACTTTTAAATATGGAGAAATTAACTTATCTTCTGCTGAATTAAAAACAGGCGAATCGGTTACTCTAAGTATTCCTGTTACCAATTCCGGAAGTATAAAAGGGAAAGAAGTAGTTCAGCTTTATATTCATGATGTAGTAGCCAGTGTGGCCAGACCTATCAAGGAACTAAAAGGTTTTAAAATGGTTGAATTACAACCCGGAGAAACTAAAAATGTAGAGTTCCAAATAGACTCAGATCTGCTGAAATTCTATAATGCCAAAGGTGTTTGGAAAGCTGAAGCAGGAGAATTTGAGCTTATGCTGGGAGGAAACTCTGAAGACCTAAAAACGATAAGCCTTAAATATGTAGAATAATGAAGATCATTTCACACCTCATAATACCCGTAAGCGTTCTGCTTGGTTGTTCAAATTTTTTGAATGCTCAGGAAGAAGTGATCTTTCAGGAAGATTTCAATTCAGATCAACTGAATATGGAGGTCTGGAATTATGAGGAAGGTGATGGTTGTCCCAATCTATGTGGCTGGGGAAATAATGAAAAGCAGATCTACAGCCGGGATTATGTTTCTCTGAAAGATGGAAAACTTGTAATTACTGCGGTTAAAAAAAACGGTGAGTATTACTCCGGGAAGATCAATTCTAAAGGCAAGCTCGAGTTTACTTACGGAGTAATTGAGGTGCGAGCCAAATTAGCAACTGGGAAAGGCCTTTGGCCTGCCTTCTGGATGCTGGGAGCAGATATTAATGAAGTTGGCTGGCCGGCAAGCGGTGAGATAGATATTCTAGAATACATTGGAAGGGAGCCGGAGATCGTCTTCACTTCTTTGCATACTCCGGCAAGTCATGGGAATACTATAAATACTAAGAAAACAAGAATTGAAGAAATAGAAGAAGGTTATCACGTTTATAAAGCCGTATGGACAAAAAATTATATTGAATTCTTTGTTGATGGTAAGTCTTTATACCGTTTTACGCCTGAAACCTATAATGATGAAATTTACCCATTTAGAAAGGATTTTTATTTCCTTATCAATATGGCGGTAGGCGGGAATCTTGGAGGCTCTGAAATTGATGACGAAGCGCTGCCAGATAAATTCTATATCGATTATATAAAGGTTTCCAGACTGCCTCAGGATATTTAAAATACACGGACCTCAATTTAAAATTGGGGTCTTTTTTTTAATTCAAATTCCTTCTCTCAATAAAAAATCTTTTTAAAAGTGAAGCGGCTTCTTCTTCCATGACCCCTGTCTTTACCTCCGTTTTTGGATGTAGCTGAACTCCAAATTTCCGGTAGCCTCTGTGAGCATCTGTAGCACCAAAAACAATTTTGGAGATCTGGCTCCAGTAAAGGGCACCCGCACACATTTGGCAAGGTTCAAGGGTAATATACATGGTGCATTTTTGAAGATATTTGCCACCTAAAAAATTTGCTGCGGCGGTGATCGCCTGCATTTCGGCATGAGCGGTAACATCATTAAGCGTTTCCGTTAAATTGTGGCCGCGGGCAATGATCTTATCATTGATTACCACCACCACACCAACCGGGATTTCACCTTTCTCATATGCGGCTTCAGCTTCTTCTAAAGCCTTTTTCATAAAATATTCGTCATTGAAAGGAGAAAGCATAGCGAAATTTTAAGGCAAGATATAAATTTTGAAGATTCCTTTGTGGCTTGCTGTCCTAATTTCAGTTTGCTTGAGTAACTTTGCCTTGCATGGCTTCAAAAATTCTCAAAAATATTCAAAGTCCCGAAGATCTTCGGATGCTTAAACCCGAAGAGCTGAACCTTCTGGCGGCTGAATTGCGAAAATATATCATCGATATAGTTGCTACCAAAGAAGGCCATTTAGGAGCAAGTCTGGGTGTGGTGGAGCTTACCATTGCACTTCATTATATATTCCATACTCCCGAAGATCTTCTGGTATGGGATGTGGGACATCAGGCATATGGGCATAAGATCCTTACCGGCAGAAGAGATGTTTTTGAAACCAACAGGCAACTCAACGGCATCAGCGGATTTCCAAAAAGAGAGGAAAGTGAATATGATACATTTGGAGTAGGTCATTCTTCTACTTCCATTTCTGCAGCTTTGGGGATGGCCATTGCATCGAAATTAAAAGGAGAAAAAAATAAACAGCATATAGCAGTAATTGGTGATGCATCCATCGCCAGCGGGATGGCTTTTGAAGGATTGAATCATGCCGGGGTGACCAATGCTAATTTACTGGTAATTCTAAACGATAATGCCATTGGGATCGATCCCAGTGTGGGAGCTTTAAAAGAATATCTCACTAAAGCACGGGTGGGATATAAACCTGCACGGGATAATATTATTGAAGCCTTAAACTTTAAATATTTTGGACCCGTGGATGGTCATGACCTAAAAGGGCTTTTAAAGGTTCTGGACGAGATGAAAGCAATTGAAGGGCCCAAGTTCCTTCATGTGATCACAAAGAAAGGGAAGGGCCTTAAAAAAGCTGAAGAGGACCAGGTGAAGTATCATGCTCCGGGTAAATTTGAACCTGATACGGGGGAATTATTAAAATATGATACTGAAGGTTTGCCGGTAAAGTATCAGGACGTTTTTGGTCTCACTCTCGTCGAGCTTGCTGAAAAGAATGAAAAGATTATAGGGATTACCCCGGCCATGCCTACCGGTAGTTCCTTAAAATATATGATGCAGGCATTTCCAGATCGTGCTTTTGATGTGGGAATAGCCGAACAGCATGCGGTTACGCTTTCTGCCGGAATGGCGACTCAGGGGTTTACGGTTTATTGCGCGATTTATTCCACGTTTTTACAAAGAGCTTACGATCAATTGATACATGACGTGGCTTTGCAAAACCTACCAGTCATCTTTTGTCTGGATCGTGCCGGTCTGGTGGGAGAAGATGGTGCCACACATCACGGTGTTTTTGATATTGCCTATTCCCGTGGCATTCCTAATCTCATCATTGCCGCTCCACGGAATGAATCTGAACTTAGAAATTTATTATATACAGTACAGCTTGAGCTTGAGCATCCAATAATTATCAGGTATCCACGTGGACGGGGAGTCCAGAAGGAATGGAAACTTCCTTTTGAAAAGGTGGAAATTGGAAAAGGGGAATGCCTGAAAGAAGGTTCTGAAATTGCAGTTTTGAGCATTGGGAACATGGCCGCAAATGTTTCTGAAGCAATTGAAAAAAATCAATCCCCTGAGAAAATTGCCCATTACGACATGAAATTCGTAAAACCTCTGGATTATCAACTACTGGATGTAATTTTCAGCAGATTTTCGAAAATATTGACCGTAGAGGACGGTGTGCAGGCTGGAGGTTTTGGAAGTGCCGTGCTGGAGTATGCTGCAAGTAAAAATTATAAAGGGAAAATAGAGATCCTGGGAGTACCAGATTCCTTTATTGAACAAGGAACTGTGGATCAATTACAAGAAATTTCAGGATTTAACGTTCAGGGTATAGGTCAAAAGCTCGATGCTATGCTTTGATTTTTTATTTTTGCAATTCCCAAAAACTACAATTAGTAAATGAAGCTTCGC
>NZ_JBLVTL010000002.1:529429-546406 GCF_048285835.1 Christiangramia aquimixticola
GGCTTCAGAAGTCAGGCATATCGCGGTCAACGATACCACGGCCACGGTGGTTAAGGATACCACGACTTCAGATTCCATGCTTATTTACTGGACAGAAAAGAACACTTTTGGGATGAACCTTAGCGAAGTGGCCTTTGTTAACTGGCATTCCGGAGGTAATAACTCGGTTTCAGCTTTGTTCTATGCAAGTTTCGATAGGAATTTTCAAAGAGACCTCACCATGTGGAAGAACTCGGCTAAGTTGCGCTACGGGATCAATGCTCAGGAAGGACGGGAAATCAGGAAGACTGAAGATGAATTGCGTCTAAGTTCCTCCTTCGGCTTTAGAAGTGATAGTACTTCAAACTGGTATTATTCAGGAAAATTTAGTTTTAACACGCAGTTTTCCAACGGATATAAATATCCCGATACCGAGGTGGCAATCTCCAGATTCATGGCTCCCGGTTATACGTTTTTAGGGGTGGGAACAGAATATTCACATCCAGATGAAGACCTTACTGTTTACCTGTCTCCCATAACTTTTAAATCAACTTTTGTAATGGACCAGCGGTTGGCCAACGAAGGGATGTTTGGGGTGCAGCCTGCGGTAACAGATCAGCTTGGAAATATCATTCAGGAAGGAGAAAATGTACGAACGGAATTTGGTTTTCTAGTCACCAGTGAATTTAGTCGGGAAGTTTTTGACAATATCAATCTTAATAACCAGTTGAGTTTATATTCAGATTATCTCAATAAGTTCGGAAATGTGGATGTCGACTGGCAATTGAATGTGAACATGAAAGTGAACGATTTTGTTAAGGCCAATGTTGGTTCACATATAAGGTATGATGACGATGTAAAATTCAAGGAAGATACCAACGGGGACGGGAAGTTGGAAACCTCCGGCCCCCGTGTGCAACTCAAGCAAATGCTTGGTGTGGGTGTGGTATATGAATTTTAGTACTAAATACTCTGACCTTTATATCTTTTAAAGGAGGCTACCGTCAATCCATCTGTCAGGGAAGCTGTATAAGAGCAGATCCCAATTAATTTTTCATACACAGATTCACTGTCCTGTAATGGCTCTAATTGCGGAACAGATTTTAGGACCAGTTTTGTGAAATTAGACTCTTCCACATTGTTTTCCGGTAACAGGGCCTTCGTGTAAATATCAAGCAAATAGGATAACATTTTGTATCCTGCGATCTCTTTCCCGATAACTTCTTCACTTTGATAGATCTTCTCGACACTTATTTTTATGATGTCTTTTATCTGAGCCTCATAACTGCTTCTGTCAAAAAGGGAGTCATGAAATTCACCATTTAAGATCGCTTCCTCATTTTGAAGAAATATATCAGCAGCTTCAGTGATTAGAGTATTTATGGCAAGAGCTCTTAAATATGCCAGCCTGTCGGCCGTGCTTTTTAGTTCATGATATTTTGAGGTATTGATGTTATCCTTAACCAGTTTGATAAGGTATTCCAGAGCATAATCTTCGTCGATTAAGCCAAGGTTGATCCCGTCTTCAAAATCTATGATGGTATAACAAATATCATCTGCAGCTTCCACCAAAAATGCTAATGGATGTCTTGCATAGCCAATATTTTCTCCTTCACGCGTTTTTTTAAGACCGAGTTCTTCCGCAACTTCCTGAAATGTTTCCTTTTCACTCTGAAAGAAACCGAACTTTTTATCTTCAATTTTGGCCGATGGCTTATGCGGAAGGGATTCCTTTGGGTATTTTGTAAAAGCTCCAAGGGTTGCATAGGACAGTCGGAGTCCTCCTGTAATTCCCGGTCGGTTTTCAGTAAGTATTCTGAAGCCGTTAGCATTACCCTCAAATTTCACCAGATCCTGAAATTCTTTTTCTGAAAGCTGGTCTTTAAAGCGCTTTCCATTTCCATGACTAAAGTATTCCCCAATCGCCTTTTCTCCGGAATGTCCAAAGGGAGGATTTCCAATATCATGCGCCAGGGCTGCAGCCGCGACAATGGCTCCAAAATCGTTCATCTGGTAGCCAAAAGTGTCTTTTAAATGCGGATGTTTTTCCAGCAATTTTTGACCGGTCAATCTTCCCAAAGATCTTCCAACTACCGAAACTTCCAGACTATGCGTAAGCCGGGTATGGACAAAATCTGTTTTAGAAAGCGGGATCACCTGCGTTTTATCCTGAAGACTTCGGAAAGCTGAAGAAAATATGATACGATCATAATCCACCTCAAAACCCAGACGGGTTTCATTTTGTTCTTTTCTTAATCTTTTATGTTTATCTCCGAATCTTTTAAGCGATAAAAGTTGGTCCCAGTTCATATAATCTATTGTTGTGGCTCAAAAATATAAAAAAGGGAAGCAATAACTACTTCCCCTTCTCAATTCAAATTTGAATTAGCCAGATTTTTACGATCCGCACATCAGGCAGTCATCGCCTTCAGCTTCCCTGGATTGAGCAATAAGTGCTTTAAGTTCTTCAGGCGTCAATGCCCCTTCGCCTTCTTTAAGAGATGATTGCTGGACTTTGACATCTTCCATTATTTTTTCTGAAGAGATTTCCATAGCTGTAGCCATCTCCGGTACAGGTTCTTTTTTCTTCTCCTTTTCCAGAGTGAATTTAATGGCATCCACGGCAGATTTTGTTCTTAAATAATACATGCCGGTCTTAAGTCCGCTTTTCCAGGCATAAAAATGCATGGATGTTAATTTGCTGTAACTCGCATTTTCCATGAACAGGTTTAGCGACTGTGACTGATCTATAAAATATCCTCTGTGGCGAGACATATCGATAATATCTTTCATGCTCATTTCCCATACAGTCTTGTATAATTCTTTTAGATCTTCCGGGATCACATCTATATCCTGAACAGAGCCGTTATTTCTCATAATGGCGTTTTTCACTTCTTCATTCCATAAATTTTTAGAAACAAGGTCCTCCAGTAAATGTTTGTTAACCACAATAAACTCTCCTGAAAGGACCCTGCGTGTGTATATGTTGGAAGTATATGGTTCAAAAGCTTCATTATTACCTAATATCTGAGAGGTTGATGCGGTAGGCATTGGTGCGAGCAACAAGGAATTTCTAACTCCATTTTTCATCACCTGTTTGCGTAATTTTGCCCAGTCCCATCGGCCACTCAGCTCTTCATCTTTGATCCCCCACATATTATATTGAAACTCTCCTTTGCTTATTGGGGAGCCTTCAAATGTGGAATAAGGGCCTTCTTCTTTTGCCAATTCCATGGAAGCCGTTACCGCAGCGAAATAAAGGGTTTCAAAGATCTCCTGGTTCAGTTTTTTTGCTTCATCAGAGGTGAAAGGCATTCTCAATTTAATAAAGGCATCTGCCAGCCCCTGAACTCCCAGTCCTACTGGACGGTGTCTCATATTGGAATTTTCAGCTTCTTTTACCGGGTAATAATTACGGTCTATTACCTTATTTAAGTTTTTAGTTACCCTTTTGGTGATCTTATAAAGTTCTTTATGATCAAACTCATTGCCTTTAACAAACATAGGAAGCGCGATGGAGGCAAGGTTACAAACGGCTACTTCATCTTCGCTGGTGTACTCAAGAATTTCGGTACATAGATTGGAAGAGCGAATGGTTCCAAGGTTCTTTTGATTGGATTTTCGGTTCGCTGCATCTTTATAGAGCATGTAGGGAGTACCGGTCTCAATTTGTGATTCCATGATCTTCTCCCATAAATCTCTGGCCTTGATCGTTCTTCTGCCTTTATCTTCAGCTTCATATTTCTCATACATGGCTTCAAATTCGTCACCATAGGTATCATAAAGTCCGGGACATTCGTGTGGACACATCAAGGTCCATTTTCCATCATCCTGCACTCTTTTCATAAACAGATCTGGCATCCACATGGCATAAAAAAGATCACGGGCACGCATTTCTTCCTTCCCATGGTTCTTTTTCAGGTCAAGAAAATCAAAAATATCGGCATGCCACGGTTCCACATAAATGGCAAATGATCCTTTTCTTTTACCACCGCCCTGATCCACATAACGCGCGGTATCATTAAAGACGCGTAGCATTGGAACGATCCCGTTGGAAGTACCGTTAGTACCGGAAATATATGAGCCGGTTGCCCGAACATTATGGATGGAAAGCCCTATTCCTCCGGCAGATTGAGAGATCTTGGCTGTTTGCTTTAAAGTGTCGTAGATGCCATCGATGCTATCGTCTTTCATAGTTAATAGAAAGCAGGAAGACATTTGAGGTTTTGGCGTTCCTGAATTAAAAAGAGTAGGCGTAGCATGGGTGAAGAATTTCTTGGACATAAGCTCATAGGTTTCTATGGCGGCGTCAAGATTGTCTACGTGTATTCCAATAGAAACACGCATTAGCATATGCTGAGGTCGTTCAGCAATTTCACCGTTAAGTTTTAAAAGATAGGAGCGCTCCAGGGTTTTAAAGCCAAAATAGTCGTAGCCAAAATCACGGTTATAAATAATAGTTGAATCCAGTTTTTCTTTATTCTGCATTATAACCTCATACACTTCATTTGATAGTAAGGGTGCTTTTTCACCGGTACGTGGATTCACGTACTCATAGAGATCTGTCATTACTTCAGAAAATGATTTCTTCGTATTCTTATGCAGGTTGGAAACAGAGATTCTGGCAGCAAGTTTAGCATAATCGGGATGCGAGGTGGTCATGGTTGCGGCGATCTCAGCAGCAAGATTATCCAATTCACTTGTGGATACATTGTCGTATAATCCCTCAATAACTCTCATGGCAACCTTCACAGGATCTACCAGCTCATTAAGACCGTAACATAGTTTTTTTACCCTGGCGGTAATTTTGTCAAACATCACGGGTTCCTTTCTCCCGTCTCTTTTAACTACAAACATAAGCGACTATTTTATCAGGTGGCGGAGAGCTTTTGATAAAGAGCAATAACATCTCTGCCCGGCGGTGAAACCAGATTAATAAATTAAAATTTTTAGTGAGAAATAAAGTTCAACTTGCGCCGGGTTGGGGTTCCCAGCGCAGTTGCACTTTAGAAATCAGCATCAAAGCTGATCTCGTCTGATTCTTTATCCTTATTCATAACTCCCGCTTTCTGGTATTCACTTACTCTCTTTTCAAAAAAGTTAGTTTTCCCTTGCAGGTTGATCATATCCATAAAATCAAAAGGATTGGATACGTTGAATTCTTTTTCACACTCCAGTTCAACCAGCAATCTGTCTGTAACAAATTCCAGGTATTGGGTCATTAGCTTGGCATTCATGCCAATTAAACTCACCGGAAGTGATTCGGTTACGAACTCACGTTCTATATTTAGAGCATCGATTAGGATCTCTCTTATTTTTTGTTTTGGTACTTTATTCACCAGATGCTTGTTGTGTAGGTGAACTGCAAAGTCACAGTGTATGCCTTCATCTCTGGAAATAAGCTCGTTTGAGAAGGTTAAGCCCGGCATAAGGCCACGCTTTTTAAGCCAGAAGATCGAACAGAAAGCTCCGGAAAAGAAAATCCCTTCTACCGCAGCAAATGCTATAAGCCTTTCTGCAAACGAATCAGATTCTATCCACTTAAGAGCCCAGTCTGCTTTTCTTTTAATGGCAGGAAATACTTCAATAGCCTTGAACAGTTTATCCTTCTCGCGATCATCTTTTACATAAGTGTCGATAAGTAAAGAATAAGTCTCAGAATGGATATTCTCCATCATGATCTGGAAACCGTAAAAGAATTTTGCTTCAGAATATTGAACTTCATTTACAAAATTTTCAGCCAGATTTTCATTCACAATTCCATCTGAGGCTGCGAAAAAAGCAAGTATGTGTTTAATGAAATAACGCTCATCCGGACTTAGCTTATTGCTCCAGTCGGTAAGATCCTGATGAAGATCAATTTCTTCAGCAGTCCAGAAGCAGGCTTCCATTTTTTTATACCAATCCCATATGTCATGATGTTTTATTGGAAAGATCACGAAGCGATCTTTATTCTCCTGTAAAATGGGTTCTATCTGAGACATGGTTGTTGGTTATTTAAGCATTATTGGATTTTATTATAATATCCTTAACAAATATTTAAAAATCAGACATATAATGCTACGATTTGGCTTAAACGTTTTCAACAAAGTTGTCAACACAATAAAAGCTGCATTTTTCATAGTATTTTGTTAAACCTGTAGATTAAGTGCTGTAAAATCAGTGGTTTATAACTTGTTAATAATTTTAGTAAGAAGAAATTTTACCAGAGTAATTCACAGATGAAAACTTGCGTAAAAATTGAAGAAAAGAGGGTAAGTTAAAATGCGAAAACCGGCCACTAGTGCCGGTTTTCTAGAAAACAGAATTAATTTTTTGGCTGGCCACCTATTAAAATTTGTGGGGTAAAAAATAAATTCTGCATTCGAATGCTATTATGAAAGCAATGATTTTTTTTAAATCAATTAAAAGGGGGGAGTACTGAAATTCATTGCTAATTTACGCATTATTAGGGTAATAGATTTAATGTTTTAATATTAAAGTAAAAGCTGAGCAGTAATAAAGGTTGGATAAATTGCCAAACTGAAGGTTCCCTCTATAATTTTATGAATTCAACTCTTCGGTTTTGAGCTTTACCTTCGGCAGTTTGATTATCTGCGATCGGGTTTGCTTCTCCATTCCCCTGCGCTTCCAGCCTGCTTTCTTCTATACCCATTTTCAACAGTGCATCTTTCACTGCCATGGCTCTTTTATTGGAAAGCTCAAGGTTGTAATCCGGTTCCCCGTCTGAATCTGTATTACCTTCTATCCGGAATTTTAAGTCTGTATGTGTTTTTAATAATTCAGATATTTCACGTAGAATTCCGCCAGATTCCGGTTTTATGGAAGCTTTGTTTACATCAAAAAGGATCCCATGGGTGATAAACTTTCCTTCTTCCATTACCTTTTCATATAATTCCAAACCACCTTTTGCAATTCGAATATTTTTGATGGCTTTCAAATAATCCTTGTGAGTATCTCCTTCAATACTCATTATCTCCGGGTGCAACTGAATATTAGGGATATTGAGCACACGCTCTTCGTCCATATATACCTTTAAAGCCCTTTTATTATAGGAAATGGCGATATGTTTCCAGCCGGAAAATCCACTTGGATTATTGCTTCCTAAATTCTCGAATGTTCTTCTGTTATTTGATTCTTTTAGTGCAATGCTGGCACCGTTATGCTGTATTTGTAAAGGATAAATGAAATTTCCTTCTCCAAGTTTGAGATAGGAATGATCCCCCTTATAAAACCTTATTAAATATTTTTGCCAGGAACCGTACACATTTTCAAAATAAGCATCAAACTCTATGGTGAATACATCTGAAAGATAATTTTCGCTGCTAATAAGCGGAGTAACAATAGACTTGTTATTTAGTTGGATAACTATTTCTCCATTTAGGACCACATTTTCTGCATTACCCCTAACCAAATCCCATCTCGAGGGAAATTCGCCTACTTTTTCGGTACTAAGGTCGTCTGTAAATATCAGATTGGAACCTGGTACAAAATCATAGGTTGTCCAAAGATCTGTTGATGCTGCGGAATTCGAATCTGGATTAGTGCTGGACGGCACCTTATTGGAAGTCTCCCGGGGTTGCTTTTGAATCTTGGGATTCAGAATAGTGTCCATCACTTTCCCGGTTTCGGTTGATGCTTTTTCCGCTGTTTTATTAACGATCACATTTTCAACCGCCCTGGTAGTACTTTTTTTAATCTTTTTTAAAATCTGCGCATTCCCGGTCAGACTAAAACAAAAAATTGCCAGTAAAATTATTGGTGTTTTCATAATCCTATGCTTTAAAGTTCTTCCTCATTTATCTCGAAGGTTAAGAGCATATTATGGGATTTGGGATCTGGTATTTCAGAAACAAGAGCATATTTTCCCGGCTTAAGATCTGCGGTGAAATATGCTGTGGAACCTCCCGGAAGTTCTTGCGTGCCTCCCAGAAAAACGAGATTTTCAGGTGCCGGGGAGGTTAGGGAGCCAACCTCTAACCAGTTCACCCACTTATTTAAAGTAACCAGATCTTTATCAGAATCATAACGCAGCAGATTTACATCATGGCCTACAAAATTGCTATAGGTCTTCTGGTCCAGAAAATTCACCTTAAATGTCTGAAGTCCGGGCTTAATTTTGTTTTCCAGGACTATTCCATTAGCAGTGGAAATATTCACAACATTTTCAGCTTCCGGCTCGCTGTGATTAGATTTAGCTGAAATAACCTCTATTTCTTCCAGCATCCCCATGGTAGAATGAAAGCTGCCATTGGGCATTTTTACATAACATTCAAGCAGGTAATTCCCAGGCTCAAGGTTTAGAGTAGTGTAGGCGGTGTGACCGGGTGAAACCAGACCGGCTCCTCCTAAGAACTGAATTTGAGAGAACCATTCCGGTAACTCGCCAAATTTTTCAAAACCTTTTTCAGCCTCACCTTGATTTATAAGTTGCATGGCTGCATCAAATACAGGGACTACCTCTTTTTTAGAATCTTCAATATGTTTCCCTTCCGGAAGTTTTTCCAAGATGAAAAAATGAGTGTCACCAGATTTATTCTCATACCGGAATTCCTGCCACCCGCTTTTGATCTTTTTAGGCAGTTCAAAATTCATTCCTTTAGAGGTAACAGTTACTGGTGTATATTCTGCAGCCGAAGATCTTTTGTCATTGGAATAGTCTTTCAAACTTATACTTTCTTCTTTCACCTCCATCTTTTCCTTGCAGGCTGAAAAATTTAAGGTTAATAATAGCAGAGTGCCTGTAACGAATGTGGCTTTAAACTTCATAATGTTATTTTTTAGGTTGGTTAGGATCAATTGTGTGGGACAGTGAATGTTTTAAGCATATTCTTGCTTCTGGGATCCGGGACTTCGGAGATCCATGCATAGGTGCCAGGCGTTAAATTTACCGAGAAATAACCTTTTTGTGAATGGGGTAATTCCTGCATTCCTCCCATAAACTCCACTCCATCTGGTGCAGGGGTTTTAAACTGGTCAGGATCCATCCAATTCATCCAGGTATTCAATTCGTCAATATTTGCCTCCGGAGATAATTTAACCAGATGAACATCATGACCTAAAAAATGGCCGTACGTTGCCTGATCTTCAAAATATACAGAAACCACATGATGGCCCGGTCTAATTTTACCTGAAACCTGGATGCCATTGGTGCTTGAGATCGAAAGGTCTATAGTGGATTTAGGTTCTTTGATTTTGGAAGGCTTATCATTTACTTTAATTCCTTCAATCATTCCTATAGAAGAATGAAAAATCCCATTTTTGGTTTTCACATAACATTCTATTACGTAGTTCCCCGGCGTCATATATACTGTAGATTCAGCAGCCCTATTTGGAGAAACCAATCCCGGTCCTCCCTGTAATACCACTCCCCAGTACCAGGATGGAAGGGAGAAAAAAACATTCATTGCTTCATCTGGTTTTCCCTGTCCTATAAGATCCATTCCCGCTTGAAATAGTGGTACAATTTCATTTTTGCTATCCTCCACCGTTTTACCTTCAGGTAATTTTTCAATAACAAAAAAATGAGGATTGGCGGTGCCATTTTCATAACGAAAAGTATTCCAGCCAGAATTGATTTCTCTGGGAACGATAAAATTCATGCCTTCACTTTTTACAATGATCTTTTTAGAATTTTCAGGAGAATCTTCACCAGACAAATTCACTGTAGTAACTTCAGATTCCAGGTTTGAAATGTCTTCTTTTTCACAGGCGGTGAAAATGCTTATTAACAAACTGAGTAGCAGGAAATAGAGGGCTTTTAGTCGATTGGAAGAATAAATTGTTTTCATGATCTTTAATTTTAAATGAATTGAAAAGTTGATTTGAATGGATGTTTCATATTGCTTTTTCGTCTAATTTAATCCTGCACTCTTTGTTAAATCTGTTTTGTATCTTAGATGAGTGTCTAAGAGGTTAATTATCAGGTAAATGGTTCAGGTTGATATTTTAGGTCCTGCCGAGATCAGGAAGCCGGACGGAGAGTTGGCGCAGTCATTTTTAACCGGACCCAAGCGTCTTGCCTTGCTGGTGTACCTGCTATTAAAAAGACCTTTTGGATATATTCGCAGAGATAGTCTGCTTCCGCTTTTCTGGCCGGAAATGGGACAAAAAAGCGCCCGGAATTCTCTTAGTAATATCCTTTATCATATTCGAAAAACCTTTGGGAATGATGCTATCCTTAATCGTGGCGGAGAGGAAATTCAACTTAACAGAGAGCTTTTTGAATGTGATGTTCAAAATTTTGAAAGGCTGATTAAAAGCAATAAGGTCACCGAAGCTATGAACCTTTACAGAGGAGATTTGTTAAAAGGTTTTTATGTTTCTCAAACCTCTGCCGAATTTGAATTCTGGCTGGAAAATGAAAGGCAACGCTTAAAAAATATGGCCGGCACCTCTGTTTCTGAATACATCAAATCACTTATCAATAGCGGTAATACTAAAGATCTTCAAACTTATACCCGAAGGTCCCTGGAATTGAATATTCCTGAAGAGAGCGATTGCATTCACTGGGTAAGTTCCCTCATGTCTTTTGGGGAGGTTCAACTGGCTCAGAATGTTTACCGCGAATTCCTGAATAATTATTATGCTGAATATGAAGAAGAGCCCTCTGAAAGGTTTATCAAAACTATACAGGAGCTACAAAACGGCAATGGTTTTAATAATGGAGAAATTTCTCATAACCAGGTTAAAAAGTCTCCAAAAATTAAAAACCGAATAGCTGTTCTTCCCTTTGAAAGTATTGGCATGCAGGATGTTTCTACCCTTACACAGGCCATTCACAGCGATATACTTATTAAACTTTCTGCTCTGGCCGGGTTACATGTAATTTCCCGAACTTCTGTTCTTCAATATAAAGAAGCAAACGATAGCGTCCCGGAAATTGCTGAAAGGTTAAAGGTTAACTGGATGGTTGCCGGAGAAGTGATAGAAATGACCGGAACCATTAAAATCAATGTGCGGTTAATTAATGCTGAAGAAGACAGACAGGTCTGGGCCGAAACTTACCTGAGAAAACTGAATGTTGACAATATATTCAAGATACAGGAAGAGATCACCTCAAAAATTACCGATTCCCTTAAATTAAAACTTGATGCAGGAGAGAAAGAAAAAATAGGTAAATCTCCTGCAAATAACCTTGAAGCATATTGTTTATGTGCGCAGGCAAGATGGCATTTTGATCAAAGAACTGAAAATGGGATACGAACCGCTATAAATTTGTTCAAAAAATCCCTTGAACTGGATCCTGCCTATGCATTGGCATATGTGGGCCTCGCAGATTCAATTATTCTTTTGCAGGATTATGGCTATGTGTCCTACAATGATAAAATGATGAATGAGGCGAGAACTGCTGCTCTTAAGGCAAAAGAACTGGAGCCGGATCTGGCTGAAACCTATGCAACTTTAGGCCTTCTATGGGGAGATAAGGGCAGAGTGGATAAAACGATAAAAGACCTTAAAAAAGCTATAAAGAAAAGACCGAGTTATTCTGATGCCTACAATTGGCTGGGCTGGTCTTATAACATTACGGGAGAGCCAGATTTAGCGCTTGTAAACTCCACAAAAGCTGTAGAGTTAAATCCTTTATCACCGGAAGCCATTAGCAATCTCTCATTGGCTCATTTAATTAATGGAAATTTTAAAACTTCCATAAGACAGGCTAGGCAAATACAGGTTTTAAATGCCGAATGGACTACCAGTTATTTCTATGAGGCTGTAGGATTGTACCATATTGAAAAATATGAAGAAGCAAAACCTTTGCTTGAGGAGTTAAAAGTTGGGTGGGCCGGGAACGGAGTCGATAATTTAAAAGCGCTGATTCATTTTCAGTTAAATGAAATGGATCAATTAAATAATTTGGTACAGAATTTTAAAGAGATAAAAGATCATTTTGGACTGGCCTTAATTTATGCTGCCAAAAATCAACCCGATTCAGCCCTTTCAGAATTAGGAAAAATAAAAAAATGGGATTACTGGTCGTCTATTGCGATCTTCAGCCTATTTAAAAAGGAACTTTCAGTAATTACGGGGTCACAGGAATTTTCCGCGATAAAACAGCAGGCAAAGCGCTACTGGGGAGTTTGAGGTTTAATTTCTTCAGCAACTTTTTCCAGCTCCTTATACCAATCTTCACCAAATTTTCTAACCAAAGCTTCTTTGACGAACTTGTAAATAGGCACTTGTAATTCTGCTCCCAGGCTACAGGCGTCATCACAAATTTCCCAGCGGTGATAATTTACCGCAGAAAAGGTGGAATATTCCTGAATTCGCACCGGATAAAGGTGGCAGGAGACCGGTTTCTTCCAGTCGATATCTCCCTGATTGTATGCTTCTTCAATGGCACAAAGTGCGGTGCCTTTATCATCAAAAGTAACATACGCGCAATCTGCTTCATTGATAAGCGGAGTTTCAATTTCTCCGTTTTCACGGGTTATGTAGACACCCTGTGCTTCAATAGCTTCGATCCCTTCCTTGCGAAGGTAAGGTTTCACCTTGGGGTATATTCTTTCCATGATCTCCCTCTCCTCAGGTTCTACGGGAGCCCCGGCTTCACCATCTATACAACAAGCACCTTTACATGCAGAAAGGTTACACAGGAAATCGTTTTTAATGATCTCTTCTGAAACTAAAGTTTTACCTAATTGAAACATGGGACAAAGATAAATTTCTATGTTTTAAGACGAAGAAAATACCGCTTAAAATTTACAGAAATTTAACTCTGAAAAGGAATTGTCAATTAGAAAAGATGAAGTACTTTTGCCGGCAATTTTGAAAGAAGTAAGTTATGTTTAAAGTGTTAGATTTCAGGCAAATATTCACTGCAGGGATGATCCTTTTTGCGGTAATCGATATTATTGGAAATATCCCGATTATCATTGATCTGAGGAAAAAAGTTGGCCATATACAAAGTGAGAAGGCCTCTATTGTAGCGGGAATAATTATGGTGGTGTTCTTATTTCTTGGAAAGGAAATTTTAAACCTGATTGGGATAGATGTAAACTCTTTTGCCGTCGCCGGGTCTTTTATCCTTTTCTTTCTGGCTTTGGAAATGATTCTGGGAATAAGTCTTTATAAGGATGATGCACCGGAAACTGCCTCTGTAGTTCCGCTGGCTTTCCCATTGATCGCAGGTGCTGGAACGATGACTTCTCTTGTTTCTCTTCAGGCTGAATATGAAACCGTAAATATCATTGTGGCTATCTTAATCAATATTATATTTGTCTACCTGGTTCTTAAATCTTCTGCCAAGATCGAAGGTTTTTTAGGATCACAGGGAATCAATGTTATTAGAAAAGTTTTTGGAGTGATACTATTAGCTATTGCCGTAAAACTTTTTGCAGCAAATATTCAGAATTTATTTACATGAAGTATTTTATTTATTTTATCATCTTTCTTGCCGTTGTTTTTATTGGACTTAGCATAAGTGCTCTGGATTTTGAAGCGATTTTTGAAGGGGATAGCGGGAATGCCGTGATCGTAATTTTAGCCTGTCTTTGTGTAATCGTTCTCATGTCCATTCTTCTTGTTTCAAGAACTATATCAAAAAAGCATAATTCGTAAAACGGTTAGGGCTGGAATAAATTTTCTTTAATTGATTTCTGCGGGATTTCAGTTTGAAACCCACTTTAGATTATTTAGTAAGGAATTATAAGTTTTGGTTTCTTATTGCAGAAAATATAAGAAGATACTTACAGGTAAAGCGCTGGCTGCCATCAATAAGAATACCTGATGTAAGCGTTTAAAAATAAGGGCGAATTTTAGCTTTCTTTTAAAAGTTGGATCGTAATGATGGTCTATCTCCTGTTTAATAAGCTTTTTTGAAACGTTAGAAGAACATACCAATATATCCTTTTGCAAAAAGAGGGAAGTGCTGTTATCCAACAATCGGAAACTAACAGCGAGTATAAAGAATAACAACGGGGTTAAGGGCCACACGGCCGATAGATATTCTAAAATATCATTCATTCAACCCAAATTATTATTTTTTCCGGGACAACTCAATGACTTTATCGATTATTCGGTCATCTTCATTTAAATATCGTTCAAATACATTCGTACCGAAGAGTTGTTGAGCGATTTCAGCTTTGATGAACTTTTTTAATAAAGGTTTTTTAGCGTCACTGGTTCTGGTGACACCAAGATTGGTCTGGCCAACATATCTGTCAAAATCATCGACCATTTCGTCAGTGATCTGGATCTTGCTTTTAAAATCTTCACGATCAATGGTATTGTAATATTCTCTGTCCTTTTCCAGGATATCAAAAACAAATCTACTCATATAGCCGCTTCTCAACAGGAAGGTGAGCTTTTCCTTTTCGGGATCGGTATCCTTTGGAACAAAAATATCGGGAATAATACCGCCTCCGCCATAAACAACTTTTCCACCGGGTGTGATATATCGCAGGCTATCATTGACAATGATACTATCTTCATTATTCAATTCACCTTGTTCATAACGGTGCATATAATCATTGAAATAGGTTTTGTTTCCATTCTCATAAGGCTTTTGAATGGATCTTCCTGTAGGAGTATAATATCGTGCTATGGTTAGTCTCACCGCACTTCCATCACCAAGTTCCATTTCCCGTTGCACCAGGCCTTTCCCATAGGAGCGTCTACCTATAATGGTTCCCACATCATTATCCTGTAAAGCTCCTGCTACCACTTCACTTGCCGAAGCTGAATTTTCATTTATTAGCACATATACTTTTCCATTTTCAAAACTTCCTTTCCTTTTGGCAAAAGTCTCCTCAATGGCGCCACTTTTATTTTTCGTGAACAGAATAAGTTTTTCATCTTTGATAAATTCATCTGCTATATTAATAGCTTCAGATAAATAACCGCCGGGATTATCGCGTAAATCCAAAGCGATCTGGGTTGCACCCTGATTTTTTAATTTTTTTATAGCTTTGCTGAATTCCTTATAAGTAGTTTCAGAAAATCGATCGATCTTGATGTATCCAAGATCTTCAGTAAGCATATAATAAGCATCAACACTCTTTAAAGGAACGATTCCACGGCGTACATTAAAGGTTAGCAGATCTTTCATTCCCTTACGAAGTACCTTCAGGGAGACTTTGGTGTTTTCCTTTCCCTTTAGATGACTGGTGATACTATCTGCCGGTATACCTTTATTGAATAATTTATTCCCGTTGGCATAAAGGATTCGGTCGCCGCCTTTTATTCCCAATTTTGCACTGGGTCCGCCTTCAAGCGCCTGGATCACTACAATAGTGTCCTTTACCTTGTAGAAACTAACGCCTATTCCCACAAAATCACCTTTCATATTTTCGGTTACCCGGCTGTATTCATCTTTTGGGATATAAACCGAATGAGGGTCGAGGTTTTCCAGGATCCTGTTAACCGTAATATCCACGATGCTATCTGTATTTACATCGTCTACATATTCATAATCGATATAATCGATAAGTCGGTTTAATTTTTGTTTTTTGGGGTTGGCTGAAAATAGCTCATCCCCGGTATCAAAATTCAGCTTGGCGCCCAGCAGTAATCCTGCTGCACATGCAATGCTGAGCATTAAAGGAATGTATATTTTAGTGCGTCCTTTCAATTTTCAAGTTCTGTTATCTGTTCCAGTTCCACGCCGGCTTTTTTTAGAAACTCCAGCCCGGAATTGTCCTTATAATCTATCATATAAACCAGTCTTTTTATACCCGACTGGTGAATTAATTTACTGCATTCTTTACAGGGGGACATGGTGATGTACAGCGTTGCATCTTTACAACTTTGTGTTGAACCGGCCACCTTTAAGATTGCATTGGCTTCAGCATGTAAAACGTACCATTTGGTATATCCTTCTTCATCTTCACAAAAATTCTCAAATCCAGAAGGAGTTCCGTTGTACCCATCAGAAATGATCATTCTATCCTTCACAATTAACGCGCCAACCTGTTTTCTTTTACAATGAGATAATTTACCCCATTCACGTGCTATTCTTAAATACGCACGATCAAATTTTAATTGCTTCTGCTTATTCATAAAAATCTGATACCCGGTTTTGCAGGGATTAATATTAATTCTCTGCAAATTAAAAGATTATTGTGAATTGTTAAGCTTTGAAGGGGGAATATCTAAAGGGCCATAAAAGTTTTTTGAAGTATAGGCAGGATGATCCCTATAACGATTGACGCTGAAACGAGAATCCAGTCCCTTTTAGAGACATTCAGTATATTCTGCAATACAAAGCCTAAGATCATTACTCCAATTACAACGATCAATTGAGCGGCTTCAATTCCCAAAGCAAATTCCACTAATGGCAGGAACTTATTACTGGTGCCTGAAGCTATCATTTTAAAATAGGAGGAAAATCCAAGACCGTGAATTAGTCCGAAGAAAATGGTTGAAAAATAAAGGATGTTGAAGTTGGTGTTTTTTACTTTTCTCCCTGCCGTCGCAATATCAAATAGTGCGGTAACCAGTATGGTAACGGGGATAAGAAACTCCACATAATTTGAATCTACCTGTACGATCTCGTATACCGAAAGGAACAGGGCCAGGGTGTGACCTAAAGTAAAAAGCGTTACCAGCCATAGCACTCTTTTCCAGGTTATAAAACTATAAGATGCAACCAGAACAATTAAAAATAACACATGATCATATGCTTGCCAATCGAGAACATGGTCAAGTCCAAGCTTGAAATAAAGCCAAAATTGAGACATATATAGAAATATTAACTGGAAAACTCCAAAGTACAATTATTTAGAATACTGGCAAAAATACCATTTTAGAGGTATTTCGCTTCACCGCTCTAAGCTATAATTTTATTGAATACAAAAGCTAAAATGGCTCTAATGGAGGTTTTACGTTCTAAATCACTTAGAACTGTAGAGATGGAATGACTATTAAATTGAAATTAACGGCATAAAAAAAGCCCCGCAATGCAGGGCTTAAATCTTAGGAAAGTAAATATTCTTAGATCTGTGGTTGTTCTTGCTCAACTTCAACCTCAACCTCAGTAGTTTCAAGAGAATCTACAGT
>NZ_JBLVTL010000002.1:546439-546831 GCF_048285835.1 Christiangramia aquimixticola
CATCTGTAGGTTAGCCTCTTCATTAATTGAAGTTTCTTCTACGTTCTCTTCAACAGATTCGTTGTTTTCTTCTCTACAAGAAATTACTGAAGTAAATAAAGCAAGTGCAAGAGCACCAATAAGTAGTTTTTTCATTTTATATGATATAATTAAAAATCGGGCGAATATATTTCAAATAATGACACGTGGAACATTAAGCTGAAAAAATAAATATAAATTTAATTTATTGATAAGCAGTTTGTTATGGTTAAAGTAAACGGCTGTATGAATTGGAACTACTTCAAATTCTGCCGGAATGTGAGAGTTTGAATAAATTCCTATTATTTCATTTCAGGAAACTAAAAATTTTATATTTTTGCCATCCTATTGCTCGAGTGGCGGAATTGGTAGAC
>NZ_JBLVTL010000002.1:546882-590559 GCF_048285835.1 Christiangramia aquimixticola
TCGAGTACTTCTTTAAAACCTCTGTATTTGCAGGGGTTTTTTTTATTTGTGTTATAGACGTCTGAAAAATCTTCTCTATCCATTAAGGTGTAAGGAAATAGAAAAGAATAGACCAAGGTGTAGCCCAATTGAATCCGGCCTAAATAATATTTTATTATATGCTCCCAGATAAACCTGTTAATTATTCCATTCTTGACCTTGCTGTTGTAGGCCAGGATATTTCTCACGCTAAAGTTTTTGAAAATAGCGTGGAACTGGCTAAGGAGGCAGAGAGTCTGGGATATAAGAGATTTTGGCTGGCAGAGCATCATAATATGGTAAGTATTGCCAGTTCTGCAACGACAGTTTTAATGGGCCATGTGGCAGCGCGTACTGCAAAAATCAGGATAGGGTCTGGCGGGATCATGTTACCCAATCATTCTCCATTGCTTGTGGCAGAACAGTTCGGAACTTTGGGAACGCTATTTCCGGGTAGAATCGATATGGGACTTGGAAGAGCACCCGGGACAGATCAGGTAACGGCTCATGCTATTAGAAGCGACCGGATGAATTCAGTTTTTCAGTTTCCACACGAAATAGATGAGATTAGAAAATACTTTAAGAATGATAATTCTTCAACAAAAGTTAGGGCGACTGTAGCCGAAGGTGTGGATGTGCCTATGTATATTCTTGGATCGAGTACAGATAGTGCTCATGTTGCTGCAGAAAAAGGCTTGCCTTATGTCTTTGCGAGTCACTTTGCCCCTTCACAGTTGTTTGAAGCGATGGAGATATATTATAATAATTTCCAGCCTTCAGAATATCTGGAGAAGCCTTACAGTATTGCCGGGATCAATGTTATTGCAGCCAATACTAATGAGGAAGCTGAAAAAATCTCTACCAGTTCGCTAAGAATGATGGTTGGAGTGATGACGGGTAATCTTGATTATCTTCAAAAACCGGTGGAAATGAATGATGAGTTGAGAGCGGTTAGAGATAATCCCTCTTTACAAAGAATGCTTAAATATGCGTTTACCGGAGACAAGCAAATGGTCAAAAGTAAAACCGTAGATTTTATCAAGCAAACCGGGGTAGATGAGGTTATAGTCGCATCACATATATATGATCAAAAGGACAGGCTCAGGTCCTTTAGAATCTTCTCCGAAATTATGGAAGAAGTGAATTGCCTAACGGTTTAGACAATCATCCATTATAGCGGCAATTTTCACATGCCTGAAATTATGCTATTTCAAATCTAACTGTTCCCGCCTAAATAGAGAATTGCAAAAACAAATGGAAGGCTGATTAATGTTGAAATCAATGCCGGTTTGACCCAGTTCTTTTTTAAATATTCTTTATCCTTTCCAATATAGCGGTTCCAAAAATATTCATTCAGGATTATAGCGCCGGAAATGTTCAGGATCAGACTAAATTTATTGGATTGTAAAGAGCTTACCGTGATCATCTGGCCAACGGTGAAAATTATTCCAAAAACTAAAACCTGAAACATTCCTTTTCTTTCATTTAGATTCTTAAGATTACTCATAAGAATCACCGCTCCAAAAATGGTGGAAAATAAAGCGGAAAAAGTAATTATAACTCTTTTGGAATATAATCTGGGAGGAAGCGCGGTTATTTCATTTTCTTCTAACTCTTCGTTTTCCTGGTCGGCATTTTTAAATTCTGAATAACGAGAATTTTTTTCAGTCATATAGTTATAAAGTGCTAAAGGAGAATAATCCCGGAATAGGCTGGTCTAATATTTTAAAAGCTTGAGGTTAAAAAATTCCGGAAAATAACTCAGCGAAATCTTCCCATTCAGAAATGATAATATTTATCACGATAAATACTATCATTATAAACAGTACCAGAAGCCAATTTGTAGATTTTATTCCCTCTTTCATATTTGATACTTGAACCAATTTAAATTTAATTCAACTTTAAATTAAGAGACACGATTGTAGGGAGTAAAATTAGTATTTAATTTAATAAAATTAACGGTTAGGTTTATAAAATTGTAAGAATTCAAGATAATTTCCAAACCAAAGTTTTTCATTGATGAATTTGTATTTATAGCTGCTCAATCAATTTTAAATTTCAAAATTCTCAGTAAAGCTGTTAAAATATAAAATCCGATCTAACCTAAAAAGTCCTGTACCAACAAATGTAATGACCTCAAACATTCAGTTTATATTATTCCTATCCAGTTTATTTATGGTTCTATAAAAAGTATAGATAAAAATTATAGAAGTGAAATTCGTAAATTGGAATGTAAATCTTTTAAAAATTAAAACTAAACTTAAATATGGATAATCATTCTGGAAGTAAAGATAATCACAAGGTATGGGAAGTTAATGAATCAAGCAGGTGTCCTTTTATGGGCGGTTCGCTCAAAAATACAGCCGGCGGTGGAACCTCCAATAGGGATTGGTGGCCAAACCAGCTTAACCTGGGAATATTAAGGCAGAATTCTGCTTTATCCAATCCAATGGAAGATGATTTTGATTATGCCAAAGAATTTCAAAGCCTGGATCTGGCTGCGGTTAAACAGGATCTATATAATTTGATGACCGACTCGCAGGACTGGTGGCCGGCAGATTTTGGACATTATGGTCCATTTTTTATAAGAATGGCCTGGCACAGTGCGGGAACTTATAGAATAGGAGATGGCCGTGGTGGCGCAGGATCGGGACAACAACGTTTCGCTCCTTTAAACAGCTGGCCAGATAATGCTAATCTTGATAAAGCAAGGTTATTACTTTGGCCGATCAAGAAAAAATACGGAAGAAAAATTTCATGGGCAGATCTAATGATACTTGCCGGGAATTGTGCTCACGAATCTATGGGCTTAAAAATGTTTGGTTTCGCCGGGGGTAGAGAAGATGTTTGGGAGCCTGAAGCCGATGTTTACTGGGGTTCTGAAGATAAATGGCTTGATAATGAAGCCAGATATGGTGATGGCGAATTAGAGAATCCGCTTGGTGCTGCTCATATGGGGCTTATTTATGTAAATCCGGAAGGCCATAATGGGAACCCGGATCCTGTGGAAGCAGCTCAATATATTCGTGAAACCTTCGGAAGAATGGCCATGAACGATTATGAGACGGTAGCTCTAATTGCGGGAGGACACACCTTTGGAAAAACTCATGGTGCGGCAGACCCTGAAAAATATGTAGCCGAAGAACCTGCTGCGGCGGGAATTGAATTACAGGGCTTAGGCTGGACCAATAGTTACGGGACTGGAAAAGGTGCCGATACCATTACCAGCGGAATCGAAGGTGCCTGGACAGATACTCCAACCAAATGGAGCAATAAATTCTTCGATAACCTTTTCAAATATGATTGGGAATGTATCAAGGGGCCGGGAGGAGCGTACCAATGGCAGCCTAAAAACAACGAAGGTGCCGGTACGGTGCCAGATGCTCATGATCCGGATAAAAAGCATGCTCCTTTTATGTTGACTACAGATCTTTCATTGAAAATGGATCCTGAGTATGAAAAAATCTCAAGGCATTTTCATGAAAATCCTGAGGAGTTTGCCGATGCGTATTCTCGTGCTTGGTTCAAGCTTACTCACCGTGATATGGGGCCAAAAGAGAGATATCTGGGACCGGAAGTGCCACAGGAAGAATTATTATGGCAGGATCCTATCCCGGCAATTAATCATGAATTGATCAATGAGCAGGATATTCAGAATTTAAAATCACAAATCCTGGATTCCGGACTGGCGGTTAAAGAACTGGTTTCTACTGCATGGGCTTCGGCATCGACCTTTAGAGGATCCGATAAAAGAGGAGGAGCTAATGGCGCAAGAGTGAGACTTCAGCCTCAAAATGGCTGGGAAATTAATAACCCACAGCAACTTGGTAATGTGATACAGACATTGGAAGGAATTCAGGAGAATTTTAATAATTCTCAGGATTCGAAAAAGGTTTCAATTGCAGACCTTATTGTTCTTGTCGGATGTGCTGGAGTTGAAAAAGCGGCGGCAGCAGCAGGTCACGATATTAAGGTGCCTTTTTCACCGGGAAGGGCTGATGCAAGTCAGGAACAAACCGATGTGGAAGCGTTTGCTCCACTGGAACCAAATGCAGACGGTTTTAGAAATTATTACCGAAACCGGGATCACATTTCTGCTACTTCAGAAGAAATGCTGATAGACAGAGCCCAGTTACTAACGCTTACTGCTCCAGAAATGACTGTTTTAGTTGGAGGTCTACGGGCAATGGATGCGAATTATGATGGTTCTAAAAAGGGAATATTTACAAACAGACCCGGTCAATTGACCAATGATTTCTTCAGAAATCTTATCGATATGAATACAACCTGGAAAGCGACTTCAGAAGCTGAAACAGAGTTTGAAGGACGCGATCGTAAAACTGGCGAGGTTAAGTGGACCGGAAGCAGAGCAGATCTTATTTTTGGATCAAATTCTGAATTGAGAGCTCTGGCTGAGGTTTATGCCTGTGACGACATGGAAACTAAATTTGTAAATGATTTTGTCAAAGCATGGAATAAGGTGATGAACCTGGACCGCTATGATTTAAAATAAAAATCACCATAGATTTATAGGAAAGGTGGCTAATGGCCACCTTTTTTATTTCCAGCTTCCCTGATTTCGATAATTTAAATCCAGTAGTATTGGAGCAATTTTTGCCTAATTGGTTTCTATGGAATCAAGAAAAGATCTTACTGCTTCTAAGGCTTCTGAAGGGTTGTCGTTCAAAGTTGCATGACCGGAATTAGAAATTTCCACAAACCGGGCGTTAGGAACCAGATCCTGATAATATTTCACTGTTTCCGGCCGGGCTTCATCATATTCTCCTGTGAGAAATAGAACAGGAACTTCCACTTTGGATAATTGATCTATTCGGTCATAATTTAGTAAAGTACCGGTGGCCGTGAATTCACTTGGTCCCCACATATATTCATATACATTGGTTCCAAAATATTTACCGGCAGTATCCTTTTGAGCTGCAGTTCGTTCCTTCCTGCGTAAAAATTTGCTGTAGAAAAGACTTACGGCATCCTTGTATTCCTGATTGTCAAAAGTTTTATTTTTTTCATTACGGCGAATAACCTGCTGGAAGGAATCAGGAAGAGTTTTTACCAGTTCATTCGCATCTTTAATCCATCTTTTTGTGCTGAAATACGGACTGCTAAAGATTATTCCTTTTACATGATCAGGATATTTCAGATAATATTCCAAACTAAGCGCGGTGCCCCAGGATTGGCCGTATAAATATACTTTTTCAAGATCCAGTTCTTTTTTCACCTGTTCTACCTCTTCAATATACCTTTCCACCGTCATCAAGGTGGTATCGGTGATCCGGGCTGATCTCCCGCTTCCCAATTGATCATAAAAAACTATGGGTCTCTCGTTGCTTAATTTTTTTACCGGCTCAAAGCCATAACTTGAGGAGCCGGGTCCTCCATGTAACAGAAGAATAGGAGTTTTATTCCCACGACCATTTATGCGATACCAAACTTCACCCCCCGTAACTTCAATTTTACCTTCAGCTGGTTTTAAGGTTTTTTCCTTATCTGCACAGGAAACAAGACATAGCATAATTGAAATAATCAGGAAGGAAAAAGAAGGTTGATGGAATTTC
Organism: Christiangramia aquimixticola; assembly: GCF_048285835.1. Classification (NCBI taxonomy): domain Bacteria; kingdom Pseudomonadati; phylum Bacteroidota; class Flavobacteriia; order Flavobacteriales; family Flavobacteriaceae; genus Christiangramia; species Christiangramia aquimixticola. The sequence goes on from NZ_JBLVTL010000002.1 coordinate 552,474, forward strand.
ATGTTTAAAAAAATAGTAGTTAATCCGTGAATTTAATAATTCAATTCGGTAAACCAATCAGCCATAGAGGGAGTATTTTAAATTTTGATTTTTAAGGAAGAATGGAATTCTCGGAGGGCGATATTTTTAATACTTGTAATCTTTATAATTTCCGTCAGCTTTAAAACTGTTTTCGCAAGGAATAATTTCTAAATTTGCATGCACAATAACTCAACACAACAAAACACACAACATGCCTACCACAGAAGCAAAAATCTTTAACTGTACCCAAAGCCGGGAGCTGGCCGAAAAAATAGCGGAGCGTTTCGGAACCAAACTTGGAAATGTTATAACCTCCACTTATAGCGACGGGGAATTTCAGCCTTCGTTTGAAGAATCTGTACGCGGATCCAGAGTATTTATTATTGGATCTACACATCCTGGAAGTGACCACTTAATGGAAATGCTCTTAATGCTTGACGCAGCTAAAAGAGCTTCTGCCAGACATATCACTGCGGTAATGCCATATTTTGGTTGGGCAAGGCAGGATAGAAAAGATAAGCCAAGGGTTCCAATTGCGGCTAAGATGATCGCAAGTATCCTGGAAACAGCAGGTGCAACCCGTATTATTACTATGGACCTGCATGCAGATCAAATTCAGGGATTTTTTGAAAAACCTGTAGATCATTTATATGCCAGTACTGTATTTCTTCCATATCTACGAGAACTTGGGCTGGATAATTTAACTATTGCTTCGCCGGATATGGGTGGTTCAAAAAGAGCTTATGCCTATTCCAAGGCGCTGGAAAGCGACGTGGTGATCTGCTACAAGCAGCGCGCAAAAGCAAATGTTATTTCTCACATGGAACTAATTGGAGATGTAACAGGAAAGAATGTGGTGCTGGTAGACGATATGGTAGATACTGCCGGGACACTTACCAGAGCAGCCGATCTTATGATGGAGCGCGGGGCAATAAGTGTGAGAGCCATTTGTACGCATCCCGTATTGTCTGGTGATGCCTATGCGAGGGTTGAAAAGTCAAAACTTCAGGAGCTTATCGTAACCGATTCCATTCCACTAAGAAAAGAATGTAAAAAAATAAAAGTGGTGAGCTGCGCGCATCTATTTGCTGATGTAATGAAGAGGGTACATGATAACAAATCAATCAGTTCAAAATTTATCATGTAATAAATCTTTTACTGAAATATTTTTTTAAACCCTCTTTTTGATCATTCTAAAAAGAGGGTTTTTAATTTGTGGTAGAAAGCTTTTCGGTTGTTTTGGATTCATCCTCTTCCTCGTTTACAGCGTAGATCTCCACAGTTTTTCCGGTGATTTCCTGAAACAGATCACTTTTTCTGGTGGCTCCCCAAATTTCAAGTTCCGGATCTCCTAAAGTGGTTAGTAGAAGTCGAATTTTACTCTTTCCATTCTCAATTTCGAATTGTTGAACATTTTGATAATGGCTGCGGTCAAGTCCATCGGCAATTCTTAATATCGCGGAGAGTTTTTTCACCTTTTTCCTCACCGGTTTTGAAAGATTACGGTATAAAAAATGTCTTTTAGCCGGAGTGCTGCGGCGATGATATCTGGCTACATGAGCCATAATGTTGATCTCATGCTCGTTAAAACCCCGTAGATCTGCATGTCTAATAATGTAAAGCGCATGCTTGTGATGTTTTCTATAGGAGATATAATATCCTATGTCATGCATAAGGCTTGCATATTCCAGAAGTTCCCGGTCACCTTCTTCCAGGTTTAGGTCAGCTTTAAACTGGTCGAAAAACTGGAGTGCCATTCCAGCTACGTGTCGGGAATGCTCTTCCATCCAATTGCATTTTCGTAAGAGTTCATGAATACTTCGCTTTCGGGGATCCGGGAAATTCGCGACCAGATCCAGTTTAGGTCTTTCTTTGTTGATAAAATCCAGGATCATCCCATCCCGCAAAGCGGCTTCAGAAATTTTTATCTGTTCTATTTCAAATTTCTTGATCATATATTTTAATAGAACCATCCCGGGATTGATAATATCAATCCGTTTCTCGTCAAGCTCGCTTATTTTGGCCCTTTCCTTCCCGGTCAATCCAATAAAATCTGAATAAAGTGAATTGAACTCTTCAGCTTTAAAACTTAGTTCGTTAAGGGTCATGTCTGCGGTATGAGAATTCCTTCTGGCGATCATAGCTCCAATATTCTCCATGGTTCCGGAAGATCCAATGATGGTTTTAACCTTATACTCTTTTACAATGGATTTGATCTCCTTCAGCTTCTTCTTAAAATGTTTCTTAAGCGCTTTTTTCTCCTTTTTTTCAATAGGATCTGTAGTCACAAATTTGGCAGACATCCTCGCCACTCCCTGTTTCAGACTGTTCCGGTAAACAAATTCTTCATTATTTCCAATGATAAATTCAACGCTTCCTCCACCAATATCAACCATTAAAACCATTTCCTTGTCCATGGCAATACTGTGTCGTACTGCATACCCAATCAATTCAGCTTCCTTTTTCCCGGGGATTGCTCTAACCTTTATTCCAACATGGGAATGGACCTGATGTATAAAATCCCCACCGTTTTTCGCTTCTCTTATCGCAGAGGTGGCGAAAGCAAGAATTTCCTCCACCTGCTGACTATCGCATAAAAATTTAATTCTTTTCATCGCTTCCAGGCCTCTTTCCATAGCGGCCTCGCTTAAGCGGTTTTCCATTCCCCTTTCCGCCAGAATTACCATCTCCTTAAGTTTATCGATTGTTCTAAAACTTCCGTCCGGATAAATATCCACCAGTACTGCGTGAAACGAATTGGTTCCAAGATCTATTGCAGCAATGCGTTTTGTGGGCGAAGGGAGTTGAGAATTATTTTCCATAAGTTGAATAATAAAAGAATAAATATTCCGGTCACTTCAATTTAAGGATTTTTGATTCGGATTATTTAAAAGCTTTGTGAAATAATAGAAGCTGCTTCCGGTTAATTCTATCATTTTGAAATAATTCAGAAACAATTAAAAATATTTAGTTTGAAAGGTCATTTCTATCGGAGTATGGTTAGGGAAGGATATTTTTAAATTAAACTGCTGTAAATCAATAATGTGACAAAAAATTTCAGTAATTTAATGCAGCTTTCCCCTCAATTTAAATTTACCGAAGTTTTTAAGTAACAGGGTTTTATAGATAAATAAAAACCCTTACTTTTGCATCCTGAAATTTTTGCGCAAATGAAGGCAGTCCAGAGCGGACCCGACGACATTTGCTAATAATAATTTAAAACAAACAGATGAAATCAATTACGATCAACGGATCTAAAAGAGAAAGCGTAGGCAAGAAGGCAACTAAGGCACTACGTAATGCTGGACAGGTTCCTTGCGTATTGTACGGGGTAGAAGGTGATCCACTACACTTTGCAGCAGAGGAAATAGCATTTAAAGACTTAGTGTACACAGCAGATGTACATACAGTAAAAATTAAATTGAAAGAGGGAGAATCTTTCAATGCGATCCTTCAGGATATCCAATTTCACCCGGTATCAGACGCGATCCTACACATAGATTTCTATCAGATATTTGACGATAAGCCAATCACTATGGAAATTCCTGTTCACACTGAAGGTGTTGCAAGAGGGGTTAAGAATGGTGGTGTATTAAGATACAACCTACGTCGTCTTAAAGTAAGAGGATTGCCAGGAGATCTTCCAGATTATATCGTAGCAGATGTGACTAAACTTAAAATTGGTCAGAAGTTATATGTAACTGCAGTAGAAAGCGATGACTACAAGATTCAGCATCCAGATAACACTGTAATTTGTCAGGTTAGAACTTCTCGTAACATTGTTGCTCTTGAGGACGATGAGGACGAAGATGAAGTTGCAGCAGATGAAGTACCAGCTACTGAAACTGATGATGTAGCAGCAGTAAAAGAAGGAGAAGATAACTAGTATCCTTTTTAATATTTATAATAAAAAGCATTCCGGTAACGGAATGCTTTTTTGTTTTTGTGAATTTTATGCGCCGGTTTTACGCTTTCTAATTTAAAAGTATCTTATAAATTTTATCTTTACGAAAACAATTTGGATGCTTTCATTCTTCGGAAGGATTTTACGAAAGAAAGAGACCGGGAAGAAATTAGATCCCATGAAGAAATTTTTGATTGTAGGGCTTGGAAATATTGGGCCTAAATATGAGAATACCAGGCATAATATAGGATTCAGGATTCTTGATGAACTTGCCCGCGAAAAGGAAGTGACCTTTGAAACCCAGAAGCTGGGAGATGTGGCTACTTTTAAATTTAAAGGTAGAACTTTCGTCATGCTTAAGCCAAGTACTTATATGAACCTTAGCGGGAAAGCAGTGAACTACTGGATGCAAAAGGAAAAGATCTCTCTGGAAAATCTTCTGGTAGTTACAGATGATCTTAACCTGCCCTTTGGGACACTTAGATTAAAAACCAAAGGCAGCGATGGTGGCCATAACGGTCTTAAGGATATACAAACCCAGCTTAATACTACAAAGTATAACAGGTTCAGGTTTGGGATAAGTGACGAATTTCACAAAGGACAGCAGGTAGATTATGTGCTGGGTGAATGGGATAATGAAGAAGAAAAGAAAATGCCTGAAAGATTAAAAACCTCAGTAGAGCTAATTTTGTCTTTTGGAACAGCCGGGGTATCCAATACCATGAATTCATTTAACGGAAAATAGCAGGATTTGAAAGAGTATAAAGGCGCTAACTCATTTTTAAGCGAAAGGCAAACAGTTGTTACCATAGGTACATTTGATGGTGTACACGCCGGTCACCGAAAGATCATTGATCGGCTGGTAAATTCTGCCACTGCCAATAATCTCGATTCTGTTGTATTAACATTTTTCCCTCATCCCAGAATGGTGCTTCAGCAGGAAAGCGGGATCAAATTGATAAATACCATTACAGAGCGTAAACAACTGCTTGAAGAAACCGGGATCGACCATCTGGTAGTACACCCGTTTACACATCAGTTTTCAAGATTGACCGCACTGGAATTTGTGCGGGATATCCTGGTAAATAAACTCAAGGCTAAAAAGATCATAATTGGGTACGACCATAGATTTGGTCGCAACCGTACAGCAGATATCAATGATCTAAGACAATTTGGACGCGAGTTCGAATTTGAAGTTGAAGAGATAAGTCAGCAGGATATTGAACAGGTAGCGGTTAGTTCTACCAAAATTAGAAATGCCCTTTTTGAAGGGAAAGTAGAAAAGGCAAACACTTTTCTCCAGCATCCTTTTAGTATCCATGGTACTGTAGTGAAGGGCCGGGGAATAGGAAAAGATCTTGGCTTCCCTACGGCAAACCTTGAGGTGGCTGAAGATTATAAGTTAATTCCCAAAAACGGGGTGTATGTTATCAGGTCGGTAATAGAAGGCGAAACTGTTTTTGGAATGATGAATATTGGTACTAATCCAACTGTTGGAGGTAAGGAACAAACCATAGAGGCAAATTTCTTTGACCTTGACAAAGACCTTTATGGACAGGAGTTAGATGTTGATCTACTGGTTAGAATCAGAGACGAGAAAAAATTCTCTTCCATTGATGATCTAAAGATCGCAATGAAACAGGATCAGGCTTTTTCATTTCAATATATCAAAGATAATTATGCTTAACCGATGGCTTTTTAAACAGGTTGATAATTCAGCTCTGGTAGTTTTTCGTGCCTTATTTGGATTTTTGATCGCAGTTGAAGCTTTTGGTGCCATTTTTACCGGTTGGGTTCGCAGAACTCTTATGGAACCGGAATTCACTTTTAATTTTATTGGATTCGAATTTTTGCAGCCTTTACCCGGCAATGGAATGCTGTGGTATTATGGCGTTTTGGGGGTGGCAGGTATATTTGTAATGCTTGGTTTTAAATATCGCCTATCCATCATCATTTATACGATCATGTGGAGTGGCGTATATCTCATGCAAAAATCCTCCTATAACAACCACTATTATCTTTTAATGTTGTTGTGTTTCATCATGTGCTGGTTGCCCGCGAATAGGTGGTTTAGTATTGATGCCTGGTTAAAACCCAAGATCAGTAAAATTTCCATGCCCCGGTTTATTTGGATTATTATCATTCTGCAGTTATGGATCGTGTATACCTACGCTTCCGTTGCCAAGTGGTATCCAGATTGGCTGGATGGGAGTTTTCCGGCTTTACTTATGCGTTCCAAAAAGGATTACTGGCTTGTGGGTGAATTTCTTCAGCAAGGCTGGATTCGTTATGCGATCGCATATTTTGGGTTGTTATTCGATTTGTTGATCATTCCTTTGTTGCTGTGGAAACGAACACGATTATGGGCTTTTCTTGCGGCTATATTTTTCCATTTGTTCAATAGTTTCATTTTTCATATTGGGATATTTCCTTACATGTCTCTGGCTTTCTGTATTTTCTTTTTCCCTTCAGCAAGTATCAATAAGATATTTTTATTAGGCAAAAAGAAGTTTTACAATGCCGGGGAAATAATTGTGCCTTCCTGGAATAAGATCCTGATAGGAGCTATGGCTATATGGTTTGTAATTCAAATAAGCCTTCCTTTAAGACACTGGTTTTTTACAGATGATGTTTTGTGGACAGAAGAAGGTCACCGGCTTAGCTGGCGAATGATGTTAAGAGGAAAAACCGGGAACATTAGCTTCAAGGTTGTGGACAAAGCCACCGGAGAAACTGAAATTATCGATAACAAAGAATATCTTACCAGGAAGCAGCTTCGAGCCCTTCCCTCAAAACCTGATATGATCTGGCAGTTCGCGCAGCGACTTGAAGAGAAGTACGCTGCTCAGGGTAAAAAGGTTGAAATTTATGCTGAAGGGAAAATTAGTGTTAATGGAGGCCCTTATAAACCTCTTATAGATCCAACAGTAGATCTGGCTGCTGAAGAATGGCAGCATTTTAAACACCATGACTGGATTTTACCATCAGGATCAGAGTAATTTTCTTGCCTGCTTTTGTTACATTTGCGGCTTAGAAAAATTTTAACGGCAAATAAAAATTCAGGTCTCATGTTACAGGTTAACAAAATTGCAGAACATAAGGAAGAATATATCAAGGCACTCAAAAAAAGGAATTTTGATGCCGAATCTGTTTTTAACGAGATTCTAAGTCTTGACGAGACCAGAAGGGCTACTCAGGCAGAGCTGGATAACACTTTGGCAAATTCCAATAAGATGTCAAGGGAAATTGGTCTCATGTTCAAGAATGGCGAGCATCAAAAGGCTAATGTTCTTAAGGAAAAGACCAGTCGGTTAAAAGAAGAGTCTAAACAACTTTCAGAAAAGTTGTCTTCTACGGTTACTGAATTGCAAAACCTGCTTTATACGGTTCCAAATATCCCTCACGAATCTGTTCCTGCGGGAAAATCTGAAGAAGATAATGAAGAGGTATATAAGGAAGGAGATATTCCGGTGCTTGCTGAAGGATCTTTACCTCACTGGGAACTGGCCAAAAAATATGATATTATAGATTTTGAACTGGGTAACAAGATCACCGGAGCCGGATTCCCTGTTTATAAAGGAAAAGGTGCCAGGTTACAAAGAGCCCTGATAAGTTATTTTCTCGATAAAGCTACCGAAGCGGGTTATACCGAATTCCAATTACCATTGTTGGTGAATGAAGCTTCAGGTTATGGAACAGGTCAGTTGCCCGATAAAGAAGGGCAGATGTATCATGTAACTGAAGATGATCTTTATTTGATTCCAACGGCTGAGGTACCTGTAACTAATATGTTCAGGGATAATTTGATGAGCGAAAAGGATTTTCCGGTGATGTGCACCGGTTACACGCCATGTTTTAGAAGAGAAGCGGGATCTTATGGAGCTCACGTTCGTGGCCTTAACCGTTTGCATCAGTTTGATAAGGTAGAAATAGTAAGACTTGAAAAACCGCAAAACTCATACGCAGCTTTGGATAGCATGGTTGATCATGTAAAAGGATTGCTTAAAGAATTAAAACTTCCATACAGGATCTTACGTCTATGTGGTGGAGATCTTGGTTTTACCGCTGCGCTTACTTACGATTTTGAAGTTTTTTCAACTGCTCAGGACAGATGGCTGGAAATTAGTTCGGTTTCAAACTTTGAAAATTTCCAGGCTAACCGATTAAAGCTTAGATATAAGAATAAGGAAAATAATAAAGAACTGGCTCATACTCTTAACGGAAGTGCGCTTGCATTACCAAGAGTGCTTGCAGGAATTCTGGAAAATTATCAAACCCCTGAAGGTATTAAAGTACCAGAAGTACTTGTACCTTATTGTGGTTTTGAGATGATAGATTAATCTGATATTCACCATACTAAAACAGCGCAAATGTTTATATTTACATATGCGCTGTTTTGTTTTTATAGCTTTATGGTGGCTGGCTGGTTGCGGACTATATGCCCAAAGTGAACAGCTGGCAAAGAACTTTTTTGATCAGGGAGAATATAAAAAAGCCCTGAGTATCTACGAGAAACTTTACAAAGAAAACCCTTCCAATTCTATTTACTTCAATGGGGTAGTTTCCACTAATCAGCAGCTTGAAAATTTTAAAGAAGCTGAAGAGCTGTTAGTGGCTAAAATGAATAACTCGGCCAACAATCCCGCGATCCTGGTGGAATTAGGGCACAATTACCAGCTACAAAATAATGATGACCGAGCCACCCGTTTTTATGATGAAGCGCTCCAAAGTATAGAAGGGAGGCCAAATTATGCCTATTCTATTGCTCGTACTTTTGAACAATATAGTTTACTGGATTACGCGGTTAAAGCTTATGAGCGTGCCATGGAAATGAATGCAGACCGCAATTATAACCTGCAGTTAGCCAAAATTTATGGAGAACAGGGCAAGATCGAGGAAATGTTTAGCAATTACCTCGATCTTATAGAAAACGATATGAAGTTTTACGGGCTGGCCAACCGGGAATTCAATAATTATATTTCTGAAGATCCAAATGCGGAACCTAATATCATCTTTAGGAAATTATTATTAAAACGACTTCAGGAAGATCCGCAGCTTTTATATAATGAAATGCTTAGCTGGCTTTTTGTTCAGCAAAAAGAATATTCCAAAGCATTTGCTCAGGAAAGGGCGATCTATAAAAGAGGTGATAAAAACCTTCAGGGGATTTTAAATCTGGCAATTCTGGCCAGAGATTCAAAAGACTTTGAGGCTGCCCGCCAAATTGTGGAGTATGCTATTGAGGAATCTCCTTCAAGGGCTTTCAATTTACAGGCAAGACATTTTTTAATCAGCCTTAAGTTAGAAACCGCTTCGGCAAAAGAGCTGCCGGGTATTGAACAGGAATTTAATGCATTGCTGGCCGAGTATGGGAAAAATCCTGAGACACTTAATTTGCAGATAGATTATGCAAATTTTTTCGCCTACCGTTTAGATCAAAAAGATAAGGCAATAGAGCTGCTGAAAAATACTTCTGATCTTCCCTTATCATCTTATGGCAAAGCTCAGGTTAAAATGGCTCTGGCAGATATTCTGGTAATTCAGGAAAAATTTAATGAGGCACTTATATATTATTCGCAAATTCAGAATCTGGTAAAGAACGATGGGATGGCGCAGGATGCGCGGTTTAAGGTGGCCAAAACCAGTTATTATAAAGGTGATTTTAAATGGGCAAAAACGCAGCTTGATATTCTTAAGTCCTCAACTTCTCAATTGATCGCAAATGATGCCATGGAATTAAGTTTGTTGATCAGCGATAATTCCTTAGAGGATACCACTCAAACAGCTTTAAGAAAATATGCCCGGGCCGATTTGCTGGCCTATCAGAAAAAAAATGAAGAAGCTATAACCCAACTGGATTCGATTATCTTTTATCATAAAGGAGAAAAGATTGAGGATGAGGCTTTGTACACTCAGGCTAAATTATTCGAAAGGGAAAAAAATTATCAAAAAGCAGAAAATAACTACTTGGAAATCATCAATTCATTCGGGCAGGATATCCTTGCTGATAATGCACATTATTTTCTGGCAGAACTTTATGCCAATCAGTTAGCAGAACCGGAGAAAGCTAAAGACCTGTATGAGCAAATTATCTTTAACTTTGCAGACAGTATTTATTTTGTGGAAGCCCGCAAAAAATATAGGATATTGCGGGGAGATACTATCGAGTAATTGCAAAACAGCAGGAAAACCTGAATTTTTAGTTCCGGAAAATACTTTTCAATTTATCAGGTTACCTTTGCAACCAGAAATGTCAACCTAGTTAGGATCTTTTATCCTTTTTTAATACAAAACGAACAGATGTATATATATAATGTAACCATAAACGTGCAGGAAGAGATCCATGATCAATGGGTTAAATGGATGAAAGAAGAGCATATTCCGGAAATGCTGGATACCAAAAAATTTCAGAAAGCTTTAATGACCCGTGTGTTGGTGGAAGAACCAATGGGAGGGATCACCTATTCGGTTCAATATACTACCGAGAGTAAAGCAATGCTGGAAAAATATTACGCTGAGAATGCTGATAAGATGAGGTCCAAATCAAAGAAGTTCGAAGGTAAATTTGTTGCCTTTAGAACCGAACTTGAAGTGATTTCAGAGCAATAAAGGCCTTGCTTGTTTTGGCGCTTCGGCAGTGAAGTGCATTCTCCTATCTTACGGGTTATCCCCGGCCTACCTAATCAAAAAATATCATGAAAAAATATAAGCCAACATTTAACAAGCCTTCAGCTAAGGATGACCAGAGTGTAAGAGCAAAAAAACATCTTGGGCAACATTTTCTAACCGATGAAAATATAGCCTCCAAAATTGCCGATACCCTTGGATACGAAGCTTATAATAAAGTTCTTGAAATTGGGCCGGGAATGGGCGTGCTTACCAAATATCTTTTGGAAAAAAAGGCTGAGGTCCATGTGATCGAAATTGATACAGAAAGTGTTGAATATCTTGAAAGCAATTATCTTCATTTACGAGGGAGAATTCATGAGAAAGATTTCCTGAAACACGATCTGTCAGAGATTTTTGGAGAGGATCAATTCGCTGTGATCGGGAATTTCCCGTATAATATATCCACGCAGATAGTTTTTAAGGTATTACAGCTAAGAGACCAGATTCCGGAATTTTCAGGGATGTTTCAAAAAGAAGTTGCCAAACGTATCTGTGAAAAGGAAGGCAATAAAACTTATGGGATCTTAAGCGTTTTAGTTCAGGCCTTTTATGAAGCCGAATACTTGTTTACGGTGCCTCCGACAGTGTTTAATCCTCCACCAAAAGTGGATAGTGGAGTGCTTAGGCTCAAGCGTAAAGAAAATTTTAACCTGGAGTGTAACGAAAAGCTGTTTTTCACCGTTGTAAAAACTGCCTTTAATCAGCGTAGAAAAACCCTTCGTAATAGTTTAAAAAGTCTTAATCTCCCCGATAATTTGAGGGAAGATGCTATATTTGGCAGTCGGCCGGAACAACTCGGTTTCCAGCAGTTTATTGAACTGACGCAAAAAATTGAGCCGTATGCAATTTCAAATAACTGATGAATTAATAGACAAGATCCAGTTTCTCATCGAAGAAAAGAACGATGAGGAGTTGTTGCTGCACCTTGAAGATGTGCATCATGCTGATATTGCTGAAATTCTAACCGAAATCAACCTGGAAGAAGCTACCTATCTGGTAAAGCTTTTAGACAGTGAGAAAACGGCTGAAGCTCTTATGGAACTGGAAGAAGGGGTGCGGGAACGCATTCTTGAAAATCTTTCCCCAAAAGAGATCGCTTCAGAGCTTATTGAAATGGATACCGATGATGCTGCCGACATCATTTCTGAACTTTCCTTCGAACTCCAGCAGGATGTAATTTCTGAAATTACAGACGAGCAACATGCCGATGATATTGTAGAATTACTACGATATGATGAAGATTCGGCAGGGGGACTTATGGCCAAGGAGCTGGTAAAAGTCAACGAAAACTGGAGTGTTACTGGGTGTATGGCTGAAATGCGCAAGCAAGCCGAAAATGTGACCAGAGTCCATTCCATTTATGTGGTGGACGACAAAAATAAGCTCAAAGGAAGACTTTCACTTAAAGACCTGCTAACTGCATCAAGCGATGCCAATATCAGCGATATTTATATCCCTAATGTAGATTATGTAAATGTGCATACAGAAGGGGAGGAAGTGGCCAGGATCATGCAGAAATATGACCTGGAAGCCATTCCTGTTGTTGATGAAATGAGCCGACTTGTAGGTAGGGTCACCATTGATGATATTGTGGATTTCATTAAAGATGAAGCTGAAAAAGATTATCAAATGGCGGCCGGTATTTCTGAAGATGTCGAGGCAGATGCCAGCATCTGGAGACTTACCCGGGCGCGTTTACCCTGGTTGATCCTGGGGCTATTTGGCGGACTTGGAGCTGTTTATGTGATGAAAAGTTTTGATGAAGCTTTGTCTGAATATGTTGAGCTATTTTTCTTTACCCCTCTAATCGCTGCGATGGCAGGTAATGTTGGAGTACAGTCCAGTGCGATTATTGTTCAGGGACTGGCGAATGATAATCTTAAAGGCAGTCTGTTTAATCGTTTATTAAAGGAAATAGGATTAACGCTGATTAACGGGGTGGCTCTTGGAACCCTGGTGATCATATTCGGTTGGATAGTAGGGCAACCTCAAATTGTTAGTTTAACCATTGCCCTTTCCCTTATAACTGTAATTATTATAGCGGCTCTTATTGGAACTTTTGTGCCAATCATTCTGGATAAGCAGGGTATAGATCCGGCAATCGCAACAGGTCCTTTTATCACCACCAGTAATGATATCTTTGGGATCTTTATTTTCTTTTATCTGGCTCAAACCATCCTTGGTTTTTAGATTCACTGCGAGGTTTCTTCACAGGCTTATAATCATTCTTTAAATTTGTTGGTGTACCTTTTAATTCAGTTTTAGGGTGCGTAAAATTTAATTATTCAATTTAAAATTTAATACGAATGAATATTCTTCATGCCGATACCAATCATCCTGCTTTAATTGAAAAACTTCAGCAAGCGGGGCATCATAATATTGAGGGTTATGAAATGTCGCGGGAAGAGATTTTACAAAATCAGCAACAATACGACGGGATCGTGATCCGAAGCCGGTTCAGAATAGATCGGGAATTCATAAATGCAGCTCCAAATTTAAAATTTATTGCCCGTGTAGGTGCTGGTCTTGAAAGTATAGATGTGGAATATGCTGAAAGTAAAGGCATAAAATTATTTTCGGCTCCGGAAGGCAATAGGAATGCTGTTGGAGAGCATGCGCTGGGAATGTTGTTGTCTTTATTTAACCGTTTGAACAAAGCCGATAGAGAAGTGCGGGAAGGTCTCTGGCACCGGGAGGAAAACCGTGGGGAGGAACTTGACGGTAAAACTGTAGGTCTTATAGGTTATGGAAATATGGGGAAAGCCTTCGCTAAAAAATTACGCGGCTTTGATGTAGATGTTATGTTTTACGATATCAAACAGGGAATAGAAGACGAGAACGCAAGGCAGGTGGATTATGACGAATTTTTTGCCAAGGCAGATGTGGTTAGTTTGCATACCCCCTGGACACCCCAAACCCATCAAATGGTCAACAAAGAATTTATTAGTAAATTCAAAAAACCTTTCTGGCTTATCAATACTGCCCGGGGGAAAAGTGTGGTAACAGCAGACCTGGTGCTGGCTTTGAAAGAGGAGAGAATTCTGGGAGCCGGGCTCGATGTACTGGAGTATGAAAAATCCAGTTTTGAAAGCCTTTTCAGCAATAAGAAAAATGTTTCTATAAGTGCTTCAGATAAAATTCCAGAAGCTTTACAGGAATTGATGTTTATGCCTCATACCATTTTAAGTCCTCATGTGGCGGGATGGACAAAAGAATCGCATAAGGGACTGGCTGAGGTTATTGCCAATAAGATCAATGCTGAATTTGAACCAGCAAAAACCGAATAAACCATGAAAAAAAGAGTAACCGGATTGGGTGGATTTTTCTTTAAAACGGAAGATCCCGATAGCATTAAGAAATGGTATAATCAACATCTTGGCCTGGATACAGATCAATATGGCTGTACCTTTTGGTGGAAAGACAAAGATGGTAATGATTGCTCCACACAATGGAGTCCTATGGATAAAAAAACAGATTATTATAAGCCTTCTCAAAAGGAGTTTATGATGAACTTTCGGGTTGAAAACCTGGAAGAGCTATTAAAAGTTCTTAAAGAGGAAGGTGTGGAGATCGTAGGTGAAATGGAAACTTACGAATATGGTAAATTTGGCTGGATCATGGACCCGGATGGCAATAAGATCGAATTATGGGAGCCTGTGGACAAAGTATTTCTTAAAGAATAATATAAAAAAAGCCATGCGATGCATGGCTTTTCTATTATATATAAAATTGTTTTATCCCTGAGCGCTCAGTTCGATTAGAGCAGACTTAATGGATTCTTCACCTTCAATGGCTTCAAAGGTCATGTTTTTCACAAGAGGATCTGCTAGTGACATCACCAGAATAAAAGCAACATCATCCCGGCTAATTTCTCCGCGTTTATTAAGTGAATCTTTCGCTACTTCCACTTTAGCAAGCCCAAGATCGTCTGTCAATGCACCTGGTCTTACAATGGTATAATTCAAACCGCTGTCTCTAAGATATTCATCGGCTTCTTTTTTAGCTTCCAGGTAGTCTTTTAGATCTTCATTTTTGGATGGATCATCAGCTCCCATGGAACTAAGCATGATGAACTTTTTTATATTGGCATTTTTCGCAGCATCGATCACTTTTTTTGCACCATCTCTGTCTACGGCTATAGTTTTTTCTTTAGGTGTGTCTCCGCCAGAACCTGCTGCAAAGATCACTTTGTCTATGCCCTTCATCACATGGCTAACATCGCCTTCAAGGTCACCCATTACAGCTTCTACCTCCATGTCTTCGAACTGCTGCCGCTGTTCCTCTTTTCTTATAAGGGCAAGAGGATTAAAACTTTCAGTATTATTAAGGATTTCAACGATTCTTTTTCCTGTATCACCGGTTGCTCCGGCTATCAATATATTTTCCATAATTTTTCTTTTCTTTTGATTTGCAAGATAATAAGGATTGTAGCCAACCCCAATCCTGCAGGCCGGAATAACAGTATCTTAACAAGGTTTATACAACTGAAGTCCGGGCTTCAAGCTCTTTCTGAAATTCTTCCATTACCGGTTTAACCGTACTTTCGGGAAGATCGGCAATTTTTATATACATAAGACCATCCACGGCATCATTAAATAGCGGATCCACATTAAAAGCTACCACCTTTGCATTCTGCTTGATGTATTTTTTGATCAAAACAGGAAGTCTGAGATTCTCCGGTTCAAGTTCGTCGATTATCCGGTCGAATTTATTGAGATCGGCTTCACTTTCATCAAATACCAGATCCTTATCTGCATCCTCCAGTTTTACCTTAAATTCTTTTTTAGGATGTACATATTGAGCTACCTGGGGATCGTAGTAATTCGATTTCATGAATTCGATCATAAGAGACTTAGAGAAATTGCTGAATTTGTCACTTATCGTAACTCCACCAATCAAATATTTATGCTCAGGAAATCTAAGAGTACAATGCACTATTCCTTTCCAGAGCAAAAATAAAGGCATGGGTTTTAACTGATATTCTTTTATGATAAAAGCCCTTCCCATCTCTATACTCTGGCTCATCATTTTATGCAATTCCGGGTCGAATCTAAAGAGGTCCTGAAGGTAAAAACCGTCGATCCCATGATTGGCATAGATCTCATTCCCCATCCCCATTCTGTACGCCCCGGCAATTTTTCCGGCCTCATTATCCCATAAAAACAGGTGGTGATAATGTTCATCAAATTTATCCAGATCTGTACTCTTATTGGTGCCTTCTCCAACCTCTCTAAATGTGATCTCTCTTAACCTGCCAATTTCATTAAGGATGTTGGGAATTACTTCTCTTTTAGCCAGAAACACTTCATAATTTTTACTTTGCAGTAGTCGCTTATCCAATTGCCGACAAATTTCCACCTCCCGCTGCATGAGATCAGCATTAGTTTCTGTAGCTATATCTTTTGGAGATCGTGGAATTTTAAGGGATTTGGGAAGTTTATCCAGCAGTTTTTTCTTTTCAAAAACATTGGCCAGCATGTAGGTTTTTCTTCTTAAAAAGGCAGTGTAGGTTTCCAGGTTGGTATGCTCCTGTTGATCTTCCACAGAGATTGGTTGGCCAATTCTAACTTTGATCTTTCTGCGTTTTTGTGATAACATCTCACTGGGCAGTTTGGCAGTTCTAAGCACATCGCTCATACTTGCCAGCCTGTAAAAGAATAAGCTGTTTTTTGCATGAAAATAGATGGGTACTACCGGAACTTTCGATTTTTGAATCAATTTCATTGCCGAAGGTTCCCAGGGTTTATCCACGATTATTTTTTTGTCACGGTTGGTTGAAACCTCTCCGGCAGGAAAAATTCCCAGTGCATTTCCTTCTCTTATATGCGCAATGGCTTTTTTCATTCCCCCAAGACTTGATTTGGCGTCTTTGTGGTCTTCAAAAGGATTTACCGGAAGTATATATGGTTTTAAAGGATCCAGCCGGTGTAATAAAAAATTAGCTATTACCTTATAATCAGGTCTTCTTTCAAGTACCAGTTTCATTAGCAACATCCCATCAATTCCTCCAAGCGGATGGTTGGAAATGGTAATGAAAGGGCCTTCTTTTGGTATACGTTTTAGATCCTTCTCCGGGATGTCAAAATCGATCTCGAATTCACTTAAAATAGAATCTATAAAGTCGGTACCCTTTAAGTCCTTACGTTTGTCATACTCACGGTTTATTTTGGAGAGCTTGGTGGTCTTCAATACCAGCCAGCCAATCCCGGTGCCTAAGAACCCATATTTTTCAAGGTTTATAACAGAGGCAACTTCTTTTGCGCTTACGATTCCCATAACTGGTTAAATTGGTTCGATCAAAAATAAGAAATCAAACATTAGTTTTCGGCTACCAGTTGTACAGTGTTTTGGGTAAGTTGTTTTAAAAGTACCTTTTTATCTTTTTCCAGGCTGTTAATGGCAGCTTCGTTAAAATGCCGAATCGTATACAGAGAAACTCCTGTTTTATAATCCACTTTGAACCTTGCCTTTAAGTGGCGAATAAGTTTATCAAGTTGATTGAATCTATTATCCACACATACTTTAAAGCTAATCGCCGAATTCTGAATAAGATCCACCTTTATTTGATATTGGTGAAATAGCTTAAAGATTTCAGAAATATTCTCTTCTACCATAAAGCTGAAGTCCAGTGATGAAAGGGAGATCAAAACCTGATTTTTCTTTACGATAAAACAGGGGACTTCGGGGAAAATTTGTTTTCCTTTTGTTACGGCTGTACCTTCTTCTGAAGGGTTTATAAAAGACCGAACGAATAACGGGATCTCTTTTCGTTGTAAAGGCTGAAGGGTTTTTGGGTGAATTACCGATGCACCATAAAATGCCAGCTCTATCGCTTCTTCATAAGAAATTTGATTTAGGAGCTGAGTCTGGCTGAAATATCTTGGATCTGCATTCAAAACACCGGGAACATCTTTCCAGATAGTTACATTTTCAGCATTCAGGCAATATGCCAGAATCGCTGCCGAATAATCTGAACCTTCCCGGCCGAGTGTAGTGGTGAAATTATTGGAATCAGATCCTATAAAACCCTGAGTGATATTAAGTTTTCCAGGATCGATAAATTCTGAAATCCTGTTTTGAGTTTTGGTCCAGTCTACCTGTGCATCCCGGTAAGTTGAGTCGGTTTTTATAAATTTTCGAGCATCCAGCCAGTTGGAAACGATATTTTCAAAATTCAAATATTCACTAACGATAGTGGTAGAGATCAATTCCCCAAAACTTACGATCTGGTCGTAAACAAAATCATATTTATTGGATTTGTTATGCTGCAGGAAATTTTCAAGCTCGGTAAAAAGTGTTTCAACCCGTGAATGAATCGATTCCTGCCGGTTTGGAAAAAGTTCGTTTAAAATTCCTGAATGATAAGCTTTGACCTCGTGAAGTAATTCCGGAGTTTCTCCAGATTGCAGGTAATTTGCAACTACCTGTTCCAGCATATTGGTGGTTTTTCCCATAGCTGAAATTACGATAAGCTTATTTTGAGTACCGGTTACTTTTAGAACTCTAAGCAGATTTTTTACTCCTTCGGCATCTTTTACAGATGCTCCCCCAAATTTAAAGACTTTGATCACTTCTTTTTCGCGATTTCCTCGATTCCTCTTTCTTCCATATGCACTGTTTTCCAGCTTTCCTTTATTTGTGCGCCTGTATTTTCATAGAATTCAATGGCGTTCTTATTTCCTTCAGAAACCACCCATTCAATTCGCTTCACTCCATTCTCGTGACCATATTTTACAACCTGTTGATAAAGTGCGCCACCAAGACCGGTACCTCTCATGGATTCCCTAACAATTAGATCTTCCAGGTGAACAGTTCTTCCTTTCCAGGTAGAAAATCTGAAATATACCAGTGCCATTCCTTCAATCTTTCCTTCCACATCTGCTACGAAGCATTTGAAATTTTCATGATCGAAACCTTCCTTTTCCAGATCACTTACATCGACATCTACATCATCAAGATGATTTTCGTGGGCTGCCAGTTCCTTGATTAGTTCAAGTACCTCTTTCATGTCTTCTCTTCTGGCTTCTCTGATAGTATATTCCATAGTTAAGATTTTTAACAAAAATACAGATTGAAAACTATAAGGCTATTAAAGCCATCTTAAAGGATGCCTTTATTTTCTAAATATTGATGCATGGCCTGTTCTGTCATTTGCACGGTATCCCAATCTTCGAGCACATTTGCACCACTTCTTCTGTAGAAATCTGCAGCCTCTTTGTTCCAATTAAGAACCACCCATTCAGTTCTTTTTACTTTTTCTTCTTTGGCAAATTTGATCACCTGAGTATATAAGGCTGAGCCAAGACCTTTCCCTCGAAATTCTTCTCTTACGATAAGGTCTTCCAGATGAACGGTTTTGCCTTTCCAGGTGGAGTATCTAAAATAGACAAGTGCCATCCCTTCAATTTTGTTATCAACTTCAGCAACAAAACAGTGAAATGCAGGATCTTTCCCAAAACCATCACGAATAAGGTCGCTTTCATTTATAACCACAGCATCCGGTTCTTTTTCAAATTCGGCAAGTTCCCTTATGAGCTTCAGAACCGCTCCCATGTCCTGTTTATCTGCTTTTCTAATATTTATTTCCATGTAGAATCTTTCCAACAAATTTAATCATTCCAACTAATGCTTACGAAAACGTTGTAGTAATTTTAAAATTTAATACTTTAGCGGCCAGAAAAGAAAAATATCCCATGCCAAAGACAAATCAAACTTTAGGAGAATTTATAATCGAAAATCAGTCAGATTTTCCGGGTTCTTCAGGAGAGCTTTCCAGATTGATCAACTCGATAAGGCTTGCGGCCAAAGTAGTGAACCATGAGGTGAACAAAGCCGGGCTTGTGGATATTATTGGAGCTTATGGAGAAACCAATGTTCAGGGGGAAGATCAGCAAAAGCTAGATGTTTACGCCAACAACAAGTTTATTCAAACCCTTACTAACCGTGAGATAGTTTGTGGGATCGCTTCAGAAGAAAATGATGATTTTATTCAGATTAAAGGTCATAAAGGCGATAATCAGAACAAATATGTTGTTTTGATGGATCCTTTGGATGGAAGTTCTAACATAGACGTAAACGTTTCTGTAGGAACAATCTTTTCAGTATACCAAAGAGTGACACCAGTTGGAACTCCTGTAGAGATCGATGATTTTCTACAACCGGGGAACAAACAGGTTGCGGCCGGATATATAATTTATGGAACCTCAACCATGCTGGTGTATACCACCGGGCATGGGGTGAATGGATTTACTCTTAACCCTGCTTTGGGATCATGGTATCTTTCACATCCAGATATGCAATTTCCTGAGACGGGAACCATCTATTCCATCAACGAAGGGAATTATGTGCATTTCCCTCAGGGAGTAAAGAATTATATCAAATATTGCCAGGAAGAAGAAGGGGATAGACCTTATACTTCTCGATATATTGGGTCAATGGTTTCAGACATTCACAGGAATATGATCAAAGGCGGGATCTTTATGTATCCAAAAAGTTCCAAGGCCAGCGATGGCAAGCTTCGATTGTTATATGAATGTAATCCTATGGCATTTTTAACCGAACAGGCCGGAGGAAAAGCCAGTGACGGTTTTCAGAGAATTTTGGACATTAAGCCTACAGAACTTCATCAAAGAGTACCATTCTTTTGCGGAAGCAGAAAAATGGTAGAAAAAGCTGAAGAATTTATGCAGGAAGCTGAGAATAAATCTCAGTCTCAGTCATTCTCTCTTTCAAGCAAATAGCGGTAATCGTCAAAGCTTAACTGCCCACTAAAGATCTGTACAGAACGTTTGATGATACCTTCAGAAGCCTGACTTGAGAAACCAAGGCCAATTGCGTATTTTTTGATAAGTTCCATCTCTTCGTCATCAATTTCATGATCGGCGAAAATGATCTTGAATAAATCGTGTAGACGCTCCAGTCTTCTTTCTATACTATTGTATCCGGAAAGTGGGAAAGCCAAAGGATTATCTATGATCTTGGCATATTCTTCTTCATTAATATCCAATTTACGCGCAAACCTTTTAAGCAATTCTTCTTCTTGCTCATTAATATCTCCGTCAACTGCCGCAAGGTTAACGATGGATGCGAAATGACTTAAATTTCGTAGGTGCTCTCCTGAGCCAAATAAATCTGAAAAGGACATTCTAAATATGATTTTGTACTACAAATATATATAAACCCTCAGGTTTTTAGTCTCAAAGCTCTCCAAAATTAAGTATTCACAATCGCTAATCTTTTCTTAATCCTTTTTGGTTAAAAGTTCTATTAATTAAATTCCATGTTGTTCGATAATATTATGGAGATACCACTACTGGCTTTTAATGAAAAAGGAATTTACTGTGCAGAGGCAGATGTCTATCTGGATCCATGGAAACCCGTGGATAAAGCAATAATCTCCCACGGTCATGCCGACCATTCCCGCTGGGGGCATAAAAATTACATTACGCATCATTCCAATGTTCCTATTATAAAACACCGGCTTGGTGATATAAGCGTAACGGGAAAAGCGTGGAATGAGACTTTTACCATAAATGGAGTGAAGTTCTCACTTCATCCCGCGGGACATATTATTGGATCTTCCCAAATTAGGGTAGAATTTAAAGGTGAAGTATGGGTGTTTACCGGCGATTATAAAACCGAAGATGATGGGGTGGCCGTCCCCTATGAACCCGTGAAATGTCACACTTTTATAACCGAATGTACCTTTGGACTTCCCGCCTTTAAATGGATCCCACAGGCGCAGGTCTTTCATGATATTAATTCCTGGTGGGCTCAAAACAAAAATGATGGGCGTACTTCTATTCTGTTTGGATATTCCCTGGGCAAGGCTCAACGGCTTTTAAAGCATCTGGATCCCTCCATTGGAAATATCTATACCCATGGAGCCATAGAAAATATGACCGATGTACTGAGAGCTCAAATGGATTTCCCTGAAACGATAAGAGTAACACGGGAGACTAAAAAAGAAGATTTTAAAGGTAGTATTGTACTTGCGCCGGGTAGTGTTCATGGTTCAACCTGGATTCGAAAAATGGTGCCTTATGTAACTGCTTCTGCAAGTGGTTGGATGACCTTTAGAGGAGCCCGTAGACGTAGAGCCATCGATAAAGGATTTGTTCTCAGCGATCATTGTGACTGGCAGGGATTACTAACCTCGATTAAAGAAACAGGTTGCGAAAAAGTGATCTGTACTCATGGATATACAGATATTTTTTCAAAATTCCTTCGGGAGCAGGGATATGACGCAAGAACTGAAGAAACTCAGTACGAAGGTGAAATGGGTCAGTTAGAGAGTGAAAAAGAAAAAGATTCAGAATGAAGGCGTTTGCAGAACTTATAAAAGCACTGGACAGTACCAATAAAACCACTTTAAAGGTAGAGGCGCTTACCAGTTATTTTAAGAATGCCGCGCCGAAAGACAAAGTTTGGACCATTGCTATTCTGAGCCACAGGCGGCCTCCACGTCCAGTTAATACCACTTTGATGCGGGAATGGGCCTCAGAACTTGCAAAAATTCCCCTGTGGTTATTTGAAGAGAGTTATCATATAGTTGGTGACCTGGCTGAAACCATTGCATTGGTAATCCCAAAATCTGATGCTAATTCAGAAAAAAGTTTAAGTCAGTTTCTGGATGAGATCATAGCGCTTAAGAAAAAACCTGAAGAAGAGAAAAAAGAATATCTGTTTGATAATTGGTTAAACCTAAACTACTATGAGCGCTTTGTTTTCACCAAATTGATCACGGGAAGTTTTAGAATTGGAGTCAGTCAAAAGTTAATGACCCGGGCTTTGGCCAAAGCTACAGATATAGATGAAGATATTCTGGCCTACAAATTAATGGGAAACTGGGAGCCGTCCCGCATCACCTTTGACAAATTAATCCTTGAAGAAAATGAGGAGGATTATTTATCCAAACCTTATCCTTTTTATCTGGCCTACGCAATTGAAGGTGATCCTGAAGATCTGGGGGATGTTGGCCAGTGGAGTGCAGAACATAAATGGGATGGTATACGTTCTCAGGTGATCGTGCGCAACAATGACTTATTTGTCTGGTCCCGGGGAGAAGAACTGGTAACCGATAAATATCCTGAATTTGAAGTTTTTAAAGAAGCTTTCCCCAATGGTACCGTAATAGATGGAGAAATCCTGCCCTATCCCGGTGGAGAAATTGGAACTTTTAATGATCTGCAAACCCGGATTGGACGTAAAAATGTGAGTAAAAAATTACTGGAGAAAACCCCGGTAATTTTGAAGGCTTATGATATTCTGGAATGGGAAGGCAAGGATATTCGCACTATGGCGTTTGGAGACAGGCGAAAAATACTGGAGAAATTATATCACCAAATTAAGGCTGAAGATTTCCCTTTACACCTTTCAGAAACCATCAGGTTTAAAACCTGGGAAGAAGCTGCGATCGAAAGAGAGAATTCCAGGGAAGTAAAGTCTGAAGGATTAATGCTCAAAAGGCTGGATTCCCCATATCTGGTGGGTCGAAAAAAGGGAGACTGGTGGAAGTGGAAAGTAGATCCTTTAACCATTGACGCGGTATTGACCTATGCCATGCGAGGTCATGGGAGAAGGAGTAATTTGTTTACAGATTATACTTTTGGCCTTTGGGATGAAGAAAAGAAAGAACTGGTGACCTTCGCCAAGGCTTATTCCGGATTAACAGATCAGGAATTCCGTAAACTGGATGCCTGGATCAAAAAAAACACCCTGGAGAGATTCGGGCCGGTAAGAAGCGTAACCCCACACCATGTTTTTGAGATCGCCTTTGAAGGTATAGCTGAATCAAAACGTCACAAAAGTGGAGTCGCTACAAGATTTCCCAGAATTTTGAGATGGAGAATGGATAAAACAATTGATGATGCCAATACCCTTGAAGACCTTAAGGCATTAATTCCTTAGGAGCTTATTTAATTCTTGCGACATCGAGGATGTTTTTCTGAAACTTTTTGTCATCTTCCAGTATTTCAAAAAATTCATCGATATACTTGATCGTAGTGGCAAATTGCCTGTCGCTTTCGAACATATCTTTACCTTCCTTAAGTACGTTCATTATGGAAGATTGGTTTTCTAAAAATTCTTCTCTAACCTGCATATAAATTCGTGGATTCCTTTTAAATCCGCGGTAAACTCTTTGGGTAACCTCTTCTATATTCAGTTTTTGATCATTTATTTGAGAAACGGTAGCATAACTGGTATTTACCAGGCCAGCCATATCGAAATCGTAAGGCACAGGGATAATTCTGTCTTCAAGTAAGATCAGCTTACAATTGTGGAGATATGCGGTGGAAAAATCTGTATTCCCGATCATATATTGAAAAAATGCATTTCTAACCGATTCCAAAGAGGCCTGGTTTAGAGGGTGGGTATTAGCATCTATAACCTTTCCACCCAGCCGTTTTGCCACGTTTTTATCATCCTCGACCAGAAATCCTCTAATATTATGAAGTTTGATCTTTTTCGCCCTTTCTTCCTCATAACTAATTTCAAGGAGGCGGGTTTTGAAATGGAATGGTGAAATAACCTCATATAACTTATAAGCCAGATATTCTTTCAGGATATTATCGTTTCGGTCCCGTTCTACCAGGCAGGGCAAAACCAGTTTTAAATTTTTATGTCCTTCAAACAAGGTATTCTTTGCTGCCTTTTTTTTGATCTTAATTTTAATAGGAGCATAAAAGCAATTTTTTAATCTGAAGTTGCCACGTTTTCTTAATCTTACTTCGATAGAATCTAAACCGGCACCAGGATCTTCAAATTTAAGATAGGTAATTATATAGGTTGAATCGTTAGTTTCTTTTTTGATATCTTTATTAGAATACCGAAGGTTAATTGGCAGTACTTCCTTTTTATGGAACAAGGAGCCGTTTTCTGAGACTTCATTATTATCCTGGGAATAAGAGCTAAATATTGCTAAGAGCATGCTTAGCGAGAAAAGTTTTACACTCTTATTCATAATTATGATATATTTATCTAAAATATTAAAAATCAGTTTATTAGAAAGTATTTTACCATTATTAATTACAGAACATTTGCAACCACAGCGATTGCTGCTCTGGTTACGTTCCTGGCATTGAAATTTGATCTCAAATTCAATGTAGATCTTACATTGTTAAGTATTGCGATAATTTTTCCGCTGGTCTTTACTATTCGAGGGTCATTTAAAAGAAGGGAAAAGGCACTTGAACATCTTAGTGATTTTATAAGTTCGGTAAAAACGGTGAAGTATTTTTTATTGATAAACGAGACGCTCACACCAGTTCAAAAAGAAGAAGCTGAAAGGCTTCTGGTGGAGATCAACAATAAAACTCTCGAACATCTTGCAAAACGCAATAATGATATTAAGATCCTTGATGAGAATTCTCATATGATGTATAAGTTCGTACTTGAGAAGGAAAATCTAATTCCTTATAAACTTAAAGACCGGATCTTTAAATATATGAAGGCTATGCATGAGTCTATTGAAAATCTTCATGCTATACATACTCACAGGACCCCTATAAGTTTGATGGCTTACTGTGAGGTTTTTATATACATCTTTCCACTAATTTATGCGCCTACCATTATTTACAATCTTGGCATACAGGGTGCCGATTGGATTGCTTATTTTATCGTTTTGTTAACCCAGTTTATCCTTATCTCTTTGTATAATATCCAGAACCAATTGGAGTACCCGTTTGATAATATCGGGATGGACGATATCGACCTGGATAATTTTAAAATTGAACGTTAGAAATTGCCCACGCCTTCAATGGTAATCTAGATTAATTGTGAATTAAAACATACGCCGGAATTGAAAAGAGCGGATTTGGTGAAATTGGCTGAAAACTGGTTTGAAGGCCAGGGCTGGAAGCCATTTAAATTTCAGAAGGATACCTGGACAGCCTATCTTCAAAAAAAGAATGGACTCCTAAATGCACCTACCGGAAGCGGGAAAACCTATGCTTTATGGATTCCCATTGTTCTGGATTACATCAAAAAGAATCCCGATTATAAAACCAAGCATAAAAAAGGTTTAAAAGCGATTTGGATCACCCCACTTCGAGCCCTCTCTGTAGAGATCGAACAGGCAGCCAGCCGTTTTGCTGAAGAAATGGGTACTCAGTTTACCGTTGGAATCAGAACCGGAGATACCCCCCAAAAAGAGAGAGCAGCACAAAAAAGATCAATGCCAGACCTTTTGATCACAACGCCTGAAAGTCTGCAGTTACTGTTATCTTCCAAAAATTACGATAAAATGTTCGGCGGCCTTCAGGCCATAGTCATTGACGAATGGCATGAGCTGTTAGGAACCAAAAGAGGGGTGCAGGTTGAACTTTCTCTATCCCGATTGAAAACCATTGCGAAAGACCTCAGAATTTGGGGGATTTCGGCTACTATTGGAAATCTGGATCAGGCCCGGGAAGTGCTGTTGGGACCGGATTCTCCGGCATTGAAAAATTCAGTTTTGATAAAGGCTACCTTAAAAAAGAAGATTGAAGTTCGTTCTGTTATTCCTCAAACAATGGAAAAATTCCCCTGGAGGGGGCATTTAGGTTTGCATTTAATAGATGAAGTGGTTCCAATTATAAATAATTCCCGAACCACCCTGCTCTTCACAAATACCCGTTCCCAATGTGAGTTGTGGTTTCAAAAGCTCATGAATAAATATCCCGAATTCGCCGGGGAAGTAGCTATGCATCATGGGAGTATTAATAAAGAAACCAGGTTATGGGTGGAACAGGCCATCAGGAACGAAAGTTTAAAGGCGGTAGTGTGTACCTCAAGTCTGGATCTGGGTGTGGATTTTGCACCGGTGGAAACCATTGTTCAAATTGGAGGACCTAAAGGGGTTGCCAGATTTTTACAAAGGGCGGGAAGAAGTGGTCACCAGCCGGGAAAAGTGAGTCTAATTTACTTTTTGCCAACCCATGCTATAGAATTGATCGAAGCTTCTGCACTGCAAAAAGCTGTAGAAAAGAAGGCGGTGGAAGACAGGGTGCCATATTTAATGAGTTTTGATGTGCTGGTGCAATATTTGAATACGCTGGCGGTCTCTAATGGCTTTTTTCCTAAGGATATTTACCCGGAGATCGCTTCAACATTCTGCTTTCAAGGAATAACGGAAGATGAATGGAGATGGGTGCTTAATTTCATTACCAAAGGAAGTCAAAGCCTTCAGGCTTATGATGAGTATAAGAAGGTCGAAATAGAGGAAGATGGAAGGTTTAAAATAAACGATCGCGGGGTGGCCATGCGCCACAGGCTTCAAATAGGAACCATAGTTAGTGACGCCATGCTAACGGTAAAGTACATGAAAGGGGGCTATATTGGAACTGTCGAGGAATGGTTCATTTCTAAACTTAAACCGGGCGATGTATTCACCTTTGCCGGGCGAAATCTTGAGTTGGTCCGTATAAAGAATATGCAGGTGCTGGTAAGAAAATCAAAGAAAAAAACAGCTCGCGTCCCAAGCTGGCAGGGAGGAAGAATGACCTTTTCAGCTCAAATGAGTGAATTGTTGCGGGATGAAATGTATCGCGCTTCAGATCTTAAGGAAAATGAGAAAACAAATGAAGAGTTTGAAGCTCTAAAACCTATTTTTAAACGACAAAAACGGGATTCCATAATTCCGAAAGGTGATGAATTTCTTATTGAAACTTTCAAAACTCGTGAAGGTTATCATGCTGTTTTTTACCCTTTCGATGGGCGATTTGTACATGAAGCTTTAGGGAGCCTTCTGGCTTACAGAATAAGTTTGTTGACACCTATAAGTTTTTCCATCGCATTTAATGATTACGGGTTTGAATTACTTTCAGATCAGGAAATCGACATGCAGCAGGTGCTGGATAATAACTTATTCAGTTCAGATTTTTTGATGGATGATCTTTATAAAAGTTTGAACGCAACCGAAATGGCTCGTAGAAAATTCAGAGATATTGCAGTTATTGCCGGACTGGTTTTTACAGGCTATCCCAATAAACTGGTTAAAAACAAGCATCTTCAGTCTAATTCCCAGCTATTATTCAGTGTATTCAGGGATTATGAAGAAGATAATTTACTTTACCGTCAGGCTTTCAGAGAAACCTTTGAACATCAGCTGGAAGAAGGCAGATTGAGAATTTCTCTGGAAAGGATAAAGAACCAAACCATCGTGTGGAAACAATGTGAAAAACCCACACCATTTTCTTTCCCCATTATAACCGATAGGTTACGGGAAAAATTATCTTCAGAAAAGCTGGAAGACAGGATTAGAAAAATGCTTAAATCTCTGGAGAATTAAGCCTGCTCACGCATTTGTTTGTCAATATAATGCCTTACCACTTCGGTAGTAATTCCAAATGCCACGTGGGCAAACAATTCGTTTAATTGCATTCTGATAGGAACATCTGTTGGTTTAGGTTCCAGTCCCAGGATTGGAAGTGAAGTTTCATGGGTAGTCGCCCAGGTGGTTGCACCAAATATCACTCCATCCATAGGTTTTAACCCATAACGTTCTTTTTTACCATATCCGTAAGCAGCACCAAGAGAACCACCCATGGGAATATTCACTAATTGCTCGGCCAGAGCTTCATTTTCAGAACTAACAGGAGAACCGGTGATTTTTGTAGAAAGATCATCCACGATCTTGATTTGAGCCGATCTTTGTTCGATCTTTCTAACAGGTAAAAATTGTTCTATAAGAGTTTTTACCGCTGTTCCGGCAAGTCCGCCAACGAAGCCGGCTATCAATCCGCGACCGGTATTAGAAATATAGGAATCTTTTTGTAGAAAGGTACTCACGCTCATAATCGTTTCTTTTTTTATTAGAATAAAACTATTTATTCGATAGCTTTTGTCCAATCATTTAACATGTATTTGGCAGTGTTGCTACAAAATTTAATAATTTTGAGTATGAGCGAAAAACTAAATGTAAGTCTTATTCAGGCTAACCTGGAGTGGGAAAATACAGATGCGAATTTGCAGATGTTTTCAGCAAAGATTGAAGAGATTAAGGGCGAGACAGATCTGGTGATTTTACCTGAAATGTTTACCACCGGTTTCAGTATGAACGCCGAAAGCTTAGCCGAAGGCACGGAGGGAAAAACCCTTGAGTGGATGAAAAAGAAGGCTAAAGAAGGAAATTTTGCCATTACCGGGAGTGTGATAATAAAAGAGTCCGGAAATTTTTACAATCGGTTAATCTTCGTTTTTCCAGATGGTAATTATCATACTTATGATAAACGCCACACTTTTACCCTAGCTAAGGAAGATAAAATCTATACAGCAGGTACAGAACGTTTAATCGTAGATTATAAAGGCTGGAAAATTTGTCCGCTGGTATGTTACGATCTTCGATTTCCGGTTTGGGCCAGAAATACGGTAGATTACGATTTACTGATCTATGTGGCCAACTGGCCGGAAAAAAGAATTGCAGCATGGGATGCACTTCTCAAAGCACGAGCCATTGAAAATATGAGTTATTGCATAGGTTTGAACAGAACTGGTAAAGATGGAAATGACCACAATTACAATGGACATAGCGCAGTGTACGATATGCTTGGAAATGCTTTATCCCATCCTGAAAAAAGTGAGGTTTTCGTTTCCACCTTTTCCTTATATAAAACTGAGTTAAAGGATGTGCGGAATAAATTCAAATTCCTTCAGGACCGGGATGATTTTAGTCTAAACTAAAACTTTCATTGATATCCCAGTTAGCTCTTACTTCCAGGGTGTCTGAGTAATAACGAATAACTTCCGGCTGGCGTTTCCTTAAGTAATCCCCGGTATCCCACATTTTATTACTGTTCCTGTCGAAGATAATTCTTACCAGAACCTGTCCCGGATTAAGGTATCTAAAAGTGAAATTTCCTGAGTCTTCAGAATATTGCTCTGCTAAAACTTCGCCTTTTGTATTGGTTAGCTGAACAATTACGGGGAATTCTTTGATATTGCGAATATTCAGAAGTATTGTTCCAAAATCGGCCAGGGCTTTGGTGTTGAAAGTCTGATAGATCGTATCATTGGTTTGCTCGAACAGGTCTGTAATCGCTCCGGGAAAAGCAGCTACCTGATAATTATTGGCAGGAGTCTTTTCAAACTTCAGGATCAATTCATTCTTTATTGGATGGAATTCTGTAGTAAAAGGAATAACTACAGAGTCTTTATCCATAACGCTTATTTTTTCTTCGGAATATTCCAAAATAGGTGTGGTGGCAACAAATTTAAAGTCCTTTAGTAAACTTCCATTTTCTGTCGAGACACGTAGAGAATCCCGGTCAAGTTTTGCCAGTCTCGCAACCATGGTATCCCGGGTCGTGGGGCTCGTTATCTCAAAAATTAGACTATCCCTTTCCGGTCTTTTATTGAACCAGTAATAGAGACTGTCCTTTGCTATGTCTTTGGTGATCCTGTACTTAAAGCCTTCAGGTTTCGAACCAATCAAATTTATTTTTACACTATCAGGATCCACACTGCCTTCATATCCAAAAAGCAACTGATGGCCTTTTAATAATTTTGGTCGTTTCGGTTCAAAATTAAGTTTCTCCTTAAAAACTGTAATTACATAATTGCTATCTGTAGGGACGGTGATGTCCTGATCTATAAAGCCTATTTTCTCTTTTTTCGGGTTATAGAGGTAATTATCATTAGAATCCATAAGTCCTATCATTCGATAAGTTCCGGCCTTCAAATTTTCAAGCGAAAAATTAAAAGTACTATCCTGAGAATAGGTTACATAACGTGGTGTTTTTTGATATACAACCGAATCTTTAAACGTGGAATCAACCTCATATAACAAAACCGTTATAGGCTTTGAAGGTGATTTTAGAACTGCATCTTTAACGCTTCCATTTATGGTAAGAGAATCTATATAGCTTCCTGTGGAAAATACATATTTAAAATAATCGTATGGATTGGATTCATTATTATCAATTATGCTTTTCCCAAAATTGATTGTATAGGTCGTGTTTTCTTCAAGCGTGTCAAATATTTTGATCTTGATATCCTTACGGGCAGTTCCCAATGGTTTGATCGATGGTTTGGGATCCATGGGAGGGGAAATTATGATCTGCTGTTGAGGTTTATCGAGTTTGATATATTCATCAAAAAAGATCCTGATCTCATCCTCATCAAAATTAGTGGTATAGTTTTCCGGATTCGCACGAAGGAATTTAGGTGGTTCTTCGTCTATAGGCCCACCTTCAGGCATCCCTTTCTTGGCACAATTAACTGTGATTAAGACTAATATTATTACTGTAATGAATCCGGGTATTCTCTTTTTCATAAACGAAAATGAATCTTTTAGCAAAGAAACGATTATTTTAAATTCCATCCCACAGCTCAATGGGTAAAAGCCATGGTAGCTATGCTTATTCGGGTTCCGGGAACTTCTAATAGCTTATGTGCACAGGCCTCGAGTGTTGCTCCGGTAGTTATGAGATCGTCCACTAAAAGGATATTTTTGTCCCTTATTTTTTCCTGATCCTGAATTTCCAGAGTTTCCTCGATCTTTCCCCATCTCGAGATTCGGCTTTTAAGAGTTTGAGTTTGGGTGGCGTTGGTTTTTATAAGCACTTCATTTAAATATTCCGCATTCAGAGCTTTGGCCAGTTCCTTCCCAAATCCTTCAACCTGGTTGTATCCCCGTTCCTTAAGGCGTTTTTTATGTAAGGGCACGGGGATGACCACTTCAATATTATTATAAGCTTCCACAGATTTTAATTCTTCGCCAAGCCATTGCCCTAAATAGTGTCCAATTTCCTGATGACCTCTGTATTTAAGGTCATGAATTAAGTGTTGCACACCAGATTTCTTTCTAAAATGCAATAAAGAAGTTGCTTTCTCTATCTTTACCCTGCCGTAAAACACTTTACGTACAGGATTTTCGTTATCAAGATGAAAATTTGTGACAGGAAGATCATGGAGACAGGAGGTGCAAATTACCTTTTCGTTTTTTAGTAGTTCGGCTTCACAAATGTGACAAACGGAGGGGTAAAGAAGATTTACAAAATCGTGAAACATTTGTTAATGACTTGTACTATACATGGTTAAACATATAAATTTACTAACTAATTTAATTTTATAATGACAGAAACCAAAAACAATACAGCTTTAAAGGTGTTAACCGGGATCCTTGCGGTTGCCCTTATCGCACTAAGTATTTACACTATAAAGTTCTATAACGAGGAAAAAGAGAATAAAGAGATCCTTAAAAAAGAAAAGGCGGTTATCGAAGATGAACTCAATGAACTTATCGTAAAATATGATGAAGCCATTCAGGAAAATGAAATTATGGATCAGGATCTGGTAAATGCCAGAGACAGGATTTCTAAACTATTGGATTCTGTAAAGGATAATGAAGCTAATCTGGTTTTAATTTCAAGATACCGAAGAGAGATTGGAAGTTTAAAAGCAGAAAAGGACAGGCTGTTTCGTGTTGTGGATAGTCTAAGCACTCAAAACAAGATGCTTTCAACTTCTTTGGACAGTACCAGTGTTGCTTTACAGCAAAGAACCAGAATGTCTGATTCTTTAAAAACTACCAATCAAAACCTTTCTACCAAAGTAGATAAGGCTTCCCGATTAAAAATTGCCGGACTTAGAGGAGAAGGAGTGATCGTTAGAAACAGCGGTAAAATTGTAGAAAACGACCGTACAGGAAGAGTTGACCAGATTAGAACCTGTTTTACCCTTGCTGCAAACGATCTTGCTGAAGCAGGAGAGAAGAATCTTCACGTTCAGGTTTATAATCCCGAGAATGAACTTGTAGGCGACGAGATCGTAGTGCAACATGAAGGCGGAGTTATGGTTTATAGTGCTTCTTCTAAAGTTTTCTATGAAAAAGAAGAACTTGACGTATGTATCCTGGCAAATACCAATGAAGATAAATTGCTTGAAGGGAATTATAAGGTGTATGTATATAACGACGCCGTTCTACTTGGAACAGGTAGTTTTAGCCTTAGATAGTCTTAATTTATAAATAACCCACCGCCTTGGATATTTTTCAAGGCGGTTTTTTTATTTTTGCGCCATGGCAATACAAGAAGATCTTTTTAAGAACGTAATATCCCATGCTAAAGAGTATGGATACATTTTTGGGTCCAGTGAAATTTATGATGGGCTGAGCGCAGTTTATGATTACGGTCAAAACGGAGCTGAATTAAAGAAAAATATCAAGGAATACTGGTGGAAAAGCATGACCCAGATGCATCAAAACATCGTGGGAATAGATGCCGCCATTTTAATGCATCCTAAAACCTGGAAAGCTTCAGGCCATGTTGATGCATTCAATGATCCTTTGATTGATAATAAGGATTCCAAGAAAAGATATCGTGCAGATGTTCTTGTAGAGGATTATGCTGAAAAATTACTTCAGAAGGCAGAGAAGGAAATCGCCAAGGCTAAGAAAAGATTTGGTGAAGATTTCGATGAAGAAATGTACAAGCAAACGAATCCGCGGGTACAGCGTTATTTAGGAGACCGAAAGGAAATCCTGGAAAGGCTGGCGCGTTCGCTTACCAACGAAGACCTTGCCGATGTTAAAGCCTTAATTGAAGAACTGGAAATTGCCGATCCTGATACGGGTTCTAAAAACTGGACTGAAGTAAGACAGTTCAATCTAATGTTCGGTACCAAGCTTGGAGCTTCAGCAGATTCGGCGACTAACCTATACCTGCGACCGGAAACAGCTCAGGGTATATTTGTCAATTTCCTTAATGTTCAAAAAACCGGAAGGATGAAAATTCCTTTTGGAATTGCTCAAATTGGAAAAGCTTTCAGAAATGAAATTGTGGCCAGACAATTTATTTTCAGGATGCGTGAATTTGAACAAATGGAAATGCAATTCTTTGTTCGTCCCGGAGAAGAACTGGAGTGGTATGAGAAGTGGAAGGAAACAAGATTAAAATGGCATAAATCATTGGGTCTTGGAGAAGAGAATTATAGATTCCATGATCATGAGAAACTGGCGCACTATGCAAACGCCGCTGCCGATATAGAATTCAATTTCCCATTCGGCTTTAAAGAACTGGAAGGAATACATTCCAGAACAGATTTTGACCTGAAAGCACATGAAGAACATTCAGGAAAAAAACTAAGATTTTACGATCCTGAACTTAAGGAAAACTATGTTCCTTATGTTATTGAAACTTCTATTGGTTTGGACAGGATGTTCCTTGCCGTACTTTCATCTTCATTAAAAGAAGAAGATCTGGGTGATGGGAATAGTAGAACGGTATTAAAATTACCGGCGGTACTTGCACCTACAAAAGCAGCGATCTTGCCATTGGTCAAGAAAGATGGGTTGCCGGAATTGGCTCAAAAAATAGTAGATGACCTTAAATGGGATTTTAGAGTTCAATACGATGAAAAAGACGCTATTGGAAGAAGATATCGTCGACAGGATGCAGCCGGAACTCCACTTTGTATTACTGTAGATCATGATTCACTGGAAGATAATAAAGTGACGGTAAGATTCCGTGATTCTATGGAGCAAAAAAGAGTCGCTATTAGTGACTTGTATGATCTTATTAAAAAGGAAACCGATTTTAGAACCTGGATGAAAGATTTCGTGTAGAAAGCTGGATTCAGTTTTAATTAGCAAATATTTAAGAAAGGCAATTAATTTATTAGTTGCCTTTTTTATTTCCATTAAATCGATAATGTCTATTTTTAAGAAAATATTGCCGTAGACATTTTTAGATGAAAAAATATATCCTCCTACTTTCACTTGCGTTTTTATGCCAGTTTAACTTATTCTCCCAAAACAGGGAAAAGGCAGGTCCCACTTTTATAGATTCTGCTAATGTAATTTTGTCCGGGCCGCTTTCTAAAGCGAAACTTCTCCCTACTTCAAAAAAAGCAAAACTTTATAATCCGCGAAACCGGGGGATTAACAAGATAGTCCCGGGGAAGGGTTTGCCAAAGACAGGGGACCCTGTGATCCAGAAAAAAATGGGTGATATTCCAGGAAAATCACCTATCCTTAGTTTTGAGGGCGCTAATACATTAGCCACACCATCAGACCCTACAGGAGCGGTGGGTAGAAATCATTATATGAATGCCTGGAATTCTGAATTTTCAATTTGGGACAAACAGGGAAATCAAATAGTTCCCCCCGCATCTCTTGCCAGTATTGGGGGTAGTTTTCAGGATGAGACAGATGGTGATCCCATTGTGTTTTATGATGAACCGGCAGATCGTTTTATCATGATGCAGTTTAGTGATGATCTTCCTCCTGAAGGTGATAGCGAAACTCCGGCGGCCCTACTTATTGCAGTGTCACAAGGTCCCGACCCGGTTAATAGTGGTTGGTATACATACAGGTTCGATATTGAGTCTCTCCCGGATTATCCTAAAATTTCGCTGTGGAGTGATGGCTATTATATCACAACAAATAAAGATCCCAGAGCTCCTCAGGAAAATCAGGTGGTATTTGTTCTTGAACGGGATAAAATGCTTGCAGGAGATAACGGAGTAAAAATTATAGGATTTCCTTTACCCGGAATCGAAAATAATGGATTTTATAGTCCTGCTGGATTCAGTGTAATGGGATCAGATCTTCCTCCACCCGGTAATTCTCCCATAATCTATTTGCAGGATGACGATTGGGCGGGTGTGAATCAGGACCATCTTAAAATTTGGCTTATTAATACAAACTGGACTAATCCTCCAAATTCAACTATCGAAGAAAGTCAGGAATTAACCAATGGGGTTTCCCCGTTTACAGCCACTTTTGATGGCGGTGGTTTTAAAAATCTTGATCAGCCCGGAAGTGATGTAGACATTGATGCACTGCAGGGAGCCATGATGTATATGACCCAATACAGAAGGTTTGAAGGATATAACTCTGCGGTTATGAATTTCGTGGTAGATGTGGCTGCAGGTCCAGCCGAACATGCTGGAGTAAGATGGTATGAATTAAGACAGCCTGCCGATGGCGCTCCCTGGACCGTGTACCAGGAAGGAACTTATGCGCCGGATGGAAGCGACAGATTCTGCGGAAGTATTGGAATTGATAAAAGAGGAAATATAGCGCTTGGTTACACTGTGGTCAATGACAATCCAGTAAAACCTATATATCCGTCAATAAGATACACCGGAAGGTATATGGGTGATCCATTAGGAATAATGACCATTGAGGAACAAACCATCGTTAAAGGTGAAAGTCCGCAGCCCAGTGCTTCCGGACGATATGGGGATTATGCTCATTTAAGCATCGACCCTTCAGATGATCTTACCTTTTGGCATAATGCCGAGTACTTTAGCGGAGCCCGAAGATTAAATAAAGTAGGGGTTTTTAGATTTTCGGCTACAGAAGAGAATGATCTGGGGGTAATCGCACTTTTGAGTCCAAAGGATGCATCCCTTACCGCTTCAGAAAAAATTATAATTAAAATCCGTAATTATGGATTGAACCCTCAGTCCAATTTCGAGATATCTTATAGTATAGATGGCGGGCCGTTGGTGACTGAAGTTTTTACTCAAACCATTCCGGCTGAGAGTACGGCAGAGTTTACATTCAATCAAACGGCAGATCTTTCAGCAGAAGGGCAAACCTTTAGCATCAATATTACCACCAATCTCGAAAATGATCAGAATTCCGGTAACGACGGGATCACCGAAGTGGTGAAGAATTTACCGCCAAAGGATGTTGGAGTAACCTCTATTGCGGCACCAAAAACACAGGAAAATCTTTCTACTTCAGAAGCGGTAAGCATTGTAATTGAAAATTTTGGAGGCGAAGAGCAAACAAATATCCCGGTTAGTTACCAGATAGGGAACAATCCGCGGGTTGAAGAAATGTTTAGAGGGGTGTTGGAAGTTGGGGGAGTTGAAACTTATACCTTCAGCAAAACCGCCAATTTTTCTGCTTCCGGACGTTATACGGTGAAAGCACGGACCCTGTTGCCGGGGGATTTTGATCCGTCAAATGATTCTGAAACCACCTCCATTGCCAATCTGGATTGTATTCCTGAAGGGTCTGACTGTTCTCAGGGAGATGGAATTTTCTACTTTGAACTGGAAGGATATCTAAACGAACGAATTCCATGTACTTCCGGGTATATTGATTTTATAGGAGGATCTGCCAACCTGGACAGATCTAAGAAAACATTTACGGTGACCGTTCAAACAAACTTTGCTGAAGATAATGTCGAAAAATTCTCCATGTGGATCGACCTTAATGATAATGCTGTTTTTGAGGATTCTGAAAGGTTGATCACTTCAGAAGTTATTCCTGAAGAGAATAAGTCGTTTTCGTACGATTTTGACCTACCGGCAAATGCCAATCTGGGCCAACACTTATTGAGAATCAGAGCTGGAGACACCAGTTTTAGCGGAGATCTAAACGACCCATGTTCGGTTATGGCTTATGGTACCACCCATGATTATTCCATAAATATTGTAGACAGTACTCTGGATCTGGAGGATTTTATACTGAACGAAGCTGAACTTAAGATAGTGACAGATCCTAATAAGGATGGTCTTTACAGAATCTTACTGGAAACAGATTTTTCAGAACCACTTAGAATTAGTGTTTATACCATTCTTGGCCAGCAATTACTTGAAAACCATATCGAAAATGACGGTGATGGCTATTTTTATGAGCTTGACATGTCCTATGCGGCTCCCGGCGTTTATTTGTTAAGAGTTGGAACCAGAAAAGTGGGGAAAGTAAAACGTTTTCTTGTAAAATAATTTTTAAACATTTCATAATGCTATCGGGACTTGGATAAAGTTCAGATAGCATTATTTTTGACCAAAATCTACATTTAATGACTATTATCTCGTATAACGTTAACGGAATAAGAGCAGCAATACGAAAAGGCTTTCTGGAATGGACCCAGCAGGCGAACCCCGATGTAATTTGTATCCAGGAAATAAAAGCCAATCCCGACCAATTGGACCTTGAGATGTTTGAAAAAGCAGGGTATCCTTATCATTACTGGCATCCTGCGACAAAAAAGGGTTATAGCGGAGTGGCTATCTTAAGTAAAATTAAACCTAACCATGTTCAATATGGAACCGGGATAGATTATATGGATCATGAGGGAAGAGTGATCCGTGCAGATTTTGATGATGTTTCTGTTATGAGTCTATACTTACCATCAGGAACCAATATTGCCCGTTTAGAGCATAAATTCAGGTTTATGGATGATTTTCAGGAATACATAAATAACCTGAAACAGGAAATTCCAAACCTTATAATTGGTGGTGATTATAACATTTGTCACGAGGCAATTGATATTCACGATCCTGTTCGTTTAAAAAATACTTCAGGATTCCTTCCCGAAGAAAGAGAATGGATAGATGGGTTTATAAAGAATGGTTTTATAGACAGCTTCAGGCATTTTAATGAAGAGCCTCATCAGTATTCCTGGTGGAGTTACAGAGCAAATGCACGTGCCAATAATAAAGGATGGAGAATTGATTACAATCTGGTTTCAGAAACTCTGAAAAACAGGTTGAAAAGAGCAGTTATTCTGCCCGAAGCATACCATAGTGACCATTGTCCCGTTCTTGTAG
>NZ_JBLVTL010000002.1:590593-604695 GCF_048285835.1 Christiangramia aquimixticola
TTATTGCACTTACGCTTATTGTTTCGCTTGCTTCATCTTGCGTTACTTCAAAAAAGTATAATGAGCTTGAAAGCCGGAATGCAGATTTGCAGAGAGAGAACAGGGAAGTAAAAGATGATCTCGACTCTTTTAGAAATAGCAGCAAAAAACTCGAAGGAGAACTGGCAGCACTAAAGGCGGAACATAACGAGATCACCACACAGCGAAACGATCTAATGGAGAAGTTGCAATTGCTTCAAAAGAACTTTTCAAGTCTGGAAGAGTCTTATGATGCCCTTGAACAGAATAGTTCTGCTGCTATAGCTGAAAATTCCCGTCAAAACAGGGAATTACTGGCGCAATTAGATGAAAAAGAAGCAGCGCTTATCCTTGAAAAAAATCGTCTGGAAAAACTGGAAAAAGATCTCTCTGGCAGGTCTCAAAGAATAAACGAGTTGGAAAAAGTGATAGCAGCAAAAGATGCGAAAATGAATGCGCTTAAAAATGCAGTTTCCAATGCACTTACCAATTTTGAAGGGAAAGGTCTTAGCGTTGAACAGCGCAATGGTAAAGTATATGTTTCCATGGAGAACAAATTGTTATTTGATTCCGGAAGCTGGGCTGTAAATTCTGAAGGCCGTAAAGCAGTGAAGCAATTAGGGAGCGTCCTTGCTCAAAATCAGGATATCGCAGTTCTAATTGAAGGACATACAGATAATGTTCCATACGGTGGAAGCGGAGCTTTAAAAGACAATTGGGATCTTTCTACCAAAAGAGCGACTTCCATAGTGCAGATTCTAAAGAAAAATTCAAGTATTGATCCGCAAAACCTTACTGCTGCAGGAAGAGGAGAATTCGTTCCGGTAGCCTCAAATGATTCTGAAAGTGGTCGTGCAAAAAACAGAAGAATAGAAGTGATCTTAACTCCAAAACTGGACGAGATCACTAAAGTTTTAAATGAAATTGAATAATTATAATGAAGTATACCAATCTTCCTAATACAAATATTAAAGTAAGTAAGATCTGTTTAGGTTCCATGACCTGGGGCCAACAGAATACAGAGGCTGAGGGTCACCAACAGATAGATTTCGCTTTGGATAAAGGCGTGAATTTCATCGATACAGCCGAGATGTATTCTATTCCTGCCTCACCGGAAACTCAGGGGAGCACAGAAAAAATTATAGGAACCTGGATTAAAAAAACAGGCAGAAGAGATGATGTGGTAATTGCCTCCAAAATCGCCGGACCTGCTGAAATGGTTTCGCATATTAGAGAAGATATGGGCTTTCATAAGGAAGCTTTGGAAGATGCTGTTGATAAAAGCTTAAAAAGACTGCAAACAGATTATATTGATCTATATCAATTACACTGGCCGGAGAGAAATACAAACTATTTCGGAAAGCTTGGTTATGAGCATGATGAGAGTGAAAAATGGGAGGATAATTTCAGAGAGATCCTTGAAGGCCTTAACGAATTCGTTAAAAAAGGGAAAATAAGAAGTATCGGACTTTCTAATGAAACGCCATACGGACTTATGCGCTTTTTGGAAGAGAGTAAACACGAACTTCCCAAAGTAAGCACTGTTCAGAACCCTTATAACCTTTTGAACAGGAAAGATGAAATTGGACTTACCGAGATTCTTCATCGAGAAAATGTGGGGTTGTTCCCTTATTCTCCATTAGGGATGGGTACTTTAAGTGGGAAACATCTTAATGGAATTCAACCGAATACCCGCTTGAGTTTATTCCCTCAGTATAAAAGATATTCGAATAAAGAGGCGGTAGAAGCTACAAGAAGGTATCAGGAAGTTGCAAATAAACATGGTTTGAGTCTTACACAAATGTCGCTGGCATTTGTGAATCAGCAAGCATTCGTTACAAGTAATATTATAGGAGCAACGAGTATTGAACAACTTGAAGAAAACATAGAAAGTATAAACGTGGTTCTTTCAGGCGAGATATTGAAGGATATTGAAGAGGTTCATAAGGCATGTCCTAACCCGGCTCCTTAAAGAGCTGGTGTAACCTCGCTTTCATGGATATACATGCTGCGATCAAGGCTGTCTCTTACGTGATACCAATCGTCAGTTTTTCCCTGAACATATAGCACCTCTCCATTTGTTCCGGTTTTCACAATATTTGAATTATTTAAAGCAGCTTTATTTCTTAGAGCTGCTTTATTTTTTGTGATTTTAATTCTGTCTGCGAGGTTTTTCAGGTCAGCAGGAGCATTCTCAGCGGGTTCGGTTTGATAAACGAATCCAATAGGATCTATAGCTCCCCGTCTGTTTTTATATATACCAAAATGCAAGTGCGGCGGGGTTGTTTTAGCATTCCCTGTATTACCAACAAAGCCAAGAGTGTCCCCGGGCTTCACCTTTTTTAATTTCGGGATTATACTATCCAAATGTGCGAAATAAAGATCCAGTTTTCGCTTGCTATCCCTCAGCCAGACCTGTTTTCCACCCAATCCTTTTTCTCCGGAGAAGGTGATTTTTCCGCTTGTAGGCGCTAAGACAGGTGTGCCCTTATTGGCAAATATGTCGATCCCCTTATGGTCACGAATTCCACCTTCGCGCATATCACCCCAATAGCTTCCAATGTCTGAATTTTTCCCGTTTATAACTGGGAACAGGTATGAAGGTGATTTTTTTATTTCTAATTGAAATGGGCTATTGGCTTCGATCTCAGGTTGAATTACAATTTTATATAAGCCCTGTTCGTATACCTCGAAGCTTAATTCCTTTTTGTCTGCAGCACCGGTTTTTAATTTCTCAAAAACGCCACTGGAATTATCTTTCTTATAGATTGTTGTAAAAATAAGCGTGGAAAGACTTTCCGTATTTATTTTAATTTCGATAACCTCGCCGGGAAGAAGGTAAGTGTCATAACTGTAAATTGCGAAATTTCTGGGTTTGAAGAAGCCTTTTTCAACATATGGAAGATCGATTTTGAGTGAATTTTCAAGAGCTACATCAACGCGGGCTTTCCAGATTTGAAATAATTCGTCAGAGATATTCTCATCTTTTTGATACTCCTGCCTGGGTGAAAGTCCGGAGATCAAATCTTCTGCCTTTTCAATTTCTGAACAGGAACAAAGGGAAATAATTATGATCAATATCAATTTCTTCATTCTTATACCGCACTAAAATTCAGTCAAATATAAGAATGAATATTCCTAATATTATCCAAAAAGATGCGCGACCACATCTTCGATCTTTGCCACTCGAATTACTTTGATCTGGTAATTAGATTTTGGGATTTTACTCTGTTTGGAAACCATAATGGATGCAAAACCAAGTTTTTCAGCCTCAAGAATTCTTTGTTCAATTCTGGTTACCGGTCTAATTTCTCCGGCAAGACCAACTTCAGCTGCAAAACAAATATCTTTGGTAAGCGCTATGTCTTCATTAGAAGATAAAATTGCAGCGATCACAGCAAGATCAATAGCGGGGTCGTCCACGCTAATCCCTCCGGTAACATTCAGGAAAACATCTTTTGCTCCCAGTCTGAATCCGGCACGCTTTTCTAAAACCGCCAGCAGCATGTTTAAACGTTTCGTATTATAACCCGTGGTAGTTCGTTGCGGAGTTCCATAAACAGCCGTGCTTACCAACGCCTGAATTTCGATCATCAAAGGTCGCATTCCTTCAAGAGTAGAGGCGATTGCTGTTCCACTAAGATCTTCATCATTTTTGGAAATGAGAATTTCAGAAGGATTTGTAACCTCCCTCAAACCACTGCCCTGCATTTCGTAAATCCCAAGTTCATGCGTGCTTCCAAATCGGTTTTTATGAGCGCGTAAGATCCGGTAAACATGATTCCGGTCTCCTTCAAACTGAAGCACGGTATCTACCATATGTTCCAGCACTTTTGGACCGGCAATGCTCCCGTCTTTAGTAATATGACCAATCAGAATCACCGGAGTGTTGCTTTCTTTGGCAAATTTTATCAGCTCTGTGGTGCATTCTCTTATTTGGGAAATACTTCCCGGGGAGCTTTCAATATAATCGCTGTGCAGGGTTTGAATGGAATCGATAATGACTACTTCCGGTTGGGTTTCATCCACCTGCCGGAAAATATTCTGAGTTTTGGTTTCGGTTAAAATATAGCAGTTAGACGAAGAAGGGTCTATTCGCTCTGCTCGCATTTTTATCTGCTGGGCACTTTCCTCTCCGGAAACGTACAGGACTTTATACTTAAGGCTAAGACTTATCTGAAGCAACAGGGTACTTTTACCAATACCCGGTTCCCCGCCTAAAAGAGTAAGTGAGCCCGGAACAATCCCGCCACCTAAAACCCGGTCGAGTTCATTATTTCCGGTTTTTAACCTGTCCTGTGAACTGTTTTCAATTTCACCTATCAGCCGTGGTTTAGCAGCCTTTTTTGCTTCATTCTTAGCTGAAGTTTTCCAATCCTTGGGATCAGGTTTTTGAACCAGTTCTTCAACTATGGTGTTCCAGTCTCCGCAGGAATTACATTTGCCCTGCCACTTGGCATATTGAGCGCCGCATTTCTGACAATAAAATGTGGTTTTAACCTTCGCCATTAGTGATCATTTTAATGCTAATAACCGAAATCTTTTTTAATTGCATCGGCTTTTGCCAGCATATAATCGGTATCTAAAAATGCGATTTTTTCCTGCCCGTAAGCGTTCTGATAGATCTTCATCGCTTTACGCGGATTACCGGTTTCTTCTTCATATCGCGCTTCAAAAAATGGCCCTAACATAGTGCGTGGGTAATGGTCATATGCCAGTTTGTACAGATCTTTATACTGCTCCCAGTTTCTGGTTTTTTCAATCGCACGGTATACCGCAAGAAAATCGTTAATACTTACTTTTCTCTTTAGTCCATACAACTCTTCAATGGAGCTGTATTTTTCCACTAAATATTTGGTGGGAGAAATTGAGGTTTGAAGAAGTACTTCATTATAATCCTTGGTGGATATAGGTCTGTAAATTTCAAACATGCTTGCAATTGCCGAAGGGATCGCCTTCCCTACCAGCGAATAGTGAGTTTCGTTCTTGAAATCATCAAAATGGTAAGTAACCAGTTTATTGTCGATCGTTTTTAACTGGTTGTCAAAACTTAAAATATCTTTTCTAAGCACCGGGATGTCATCGCTTCCTGTCGCCATATAGAACCATTTTTTACTTTCTGTCGTCTTAAGTGCATAGGTGATATGAGATGCCATATCTGGTGCCAGATCCGGACTTAGATTGATATAGCCCTGAAAGATTGGATCCTTTTTTAAAAGATAAAAATTGATAAAATTTGAAGTAAAATCATGACCTATGATTATTCTGAAGTTGGCAGTTCTGTATTTCTGATCAAGTTGCGCCAGAAGTTCCATCCCGATAAATTCGAAAAACTTAGCTCCTTTCCCGGCTGGAAGTGAATTCTCATCTCCATAGGCTGTATCTTCAGTTCTAATGCCATCCTGGTTTACTCCAACCACGATCATTTCAGGGATATCTTCCCAATACGCATAGTAATCTACCATTCCTGCTACAGGTTCAAAGAGGTAATCTCCATCCAGAACAATTACAACCGGATACCGTTTCCCGGTGTTTTCTTCATAATTTCTTGGAAGCTGAATTTTAATCTGACGGGATTCGTTGAGTTTTTGAGAAGAGAAACTCTCATACTTTATTTGGGAAAAACCTGAAAATGACAATAGAACAGCCATTATCAGGGCATAAAAATGTTTCATAGGTTAGGTATTGATTCGGACTTACAAGATAATTATTATTTTCTGTTATTAAGAAGTGGTAATAAAATAAAGGAAAGTCCGCCAAAAATCACCACTACGGCGGTTTGAGTAACCCAGGAAATCCATCCGAAAGCTTCGGCTGCGTGATCTTCAACACCAAAGAAGATCAATACTCCGCCAACGGCAAGGGGATAAACTCCAATTCCGCCATTGGTGGCAGATACCGCAAAGCTACCTACTACAAAAGCTGCCATTATTACTCCAAACGAAGTTTCGGCAGTTTCGGGAATACTAAACTGAATTAGGAAAAACATGACCAAGTATATGGTCCATATAAAGGCAGTATGAAGCAGAAAAGCCCATTTTTGCCTCATTTGCAGGATGCTTTTCATGCCTTCTAAAAGGCCTTTCGCAAGTTTTCTAATTTTTTGAAAAGGGAGCCAGTTTGATTTTTTAATAACAGTTAGACCTATAATAAAAATTGCAACCAGTCCTAAAAAGAATAACAAAGTGTTTAATGGTTTTATATTCTGAGCATCCAAATAACCGAGGAGTTCATCTGTTTGAAGGATCACCGTTACGCCAATAATGAACATTAAGATTAAAAGGTCTGCAACCCTTTCAGAAATGATAGTTCCAAAGCCTTTCTCAAACGGTATTTTTTCATAATTGGTAAGGGTAGCTGCGCGAAGAACTTCTCCGGAGCGGGGAATTCCAAAGTTTGCCAGATATGCTACCATAACTGCCATGAATCTATTGGATAGTGAAGACTTGTATCCCATTGGTTCTAACATGAATTTCCATCTGTAAGCGCGGGATACATGTGAGATTGTGCCTAAAAAAAATGAAACGAGTATCCAGAAAATATTTGCCTGGGTGATACTTTGCCATA
This sequence comes from Christiangramia aquimixticola, assembly GCF_048285835.1. Taxonomy (NCBI): domain Bacteria; kingdom Pseudomonadati; phylum Bacteroidota; class Flavobacteriia; order Flavobacteriales; family Flavobacteriaceae; genus Christiangramia; species Christiangramia aquimixticola. Next base: position 597,179 of record NZ_JBLVTL010000002.1, read on the forward strand.
AGCTCTGGCGTTCTTCTGGAGTTGAACTACCAAGAGAGTACCAAACTAAAAAAATCCCCAGGAGTAAGGGGATGCTTATTTTTAATATTTTTTTAAATCTTTTATTCAAAGGCTTATTTCAGGAGATTGGTTTCCTCATCTGGAAAAACAAGAGACGGCTTAAAGTTTTTAGCTTCTTCCAGCTCCATAATTCCGTAAGAAATGATAATTAAAATATCTCCTTTGGCAACTTTTCTTGCTGCTGCGCCATTTAAAGTAATTTCGCCCGTATTTCGAGGTCCCGGAATTACGTAAGTTTCCAATCTTTCACCATTGTTATTATTAACGATCTGGACCTTTTCCCCTTCAATGATATTAGCAGCTTCCATTAGATCTTCATCTATGGTGATACTTCCAATATAATTAAGGTCGGCTCCGGTTACCTTTACTCTGTGAATTTTTGATTTTACTACGTGAATTTGCATCTTAATTTTAATTATCCAGGGCTATATTATCTATTAATCTTATGTTTTCAGCATAAACTGCGATAAAAGCCCGGTATTTTTTTCCTTTTTCCTTTTCGTTTATCTTTTTCAAATTATCAGCATCGGCTATCTCGAAATATTCGAGGTTTAGTTTATCCTGATTTTGAAATTCATTTTCAACCCAATTCGTCACGAAATCAGCACTTTCCGTGCCAAACAAATTTTTGGCCTTTTTGAGAGTGCTATAAATAAATGCCGCTTTTTCACGAATTTCATCGGTTAGACGTTCATTTCTGGAAGACCTTGCAAGGCCCGATTTTTCACGTAAAATGGGACAACCTACTATTTCTACTTTAGAGGCGGTCTGCTCAACGAGTTTTCTAATTATTTGTAATTGCTGATAATCCTTTTCTCCAAAGAATGCTTTATTGGGTTGGACCACGTCAAAAAGATGTTTGACTACTGTTCCAACACCGTCAAAATGACCGTTTCGGTATTTTCCTTCCATTACAGATTCCAGTCCGTCAAAATTAAAAACCTGTGAAGTAATTACTTCCCCATAGAGGTCGGTAGCTGTCGGACTAAAAATCCAAAGGTCCGGAAAACGGGTCTGCAATAATTCAATATCTTTTTCCAGATTTCGGGGATATTTCTCAAGATCCTCCTTATTGTCGAACTGAGTAGGATTGACGAAAATACTTACAACAACCTGATCTGTTGAAGAGGTCGCATGATCCACCAAAGAAAGATGACCATCGTGAAGAGCACCCATGGTAGGTACCAGTCCAATGCTCATTCCTTCAGATTTAACCTTCTGAATTGCCTCTATTAGTGGTGCTTTCTCCCTAAAAACCTGCATTTTATTTTAAAATTAACAGCGTGCAAACTTAATATATCTGTGGCAATCTGCATAAAATTTTGTAATTTTGCGTGTTTTTTATTCGGAAACGTAACTAAAGCAAAGAATATATGAAAGATAAGAGAGTATTATACGTCTCGTCTGAAGTTATACCGTACTTACCTGAAACTGATATCTCATCCACTTCTTTTGAAGCTGCAAAAATGGTGAATAACCTTGGAGGTCAAATTAGGATTTTTATGCCAAGGTTTGGTAATATCAATGAAAGAAGGCACCAACTACATGAGGTGATCAGGCTTTCCGGGATGAACCTTGTGATTAATGATTTGGATATGCCGTTGATCATTAAAGTGGCATCTATCCCAAAGGAGAGAATGCAGGTTTATTTTATAGATAATGAAGATTACTTTAAAAGGAAAGCTACTTTAACCGATGAAGAGGGGAATCTATTCCCTGATAATGATGAGCGTGCTATTTTCTTCGCTAAAGGGGTTATTGAAACCGTAAAAAAATTGAATTGGTCACCGGATATTATTCATGTTCATGGATGGCTTTCGTCATTGCTGCCATTATATCTGCGAAATTATTACGGGAATGAGCCATTATTTAAAGATGCTAAAATTGTGACTTCTGTTTACAATCAAAGTTTCGATGGGACGTTAGATGAAGAGTTGCGTGAGAAAATTCTTTTTGATGGTTTTGAAAATGCCAATGTGAAGCATTTAAAAACTCCAAATTTTGTGAATATTCTAAAAACTTCGGTAGATAATTCAGATGCAATTGTAATTGGAGGAGATAATATTCCAGAAGAGTTGAAAACTTACATAGGGAAACTCAACAAGCCGGTATTGCCATATACTGAAAAGGAAAATTTCTCTCATGCCTATCAGGAATTTTATGACACTAAAGTATTGTCTGAATCGTAAGTAAAAAATTTAAATGAGATTAAATAAATTGTTCCAAATAACAGCCTTCGTGGCTGTTATTTCCGCTTTTGTAGGATGTGATGAAGATTTCACTGAAGTTGGAGGAGAGATTATTAATAATTCTTCCAATGTGAAATTGATGGAGTTTGAAGTAAATGCCTATTCTCAAAAAATAAACTCTGTTCAAACCAATAATCTTTCCAACTTTTTCCTTGGGGTGCACGAGCATCCGGTATACGGTCAAAGTGTAGCCAGTGTTGTAAGTGAACTTAAACTTTCTGAAACTGAGCCTGAATTTGGGGAAAACGTTGTTTTGGATAGTGTGGTCTTAACTATTCCATATTTTTCTTCTGAAACTACGGAATCAACTCGTGAAAATCCGGTTTATAAACTGGATTCGATTTTCGGGGATGGTTCTTTCAAGTTATCCATTTACGAAACCTCTTTTCTTTTAAATGATCTTGATCCTGAAGCTGGTTTTGCCGGTCGTCAAAAATACTATACAGATCAAAAAAGTAAATTTGAGCAGAATATTGTAGGTGCTCCAATCTATGAGAATGATAGTTTTGAACCATCATCTGAGACTTACGTTACTTATGAGCCTGGTGAAGAAGAAGAAATCGATACGATTACCAATAAGCCGGCATTAAGATTAAAATTATCTGTCGATTATTTTAAAAATAAGATCATTGACAAACAAGGATCTGTGGAGCTTTCCAGTAATGATAATTTTAAGGATTATCTGCGAAATCTTTACATCAAAGCAGAAGATAATGGTTCTGGAGGTAGTCAAATCCTCTTTAATATCAACAGTGAGGATGCTCATATAACATTGTATTATAATAGTGATATAGTAGATGAGGTGGAAGATGAAGAAAAAAGGGTTCGTGGAAGTTATAAGTTGAACTTTTTTACCGGAAACAGAGTGAATCTTTATGATGGAGAATATCCGGGAGACTTGTTGCAAACCATTCAATCTCAATCTTCTCAAACCGGATCTGAAAATATTTATTTGAAAGGTCAGGAAGGAAGCATAGGAGTTATTGAGTTATTCCAGGATGCTGATGTGTTGGAAAGTCTTCAGGGACAGGATCTTTTAATAAATGAGGCGAACCTGACTTTCTATATCAACGAAAGTATTTATAATGGTGATCAGCCAAACAGATTGTATTTATATGATTTAACTAATAACACCATCCTTTCAGATTATGCTCTGGATATTTCCTTGAATTTAGCTAATCCTAATGAAAGTTTGACAACATTCTCCACGCCTTTAAAGGTTGCTGAAGATGAGAATGGATCTTTTTACAAGATCAGGATCACCAATCATATTACCAGGTTGTTAAATGAGAATGCTGAAAATGTGAAATTAGGTCTGGTTGTTGTACCTAATATCAATACGGTAGTCTCACGAGGGTCGCAGGGATCAATATCAGGATCGTTGTTGTCAGCAACAAGAAATGCGCCGGCTCCAATTGACAGATTGCCCGCAGCTACTCTGTTCACTCCAAAAGGAACTGTTTTGCATGGTAACATGTCCCCGGATGATGACAAAAGATTAAAATTAAGAATATATTATACCGACTTTAATTAGTAGAAATTATGTGTGGAATTGTTGGATACATTGGGCATAGAGATGCTTATCCCATTGTTTTAAAGGGACTTCAAAGATTAGAATACAGAGGTTACGATAGTGCTGGTATAGCCCTATATGATGGGACAGAGCTTAAAATGAGCAAAACCAAAGGAAAGGTTGCTGACCTAAAGGAAAGACTGGAAAGTGAGATTTCTACTAACGGTACAGTTGGAATAGGGCATACGAGATGGGCAACTCACGGGGAGCCAAATGATGTGAATTCACACCCTCATTATTCAAATTCCGGGGATCTGGTAATAATTCACAATGGAATTATTGAGAACTACGATGCTCTTAAAAAGGAATTAAAGAAAAGAGGTTATACTTTTCAAAGTGATACTGATACTGAAGTATTAGTGAATCTTATAGAAGATGTAATAGTAAAAGAAGGGGTTAAACTTGGAAAGGCAGTGCAAATCGCTTTAAACCAAACTATCGGGGCTTATGCTATTGCGGTTTTTGATAAGAAAAAACCGGATGAAATAGTTGTTGCTAGGCTTGGAAGTCCGTTGGCTATTGGTGTTGGTGAAGATGAATTCTTTGTTGCTTCTGATGCATCCCCATTTATTGAATTTACAAATAACGCTATTTATCTGGAAGATGGGGAAATGGCAGTTATTAGAAGACATAAAGAAGTAAAGATCAGAAAAATTCATGATGACTCTTTGGTTGATCCTTATATTCAGGAACTACAGTTGAACCTGGAGCAAATTGAAAAGGCGGGTTACGATCATTTCATGTTGAAAGAAATCCATGAACAGCCTAATGCTATAAGTGATACCTATAGGGGTAGAATGCTTGTAGATCAGGGTATAATACGAATGGCTGGAATAGACGATAATATGGAGCGCATTGCTAATGCGAAACGTATCATTATTGTAGCCTGTGGAACTTCATGGCATGCTGGTTTAGTAGCTGAATATATCTTTGAGGATATTGCAAGAATTCCTGTTGAAGTAGAATACGCTTCAGAATTTAGATATAGAAATCCTGTAATTTCTGAAAATGATGTAGTAATTGCAATTTCTCAAAGTGGAGAGACTGCAGATACTATGGCAGCAATTAAATTAGCAAAAGAAAAAGGAGCCTTTACGTTTGGAGTTTGTAATGTGGTAGGATCTTCTATTTCCAGGGAAACGCATGCAGGAGCATATACCCATGCAGGTCCTGAAATTGGTGTTGCCTCAACAAAAGCCTTTACCACACAAATTACGGTTCTTACCCTTATGGCTCTTAAGCTTGGGAAGTTTAAAGGAACCATTTCTCATAGTGATTTCCAATTCCACTTGCAGGAACTTGAAAGAATCCCTGGTAAAATTGAAGAAGCATTAAAATCTGATGAATTAATTCAGGAGGTTGCGGCAAAGTATAAAGATGCTAAGAATTGTCTTTATCTTGGTAGAGGATATAATTTCCCGGTGGCGCTTGAAGGAGCTTTAAAACTTAAGGAGATATCTTATATTCATGCTGAGGGTTATCCTGCAGCTGAAATGAAACATGGACCTATCGCGCTTATAGATGAGCAGATGCCGGTTGTGGTAATTGCTACCAGAAAAGGGCATTATGAAAAGGTTGTAAGTAATATCCAGGAGATCAAATCCAGAAAAGGAAAGATCATTGGAATTGTGACCAAAGGGGATGAAGAAGTTAGAGAACTTGCAGATTATGTGATCGAAGTTCCTGATACTATGGAGTCTTTAACTCCACTTTTAACTACTATTCCTTTGCAGTTGCTTTCTTATCACATAGCTGTAATGCTGGATAAGAATGTGGATCAGCCAAGAAACCTGGCTAAATCGGTAACAGTAGAATAAATCTTATAATATTAAGTTGAAAGCCTCCCTGAAAAATCATGGAGGCTTTTTTTATATAGTGTTAATTGTAGTGGAGAATTAGCGCTTTGAAATCAGGATTTTAGCACTCTGAGAAAACATTAGAAACTTCTCAAAAATTCAATATGTTTTTTGCGAGAAAAAATTATCTTTGCACCCTGAAAATGACCTTATTCTGATTTATTATTTTTTAAATCAATGAAATAGGTTTTTGAATTTTACTATTAAAAATTAAAGAATTAGATAAATGTCTAAAGTCACAGGTAAAGTTGCCCAGATTATTGGTCCTGTAGTTGATGTTGTGTTCGACTCAGAAAACGCTGAACTGCCAAAGATCTATGATTCTTTGGAAATTACCAGAAAAGATGGTTCTATTTTAGTTCTTGAGGTGCAGTCTCATATTGGAGAGCAAACTGTAAGAACTGTTTCCATGGATTCAACTGACGGTCTTAGCCGTGGTGTTGAAGTACTTTCTACTGGAAATCCTATTCAAATGCCTATTGGTAAAGATGTTTACGGACGTCTTTTCAATGTAATTGGAGATGCGATTGACGGTTTAGGGAACTTGCCAAAAGCGGGTAAAGATGGACTTCCAATTCACCGTGAAGCTCCTAAGTTTGAGGACTTATCTGTGTCTACTGAAGTTCTGTTTACAGGAATTAAAGTAATCGATCTTGTTGAGCCTTATTCAAAAGGTGGTAAGATTGGTCTTTTTGGAGGTGCAGGAGTTGGAAAAACAGTACTTATTCAGGAATTGATTAACAACATCGCTAAAGGTCACGGTGGACTTTCTGTATTTGCAGGAGTTGGTGAGCGTACTCGTGAAGGGAATGACCTTCTTAGAGAGATGTTGGAATCTGGAATTATAAAATACGGTGATGATTTCATGCATTCTATGGAAGAAGGCGGATGGGATCTTCAAAAAGTAGATAAAAATATCATGAAGGAATCGAAAGCGACTTTCGTTTTCGGTCAGATGAACGAACCTCCAGGAGCTCGTGCTCGTGTGGCTCTTTCTGGTCTTACAATTGCGGAATACTTCCGTGATGGTGCCGGAGATGGTCAGGGGAAAGACGTTCTTTTCTTCGTAGATAACATTTTCCGTTTTACTCAGGCTGGTTCAGAGGTGTCTGCACTTCTTGGACGTATGCCATCAGCGGTAGGATATCAGCCAACGCTTGCAACAGAGATGGGTGCGATGCAGGAGCGAATTACTTCTACTAAAAATGGATCTATTACATCTGTACAGGCGGTTTACGTACCTGCAGATGACCTTACAGATCCGGCGCCGGCAACTACATTTGCCCACCTGGATGCAACCACAGTACTTTCACGTAAAATTGCCGAATTAGGTATTTATCCTGCGGTGGATCCTCTTGATTCAACTTCAAGAATTCTTACAGCAGATATTTTAGGTGACGATCACTATAACTGTGCTCAAAGAGTAAAAGAGTTATTACAGAGATATAAGGAACTTCAGGATATTATTGCCATCCTTGGTATGGAAGAACTTTCTGAAGAAGATAAGCTTGCCGTTTCTCGTGCAAGACGTGTTCAGCGTTTCCTATCTCAGCCATTCCACGTAGCAGAGCAGTTTACTGGTCTTAAGGGAGTGCTTGTAGATATTAAAGATACGATCAAAGGATTCAACATGATCATGGATGGTGAGTTAGATCACCTTCCGGAAGCTGCCTTCAACCTTAAAGGGACAATTGAAGAAGCGATCGAAGCCGGAGAGAAAATGCTTGCTGAATCGTAAATCTAGTAATGAGAATTGGGAAGTTAGTTAAACAACTAACC
>NZ_JBLVTL010000002.1:604731-647819 GCF_048285835.1 Christiangramia aquimixticola
TGTATTTAGAGATAGTAACTCCAGAGGCAGTAGTTTTTAAAGCTGAAGTTGACGCGGTGAAAGTTCCGGGTCACGATGGTGAGTTTCAAATGTTGAATAATCACGCCCCTATAGTTTCAACCCTTGCTGAAGGTGATGTTAAGATTAGTCTTGCAGCCGGTAGTAAGAATGAGGTTAAATCTAAGGATCAAAGTGCTTTTAAAACAGAAAACTCTGAGCCTAATGTGCTTTACTACACTATTAAAGGTGGAGTTCTTGAGATGAAGGATAATAAAGCCATTATTCTGGCAGATTAACCTTTCGAATATTATATAAAAAAGGCCTTTCAATTTGAAAGGCCTTTTTCTTTTTAGGTCATTTGGTTATTTTGGGTCTAACCAAAGTTTTCTGTTTTTCAATTGCTCTTTTGATGGGTTCTTTGTTAATCTGATCTTATACTCAGGATTTGACACGAGGATAACCAGGGTTGTTTTCAGATTTCCGAATCTTTCAAATTCTACTTTTACAGTAGCTCCAGGTTTTTGTTTGCTTATATAATCTTTAAAGGATTCAGTGGTATTTAAAGCTTCTCCATCGATTTGCTGGATGATATCTCCTTTGTCCAGCCCTGCATTATATGCCGGACTATTCTTAAATGTGTTTTTGGTGATTTTAAGTCCTTCGTTTGTTTCGGTCACCGAAGCTCCGAAATAACTTTCCTCCTTGGATTGTACCAGTTCCACTCCAATTAATTTGAACAATTCTGTATAATCTGGCCTTTTACTGGAGTAGATATAGTTATTAAAGAAATTTTTAGAAAATTCAGTGCCGGCATATGTAGCCAGGCTTTGTTGAATATTTTGAACACTATATGCAATTTCCTTTTTTCCATAACGGTTCCACATTAATTTCATGAAATCATCCAGGTTTAATTGCTTCAGTCGTAATTCAAGATCCAGCGCCAGCCCAAGCATGCTTCCGTAGGAGTAATAAGAAATAAAAGTATTTTCTCTGTTTACAGGATCTACTGAGGTTGCAGCATCCACAAAAGGAGCCTGCATGCTCATTTCTATTGGGTTAAAATAAACTGTAGCCGGAGAATTCCATACATAATTGAAGGTTCCTGCAAGCCCTTCTATATATTCTGTTTCAGAAAGAATATTTGCTCTGCGTAAAATAAGCCCTGTGTAATAACTGGTGAAACCTTCAGCAAACCACAATGCTTTACTCATATTAGCTTCTGAAAAATTAAATGGTTCCAGGTCTTCCGGTCTTAATCGCTCCACGTTCCACCCATGAAAAAATTCATGAGCTACCGTGCCTATATTTCCTTTCATGCCTCCATTGGCAAGACTTTCGACATCGGTTAAAATAGTGCTGTTTCTGTGCTCCATTCCATCACCGGAGACATTAGGCATGTAACAAGCGAGAAAAGTATACCTGCCATAGTCATATTGAGGGAGTTCGTTAAATACGGCAGCTTCCTGTTTTACGATCTCCTTTACCTGATTAAAATATGCATCGAATTCGGCCTCGGTGCCGGGATGATGTAAGACAAATTGAATGGTTTGATTCTGATGCTCGAACTCTTTTATCTGATGATCACTTATTTCAACGGGGCTATCCATAAAATAGTAAAGATCTGGTGCGGCATACGTGTGACCTGATTTCTTTTCCAGCTGGGTAGCGATTTTCCAGTTAAGATCATCTCTTACATCAAAATTCACCTCTATGGGTCTGTGTTTTAGATCCTCCGCATATACAAATGTTGCCGGAATATTTAGGTGTGCATGGGTTTCATCAATTTGGGAATAGGTACCGTCACCGCGGTTCGCAAACAGGATGTATTCAATGTTAACCGTCCCGTCATGATCGCTAACTATCCAGGAAGATGGATCAGGTCGGGTTATTGTTAAAGGTTGCCCTTTGCTGTTAGTTGCTTTGAATCCGTATACGTTCTTGGCAAATTCATGAAGCGCATAACGGCCCGGGGATGTTCTGCTCATTCTCAAATGAAGCTTTCCTGATTTAATATCCGGGAAGCTAACCTTGATCTTAGCTTCATGATGAACCGCATTATCAAAAGAGATTTGATATTGATTAGTTTGAGCATTTAGCGAAATACTAATAAGTAAAAGGAGAATGAACAGGTGACGCATATATTTAATTTTTATCTAAAGTAAAGAAATTGAATGATTGGGAATGGGGAATGTTTTATGGTTTGTATTCAAGAATATCCCCGGGCTGGCAATTTAAAGCAGCGCAGATAGCTTCCAGAGTAGAAAATCTAATGGCCTTCGCTTTTCCGGTTTTTAGAATGGAAAGATTTGCGGTAGTTATCCCAACTATTTCTGCCAGCTCATTGCTTTTCATCCCGCGTTCTTCAAGTATTTTGTCAAGGTTTATGTGAATAGCCATATTTAAACAGTTAGTTCATTTTCTTCACGCAATGCCTTTGCCTTATGGAAAATCTGGGAAATGAATATGAAAAATAACCCAAGAGCAATGATCAGCCAGAATTCGAGGAAATCAAATTTTATTCTGAAGTGGTTTTTAGATATAAAGTCGAAAATAAATGAGAATATGGTATCGAGAATGGATAAAAAGATGAGTAATTGTCCAATAATTTTGAAGCTGCTTATTTGAAAGTTCGTGAAAATTGATTTTGAAGTTAAACTATCCATCAGGTTCCTTATCATTCGGAATAGGTAGATCCAGAAGGCAAATGATATTAAAGAATAACCCAAGGTTGTGATTAATGCCGCTTTTGAAGTTATTTTCAAATACTCTGAATTCTTGAAAAGTTGAATGGCCGATTCTTCATCCCCAAAGATTGAATAAATAAAGATCCCTAATAGTATTATCCAAAAAAGGATCATGCAGTAATAAGTAATGCTGATAATATTTCTAAGAAGAACTGAAGATTTCATGATTAAATTATTGTTTTTCGATAACAAACATATATAAAATTATTGAATAACGATAAATATTATATTTTCCTGTGGCGGTGTGAATTAAAATTCTACAGCTTTTTGCCAAATATCATCACCAGATTATACAAATCTGTTATAAATGTATTTTTCACACTAATAGTTGGGGATTAACTGTTTCCTGAAATCTTATTCTTCAATAATAACTATTATATTTGCGGGAAACAGATTTTTACTAAGTATGCTAATTGCAATTCTTACAGGATTTATTTTTTCATTTCTGCTGGTTTTCGCCGGCAGATTATTTAAGGGTAAACTCGCAATTCTTGCATCCTTAGTTCCACTAAGCCTGTTTTTATACTTTTTTCAGTTCATTTCGCCTGTCTCTCAGGGAGATGTTATTGTCCGTTCTTATGAATGGGTTCCTTCCTTTGGAGTAGATCTTGGGTTTAAACTTGATGGATTATCCCTGCTGTTTTCTTTAATGATCACGGGAATTGGATTCCTTGTATTCGCATATACTTCATCATATCTCAAAGGACATCACTACCTCGATCGTTTTTATGGCTATTTAGGAGCCTTTATGGGTGCGATGCTTGGATTAGTCCTTTCAGACAATATGATCACCTTATTTGTGTTCTGGGAGCTTACAAGTATCAGTTCCTTTTTTCTAATCGGGTTCAATAATAATAATCCGGCCTCAAGGAAATCGGCATTAACAGCCTTAGGGATCACCGGGATTGGAGGTTTGTTTTTACTGGCCGGTGCCTTGCTTTTAAATAACATTTCAGGGACTTACAGTATTTCTGAAATGCTTACAATGAGAGATCTCATTGTTGGTGATGAGTTCTATTATATAGCCGTATTGCTATTATTCGGTGCTGCTTTTACAAAATCTGCTCAGTTCCCTTTTCATTTTTGGTTACCTGGCGCAATGAAAGCTCCAACTCCTGTTTCTACTTACCTGCATTCCGCGACTATGGTAAAAGCAGGGATTTATTTATTGATGCGTTTTACGCCAATCCTTGGAGGAGAAAATTTCTGGAATACAACTTTAATTATAGTTGGAGGGATAACCATGCTTTATTCTGCTATCCACACCCTTTTTAGAACCGATCTTAAAGGAATTCTGGCTTATTCCACGATTTCTGCGCTTGGAATCCTGGTATTCCTGATTGGTTTAGGAACTCAGGAAGCATTTCTTGCTGCCGCAGTTTTTATAATTGTGCATGCATTATATAAAGCGACTTTATTCCTGGTAACAGGGATTATAGATCATCAAACTCATACCAGGGATGTTACCAGACTGTCCGGATTAAATAAGATAATGTTGCCGGTGGGGATTGCCGGAATTTTGGCCGCTATTTCCAGTGCTGGAATCCCTCCAAGTATTGGGTTTGTGGGGAAAGAACTTACTTATGAAGCCTCTCATAATTCTGAAACGATTGTGATTCTGGTAATGATAGCGATCGTGCTAACTAAGATTTTACTTCTGTATGCCGGTTTTGTAGCCGGAATAAAACCTTTTACCGGTAAACTGCCAGAAGAGCACACCAATGTAAAAATGCCTGGCTTTATTATGTGGGCACCGCCTTTATTGCTGGCAACCTTAGGAATTGTGTTTGGAGTAGCACCATTTCTTATCGATGGACCTATAATAAAACCTGTGGTTACTGCACTTGGTGCCGATGCTTCAGAAATTCATTTAGCCCTTTGGCATGGTTTTAATCTTACTTTTATTCTGAGTTTGATCACCATTGGAGTGGGGACAGCCTTGTATTTCTTCCTGACACCTTCAAAAAAACTTGAAAACGGGATTGCAAAATATGACTCCATAGCTCCTGAGAACTTAATGATCAGGTTCAATAATTTTTTCGTGGAGCTTTCTGCTTTATGGACTAATTTCTTTCAGAATGGATATTTAAGAAATTATATTTCTATAATAGTTTTGTTCCTGGTTGTCCTGGTAGGTTATATCATAATTGGAAATACCAGTTTCAGTATTAATTATGATTCTTTATCGCGGGTTACCGTCTATGAGATTATCACTACCCTGATTCTAATCGCCGGAATTTTTTATACCGTATTTACTGAATCACGACTGGCGGCAGTTGCTGCGATGGGAGTGGTTGGATTGTCCATCTGTCTCATTTTTGTATTTTACAGTGCGCCGGACCTTGCGATGACGCAATTTTCTATTGATACCTTAACAGTAATTCTGTTTGTATTAGTTCTATATAAATTGCCGAAATATTTAAAGTTATCAGATCATAAAACCAGAATCAGAGATGGAGTTCTTTCCACGGTTTTTGGATTGATCATCACTGCCCTTGCTTTAGAGGTTCTTTCAGAGCCGGTAAGTAAAGATGTAGGTAATTTCTATGCAGCTAATTCCTATATTGAAGCACATGGTAAAAATGTGGTGAATGTTATTCTGGTCGACTTTAGGGGAGCAGATACGCTTATAGAAATATCAGTATTATCCATTGCCGCTGTAGGTGTTTTTGGCCTTATGAAATTAAGGTTGAAAATGAAGGATAGAATGAGGTATACCGACAGGAAAACCGATACAAAAAAATAAGAAATAAGAATCCATGCGAACTACTATAATCTTAAAAACAGCTTCAAATTACCTACTGCCGGTATTGTTGGTGTTTTCTATTTTTATTTTGCTTCGTGGGCATTATTTGCCTGGAGGTGGATTTGTGGGCGGATTAATCGCATCCATTGCATTCATCCTGCATTCTTTTGCCAATGGCCTGAATAAAACCAAAGAAATTTTGATCGTACACCCCGGATTTTTGCTTCCGGTAGGTCTTGCCATTTCTTTTATGAGTGGTCTGGCTCCGGTAATTATGTATGATCTGCCGTTTATGACCGGTTTATGGTCTCATGATCCAATTGCCATCCTTGGGAGTGTGGGTTCAGCCCTATTTTTTGACATAGGGGTGTATTGCGTGGTGAATGGAGTGACCTTAACCATAATTTTTACAATTTCAGAATCAGCCTAATATGGAGATCCTTTTAGCATTGATGGTAGGAATATTATACGGGACGGGCATTTATATGATGCTTAGACGAAGTATGGTTAAGCTTATCATTGGGATTATTTTGCTCGGAAATGGTGCTAACTTGCTGATCTTTTTACTCGGAAGACTCACTAAAGGTGCCCCGCCTATAATTCCCGGTGAAGCCAAGGTTTTTGCTGAAGCTTTTGCAGATCCTGTTCCACAGGCTCTAATTCTTACTGCCATTGTAATAAGTTTTGGATTACAGTCCTTCGCTATTGTACTGGTTAAAAGAGCCCATACGGTAGTTAGGACAGATGATCTTGATGAAATGAACGCAACCGACGAAGATTCATGACACAACAATTAATATTATATCCCCTTTTCCTGCAAATGGCTATTAGCATCATTTTGATGTTTGGATGGTCCAGGATCCGGTTTCAGAAAGTTTTCAGTATAATTGGAAGTGTGCTGGGTGTAATTCTCGCCATAGTTCTGTTTACATACGTTTGGAACAATGGTACTCAAACCATCCAGGCTGGAAACTGGGAAGCTCCCTTCGGAATTACTTTCGTGGCAGATTCACTGGCGGCAACCCTCGTGCTTTTAACTGCAATTTCAGGTCTTGCTGTTTCCATATTTTCGGCCGGCTCGGTGCTTATTGACAGATTAAAATTCGGCTATTTTCCCATATTTCACTTTTTGATATTGGGATTAAATGGTGCGTTTTTAACAGGTGATATTTTTAACCTGTATGTATGGTTTGAGATTATAATTATAAGTTCCTTCGTTCTAATCACCATAGGTGGGGAGAAAGCACAGCTTGAAGGTGCGGTGAAATATTTCACTTTGAATATACTTGCTTCCATGATCTTCCTTACTGCCATTGCAGTACTTTATGGGATTACCGGAAGTTTGAATATGGCCGACCTTGCGGGGCAGATCGCCCAAGTAGAGAATAGGGGGCTTGTGCAGATCACTGCGTTGTTATTTCTTGTTGGTTTTGGTATTAAAGCCGGGGTCTTTCCATTGTATTTCTGGCTTCCTGCATCCTACCATACACCTCCGTTTGCAGTTTCTGCAATATTTGGGGGCTTGCTTACTAAAGTTGGAGTATATGCCTTGATAAGAGTATTTACGTTAATATTTGTTGGAGACTCTTTCCTGGATAATCTTATTATGATAATTGCCATCTTAACGCTGGTTAGTGGTGGAATTGGAGCTCTGGTTCAGAATAATTTGAGGAAGGTATTCTCCTATCTTATCATCTGTCACATTGGATATATGATAGCTGGTTTGGGGATGTTTACTGAAGTTGCTATCGCCGGAGCTATATTTTACCTTATTCATGATATTATAGTTAAAACCAATTTGTTTATGGTTAGTGGAGTGGTTTACCGTATAAAAGGTACCAATAGTATAAGAGATCTGGGAGGAATATATGCAAAGTATCCTAAGATCAGTTTATTGCTTTTTATCCCGCTATTTTCCCTTGTTGGAATTCCGCCACTTTCCGGATTCTGGCCTAAGATCAATTTAATAAAAGCGGGTTTTGCCGGTGATAATTACTTTACCGTAGGGGCCATTATTTTCGCCAGTTTTATTACTCTGGTGATAATTGCTAAATTATGGGCAGAGGTATTCTGGAAAGAAGCAAAGGAGCTTCCGGAGCGTAGTAATTTTGGATATTATGATAAAATGACTACTTCCAAGCGTATGCAATTTATTGTGCCTGTTGCCTTATTGAGTATTGTATCTTTGTATATTGGTTTTGGAGCAGAACATATTCAGGCACTTTCTGCAAGAATAGCAGACGAACTTGTAAATAGCGAGGGCTATATTAATGCCGTTTTAAAGTCGAAGAATTAAGGATAGATGAAGAATAAATTTCTTTCGAACATATTATTGACATTTGTATGGGTTGCCCTTACAGGAGATTTCTCGTTTGAGAATTACCTCTTTGGGTTCTTCCTTAATTTCCATATTCTTTGGTTGATCACCAGTGGAAGAAAAAGAAGTAAATACTTTCTTATAGTTCCTAAGGTCATCCTGTTGTTATTTGCCTTTTTATACGAATTGATCAAGGCTAATCTTGAGGTTGCCTATGAAGTTATTACGCCAAGTCTAAATATGAGACCGGGAATTATCATGGTGCCTCTGGATGTGAAATCTGATATTGGGATCACTGTACTGGCGAATATGATATCTCTTACTCCCGGAACCCTAAGTCTTGATGTATCTAATGATAAGAAAGTACTTTTTGTTCACGCGATGTACATCAAAGATAGAGAGAAATTTATAAGAAGTATCAAAGACGGATTTGAAAGACGAATATTGGAGGTGCTATCATGACATTATTTGAATATTTACATTACGTAATCCTGCCCATTTTGATATTATCTGCCGTGCTTATTGTATGGCGGTTCATTAAGGGTCCGAGTATCGCCGACAAAATTGTTGCGCTTGACCTTCTTATCACTACCGGGATTGGGATAATTGCTATATATAGCATTATCTATAATCAATCCACCTTGATGGATACTGCATTGATTCTTGCTCTTATTGCATTTTTGAGTACGGTAGCACTGTCTTATTATCTTGAAAAAAGGAGAAGAAAATGATAGATATATTAATAGGAACAATAGCCACCTTTGGAGCTCTTTTTGTGCTTCTTGCAGCGATAGGGATAGTGCGTATGCCGGATACTTATTTGCGCATATCTGTTACCACCAAGGCGGCAACTTTAGGAGTGGGACTGGTACTATTGTCTACCACTGTTTTCTTTAGTAATTCAGATGTTACTTCTCAGGCTTTTGTGATCATTCTTTTTCTGTTTTTAACTGCTCCGGTAAGTGCGCATTTAATTGGACGAGCATCTTATTTTATAGGGGTAAAACTTTGGGATAAGTCTGTGATGGACGACCTGCAGGGGAAATATCAGAAGAATACTCATATTCTAAAAAGTATTGTGGATGATACTCCGGAGGATAATGTTGATCACTCTAAGATGAAAGACAAGGATAAATAAGACCTTGATTAGTCCTTATTTGCCATTTTCCTTTTCTCTATCAGCTTTTTTTCAAAATATCCAAAACCAAGGTTGATAATAAGTATGATTCCGCTTACTATCGCCAGTTCAGCAAACATCCCAAAACCAGCGAGACAACCGGTTGCAGCACTACACCAAATGGTTGCAGCGGTGGTTAAACCTTTTACCTCCTTACCTTTTTGAAGAATGGTCCCCGCGCCTATAAATCCAATTCCCACAACTACCTGACCAAGAACCCGGGTAATGTCAACATACTTGTCTCCTTCAAATTCCAGAGCCATTAATATAAACAATGCAGCTCCAAGAGATACCAGTGCATTTGTTTTTAAACCGGCTTCTTTTCCCTGGATCTCCCTTTCAAATCCAATGATCAACCCGGCAATGGTTGCCAGAACTACCCTTAGTGTAAAAAGTTCCCAATCCATGGTAAGAAGTATTGAATGATTATTTTTGCGATATGTATAAGTTCCCGGTAAAATTAGCGAAAAGACTGAAAAGTAGGAAAGAGGATAATTCTTTTAGGGAATTATTAGCATTCCCGGCGGGTGTGGATTTTTTTTCGAATGATTATTTAGGCCTTGCCAGGTCTACCGAAGTGCAGGCTGTAGCTGATGATATTCTTAAAGATTATTCCGTAGTCAATGGATCAACCGGCTCTCGACTTCTATCTGGGAATCATGAACTTTTCCAACAAGCTGAAGATATTATAGCCAGATTTCATAATGCTGAATCAGCTTTGATATTTAATTCAGGTTACGATGCTAACCTGGGTTTTTTTTCTTCTGTTCCCCAAAAGAACGATCTGATTATTTACGATGAATTGAGTCATGCTTCCATTCGTGACGGACTAAAAATGAATCTGGCAAAATCTTTTAAGTTCAGGCATAATGATATTAAAGACCTTGAAAGATTACTATCAAAACATACTGAAAATGCCATATATGAAAATATTTATGTGGTTACAGAATCAGTGTTTTCCATGGATGGAGATTCACCAGATCTTACTGAAATGGCAAATATTTGCCTGAAGTTTTCGGGATATCTGGTGGTTGACGAGGCACATGCTACCGGAGTTATTGGTGCCAGGGGGCAGGGATTAATTCAGGAATTGGAACTTGAAGAAAAAGTGTTTGCCAGAATTCAAACCTTTGGGAAAGGTTTAGGTTGCCATGGGGCCGCTATTCTTGGAAACGATCAGTTAAAAGATTATCTGGTTAATTTTTCCAGAAGCTTCATTTATACTACCGCACTTTCACCACATTCTGTAGTAACAATTCTGGCAGCTTACAGGCAGTTAGAAGGTAACAAGACTAATATTGAGCAGCTTGCAGAAAATATTAAAATATTTAAGGATACAATCCGGGAATTAGGCTTGGAATCCAGTTTTATTCCGAGTAATTCGGCTATTCAAAGTTGTGTGGTAGGAGGGAATTTAAGAACAAGAGAATTGGGTGGCATGCTTCAGGAAAATGGATATGCCGTAAAGCCAATTTTGTCACCCACAGTAGAAAAAGGAAAAGAAAGACTGCGATTTTGCCTGCATAGCTATAATTCATCAAAGGAAATTAAGGAGGTTCTAAAACTCCTCGCTAATTTTGTCAAAAATTAAATGGAATGCCAAAGAATTTTTTTATTACCGGAATTGGAACTGATGTGGGGAAAACCATTGCCGCAGCTATTGTAACTGAAGCATTGGAAGCAGAGTACTGGAAACCTATCCAGGCTGGGGATCTTGAGAATTCAGATACTCATAAAGTTCAAAAATTGATTTCCAGTGAACAGACCAAATTCCATCCAAATTCATATGCTTTAAAAACTCCTATGAGTCCGCACGCTGCAGCTGAAATTGATGGTGTAGAAATTGAAATCTCCAACATTCATCGTCCGGAAACCGATTCAGATCTGGTAATAGAAGGTGCGGGAGGATTAATGGTGCCATTCAACGGGAAGGATACTATTATGGACCTGATTGATAAAGAGGATAAAGTAATTCTTGTTTCAAGGCATTATCTGGGTAGTATTAACCATACCTTATTAAGTATCGCTGCCCTTCGTTCAAAAGGGTTTGAAAATATTTATGTAATCTTTAATGGGGAAGAGCATCCAACAACCGAAGCTGCAATTAAGCAAATGGGAAATATTACTGTTTTGGGAAGAATAGAGCCTGAGCCATATTTCGATAAAATGGTAGTAAAAGATTATGCAGAAAAATTCAAAGAAAGTTTATGTACGATATAAATGAAGAAGGTTCCCTGAAAAAAAGGGACCAGGATCATATTTGGCACCCTTTAACTCAGCATAAAACAGCTTCAGAAATGCTGCCGGTAAAATCGTCTAAGGGATGTATTTTGACAGATCACTCGGGGAAAGAATATATTGATGGAATTTCCTCCTGGTATACTGCCGTATATGGGCATTGTAATGAATATATAACCGGGAAAGTTGCTGCGCAAATGCAGGAACTTGATCAGATCGTTTTTAGCGGATTCACTCATAAACCCGCTATAGACCTGGCAGAAGCACTTGTAAAAATACTTCCCGAAGGACAGCAGAAACTATTTTTTAATGATAATGGTTCCACCGCTACAGAAATTGGGATCAAAATGGCTTTGCAGTATCATTTTAATCAGGGGAACGACCGTAAGGTAATGCTGGCGTTTGAAGAAGGCTTTCATGGCGATACTTTTGGGGCGATGTCTGTTTCGGGACTTTCTGTTTATAATGGTGCATTCGAAGATCATTTTATTCGTGTGGAACGTATTCCTGTGCCCACAGGCGAGAATAATGCCGAAGTCTGTGAACTTCTCCGAAGCAAGATCTCGGAGTTCCGAATTGCCGGATTTATCTATGAGCCGCTAATTCAGGGTGCTGCGGCGATGAAATTTCATGATGCTGAAGGACTGAATGAAATTTTAAAGATCTGTAAGGAAAACGACATTGTTTTGGTCGCAGATGAGGTGATGACGGGATTCGGAAAAACCGGTTCCTATTTTGCATCAGATCATGTTTCGACTAAACCTGACGTGGTATGTATGTCCAAGGCACTTACCGCGGGCTTACTACCTATGGGTCTAACTTCCTGTTCTCAGAAAATCTTTAATGCCTTTTATTCTGAAAAAATTGAAAAAGGTCTTTTTCATGGTCACACTTATACGGCCAATCCTTTGGCATGCAGAGCTGCATTAGCCGGATTGGAACTATTGGTTTCAGACCAAATCCAGTTAAACATTCAAAGAATTTCGAAGTCGAACCAGGAATTTGCTGATAGGTTCAGAGATCATCCAAAAGTAAAAAACATTCGCAGCCTTGGGGTGATCCTTGCCTTTGAGCTTGATGTGCAAATTGAAAGATATGGTGGGCTAAGAGATCAACTCTTCAGGTATTTTATGGAAAATGGTGTATTCCTGCGACCATTGGGAAACACCATCTATATCTTGCCTCCATATGTTATAAGTGAGGAAGAACTTCAAAAAGTTCATAAGGTTTTAGAGGGCTCATTATCAGAATTTTAAAAATTTAATCATAATCCTGTTAATTCTGATTTTCGGATTCGTTTTTTGTCTAATTTAGATAGGTTAATCTGAAAATTATGATGCATCCTCACACAAGATTAGAGTGGATCAACGACAAGAAAGGATTCGGGGTGATCGCTACTCAAATGATTCCAAAAGGCACGATAACCTGGGTTCAGGATCAATTGGATATTGTCTTTTTACAAAAGGATGCAGACGAATTAAATCCTATAACCCGTGAAGCTTTTGAAAAATATAGCTTTAGAAATAGTGCCGGGGAATATATTCTTTGCTGGGATCTGGCGAAATATGTAAACCATAGTTTTAAATCCAACTGTTTGTCTACCGCGTATAATTTTGAAATCGCCGTAAGGGATATCCAAATTGGGGAAGAGCTTACAGATGATTATGGATATTTGAACATATCTGAAGAATTTATTCCTGAAGATGAGGGTGTGGAACGAAAAGCCGTGCAGCCGGATGATATTTTAAAATGTTATAAAGAGTGGGACCTGGATTTAGAAAGAGTTTTTCCTCTTATTCTGGATATAGCTCAGCCATTGTATCAATTGCTTTCAGAATCTGTGCAACAGGAGATAAGAAAAATCACTTCCGGAGATAAGAAAATGCTTTCTACCAAAAACCTCTATTTTATGCCTGAAAAAAGCAGAATTTAATCTCTATAATTTAGGGAAGCGAGTTTTGAGGCTTATTTTTGCACCAAAATTCCATTGTTGAAGCAACCAATATCCATAAATTCAATAGCCACGATTTCTGCCTTAGGAGAAACTGAGGAACAAATATGGGAGAACTATATTTCCGCAGATCATTTCTTTCATAAAAAAGCATTCGGTTCTCAAAGCTATTGGGTAAGTGAACTTCCCGGCCAAATTAAAAGTAGCATTAGCGCATTACGAGAGGAGAGTAGTAAATACCGACATTTAGATGAGTCGGTACTTTTTGCCATCATGGTGGCGAGACGCTGCATGAAGAAAAGCACTCTAAAAGATCTTGATGCCGGTATTAATATAGGAAGCAGCAGAGGAGCTACAGGTCTTTTCGAGAAGTATCATAAAGAATATCTGGAGACGGGAAGATCTTCAACCTATAGTTCTCCCACTACAACTCTGGGTAATATCTCGTCATGGGTTGCTCAGGATCTGCAGTTAAATGGCCCTGAATTTTCGCATAGTGTTACTTGTTCCACAGGGATGCATTCCGTTTTAAATGCTATTGCCTGGATACAAAGCGGGATGGTCAATAACTTTCTTGCCGGTGGCAGTGAGGCACCTCTAACAGGATTTACCCTGGCGCAAATGAAGGCCATGAAAATCTATTCAAATGAAAATGGTGCTTATCCCTGTCGTGCTCTGGATATGGAAAAGAAGCAGAATTCCATGATATTAAGTGAAGCGGCCGGAGTTCTTTCTTTAGGTCAGGATGTTCAGAGGGATTCAATGGCAAGGATTACGGGAATAGGCTATGCCAACGAAAAACTGAAACATGGGGCCTCGCTTTCTAAAAATGGAAAATGTCTTCAGAAGTCTATGAAAATGGCGATGGGTGATACAAAAAATGTAGATGCAATTGTGATGCATGCCCCGGGAACTATTGGAGGGGATTCGGCAGAGTTGAATGCCATAAAGCAGATCTTTCAGCATAAAATTCCGGCCATTACTTCTAACAAATGGAAGATTGGGCATAGTTTTGCAGCTTCCGGAATTCTGAATCTTGAAATGGCTGTTCTTATGCTTAAAAATCAGGAATTTATACCAGTTCCGTTTTCAAAATTTGATAGAAAACCGGAAAAACTTGAAAGAATTTTAGTGAATTCTGTAGGATTTGGGGGGAATGCGGTGTCCCTTCTGGTGGAATTAAACTAAATATAATAGCAAATCGTCTTTTTAAAACATAATCACACTTCCCTATAACCTTTAGTTTCTTTATTTTTGAAGAACAAATCGAATTACATGGCAATTAAACACGACTGGACAAAAGAAGAAATTCTCGATATATATAATAAACCTTTTATGGAGCTGCTCTATGAAGCAGCGACGGTTCATAGACAACATCATGACCCGAATACCGTACAGGTTTCTACCTTACTTTCTATTAAAACCGGTGGGTGTCCTGAAGATTGTGGCTATTGTCCACAAGCAGCTAGATATCATACAGACCTTGAGGGGAACGATCTTATGAGCGTTAATCAGGTTAAAGCCCAGGCTCTTAGAGCAAAGGCTTCGGGAAGTTCCCGAGTTTGCATGGGAGCAGCATGGAGAAATGTAAAGGATGGGGAGGAGTTTGATAATGTACTTGAAATGGTGCGCAGCATTAATAAGCTGGACATGGAAGTGTGCTGTACCTTAGGAATGCTAACCGAGAATCAGGCGCAACGTCTTGCTGAAGCTGGATTGTATGCCTACAATCATAATCTTGATACTTCTGAAGATTACTATAAAGAAGTGATTTCTACCAGAGGTTTTGACGACAGGCTTAAAACCATTGATAACGTTAGAAAAACCAACGTGACTGTTTGTAGCGGAGGGATTATAGGAATGGGAGAAACCAAGGAAGATCGTGCTGGAATGCTGGTTGCTTTGGCTACTTTGAATCCACAACCTGAATCTGTGCCTATCAATGCGCTGGTGCCAGTAGAGGGAACACCTATGGAAGAGCAGGAGCCTGTTCCAATCTGGGATATGATTAGAATGGTGGCAACTACAAGAATAGTAATGCCGGAAACTCAGGTAAGATTATCAGCAGGAAGAACACAGATGAGCAGAGAAGGACAGGCAATGTGTTTCTTTGCCGGAGCGAATTCAATTTTTGCCGGAGATAAATTACTTACTACTCCTAATCCGGATGTGAATGAGGACATGGAAATGTTCAAAATGCTGGGATTAAATCCGCAAAAGCCATTTGTTAAAAAATCTCAGCCGGAAAGTGTGGCTGCTGAAGATTCTCAATTCCAAAGTCAGGGAGAAAAACCAAAATGGTCAAGACCGGGACATAAGATCGAAAGAAATCTTGAAGCTCAGGGAAAAGCTAAAACCCGTGCTTAAATAATATCTGATTATATTGAAACTTGATTTTTAAAATATTCCCGGAGGAGAAATCTTTAAATGAAGGTTTCCTTCGGGAATATTTGAAATCATGCAGATCTTTATAATAGATCTGAAGTTTGCCAGTTTATCAAGCTTGTTTTGAATTGAACTCAATAAAATGTTTGAGTATTTATTACTCCTGCACTTTTGAGAAAAAAAATCTTTTAGAATAACTTATAAACGGATAGGGAAATATAAAATCCAGGGATTACATGAAGCAGGAAAAATTGAACTTGGAACAAATACCTCGTGTAGAAAGAATTTCAAAAGAAGACTTTCTGCGGAATTATGTCCAGCCTCAAAAACCGGTTGTAATAGAAAAACTTATTGAAAACTGGCCAGCTTATGATAAATGGAACCTGGATTATATTAAGAAGCTAGCCGGAAATAAAGAGGTGCCGCTTTATGATAACCGGCCTATCTCCTCAAAATATAAGTTCAATGAGCCTCATACGTACATGAAAATGGCTGATTATATTGACCTTATAAAGTCCGGACCAACCAATTACCGAATTTTTCTATATCATTTGATGAAGGAAGTTCCTGCCCTTCAGAAGGATTTCAGGATTCCTAAGATCGGGTTGAAAATTATAAAGCAGGTTCCAATGCTGTTTTTTGGCGGTGAGAACTCGAAAGTATTTATGCATTATGATATAGATTATGCAAACATACTTCACTTCCATTTTCACGGTAAAAAGCAATGCATTTTGTTTGGCCCGGAACAAAGTAAATATCTGTATAAAGTGCCGCATGCGTTGATAGCTCGGGAAGACATTAATTTTGAGAATCCTGATTTTGATAAATTCCCTGTTCTAAGGAAAGCTAAAGGCTATATAGCAGAACTAAATCATGGAGAATCTTTATATATGCCGGAAGGATACTGGCATCACATGACCTATAAAACGGCAGGCTTTAGCATGAGTCTGAGAGCTGCCCCACGTACCCTCACCAATTTTTCAAAAGCGGTATATAACCTCATTTTTATGCGTCACTTCGATAATTATATGCGGAAGTTAAGAGGTCAAAAATGGATCGATTATAAAAACGAACAGGCGATCAAGCGGACTCATAAAAAGAATGAAATTAGTCTATAAGTTCGTTTGCGCAATCGAAAACAAGTGAAGACTCATAACCTTTACGCAGTAAGTGATCTGCTAATTTACCTTTTTTCTTGAAGGAATTTGGCTCCGTAAGTTTCTCCAGTTTCTTTTCTGCTAATTCATATAAGGTGGCGCGATATTCCGATTCTTTAATTTCAGTAAGACCAAGTTTTATAATTGGTGAAGATATTCCCCGCTTTTTTAATTCCTGTGTGATCTTGATCCTTCCCCATTTTTTAATTCTGAATTTTCCCCGCACAAAACTTCTTGAAAAGCGTTCTTCGTTCAAAAAATTTTCCTGCATTAACTCTATTATGATCTTTTCTTTCGCAGCAGGGATCATATTCATAGAATCCAGCTTGTCTTCTACTTCTTTTTGAGAACGGTCCCGGTAGGCGCAAAAATGCATTAGTTTTTGCAGGGCTTCATCAACGGTAAAAGAGGGTTGGTTAAATTTCATTTTTTCTGAAAAAGTTTTTCAAATGAAAGAGTAGGAAAATTAACATTATAAGTAGCCAGGCTGCAAAACAAATCACTTCCGCAGCGATAACATAATAAGTATCATGTAGCGATATGCTGACAAATTCTCCATAAAAAGTGAAGCCGAAAATAAGTGTGATAATGCTTATAAGAAACCTGTATTTTGCCATGGCTTCAAATATAGTTATTCAAATTCACCTATTCGTTAATTGGAAGATGGGAAGGTTTGAAGTAGGCGATTTACAAAATAAAAAACCTCCCGGTTGGGAGGTTTTTGAAATAGAGGAGTGATAACTATTTGGCTTTTTTATTAAGTCTACCTTCAGCCATTTTGTCTAATTTGTTGTCGGCATCGTATTCTTCATCCAAAGTTTTCTGAAGTTTTTTTGCGATCTCATTGTGTCCAAGTTCTTTGGCGTATCGTACAACCGTTCCGTAGCCGGAAATTTCATAATGTTCCACTCTTTGAGCATCTGCAATTAGCCCGGCATCTCTTACCTCTTCAGTGGCATCTTCTTTCAGGAAATCCTCCACTTCTTCAATAAGACCTTTCATGGCTTTACAGGTTTCACCATTTGGGCTAATATTAAGTTCCTTGCAAATTACCTCCAGACGGCTCTTGTGTTCTTTGGTTTCTTCAAGATGACTTTCAAATGCTTTTTTAAGCTTCTCGTCATGCGCTTTTTTGGCCATCTTGGGAAGAGCTTTTATGAGCTGGCTCTCCGCACTGAAAAGGTCTTTCAGCTGATGCTCGAATAACTCATTTAAATCTTTCATTAGTCTAATATTTTATGGTTAATGAAGTTGAAATTACACCCTTAATCCATGAGGAACAGTTAAATGAGCGCCAAAGAAATGTTGGGGATTTATTAAATGTTTGAAGAAGAAATGAACTGGTAAATTTTGATAAGATTTCACTGAATTTAGAGCATAAAAAAACGCCTTCCAATTGCTTGAAAGGCGTTTTTTTTTATTTGATCACTTTCCCGTCACTGTCGTGAAAGTGGTACTCTAAATACGTGTAAGCATCGCGAGGTAAAATTTTCACCCATCGTTTGTGGTCTACAAACCACTTAGATCGGGGAGATGGAAAGCCTTTGGTTAAAAAGGCTGCAATAAAGGGGTGCGCGCTGAGAGTGATCTTTTTATGATCTTTCTTGATCAGCTTTTCAAGGTCCACTTTGATCTTGTTCACCAAACTTATTGGTGCTTCGACCTCACCATCACCGTTCGGGTTTTCCTCACGGGTCTTGATGTTCATTTCTGGCCTTACGCGTTGTCTTGTAATCTGGATCAATCCAAACTTACTTGGTGGCAAAATTTTGTGTTTTGCGCGGTCATCACTCATTTCTTCACGAAGGTGATCATAAAGCTTTTTTCGGTTTTCAGCTTTATTCATGTCTATGAAGTCTACTACGATAATACCTCCCATGTCACGAAGTCGTAACTGGCGGGCTATCTCAGTAGCGCTAATCATATTTACCTCCAGAGCGGTATCTTCCTGGTTCTTAGATTTGTTAGAACGGTTTCCACTATTCACGTCTATAACGTGCATTGCTTCAGTGTGTTCTATTACCAGGTAGGCGCCTTTACTCATTGATACAGTGCGCCCAAAGGAAGTTTTTATTTGTCTTTCGATACCATTCTTTTCAAAAATGGGTTGATTGGATTGATGCAATTTTACGATTGATTCTTTGTCAGGAGCAATTTCGCTCACATAATCTTTGATTTGAGTATAAAGTGTTTCATCATCAACGACAATGGAAGTAAAAGAGTCATTAAAAATGTCTCTTAACAAGGACGAAGCCCTGTTTAATTCTCCCAATACCTTAGAAGGATGATGTGCTTTATACAGTTTTTTACACATTGCCGTCCAGCGACCCATCAAATTTTGAAGGTCTCTGTCCAGTTCTGCTACTTTTTTGCCTTCGGCTACGGTTCTTACAATAACCCCAAAACCTTTGGGTCTAATGCTTTTTACCAGTCTCTTAAGACGTTCCTTTTCTTCTTTGCTTTCGATTTTCTGTGAAACCGAGATTCTGTTTGAAAAAGGCACTAAAACAATATAGCGGCCCGGTAAGGAAAGTTCTGAACTTATCCTTGGACCTTTTGTTGAGATTGGTTCTTTTACAATTTGAACCAGTAGCGACTGATTTGATTTTAAGACATCGGCAATCGTGCCGTTTTTGTCTATATCCTTTTCAAAAGTAAAATTCTTTAAAGAATAATCTTTTAATTTACCTGTGCTTACACGTTTTATGAACTTTACTAAAGAAGCGATTTGAGGACCAAGATCATGATAGTGTAAAAAACCATCTTTCTCATAGCCAACATTTACAAATGCGGCGTTTAGTCCAGGTACAGCTTTTCTAATTTTAGCGATATAAATATCCCCAACATTAAATTTATTACTGTCTTCTTCCTTGTTAAGTTCAATAAGTTTTCCATCTTTTAATAAGGCAAAATCTACAGCAGAAGGTTCGGACCGGATAATTAATTCTTTGTCCACGCTTCCAGATTTTATTATCCATATCTAAATTAGATACAGATGGATTAAACATTATTTTTTCACAGGTTTTTAATCCTGAAGAAACCTCATCGACACAGGAATTCTGCCGGGGGTTTCATTTTCAAAGAACGATTGTTGTTTAAATAAAAAAAGTAGTTGTCACACTACTTTTTCTTGTGGCGATTAGCTCTTCTTCTCTTCTTACGCTTGTGCGTAGCCACCTTATGTCTTTTTCTTTTTTTACCACTTGGCATAGTGCAATATTGTTTAGATTAATACTTATTTCTTGAGTCCTTAATAAGGACTACATTTTTACTTTACTTCTACGTTAGATTTTACTCCTTCAACAAAAATCTTTGCAGGCTTAAATGCCGGAATATTGTGTGCAGGGATTTTGATGGTAGTATTTTTTGAAATGTTTCTTCCGGTCTTCTCAGCTCTCGTCTTAACAACAAAACTTCCAAAACCACGAAGGTAAACGTTATCTCCACTCTCAAGAGAAGTTTTCACTTCATCCATAAAAGATTCGATAGTAGCTTGTACATCTGCTTTCTCCATTCCAAGTTTTTCTGAAATGTTTGCTACGATATCTGCTTTCGTCATTTTCGTGCTATTTAAATTAATTATTGGGGATTCAATTTTTCAAGGGGGCAAATATAAGAATTAAATCTGCAATATTTCAAACCTAATTCACTAATAATAACGTAATAAACTCCTATTATTGCGGAGATTCTATTTTTGCTATGGTTTTTTCCAATAGATTGACACAATGGTACTTGCAGAGAAAACGCGATCTTCCCTGGAGAAAGACAAAAGATCCTTACCGTATTTGGCTTAGTGAGATCATGCTTCAGCAAACGCGAATTGAACAGGGTTTACCTTATTATAACAAGTTTACACAAGCCTATCCAACCGTATTTGATCTTGCCAAAGCTCCTCTTGAAGAAGTGCTGAAATTATGGCAAGGCCTGGGCTATTATTCCCGCGCCCGTAACCTCCATGAAACCGCCAATTTTGTGGCCAATGATTTAGGTGGCCACTTTCCGGATAACTATAAAGGATTAAAAGCATTAAAAGGCGTAGGTGATTACACCGCCAGTGCTATTGCCTCCATATGTTATAATGAACCGGTCGCTGTGGTAGATGGAAATGTATATAGAGTCCTGTCCAGAATTTTTGAGATAAGTACTCCTATTAATTCTACAGCAGGGATCAAAGAGTTTAAAGCATTGGCTCAGGAGTTACTTGATCATAAAGATCCTTCTACTTTTAATCAGGCCATCATGGAATTTGGAGCGCTTCATTGTAAACCTCAAAATCCATTATGTGATACCTGTCCTTTTAATGATATGTGTCTTGCCTTAAAAAATGACAGGATTAAAAATCTTCCTGTAAAACTGAAAAAGGCCAGGGTGAGGAAACGATATTTTAATTATCTGGTTTTTGACCTGAAGGATGAAAAAACCATTCTCGAAAAAAGAGAGGGAAAAGGCATATGGAATGGTTTATATCAATTTCCCTTGATCGAGACTGAAGGGTTGTTGGAGGAAGAGGAGCTTTTAAATCATCAGGAATTTCAGAATATGCTTGATTCCTCGCTATTTGAACTGGAGCTGCATAATGAAAATCCCGTTGTTCATAAATTATCCCATCAACACCTTTATACCCGGTTCTGGAAAATATATACTCATGAGGTGGCTGAAGAAGCGATTCCTTTAAAGAAAGTGACTGATTATCCCGTGCCGGTACTAATAGAAAATTTTCTAAATGAGTACCTTCCCGATGATTATAAATAGATGCTTGTTTATATCTTTGCCCGCTTTTGCTTTTTGAGGCAAAAAAATTAGTATTTTAGAATAAATTTATTTCAATAGGTCTTTTTCGAGACATCAAAAGTTTAAATTATGACAGGTACATTGAACAAAGTAATGTTAATTGGACATACGGGTGATGACGTAAAAATGCATTATTTTGAAGGAGGCGGGTCTCTTGGGCGTTTTCCGCTTGCTACCAATGAGAGCTATACTAATAAAACTACGGGTGAACGTGTTACCAATACAGAGTGGCACAATGTGGTGGTGAGAAACAAAGCTGCCGAGATCTGTGAGAAATACCTCAAAAAAGGGGATAAAGTTTATATAGAAGGACGTATTAAAACCCGTAAATGGCAGGATGATGCAGGGAACGAAAAGTATTCTACAGAAATTCACTGTACAGAGTTTACTTTTCTAACTCCAAAAGACTCTTCCGGGGCTGCTCCGGCGGGTAACCAGCAACAGTCGGCTTCCCAGCCAGCCAGACCTCAAAGTGATAATTTTACCAATAAGAATGAATCTTTCTCTCAGGAAGAAGAAGAAGACGATTTACCATTCTAAGTTTAACCAAAATTTTTGCCTTTGGACTCGGAGCCTCCCAGTTTGCTTTTGTTTTTAGCCACAATGGGAATTTCCCATCTTTTCAGCTTGATCTCTTTATTCTTGCTACTATTATGTTCTGCTCTTATTTCGGGGGCTGAAGTAGCCTTTTTTTCTCTTACTCCTGCTAATTTTATTACTGAAGACGGGAAAAGGAGTAAAACTCAGAATATTGTAATCAATCTGCTTGAAAAGCCTAAAAAGTTGCTTGCTACTATTCTTGTAGCGAATAACTTCATCAATATTGCAATTGTTTTACTGTTCGATAATCTGGCAGATGATCTGTTTGCTGATATCAATACTCAGTTTTACGGGATAGACCTTAGATTCCTATTCGAAGTAGGATTGGTTACTTTCCTAATCCTTTTATTCGGGGAAATTCTTCCGAAGGTTTATGCCAGCAGGAATAAGGTGCAGTTCTCAAATTTTATGGCGTACCCCATCAATATCCTGGATACTTTATTTTCTCCGCTTAGTACACCAATGAGGGCGGTGACGCTATATTTTCATGAGAAATTTGGTAAACAACGATCTTTTATAAGTATAGATCATCTTTCTCAGGCGCTTGAGCTAACCAGTGAAGAAGATACCACCCGGGAAGAACAAAAAATTCTGCAGGGGATCGTGAGTTTCGGGAATACAGATACCAAACAGGTAATGCGTCCTAGAATGGATCTTTTCGCTTTGAGTGAGGAGAGTCCGTATGAAGAGATCATCCCTTTAATCGTGGAGAATGGTTATTCAAGGATCCCGGTCTATAAAGAGAATATCGATAATATAATAGGGATATTGTATATCAAGGATCTGTTGCCTTATCTAAATCAAAAAAAGTTCAACTGGACGAGTTTGGTTCGTGAGCCATATTTTGTGCCGGAGAATAAAAAGCTTGATGATCTCCTGAATGATTTTAAGAATAAAAGAAACCATTTGGCTATCGTGGTGGATGAATATGGGGGGACCAGTGGTTTAATCTCTCTGGAAGATATAATTGAAGAAATTGTTGGAGATATAAGCGATGAATTTGATGATGAAGATCTTATTTATTCAAAGCTTGATGAGAACAATTTTGTTTTCGAGGGTAAAACACCGCTAAAAGATTTTTATAAGATCGCCAAGGTGGAAGATCCAGCTTTATTCGAGGATCAAAAAGGAGAAGCAGATACTCTGGCTGGATTTCTACTGGAAATTTCCGGAGGTTTTCCTAAAAAGAATGACGAGATCATTTTCAATAATTTCGTTTTTGTAATTGAGGTTATTGATGATAAAAGGATTAAGCAAATCAAGCTAAGTATTAATCCGCTATGAGAAAAATTGGTTTAATTCTTTTATTGATTTCATTGCTTGTTTCCTGTAAGGATAATGTTCTGCCCAAACCCAGGGGGTTTCTTGCACTTGAATATCCAGAAGCCAAATACCAAAATATTGATGTTGGCTGCCCCTATATATTTGAGAAAAATGCCGTGGCAGAGATATCAGCTTCCCGCAACAACATTCCCTGTTGGATGGATCTTCAGTATAAATCCATGAATGGAGCTATATTTCTAACCTATCAACCAGTTAAGAATAATCTCGACTCCCTGCTTGCCGATGCTCAAAAATTGCCATTACAGCATACTATTAAAGCAGAGGTGATTGAAGGGGATATTTATACCAACGACATTCATAAAACTTACGGAATGTTTTATCAGGTTGATGGGGATGCTGCGTCTCAGGCTCAGTTTTATCTTACAGATAGTGTAGACCATTTTATTACCGGCTCGATTTATTTTAACAGTCTTCCCAATTTCGATTCAATCGTACCGGCAGCCAATTATTTGAAGAAGGACATGCGCCATTTAATGGAAACCTTGCAGTGGAAGTAGGGCCAAATCATCCGTAAAAGTCACGAATAAGTAGATATAATTTAATAAAAATCCTTATTATTGTTAATATAACTATAAAATTAACAAATTATGAGGCAATTTTCTTTGAGTTATTTCAAAGTGATCTTCCTTTTGTTATTTCCTTCCATAGTTTTTTCTCAGGAAGTATTGGAGGGGAAAACTATCAATCAAAGCACAGGTGAAATAGTACCATTTGTGAATGTGATTGAAAAAGGAACTAGCAACGGTACTACCAGTGATTTTGAAGGTAACTTCAGTATTTCGGTAGAATCACTCCCTACAACGCTGGTGTTTTCTTACTTAGGTTTCGAAACCCAGGAAATTAAAGTAACTGAGAACTCTCCTTTAACTGTACAATTCGTGGAATCTGCCGCCGCCCTGGACGAGGTGGTTGTTACAGGTTTAGCCACATCTATCAAAAGACAGAATGCGGCTAACTCTGTTGCTTCCTTATCTGCTGATGATATTGCAGGTAGAACTCCACCTCCAACTTTAGATGGAGCTTTATACGGAAAATTTGCGGGAGCTACGGTAAGCGCGAATTCAGGTGCTCCCGGTGGTGGACTCTCTGTAAAGTTAAGAGGGGCAACCTCGATACAGGGTAATACACAACCATTATATATTGTGGATGGGGTATATATTGATAACTCATCGATCGCAGCAGGACTAAATGTAGTTTCGGCTGCATCCTCCGGAGGTAGTGCATCCAACCAGGATAACCCTTCTAACAGGATCGCAGATATCAACCCGGAAGATATTGCAAACATTGAAATTTTAAAAGGTGCATCTGCAGCAGCGATCTATGGATCCAGAGCGGCCGCGGGTGTGGTTATTATAACTACCAAACGTGGTAAAGCCGGAGAAACCAAATTCAGTTTTTCTCAGGCAACCGGATGGACAGAAGTTACCAATCTACTTGGTCTAAGAGACTACAACGAAGATCGTGTACGAGCTAGTTTTGGAGATGAAGCTGCGGCGAGTTTTGTTGCTGCACAACAGGCCGGTAGACTTGTAGATTACGAAAAAGAAATTTTTGGTGAGAAAGGTCTTATCAGCATTACCAACTTCAGCTTAAGCGGAGGTGGTGAAAACACAAAATTCTATACCGGGATCACTCATAATGATGAGGACGGAATCGTGAATAATACAGGTTATAAGAAAACTTCCTTAAGATTGAATCTTGATCATAAACCAGCCGATTTTATAAAGCTTGGTCTTAGTTCAAGTTATATTCACTCTTCAGCTAACCGTGGATTTTTTAATAATGATAACTCGGGAACCAGTATTGGGGTAACTCTTACCGGAACTACTCCGTGGCTGGAATTATTTCCAAACGAGGATGGTATCTATCCAGATAACCCGGCAGGAGCTTCTAACCCACTTCAAACCCGTGACCTTGTAAGAAACAATGAGACTATTAACAGGTTTATTATGGGTGCAAATGCAAACATTGATCTTTACAGAGGCGATAGTTCAAATTTAGAACTTATCCTTCGTGGAGGTTTGGATATGTATGGACTTAAAACCCGTGCTATCTTCCCTAAGGCCTTACAATTCCAAAAGCCATCCAATGGTGGTTTAAATGGTGTTGCGGTACAGGGTGATACTCAAAACAAGAACTACAACCTTTCTGCTTTCTTAGTTCACAATTATTATACAGATAATGATTTGAACTTTAGAACTCAGGCAGGTCTTACCAGAGAGTACTTTGACAGAAATACTCAACTTATCACTGCTACAGGACTTGTAGCTTCTGAAACCAATGTAGACCAGGCAGCGAATACCGGAGTTGATCAAACAAGATTGCTTCAGGAAGATGCCGGATTCTTTGTTCAGGAAGAGGTAAATTATCAGGATAAGTTAATCGCAACTTTAGGTTTGCGTGGGGATAAGTCTTCGAATAACGGTGATGTAGATAAGATCTATTACTATCCAAAAGCTTCTCTCGCCTTGAATTTTAATGAATTCGACTTCTGGAATGATACCAGCAACTGGGATCAGTTCAAATTGAGAGTTGCTTATGGTGAAGCCGGAAACTTCCCGCAGTTTGGTTCGCTTTTTACTTCGTATAACACCTACAGTACAGACGGTCTTTTAGGGATTAGTCTTATTGGGGTTCGTGGAGACAGGCAGCTGGAATCTGAAAGACAAAAAGAACTTGAATTTGGTACAGATATAAGTTTCTTTGAAAACAAACTGAATTTCTCTGCTACTTACTACGTTAAAACGATTGATGACCTGATCCTTCAGGCAGCGTTAGAGCCAAGTACAGGTTTTACTTCAGAATTTGTTAATGCGGGAGCATTAAGAAACAATGGTATCGAATTATCCATGAATGCAGTGCCGGTTGCTACTGAAGACTGGAACTGGAGTGTTGGAATCAACTTCTTTAAGAACAAGTCTGAAATTACCAGACTGGATGTAGATCCATTCAACATTGGTGCTTTTGGTGCAACTTTGGGAACTTTCAGAATTGAAGAAGGAGAAAGTGCTACTCAAATTGTTGGGATTGGACCAAACCCTGGAGCTAATGGTTTCCAGAAATTTGGAGATGCTGAACCGGATTTCCAGATGGGATTCAATTCAGAAATTATTTATAAGAACTTCGACCTGTCATTTGTATGGCAATGGAAAAATGGAGGTGAAAATATAAATCTTACTGCTTTATTGACCGATCTTAACGGAACGAGTCATGATTATGATACGATCGATCTTGATCCAAACGGAGAACTTGGAAACGGTGCTTACAGAGTAAGCCAGTTAGGATCTTCAGCTGAAGTTTTCGTGGAAGATGCTTCTTATGTTCGACTTAGAGAATTAGGTCTATACTACAATGTTCCGGATACTTTCTACGAAAGCTGGTTCGGCGGTAGTCTGGATAACATTAAGCTTGGATTTTCAGGTACCAACCTGATCAATATCTTTGATTATAATAGTTATGATCCTGAGGTTTCCAACTTTGGAGCGAATGGTATTTTTACTGGTGTTGAGGTAACGCCATTCCCATCTTCAAAAAGATACCTATTTCACTTAGCAGTTAATTTTTAATAAATAGATGATGAAAAATATATTCAAAAAAATATTCTTATTCCTGGCGATCATGGGCGTGATGCAAGCTTGTGACGTGGAAGAATTTTCAGATCTAAACAACCCCGAAGTCGATGCGTTTCGTGATAACCTTACCAGAGGTGACTTGCAGGACCTTGTAGGCGGAGTGTTGTATAGTATGAGAGTAAGACTTGGAACCTACTTTGATGATGTAGGTGTAATTGGACGTGAATACTGGAGATTTGCAAGTTCAGATCCTCGTTTTACTGCCGATCTTTTAGGAAAGCAGGATGCCATCCTGGATAATAACACTTTTTACATTACCAATCCCTGGGCAGCCAGATATCGTAGTGTGAAAAATGCTAATCTTATCCTGGAATTTATGGAAAGTCAGGATCTTTCAGCTCAGTTTACCACATCAGAGTTAAGCGCGACGAAAGGTTTCCTTAAAACCCTTAAGGCTTATGAGTTATTGTTAAACCTTAACCTGACTTACCAAAACGGAATCAGAGTTGATGTGGCCGATCAAAATAACCTTGGACCATTCCTTGGTTATAATGAGTCTTTGGCTGCTTTAAGAAGCTTGCTTGACGAAGCTGCTCAGGATCTGCAAAGTGGAGGAACACATTTCCCTTTCACCTTGCCATCAGGTTTTGACGGCTTTAGGACTCCTTCTTCTTTCCTTGAGGTAAACAAGGCGTTTGCTGCAAGAATTGCTGCATATCAGGGAGACCATGATGCAGTGTTAAATTATCTGGAGGATTCCTTCATGACAATGGATGCAGGTCAATTAGATAAAGGAATTTATTACACTTTTAGTGGAGATCAAACAGATCTTTTAAATCCGCTTTACTTCCCGGTTGAAGCTACTACAGCAGGAGCGCGAATCGTTCAGCCAGACTTTGTTGCAGATGCAGAAGATGATGATGAAAGACTTAATAAGATCGCAAAACGTAGTGAGCCGCTTACTTTTGATGGTCTAACCGGCGAGTATGCTGTATTCAGATATAAATCTAATGTGGATAATATTCCAATTATTAGAAATGAAGAGTTAATACTTCTTTATGCTGAAGCTAATATTTTCATTAATCCTGATGAGGCTGTTGATGCATTGAATTTTATTAGAAATGCAGCTGGTCTTGATGATTATTCCGGAGCTGAAACTGAAGATGCTTTGATCGAGGAAATGCTGATGCAAAGACGTTATTCTCTTTTTGCTGAAGGTCACAGATGGATTGATGTAAGAAGGTATGACATGTTAGATACTTTGCCACTGGATAGAGATGGTGATGATGTGTTTACACAATTCCCAATTCCTCTTACAGAGAATCAATAATATCAATTTGATAATTAAAAAAATCCACCCTGTTATTCGGGGTGGATTTTTTATTTAAGGTCCTTTTCAAAGACATATCTTCGCGAAAAATTTATTGAAGTGAAGAATATCAAATGGATCTACCTGATCATACTTTCCCTGGTTTGGGGAAGTTCCTTTATCCTTATTAAAAAATCTCTTATTGGTTTAACCGCTTTACAGGTTGGCTCCTTCAGAATTATTTTTGCAGGCCTGTTCCTGGTTCTTGTTGGCTTTAATAGCCTGAGGAAAATTTCTTCAGCACAATGGAGATGGGTTATACTTTCAGGTTTTCTGGGCTCCTTTTTTCCGGTCTATCTTTTTGCTTTTGCTGAAACAGAAATAGACAGTGCCATCGCTTCCATTTTAAATGCGACCACCCCTTTAATGACTCTAATTTTTGGTGGTTTGCTGTTCAATGCGGTTTTCACTCAGAATAAGATCACCGGGGTAATAATAGGATTATTAGGTACAGCTGGTTTGATCTATTCCGGTGCGAGCATAGATCCGGACCAGAATTACCTGTATTCATTTTTGGTAGTTCTTGCTGCCGCATGTTATGCCATGAATGTGAATATTCTAAAAACCAAGATGAGTAATATTAGTCCGTTAGGAATTGCCGCGGGTAATTTTACCGTGCTTTTAATTCCTGCAACCATAGTATTATATTTTTCAGGATTCTTTGAAGCTCCCGGAATTACCGAAGAGATTAAGTTATCACTGGTTTATGTGGGGATATTGGGAATTATAGGTACCGGAGTTGCGATGATCATATTTAATAAACTGGTGCAAATCTCAGATCCCGTTTTTACTTCTTCTGTTACCTATACCATTCCAGTGGTTGCATTAGGATGGGGAATGCTGGATGGAGAAACTTTTAGTATTGGGCAGTTGATCTCTGCTCTCGTGATATTGATCGGGGTATTTATAGTGAACAGATCTAAAAATATCATCTCTAAATTCAGAAAACAAGCCATATAAAAAAAGCCCCGAATACGGGGCTTTTCATTTATTGACTGGCGAAAGATTTACTCTACTTTGAAATCTTCTGCAGATACTCCTTCGTTCACAAGGATCTTGGAAACCTTAAACTCGAATGATTGAGGTCCCATACTCTGTGTGATCATAAATGGGAATTTCACACCATTTACTTCCTGGTAGTCACTATAACCTGTTGGGATCGTCATTGTTTGACCTCCCTGGCTAACAGTTTTTACTGACTGGATCTTAAGACCTGATTCAACAGAATAGAAATTCTGGTTATTCTCATCGATAGCTACTACATAAGCATCTTCACCATTTACTTTTTCCATTCCGGTAACCTTAGCGTCTCCAACTTTTAATTCTGGGAATAGTTGAGCATCGGTTTTTGCCATTGCGATCTGCTCTTCGTTGTAAGGCATTTTTTGTCCCTGAGCCATTACGAATCCGGCAGTACCATCAAAAACCTGCTTGTTCATTACGTTTCCGGCCATGGAGATAGACTGGTTTAATTTCCCGTCTGATGTTCTTTTCATTTCCAGATCCAAATTCATACCCTGAACCTGTGCCTGAGCGATCATCACGGTGCTTTTAACGTCGTTTACTGCCTTTTCACCACCAATGGCATCAATGTACTTAGCGAAAACACTTGCCGTTGTTACAGAAGGATCAAGCTCTTTAGCAGTTGGTTTTTCAACTTCTTCTCCAAGCTTGTTATAATATTTAACCGGGATGGTTTTACTATTGAATTTGATCTTTTCAAGATTCTCTCCAATTTCTGAAGCTTTTCCGGCAACTACAATTCTCATCTTATCGGTTTGGTAATATTTATTAGCAACCCTTTTGATGTCTTCAGCAGTTACGGCATTGATCTTTTTAAGGAAGTTCTGATAAAAATCTTTAGGAAGATCATTTGTCTTTACATTCAATGCGTAATTGGCTATGGTAGATGGACTCTCCAGTCTAAGAACAAAATCACCTGCAAATTTGTTTTTAGCATTTGCTAAAATTTCCGGATCAACAAGTTCAGTTTTTATTCTTTGGATCTCTTTTAGAGATTCTACAATTGCACTGTCTGTCACCGCATTTCTTACACTTGCCTGAGCAACGAATCTTGAAGCGTATTTATCTGCTCCTGTGCTTGTTCTTGCTCCGTAAGTATAACCTTTGTCCTCTCTAAGGTTCATGTTAAGGTAACTTCCAAAACTACCTCCAAGGATCTGGTTAGCAACCAGTACCGGGAAATAATCTTCGTCAGACATCTTAAGTTTAATAGTATTCTGCAGTCTAAGTTCGCTTTGTACAGCGTTTGGCATATCGATTAAGTTGATCTGCGTTTGATCTGCATTGGTAACTTTAGGAAGTTCTTTGGTGGTTGGTGCTCCTTTAGCCCATTTTCCAAAATTCTTCTTTACCAGTTTTTTTACTTCTGAAGTTTTGATGTCTCCAACTACTACCAAGTAAGCGTTTGCCGGCTTGAAGTAAGTGTTGTAGAACTTCTCAACATCCTGAAGGGTTACTTTTTCTGTATTCTCAACAGTTGCAAATTCACCGTAGGGGTGATCGTTACCGTAGGCCAAAGCTGCACTTACACGGCTGGCAATAGAACCAACATCTTTATCGATGGACTTAAGACCTTCGATTTGTTTGTTCTTTTCAGCATCAAATTCTTCCTGAACAAATTTTGGTCTAAGGGCACCTTCAGCCATTAGTTCCATTACTCTTGGGAAGAATTTTGATAGTGAACTTGCATAAACACTTTCAGATCCAAAATTTAAGTTGGCTCCAAGAAAATCGATTTCTTCGTTAAAAGCATCCTTGGAAATGTTCTGTGTACCGGTTCCCAATAAAGAAGAAACTAAAGCGGCAGTTGCCGGTTTGTCCTCTGCATGTGGAGGGTTGTCGATTATTAACGATGCGGCAACTCTTGGAAGTTTATGGTTTTCAACCACTAAAACCTTAAGGCCATTGTCAAGAACAAATTCCTCTGGCTGTCCAAGATTGATCTTAGGAGCAGGTCCCGGTTCCGGTTGTTTAGATCGGTCAACCTGTGCTATTGACGCGGTTGTCAAAAAACAGGCTATAAATAATGTAAGTATATTAAATTTCATTCTCTTAATTTTTTAGTTATTCCTTGGCGCTTTCAGGAAGATAATCCAGTTCCAGTCGTTGGTTCTTTTGAAGATATTCATTGGCTACTCTCTTAATATCTTCTCTGCTGATATTTCTGTAGATCTCAATTTCTTCATTTAAAAGATTAGTGTCATCGTATAATACACTGTAAGTTGCCAGAGAAGCAGCGATACCCTGAATGCTGCTATTGGAATTTACAAAGCGGTTCTCAAATTTATTCTGAAGTTTCTGGTATTCTTTTTCAGTAATAAGTTCAGTTTGTAATTTTTTAATTTCTTCATCCATTGAAGTTCCAAGCTTGTCTAATGGTGTTTCTCCAAGTGCAAGTGCTCCCATGATGTAAGTCCCGTAGTCTTCCATAGATCTTGGAAAAGCAAGTACCTGTAGGGCAGTTTTTTCTTCATCTACCATTTTCTTGTACATTCTTGAACTTTTCCCATCGGTAAGGATAGAAGAGATCAAGTCCAAAATGTAAGCATCTTTCTCAACCATGGCCGGAGTGCGATACACGTATAATTTTGCAGGAATCTGGATGTTACTGTCATATTCTTTAGCCTTGATGGTCTCCGTAATAGGCTCTTCTTTAACTTTCACTCTTTCTACTTCAGGTCCCTTAGGAATACTGCTGAAGTAATCTTTGATCATTTTTTTAGTTTCATCAATATTGATGTCACCCGCTACAACCAAAGTGGCATTGTTAGGGCCATAATATTTTTTGAAGAAAGACTTGAATTCATCAAGTTCAGCCGCATCAAGATCCTCCATAGTTCCAATTACCGAATTCTTATATGGATGCTGGTTAAACACATATTTGTTGATCCCGGTAGCGTAGATGATCTTTCCATAAGGAGCGTTATCTATTCTGGAACGTTTCTCTTCTTTTACAACTTCATTCTGAGTTTTTACTCCAATCTCGTTGATTACAGGGTGAAGCATTCTTTCAGATTCCATCCAAAGTCCCAGTTCAAGGTTGTTGGATGGGAAGGTTTCATAGTAATATGTTCTGTCCTGGGTGGTATTTGCGTTATTGCTTCCTCCATTGGCTGCAACTATATCGAACCATTTTCCACGTTCAATATTCTCAGTCCCTTCGAACAACAGGTGTTCAAAAAAGTGGGCGAAACCAGATCTTCCTGGAGCTTCATCTTTTGAGCCTACATGATACATTACCCCTACGGTTACAACTGGCGCGGTTTTATCCTGGTGAAGGATAACATCCAGTCCATTATCAAGTTCGTACTCAGTAAATTCCACTTCCTGAGCGAATCCTGCGATTCCAATACAAGAAAAGCAGAAGAACAGTCTTAATTTATTAATCATTTTTATAAAAGTTTTGCGATTGTCCTATTAGTATCAAAGCGGAAAGAAAAGTTACATGAAAATAGGTTAAATACTGGATTTGTGGCATATGCGTCAAAATTAACACGCTATTAAGGCAAATACCGCTACATTTTTAAGAAATTTACTAGAGATAAACACAACATCATGGGTAATTTCAGCATCCCAATCAAATATGGAATCGCAATTGGAGCGGGTTTGATTGCTTATTTTTTAATTCTTTCACTTTTTGGCGCACATAAATATCCAATATATAGTCTTTTTAACGGTGTGATCATGGGGTACGGGATGTTTCAGGCAATTAAGCATTACCGCTTATCCAAAGGAAATAAATTTAAATACGAAAAGGGTTTTATAGCCAGTCTAACCACAGGTTTTAATGCTTCGATCATCTTTACAATATTCTTTGGTTTATATGCTACTGAATTTAATCCGGGTTTTATAGATGAGTTAATAACGGTTTGGATTGCAGATTATAATACGCATATTGGAATTGTGATTTTTATTGTGGCTATAATGGGTTTTGCAACCAGTTTGGTGTTAACCCTGGCTTATATGCAATTATTTAAGGATTCCTGGAATACTACTGAAGGAAAAAAACACCACCTATAGGAGTAAAAACCTTTGCTAATTAATTAATTAGGATTATATTTGCACCCGCTTTCGTAAAAACGTGAGCTGAATTTTAAGTATTTAAATAATTAATTTTAAGCTATGTACGCAATTGTAGAGATAGCAGGGCAGCAATTTAAAGTTGCAAAAGACCAGAAGGTTTTTGTTAACCGTTTAGCAGGAGAAGAAGGAGATAGTATTTCTTTCGATAAAGTTCTTATGACTGCAGATGGAGACAATGTTACCGTTGGCGCCCCGGCTATAGAAGGAGCTTTGGTTGGAGCAAAGATCAACCGTCACCTAAAAGGTGATAAAGTAATCGTTTTCAAGAAGAAAAGACGTAAAGGTTACCGTGTAAAGAATGGTCACAGACAAGCCTTAACTGAAATTCTTATTGAAGGAATCGACCTTAAAGGTGGAAAGAAATCAACTTCAGCTAAGAAAGAAGAGCCGAAGAAAGATTCAGATTCTAATGACCTTAGTCAAAAAACAGTTGTAGAACTGAGAGAAATGGCTAAAGAAAAAGGTGTTGAAGGTTATTCTTCAATGAAAAAGGCAGAATTAATTGCTGCATTAAGCTAAATTTAAACTACTAAAAACGAAATAAAATGGCACATAAAAAAGGAGTTGGTAGTTCCAAGAACGGTAGAGAGTCAGAATCGAAACGCTTAGGTGTGAAGATCTTTGGAGGACAAGCTGCTGTTGCGGGAAATATTATCGTAAGACAAAGAGGTACTGCACACCGTCCAGGTGAGAATGTATATGCAGGAAAAGATCATACTTTACATGCCAAGGTAGACGGTCTTGTGAAATTCACGAAGAAGAAAGATGATAAATCTTATGTTTCTATTGAGCCTTTTAAAGCTTAATTAAAACAGATCTTATATTAAGAGCCCTTTCTGGAAACGGAAAGGGTTTTTTTATGGGATTATTTTTGGCCGCAGGAGGGTTCAAGGTTTAATTGTCTTAGGGTTTGTGGGTGTCGAACAATATTGCTCTTGCGGTTAGCAGAAGTTGCTCCATAAAAAAAATCCCCGCAGAACGGGGATTCAAAAAACCAAACAGAAATGGATCAGTTCAAACTAAAACTGCTTATTAAGCTTATTTCATTTCCCTTATAAGAATACTGGCTAAGAGTATTATCTCCAACCATTAGTAATTTGTCTTCAAGGGGAATGACATCATAGGTGTTAATGTGAGTGAACTGATCTATTAAATTTAGACCGGGGGTGTCTTTTATATCAAATACTTTTAAACCGGCACTGCCATCACATACAAATAGCCAGTCGTCCTTAATGCCCAGGCCGTATGGATTAGTCATCTCATAGCTGTTGGCTATTTGTGGATTGGATTTATCTGAAATGTCAACTATGTCCAGCTGATTGAAATTCTGTTCACAGGTATTGCCTCCGCGAATGGTTACATAAGCATAGTTTCCTTTTACCACTACCGGGTCACATCCCAGCACATGTTGTAAAAATGAAACCTTTGCGGGTTGTGAAGGATCAACAAGGTCGTAGATGTACATACCCGTTGCGCTACCTATATATAGGTGATCTTCATAGTTAAAAATGGTTTCGGTGCGCCAACCCACGTAAGCCTCGGAGGTTTTAGAAGGATTATCGGGACTTGAAATATCAAAAGCATTTAAAAAAGCTTCGTCTATTACATAAAGATGATCACCTACAATGCTAAAAGCGGCCATGCTTCCTCCAGTTCCCCTGTTCCCTTCAGCGGTGGATACTGCATCCAACAAACGAGGATCTGAAGTTGTATGGTCGATTTTTCGTTTTTCGGTATAATAGCCAACAATTACCTGAGTTTGAGGATCAAAATTTTTAAAATCTACATAGTGTACTCCTGCCGGTGTTATGTAATAGTAATCAGGGAACACATCTTCAATTCTATTAATTTCGGTAATGTTCTCAATATCACTTATATCAAAAACTACCAGATCCATCCCTTGATTTGCATATAGTTTATTATTGCGAATAGCGATATCGGTATTTCCCGGGATGCTTAAAAATTTGATCTTAACAGGGTTTTTGGAGTAGGTGTTATCTATTATGTGAATTCCTTCAGACTTATCATTTATAAACACATAGTTTTCCCAGGCATAAATTTTCCCTGACTCTTTAATAAACCTTGGTTCCATGATCTTAACTGAAGATCTAAACTTTTCTACCGTTTGAGTTACGGGGATGGCCACTATAGAATACGGGCCGGTATCCTCTTCCTGTTCACAGGAAGTAAAAACTAACAAAAGCAGAACTGGCAGGAAAAGTAGTTTTTTCATTATTTTTTATGATCAGTCTTTAAGTAGATGTAAAAGTAAACGGAAGGTTGCGTAAATAATTTGAAAAAAAATTATGTCACTTTGTCAGAACTGACTTTAGTTCTATCTTTGCAACTCTTAAAACCGAAAGGTTATTATAGAATTATGGAGAAGATAATAGACGAAAAAAAGCAGGGAAATACTTTGGTAATGGAGCAAAAGGCTGAAAACAGCCGAAAGCTTTTCATAGAAAGTTATGGGTGCGCGATGAATTTTAGTGATTCAGAGATCGTGGCTTCCATTTTATCAAAGGAAGGTTTTAATACCACTCAAAACCTGGAAGAAGCAGATCTTGTTCTGGTAAATACCTGTTCAATTAGAGAAAAGGCTGAGCAAACGGTTAGAAAGCGTTTGCAGAAATATAATGCTGTCAAGAAAATAAATCCGGGAATGAAGGTGGGCGTTTTAGGCTGTATGGCTGAACGTCTAAAAAGTAAATTCCTGGAAGAAGAAAAAATCGTAGATCTGGTTGTTGGACCGGATGCCTATAAAGACCTTCCCAACCTTATCAATGAGGTGGAAGAAGGACGTGACGCCATCAATGTAATTTTGAGTAAAGAAGAAACTTACGGGGATATTTCTCCGGTAAGGCTTCAAACCAATGGGGTGTCGGCATTTGTATCCATCACCCGCGGGTGTGATAATATGTGTACTTTTTGCGTAGTGCCGTTTACCCGCGGTAGAGAACGAAGCCGTGATCCACAAAGTATTATAGAGGAGGTAAATGATCTTGCCGCAAAAGGATATAAAGAGATCACTTTGCTTGGGCAAAATGTAGATAGTTACCTGTGGTATGGTGGCGGAATGAAAAAAGATTTCAAAAACGCAACCGATATCCAAAAGGCGACTGCTACTAATTTTGCGCAACTTTTGAGGCTGGTGGCAGAAGCACAGCCAAAAATGAGAATTAGATTCTCCACCTCGAATCCTCAGGATATGACACTTGATGTAATTGAGGTGATGGCGAAATACAGGAATATATGTGATTATATTCATTTGCCGGTTCAAAGCGGTAGTGACCGAATCCTTAAAAAAATGAACAGGTTACATACCCGTGAGGAATATTTTAATTTGATAGATAATATCAAAAAAATGATCCCGGGATGTGGGATTTCCCATGATCTTATCACCGGCTTCCCTACAGAAACTGAAGAAGACCATCAGGATACCTTATCTCTTATGGAATACGTTCAATACGATTTTGGATATATGTTCGCGTATTCTGAAAGACCGGGAACTCTGGCTGAAAGA
This sequence comes from Christiangramia aquimixticola, assembly GCF_048285835.1. Lineage (NCBI taxonomy): Bacteria > Pseudomonadati > Bacteroidota > Flavobacteriia > Flavobacteriales > Flavobacteriaceae > Christiangramia > Christiangramia aquimixticola. Next base: position 641,752 of record NZ_JBLVTL010000002.1, read on the forward strand.
AAATTGGAAGATGATGTGCCGGAAGAGGTGAAAAAGAGAAGGCTTCAGGAAATTGTTGATCTTCAACAAAAGCATAGTAAGCTTAGAACTCAAAGATTCCTTGGGCAAACCGTAGAAGTGCTTATAGAAAAGGAATCTAAAAAATCTTCAGCTCACTGGAGTGGTAGAAATTCTCAAAATACCGTGGTAGTTTTCGATAAAGAGAATTATAAGGTAGGAGATTTTGTAAATGTAAAGATTAACGACTGTACCAGTGCCACTCTAATTGGAGAGGCTGTGGGATATAGTGATAACAACTAATTACAGGCTTTCAATCAAAGTTTAAAGCATTTTATATAATACAATATTATCAATGGAATCAGTTCAGGCTATAAAACAACGATTTGGTATCATAGGAGACGATCCTAAACTAAACCGTGCCGTAGAAAAGGCGATCCAGGTTGCCCCAACAGATATTTCTGTGCTGGTTACGGGAGAAAGTGGAGTGGGAAAAGAAAGTATTCCAAAAATCGTCCATGCACTCTCTCACAGAAAACACGGGAAATATATAGCGGTAAACTGCGGGGCTATTCCTGAAGGAACTATAGATAGTGAACTTTTTGGTCACGAGAAAGGAGCCTTTACCGGGGCTACTCAAACCCGAAGCGGTTATTTTGAAGTGGCCGATGGAGGAACGATTTTTCTTGATGAGGTTGGAGAACTGCCTTTGCCTACTCAGGTTCGCCTGCTAAGGGTTCTTGAAAATGGTGAATTTATTAAAGTTGGATCGTCCAAGGTGCAGAAGACAGATGTACGTATCGTGGCGGCGACCAATATTAATATGTTCGAATCTATAAAAAAGGAACGTTTTCGTGAAGACCTTTATTATCGACTAAGTACAGTGGAGATAAATCTTCCACCTTTAAGAGAGCGAAAAGATGATATCCATTTGTTGTTTAGAAAGTTTGCTTCAGATTTTGGGCTGAAGTATAAAATGCCCACCATCAAACTTGAAGATGAAGCTGTTGAGTTATTGCTCAAATATCGTTGGGGTGGAAATATCAGGCAATTGAGAAATATTGCAGAACAGATCTCCGTACTCGAGCAAAACAGAAGTATCAGCGCTTCAGATCTTCGGCATTATTTACCTGATGTTGGAAGCAACCTTCCTGCGGTGATAGCCGATAAAAAGAAAGAAAGCGATTTCAGTAATGAAAGAGAGATCCTCTACAAGGTTCTTTTCGATATGAAAAGTGATCTTAACGATCTTAAAAAGCTTACCCTTAAACTTATGCAGGAGGGAGACAGCAAGCAGGTGCAGGATGAGAATGAAGGTTTGATCCAGAAAATCTACGGGAATAGCGGTGATGATATAGACGAAGCCGATATTGATAATGAAGAACTGAACGTATTGCAAATTCCTCAGGAAAATTCTTCAGGTGCCCGTCAGGAAGAAAAAGATAAATATTATTTTGCTGAAGAAATTGAAGAGGAAGAAACCCTGTCTCTTCAGGATAAAGAACTGGAGCTAATCAAGAAATCCCTGGAAAGGCATGGCGGTAAACGTAAAGCTGCCGCTGAAGAATTGGGAATTAGCGAAAGAACACTTTATCGCAAGATCAAACAATATAACCTGTAATATTACATGAGAAAGTTTTTAATGATTTTCACCGTACTCGTAACAAGTTTAAGCTTGTATTCGTGTATGTCATATTCATTTACAGGAGCCGATACCGGAGAAGCCGAAACCTTTCAGGTAAATTTCTTTCAGAATAATGCCGATCTGGTTGAGCCGGGTATCGACAGAGCTTTTACCAACAGCCTGCAGGATCTTATTCAAAACCAGACCAGTTTAAGCCTGGTAAATAACAATGGGGATTTGATATTTGAAGGTGAGATCACTGAATATTATATCTCTCCAATGTCAGCCACTTCTGAAAATACCGCGGCGCAAAACAGGCTTACCATTGCTATTAATGTAAGGTATTTTAATACTCTGGAGCCGGAAAAGGATTTTGAGAGAAGATTTTCGTTTTATTTCGATTATCCGGCAACCACTCAATTAGTGGGTGCAAATCTGGAAACTGCGATTGATGAGATCTATAACCGGATCACTCAGGATATTTTTAATGCGGCACTTACCGATTGGTAATGGACAAAAAAGTACTCACATATTTACTTGATCATCCTGGTGAAATAACTCCGGAGCAAACTCGTGAGATCGAAAAGATTCTTATAAAATATCCATATTTTCAAGCGGCAAGAGCGGTTAGATTAAAAGGATTAAAGGAATATCAGGAGTTCAGCTATAATGATGCTTTAAAGAAGACTGCAGCTTATACAACAGACCGTAGCATTCTTTTTGACTTTATTACTTCCAGAGAATTCAATCAAAATCATATTGCAAAGCAAATCCGTGATCAGGAAGAGCGTTTAAAGCAAATGACTGTTTATGAGCCTGAAGAGGTTCACGGCAACCGAAGTATGGCTATTAACGAAGCCATTAAAATGCGGCAGTCTGAGTCAGATCGCGTTATGGATCCGGCTTTATTTGAGCCTGTGATCCAAAAGCAGAAGGTGGAGCCCGAAGCTGAAGAAGTTCAGGAAACTCAGGGTGCAGATCTGGGCATTGGAAAACCACTGGATTTCGATAAAAAAGAATCGCATTCGTTCTCAGAATGGTTAAAGCTTACCAAAGCTCAACCGGTGGAAAGGGAAACCGAAAATGAGGAAACCGAAACAGATGAGTCGCGATTAAGAAAATTTGAACTTATAGAAGAGTTTATTTCCAAAAATCCTAAGATCAAACCTGGGGGAACAGCTTCCAAAACAAATTTGGCAGATGCTTCTGCCGCCGCTCCGGAATCCCTTATGACGGAGACTTTAGCCAAGGTTTATCTGGAACAGAAAAACTATAAAAAAGCCATTCAGGCATATAAAATATTAATTTTGAAAAATCCCGAAAAAAGTGGTTTCTTTGCAGACCAAATTCGGGCAATCGAGAATTTACAAGACACTAATAACGCATAAGAATGAGTACATTCACTATTTTTTTAGCATTAATAATTATCGTAGCATTTTTGCTGGTAGTTGTAATTATGGTTCAAAACCCTAAGGGTGGCGGACTTTCTTCATCTTTTGGTGGAGGTGGACAGCAAATGGGAGGGGTTAAGAAAACCACAGATTTTCTTGACAAATCTACCTGGACGCTTGCGACTTTATTATTAGCACTTATCCTGCTTTCTAATGTAGCTATTATGGATTCACCGGCAGAAGCTGGAACTCAGATTTTTGAAAGCGATGAACCTGTAAATACTGAAATTCCTGCAACTCAATCTCCGGCACAACAGCCTGCAACGAATACTGACAACGGGCAGTAATTCAGTTATAAAATATTTAATTCGAATGCCAGCTTATGACAAGCTGGCATTTTTTTTTGGTTAATGGCAGAAATAATGTAGTGGCATAATTTTAGAAATATCCCTCACACATTAGAAAAATTAATTAACCTAATAATAAAATTTTTAAAAATGGGACTAAACATTAAACCGCTTTCAGACAGGGTTGTTATTGAGCCTGTTGCTGCAGAAAACAAAACTGCATCTGGTATTATCATTCCTGAAACTGCTAAAGAAAAACCTCAAAAAGGTAAAGTAGTGGCAGTTGGAGGAGGGACCAATGACCATACAATGACTGTAAAGGAAGGTGATATGGTACTTTATGGAAAGTATGCCGGTACCGAGCTTAAGTTAGAAGGTACAGATTACCTTATTATGCGGGAAGATGATATACTTGCAATAGTATAATTAACCCCTCTTTGAATATCCGGCGCCCGCCGGACAAAATTCACAATTAACTTATTAAATAAATAGTTCGGATTGATTTTCGAAAATTTTAAAATTTATAAAAAATGGCAAAAGATATAAAATTTGACATCCAGGCCCGTAACGGGATCAAGCGCGGTGTAGATGCATTGGCTAATGCTGTAAAAGTTACTTTAGGACCTAAAGGTCGTAACGTGATCATCAGTAAATCTTTCGGTGCTCCAACAGTTACTAAAGATGGTGTAACTGTAGCAAAAGAGATCGAACTGGAAGATGCTCTTGAGAATATGGGAGCTCAGATGGTTAAAGAAGTAGCTTCTAAAACCAACGATCTTGCCGGTGATGGTACTACCACTGCTACTGTTCTTGCTCAGGCTATCGTAAAAGAAGGTCTTAAGAACGTTGCTGCTGGTGCAAACCCAATGGATCTTAAAAGAGGTATCGACAAGGCTGTTGAATCTTTAACTGAAGATCTTGCTAAGCAAACTAAAGAAGTAGGTGATTCTTCAGAAAAGATCAAGCAGGTAGCTTCTATTTCTGCTAACAACGACGATGTAATTGGTGATCTTATCGCTCAGGCATTTGGAAAAGTTGGGAAAGAAGGAGTTATCACTGTAGAAGAAGCAAAAGGAACTGAAACTTATGTTGATGTTGTAGAAGGTATGCAGTTTGACAGAGGTTACCTTTCTCCTTACTTCGTAACTAACAGTGAGAAAATGACTGCAGATCTTGACGATCCATATATCCTTCTTTTTGACAAGAAGATCTCTTCTATGAAAGATTTGCTTCCTGTTCTTGAGCCGGTAGCTCAGTCTGGAAAACCATTATTGATCATTGCTGAAGATGTTGATGGAGAAGCTCTTGCTACTCTTGTTGTAAACAAACTTCGTGGATCACTTAAGATCGCTGCAGTAAAAGCTCCAGGATTTGGTGACCGTAGAAAAGCAATGCTTGAAGATATCGCAATCCTTACAGGTGGTACTGTAATTTCTGAAGAAAGAGGATTTACTTTAGAGAACGCTACTATCGATATGTTAGGTACTGCTGAAAAAGTAGCTATCGACAAGGATAATACTACTATTGTTAACGGTTCAGGAAACAACGAAGATATCCAGAACAGAGTTAACCAGATCAAAGCTCAGATCGAATCTACAACTTCAGATTACGATAAGGAAAAACTTCAGGAGCGTCTTGCTAAATTAGCAGGAGGTGTAGCTGTACTTTATGTAGGTGCTGCTTCAGAAGTTGAAATGAAAGAGAAGAAAGACCGTGTAGATGATGCACTTCACGCAACCAGAGCGGCTGTAGAAGAAGGTATTGTTGCCGGTGGTGGTGTTGCCCTAGTTAGAGCTCAGGCCGTACTAAGCAATATCAAAACTGAAAATGCGGATGAAGCTACAGGTGTACAAATCGTTTCTAAGGCTATCGAAGCTCCGCTTAGAACAATCGTTCAGAATGCCGGAGGTGAAGGATCTGTTGTAATCAACAAAGTACTTGAAGGAAAAGGTGATTATGGATACGATGCTAAAACAGATACTTATGTAGATATGCTTAAAGCAGGTATCATCGATCCTAAGAAAGTAACCAGAGTTGCACTTGAAAATGCTGCTTCTGTTGCCGGAATGATCCTTACTACAGAATGTGCCCTTATCGAAATTCCGGAAGATAACGCCGGTGGTGGTGGAATGCCACAAGGTATGGGAGGCGGAATGCCAGGAATGATGTAGTAGATACTACAAACTATTATAAAAAACCCGCTTCTTTAAGGAAGCGGGTTTTTGTTTTTAAGAAGTGTAGTTACATTTCTCCTTTCATAAAATCGAAACCTCCTTTTCGTAAATTGATGTCATATTCCAGGTAGGCTTTCATGCAGGCAAGGAAATTTGCCCATCCACCGGAATTACGACCATACCATTCCAGGCCTTCTTTATCGTTTTCCATTTTCCCTTCCGTAATTTTGACTAAAGTGGCGTTGTTACCCACTGATTCCAGTTTGATTTCCACTTTTAAGGTCTTTCCGGGATTTCCTTCCCACTTAAATTCTACTAACTCATCTTTTTTGATACGTGTTAACTCCACCGGAAATCTCATGTCAAATTCGGGAAACTTCCAGGTGAGGGTTTCACCTTCTTCCATTCTGCCACTGCTTTCAGAAATAAAATAGTTCGACATTTTATCTGGGTCTACTATGGCTTCAAAAACCACATCTTTAGGTTTTCCTATTTGGAGAGCAGAATGGATTTCAAGTTCTTTCATGGCTGGTTC
>NZ_JBLVTL010000002.1:647853-709389 GCF_048285835.1 Christiangramia aquimixticola
TTCGGTTAGGAACAATACAGTGATATAGCAATCTAAATTTTGGCGGAATTGAATTACCTTGAAGGGTATATCTTTATAAAGTTTATGCGGTTTATAAATGGATTCATATTACTTGCCGGTCCCCTGGTATTTCTCCTTTTGCAATTTCTGGGGAAGCCGGCTACCATGCCCGAGCCTGCATTTGATGTTCTATGTATAACTGTCTGGATGGCCTTGTGGTGGGTTACAGAGGTTATTCCTATCTCGGTAACTGCATTGCTGCCTATTATCCTCTTTCCCTTAACCGGAGCATTGGATATAGATGTAACGACCGCCGCCTATGCGCACAAATATGTATTTCTATATCTGGGTGGTTTTGTGCTTGCCATCGCAATAGAAAAATGGGGGCTGCATAGCCGCATAGCCCTTCATATTATTAGAATTATTGGAACAGATATCAGGAAAATCATTCTCGGGTTTATGGCGGCCACGGCCTTTTTGTCCATGTGGATATCCAATACTGCAACCAGTGTAATGATGCTTCCCATTGGGACAGCCATTATCCGGCAACTATGTAATAATCCTAATACGATAGAAAATGAGAATAAATTGTTCGGTAAAGCGCTTATGCTGGCAATTGCATATAGCGCATCCATTGGAGGAATTGCAACCTTAATTGGTACTCCGCCAAACCTGGTGTTCGCAGGGATAGTAGAAGAACTTTACGGGATAGAAATAAGCTTTACCAGGTGGTTTATGCTGGGGCTTCCAATTTCATGTTTATTGCTCTTTATTTGCTGGAAATACCTGACCACTAAAGCTTTTAAATTTACTCAACATGAATTCCCCGGGGGGAAGCGAGAGATTAAAAGATTGATCGATGAGTTAGGTGAAATTAGCCGGGAAGAGAAAAAAGTACTTGCTGTTTTTCTGGTCACAGCTTTTTGCTGGGTAACCCGCAGTTTTTTATTACAACCTTTTTTACCGTTTCTGGATGATACCATAATCGCTATGACGGCCGGGGTTGTTTTATTTGTGATTCCTTCCGGTAAACCTAAAGTTCCATTAATAACCTGGGACGAGGCGGTAAAAATTCCGTGGGGGATCATTTTATTATTTGGCGGAGGAATGGCTCTGGCGAAAGGTTTTAATGATTCCGGACTGGCAAGCTGGATAGGAGAACAACTAGTGAATCTGGAGAATCTCCCCCTGTTCCTGATTTTAATACTATTGATCTTCGCCGTAAATTTTTTAACTGAAGTAACTTCAAATCTGGCAACTACGGCCATGCTTTTGCCTATACTTGCGGCAATGGCCATTGCACTGGATCTCCATCCCTATTTTTTAATGGTTGGGGCCACGCTTGCTGCTTCCTGTGCATTTATGCTTCCGGTAGCCACCCCTCCAAATGCCGTGGTTTTTGGCTCAGGTTACCTCCGAATCCCTGATATGATCAAAGCAGGATTCTGGATGAATTTAATTTCTATAATTATCCTGACTTTTATTGTGTATTATGCGTTGCCGCTGCTTTGGGATTTTGATCCTGAAGTGATCCCTGAGAATTTCAAGATTCCTCTTCCTTAATTCACCTTTTCCTCTACTTCTTCCGGCTTTAAATTTCCAGACCTTAAAAAATACTTCGGGCTCACTCCATACTTTTCTTTAAAGATCTTCGAAAAATAACTTCGGTTGTTAAGACCTATGGCAATAACGATTTCTGAAATATTTTTTTCTGAAAGCATCAGCATTTCCTTGGCAGCTTCAAGCTTGATATGTTGCATGTACTTGTTTACCGTAAGATTGTAAACATATTTGAAACCTTCCTGAAGTTTATTTACGTTGGTACCCGCTTCTTTTGCCAGCGCTTCAACAGAAAGATTGGTGCTTAGATCTCCCTGAATTCGTTTTGCTACATAATTTACTTTTTCAATATCAGATTTACGAAGAATCTTTGGCAATCCTTCTTCATTTTCATCATCCTGATATTGATCTATTTGTATGGTTAGCATTTCGAAAGATTTACCTTCCAGAAAAATATTCCGCAGGAAGCCGGTAAATTCCTTGGTATGGATTTCCTCCATTAAATCGGCACTTTTTATACTGTAATTCCCCTGATAGAAAAAGCAATCCTTAGCTACGGCATCCTGGAAAAGTTCCTTTAAGGTTGGATTAAGATCCTGAAAATCGTAGTTGGATCTGTGTGCAAAAACAGATCTTATAATTTCCAGACTGGAAACATAGGTGGAAACATTCTTTCTGAAATATAAAATATGGCCATTGTATCCATTGCTGCTAACAACAATATTTTGATAAGTGTTTATTTTATTAATGGTTTCACTCTCCTGAAACCTATGCATTACACTTCCTTCAGAACAAAAAATAAACTTTAAAGGATGTACTGAATTCAATGAAAAATGAATTTCTACATCCTCATAAAATTTACAATGATAGGTGATAAAGCCCATCCCGGAATCAAAGCTAATGCCTTTTATATATCCTTCTCCAAGATGAGAGGGAATTGAAATGGAAAGTTCCCCGCTTTCATTTCTCAGCTCGGCCTTAAGAGAGGCTGCAAGATCTTCAACGATTTCGTTAACGGGTAGGGTTTTTACATCAATTCTCATTATACAGTAATATTTTGCCGCTTTTTTAAAAGTAATCGTTTTTAAAATAAAATGGCAGGATTTTAAAGCCGGTAAAATTATTAATTGCTAAAAAAAAAGGAAGAATTGGAGGTTTACTTAGTATTAATAACGGTAATGGTAATGTCAAAAACGTTAGAACTGGAGTAACTTTTAAGGGAGTGGTAAGTTATTTCTTTCCAATTCAGGTAAAAGAGCCAAAACAGAATTATTTGTTAAATGTATATACAGGCTTCAGAATGGTTTAAAAATCCATTAATTTCAAGTAAAAACTTATAATATGGCTAACGATAAAGACAGATCTTCACCCGTTCCTACGGAACACAGAAAATCAGAGCAGGGAAGAAATCAATCTACCGAAACCAGAACTTCCAATTCAGGTTCCAAATTATGGATTGTGATACTGGTGGTTGTGATTTTTTTTCTTATTATCCTTTCTGTAACCGGAGTTGTTAATTTTTAAATCCAGGGAAGCTTTATCTTCGTAAATTATATAGACCCTGGAATTATAATTTATAAATATGTCTAAAAATTATTACGATCCAGCCGACCTTAGAAAGTTTGGTGAGATCACAGAATGGAGTGAGGAGTTAGGAACTAAATTTTTCGATTATTACGGGAAAGTTTTTGAAGAGGGAGCACTCTCTGCCCGGGAAAAATCTTTGATCGCCCTGGCTGTTTCTCATGTAGTTAAGTGTCCTTATTGTATAGATGCCTATACTAAAGATGGATTGCAAAGAGGGATCACAAAAGAAGAAATGATGGAGGCTGTTCATGCCGGTGCAGCCATAGAAAGTGGAGCTACTTTGGTGCATGGAGTGCAGATGATGAATAAATACAAAAAGCTTAGCATGTAAGTTTTTTCAGATAATCTGAACTAACCTTATAAGCAAGAAATCATTTCTATGTCCCTTAAATCTTTAAAAGCCCGGAAAGATGATCTTTCCAGTCCTGTAAATCAGTTGAATTTTTTAAATAATGGAATCTTCCAGGAAGGTGAATTACCTAAATTTAAAAATAAGATAGCAGAGACCGGGCAATTTCCTTTAAAGCCAAAAAAACTTGAGATCCTTCAATTGAATCTGGGTTACATGTGTAACCAGGTTTGTTCACATTGTCATGTTGATGCGGGCCCGGACCGGAAAGAGATCATGACCGTGGAAACCATGCAGCAATGTTTGGAGGTAATAAAAAATACGGGGGCGCATACTCTCGATCTTACCGGTGGAGCGCCAGAAATGAATCCAAATTTTAGATGGTTCGTGGAGGAAGCTTCTAAGGCAGGAATCAAAGATTTTATCGTTCGTTCGAATCTTACCATTATTCTTGCAAATAAAAAATACCACGACCTTCCGGAATTTTTCAAAAAACATAATGTTCATGTGATCTCCTCCCTGCCGTTTTATAAGCGGGAAAAAACCGATAAGCAACGGGGTAGTGGAGTGTTTGATAAATCCATAAAGGCGTTGCAAATGCTAAATGCTGTTGGCTATGCTCAGGAAGGCACAGGTTTAAAGCTTGATCTGGTATACAATCCTTCAGGGGCTTTTTTACCTACCAATCAGGCGGCAATGGAACATGATTTTAAAGTGGCTTTAAAAGAAGATTTCAATATTGATTTTAATAGTCTATTCGCGATAACCAATTTACCCATCAGTAGATTTCTGGAATATCTTATCGCTTCAGAAAATTATGAAGATTATATGTACTCCCTGGTGGATGCCTATAATCCGGCTGCGGTTGAAAATGTAATGTGCACCAATACTATTTCCATAAGCTGGGATGGCTGGTTATACGATTGTGACTTCAATCAAATGCTTGAGCTCAAGGTGAATTCACCGGTAAAGCATATTAGTGAGTATAATGAGGATTTGTTGAATAACAGAGATATAATTATTTCCCAACACTGTTACGGTTGTACCGCTGGTGCGGGTAGTAGTTGTCAGGGAACCGTTGCATAATAATATGAGAATAATGCAGCGCATTTTAATTTTGCTTTTTTTGGTGTGTGGTATTACCGTTTCGGGACAGGGCTCTTTAAAAGAGATCCTGAGTAAATACAATTCAGGTGAAATTCCATATATAAGCGTTGAAGATTTACAGGCTCAGAAAAACAATATTGTTATTCTGGATGCCCGGGAACCTGGAGAATATCAAGTAAGTCATTTAAAGAACGCCACTTTGGTAGGTTATAGCAAATTTGATATAACCTCCCTTGATACGCTTTCAAAAAAATGTAATATCGTGGTATATTGTTCGTTGGGAGTTCGTTCTGAAAAAATAAGCAAGAAGCTTAGCAATGCCGGTTTCAAGAATGTTAGAAACCTATATGGTGGAATCTTTAGCTGGAAGAATTCCGGTTATCCTGTATACGACATGGATGATAAGCCTACTGAAAAGGTTCATGCTTTTTCACCACAATGGGCTGTATGGTTAAATAATGCTGAAAAAATCTATTAAGTGAACTCTAAAGAATTACTTATAATTTTCACGAAAAATCCTGTTTTAGGAACCGTGAAAACCAGGCTGGCAAAAGATATTGGTGATGAAAAAGCATTACAGGTTTATAAAGAACTATTGCAGCATACCTGCAAGGTTACAGCACCATTAAACTTTCATAAACGCGTTTATTACAATCAGGAAATACCTGAAAATGATATCTGGGATGAGGGAAATTTTGAAAAGAAACTGCAAATTAGTGGCGATCTGGGAGAGAAGATGAATGCTGCCTTTGCTGAAGGCTTTCGGGATGGATATGAAAATGTGATAATAATGGGGAGTGATCTCCTTGATATTTCAACAATAGATATCGAAGCTGCTTTTAACCAGTTAAAGCATCATGATTATATAATAGGGCCGGCTTTGGATGGTGGTTACTATATGTTAGGAATGAAAACCTTAACTTCAAAGCTGTTTAAGAATAAAAACTGGAGTACTTCAAGCGTTTATAAAGATACCATTAGCGATATGCAGAATGGGCAGATTGGAGTATTACCCGAAAAAAATGATATTGATACTTTAAAAGACCTTCAGCATCATCCACATTTAAATAAAATTATAGAGTAATGACAGACAAAATCAACGAATCTGTAGACTATTTGAGATCGAAAGGATTTGGAGAGCCTGAAGTAGGGATTATTTTAGGAACAGGTTTAGGTAAGCTTATCGAAGATGTAGAAGTCGAAGCTGAAGCCAGTTACCATCATATTCCTCATTTCCCAACAGCAACCGTTGAGTTCCATAAAGGAAAACTTATCTATGGAACCTTGCAGGGAAAGAAAGTTGTGGTGATGCAGGGACGTTTTCATTTATATGAAGGCTATAGCCTGTTGGATGTAACATTTCCGGTAAGGGTAATGAAGGTGCTAGGGATGAACAGACTCCTGGTTTCTAATGCTTCAGGAGCAATAAATCTAAACTTTAAACCGGCAGAGTTAATGTTAATAGATGACCATATCAATCTTCTTGGTGGATCCCCTCTGGCCTTTCATGGGGTAGAAAAGCTGGGAGAGCGATTTGTTGATATGAGCGAGCCTTATGATAAATCCATGAACGGGATTTTTGAAACTTCGGCAAAGGAGCTTGGTATAACCTTACATAAAGGTGTATATGCTTCTGTACTTGGGCCTCAACTTGAAACCCGTGCAGAGTACAGATATCTAAAATTAATTGGTGCAGATGCCGTGGGAATGAGTACGGTGCCAGAGGTGATCGTGGCCAATCATTTGGAAATTCCGGTTTCAGCTATATCTGTAATTACAGATCAGGGTGATCCTGAAAATCTTAAAAAAGTGGATATTCAGGATATTCTAAATAACGCCGGTAAAGCCGAACCCTCCATGGTAAAATTATTTAAAGCATTACTTCAGAAGATATAATATGAGTTATCTGGAAACTACAAAAGATGTATATAGAGAAGCAGCATTAACGCCAGATATTGGGCTTTGCTGTACTACAAACCCGGTATGGGAACTTCCCGGTTTAAAAATTCCCGGGATCATGCAGGAAATGAATTATGGATGTGGTTCAACCGTGCATGCACGTGATCTCACCAATAACCCAAGAACTTTATACGTAGGAGTAGGTGGAGGAATGGAATTGCTTCAATTCGCTTATTTTTCCAGACAAAAATTGGGAGTTGTAGGGGTAGATGTAGTGGATGAAATGTTGGAGGCTTCCCGGAAAAATTTCAAAGAAGCCGAAAAGCTGAATCCATGGTTCAAATCTGAATTTGTGGACTTAAAGAAAGGTGATGCCACAAATTTGCCTGTAGAAGACAACTCTATAGATGTTGCTGCACAGAACTGCCTTTTCAATATTTTTAAGACTGAAGAACTTACTCAGGCTCTTAAAGAAATGTACCGGGTACTTAAGCCACATGGCCGCCTGGTTATGAGCGATCCTACCTGCGAACAGGAAATGAATGAAGAACTTAGAAATGATGAACGTTTAAGAGCACTTTGTCTTTCAGGAAGTTTGAGCATCAAAGATTATGTAAAAGCATTAACAGATGCCGGATTTGGAACTATTGAAATTAGAGCCAGAAAGCCGTATCGCATCCTGGATCCAAAAAATTATCCTACAGATGAATTGATCTATATTGAGTCTATTGAAGTGGCTGCGATCAAAGATCCCATGCCGGAAGATGGACCTTGCATATTTACCGGTAAAGCCGCGATCTATTATGGTGATCAGGATCATTTTGATGATGGGAAAGGGCATATTCTGGTAAAGAATCAACCACTGGCAATATGTGATAAAACCGCTGCTGCACTGGCAGAACTTGGGAGGGATGATATCTTTATTAGTGAATCTACCTGGCATTACGACGGTGGTGGCTGTTGCTAAAATCTAAATTAGTATTTATGAGAAAGTTCATTCTTAATTTTGGAATTATGATTACAGGCGTATATATGTGTGCGTCCTGTAATCTTATTTCAAGCGCCGGATTTAATGATAAAGGTCTGCCTACTCCCGATGCAGAAAAGATTGAACAGTTTCATAATTCTACAAAAATTGACCACAGCATCTGGGATGAGCTTCTAAAAGCACATGTAAAGAAAGATGGGAAGGTGGATTATCAGGGATTTAAGAAGGATCGTTTTAAACTTGACCTTTATTTAAATAAACTTTCCGGACTGAAACCTGACGGAACCTGGAGCCGTGCTGAAATACTTGCTTACTATATAAATTTGTATAATGCCTATACGGTAGACTTTATTTTGCAACATTATCCCGTGGCAAGTATTAAAGATATATCCGGCGCCTGGACCAGAGAATTCATTAAAATAGGTGATGTGAAAATTTCTCTTGGAGGAATAGAGAATAGCCTGCTGCGAAAAATGGAAGAACCGCGTATTCATTTCGCCATCAATTGTGCTTCCATCTCCTGTCCAAAATTATTAAATGAAGCCTACACTCCCGAAAAGCTGGAAGAACAGCTGGAAAAAGTCACTGCAGAATTTATAAATTCTAATGAGAATCAAATTACACCCGATTCGGTAAAGTTGTCTTCCATTTTCGATTGGTATAAAAGCGATTTTACTCAAAACGGCAGTTTAATAGATTACTTGAATAAATATTCAGAGGTACGCATAAACTCCGCTGCCAGGATATCTTACAATGATTATAACTGGGCATTAAATGACTCCAAATAAAGTCGGATGATAAGTATTATTATTCCCGCTTTTAATGAGGAACATCAGCTTCCGTTTCTTATAAAGCATTTAGAGGGGGCGTCTTCGGGTCTTGTCTCAGAAATTATAGTGGTAGATGGCGGGAGTACAGATAATACCGCTGAGGTTGTTAAAAACATGGATGGTGTTATTCTGGTTTCTTCAGAAAAAGGAAGAGCGGTACAAATGAATGCAGGTGCAAATATCGCCACATCCGGTATTCTTTATTTTCTTCATGCAGACAGTTTTCCACCACAAAATTTCGATAAGCTTATTTTACAAGAAATTCAAAAAGGAAAGATGGCAGGCTGTTTTCAAATGAAATTTGACAAAGCTCATTGGTGGCTTAAACTAATGGGGTTATTCACCAAATTCAACCACATCTCCTGTCGTGGAGGAGACCAGTCCTTATTTGTTGAGAGATCCTTGTTTAAAAAGTTAAATGGTTTTAATGAAAATTATAAGGTCTATGAAGATAATGATATGGTTCGAAGACTTTATGAGGTAACTCATTTTACCGTAATAAAACAATGGATCACAACTTCTGCCAGATTATACGAACGGCTGGGCGTATGGCAAACTCAGCTATTATTTATAGAAATATACTGGAAAAAACGTTTTGGAGCTTCGGCAGATGATCTTTACCGGCACTATTCCCAGAGAGTTAGTGACTGAATTTTCTATAATACTTCTTTAAAACCTTTTCCGCAGGTTTGTTTTGAGGAGTAAATTGGTCGTTGTCCAGCCCGCCGGAATTTTTATGCTGATGCCATTTCCAGATAAATCCGCCAGCAAACCACTCTTCGTTCCACATCTCTTCATATAGAATTTTAAGGGCTTTGGCCTGAAGATTAAAATTCTTGTCGTGTCTGTCTCTATCTGAGTTCCAGGGTTCTTTAAGCGCAAAATCAATATTTCTATATCCGTACTCAGTAAACAGGATAGGTTTTTTATAAAATTCAGATAAACTGTCAAGCATCTTTTTAGGTTCTTCCCAGCCTCCTCTTATTTCTTCTTCAGCTGGAGAAGCCTCATCGCTTAAAGGGAAGTATGCGTCAACACCAATAAAATCTAAATGCTGCCAAAGCTGTGTTTTTTCAACCTTATCCCAGTTTTCGGCATACACCAGCATCCCGGAATAAATTGCTCTTACATCTGTGATAAGTTGCAACCAGAACTCAGGTCTTTCCTGAACAAAATTGTAAAGTTCAGTGCCTATACAAAATAATTCTACGTGATGTTTTTCAGCTATTTGCGCATAAAACAGAATATAATCCCGGTAAGAAGATTCAAATTCGATCCATTGCGCTTCGTTCTTAAAAGAAAGGTCGCCGGTGAAGTCTCCGTTTCTTAGCCAGATATGGGGCTTCAGCATTAGTTGGAGATTCCTGGCTTTTAATAATTTGATGGTATGTTCGATTCCATCACCCGTTTCTCCAAACCATTGCCAATCTGTATCAAATATGAGCTTTGAAGTCTCATCCCGGTTGGTGAAGGCATAGGGCATCAGGGAAACAGCGTTCGAATTGGTTTTTATGATTGTTGTTAGTTGTTGGTCCTTTAGGCTGTCTTTTGAGGCTACCAGACTTATTCCATTAATTTTTTCTGAAGAATTTTTCTCCTGGCAGGACATTAAAAGAAAGGTAAGAGTACAGGCCACTATTTTGAAGCACAGAGCATTGATTTCACCCATCATTTCTATAAGTATTAAAAACCCGGGAGGGCTTGGGATTCTGCCAATTTTCAGCGTACTTTACTTTAATTGCTGTCCGGCCTTTCGCCAAATTATAAAAAATAAATGGAGCACATTGCAATTATTGGAAACGGAATCGCGGGAATTACTGCTGCGAGACATATTCGGAAGAATAGCTCCAATAGAATCACCGTAATTTCAGGAGAATCAGATTATTTTTTTTCCAGAACTGCCCTTATGTATGTTTATATGGGGCATATGAAGTGGGACCACTTAAAACCCTATGAAGACTGGTTTTGGGA
Source organism: Christiangramia aquimixticola (assembly GCF_048285835.1). Taxonomy (NCBI): domain Bacteria; kingdom Pseudomonadati; phylum Bacteroidota; class Flavobacteriia; order Flavobacteriales; family Flavobacteriaceae; genus Christiangramia; species Christiangramia aquimixticola. The sequence goes on from NZ_JBLVTL010000002.1 coordinate 658,145, forward strand.
AAAGAATAGGATCGAATTGAAAAAGGCCTGGGTGGAAACTATAGATTTTCAGCAACAACTTTTGCATTTTTCATCCGGAGAAAAGCTGAAATATGATAAGCTAATAATTGCCAGCGGATCTGTTTATAACAAATTTGGGTGGGAAGGTGAAGATCTTAAAGGTGTGCAGGGTCTGGTCTCTAAACAGGATCTCATAGAACTTGAAGAAAATACAGCTCAAACCCGAAAGGCGGTGATTGTTGGTGGCGGACTCATTGGTGTTGAAATGGCCGAAATGTTGCGCACGCGTAAGATTGAGGTGACCTTTTTAGTTAGGGAAGCTGCTTTCTGGAATAATATTTTGCCCTTTCCTGAAGCCAACATGATCTCTGAACATATAAGCTCTCACGGAGTGGACCTTCGGCATAACACGGAATTGGATGTTATTATACCCGACGAAACCGGAAGGGTAAGAGCGGTAAGGACAAAAAATGGGGAAGAAATTGAATGTCAGTTGGTAGGTTTATGTGCCGGGGTTCGACCAAATATCGATTTTTTAAGAAATACTGAACTTGAACTGGACCGTGGAATTCTGGTAAATGAATATCTGGAAACCAATATCCTAAATGTTTATGCAATTGGTGATTGTATCCAGCACAGGCAACCCGTTGGCCGGCGTAAATCTATAGAAGCAGTCTGGTATACGGGCAGAATCATGGGAGAAACCCTTGCTAAGACCCTTACAGGAACTAAAACAGCTTATGCTCCCGGGAACTGGTTTAATTCAGCTAAATTTTTTGATATCGAATATCAAACATATGGCTGGGTTATGGCAAAGCCAGATGGGAATGAACGGCAATTCCATTGGAGGCACCCGTCTCAACCTATCGCGATCACTATTGCTTATGATAATTCCTCTGAAAAATTTTTAGGGATCAACACTTTTGGAATTAGAATGAGACATGAGGTTTTTGATCGCTGGCTTGATGAAAATAGGAAGGTGGCCTATGTTCTGGCCAATTTGGATGAGGCTAATTTTGATCCTGAATTTTACCGGAGGTATGAAAATGAAATTTTGAACCACTTTAAATCAACTCTACAGGAAGCATAATAATGAGTAGAATAGAACATAATATGTCCCTAACCGGGGATGCACCCAGAGCTTTGAATTTACAACAAAAGCTGGCAACGATATTGGGAATGTCAGGCTTGATCATTTTGCTTCTTGCTACCTTAAATTTAAATTTTCCTAATAAGATTTTTTGGCTGAGCACTTCTTTAACTTCTATTTTCGCCGGGATCGTTTGGTTTGCTACTGCTTCCTATTCGAATAAACATCCCGGGATTAAGAATGATGGGGTATGGTTTAAGTCTATGACCAACCGGGGTTATTTGGGTTGGATAACAGGAATTGCACTTACTGGATTTTATATAATTCTATATTTCTACCCGGAATATCTGGGCTTACGTGCTGAAGGAGATAATACGGGAATTATTTCTCTTTTTGACCCTTTAAGTTATGTGCTAAGCGGGAATCCTGCCAGCCAATGGTTCGTTTACGGAACTTTATATACTATTGCTATTCTGGCCTTCGGAATTAAATTTATCTATAAATACCGGCACAACCCTTATGAGAAAATAAGAACAGTTTCGGTGATGTTTTTTCAAACTTCATTCGCTTTTATTATCCCGGAGGTGATGTTGAGGTTAAATGGAAAAGGTTTTTCGCTTCCGTATTATGACCTGAAGAACATCTGGCCTCTCAATTATTACAATTTTGAACAATACAGGGTAGATGGTTTTCTTTCTTCGGGCAATATTGGATTAGCTTTTCTCTTATTTGGGATCGCATCCATTTTTATTATAACTCCCATCTTAACATACAAATATGGAAAAAGGTGGTACTGCAGCTGGGTGTGTGGATGCGGGGGACTCGCCGAAACAGCCGGTGATCCTTACCGGCATTTGTCAGATAAAAGTCTGTTCGCCTGGAAGGTTGAAAGATGGGTAATTCACAGCGTGCTGGTATTTGTAGTATTAATGACCACCGCAGTTGTATATTCATATCTTGGATACGACAGCAGTAAATACTGGCTTACCAGAGATGTATTTTTGATAGGAGTTGGTATTTTTCTAAGTCTGCTGTTTGCCGGAATATGGTATTTTAAAAGAGAAGAATTAGAGAAAGATGCCCGTTACGGCGCCATTGGATATCTGGTTATTATCATCTCCCTTATTGGACTGCATTATGGTACGGGTACTAAATTGTTCCTTTTTGATGCTGAGACTTTAAGGCAGACATATGGTTTCTTAATCGGTGCAATTTTTAGCGGAGTGATAGGAACCGGATTCTACCCAATTTTCGGGAACAGAGTCTGGTGCCGATTTGGTTGCCCCATGGCGGCTATTTTGGGAATGCAGCAACGATTGTTATCAAAGTTCAGGATCACTACCAATGGTGGTCAATGTATTTCCTGTGGGAATTGTTCCACTTATTGTGAAATGGGAATCGATGTTCGGGCCTATGCACAAAAAGGTGAAAATATTGTTCGATCTAGTTGTGTAGGTTGCGGCATATGCTCGGCAGTTTGCCCGCGTGGCGTTTTAAAATTGGAGAACGGAGCTCCTCAAAACCGGGTTCCTTCTAAAGAAGCGGTTACCAGTGATGATGTAAATCTAATGGATTATCTAAAAAACAATTAGGGGATTTTCACAAAAATCGGCGCTTGTTGGAACTTGTACAAAGTGTCGGTTAGGATCTTGGCTTTTTTAGTTTTCCAGTTTATTAACTGAATATGATATTGAGAGCCGTCAAGCTCTGAAACCTCTACCGCGAGCCATTTACCGTCATCGCTCCAGGCATGCCATCCCTGATTTAAAGAATCGTTTTTAATCAGTTCTCTGGCTTCTTCTCCTGAAGGATCTATTCCGAATAAACGGCTTTTACCACGTTGACGGGATTGATAACTTATAAAATTTTCTGTTGGGTGCCAGCGCGGAGGACCTGCATGATAATTATACCAGGTTGAAGTGGTATCATTAGAGGGATATGTGGTGAGTTTTTTCAAATCGCTGCCATCGGCATTCATTATATAAAGTTCGTCAAGATAACCGGAGTCCTTTTTAAAAGCTTTATTGGAGCCTCGAAAAACTATTTTCTTTCCATCCGGTGAGAATTCAGGGTCATTAAAATAAGCCAGATCTGGTTTTAAGGTTTTAATAATTCCTCCCAGGGTATCTATGATATAGAAAGCGGTATCTACAGATTTATGAGGCCTGATTATAAGCTCCTGGCCGTTTTTTCGTGAGCCCATCCAGCTATCAGCCAGGCGTTTATTAAATATTTTTTTTGGAGAAGCTCCGGTTACATCGGTCTTATACAGGAAGTAATTTCTGCTGGCAGTATCCTTGTCAGAAATAAAATAAAGATCCTTTCCGTAGGCATAATAAGTCCATTCCACCCCTTTGAGATTAGTTATGTTCTTTGGGTCAGACCCATCCAAATCCATAGAAAAAACCTCATAATCATCATTTTCGTCATCGTAAAGTACATTATATGCTATCCTGAATTCGTCTTTAGGTTTAGTTATAGCTTCTCCATTTTTCTTGCTTTCTTTGCAGGAAAATAGCGATAAGCTTAAAATGGTAATGAAAATGATCTTCATAGTTCTGAATTTGATTTAAGTTACCAAAAAAAATTCTTCACTCAGTATTTTATGAATCTGAAAATCAATGTGATTATTCCAGCCTATAACGAAGCCGATTCTATTGGTCATGTTATTAAGGCAATTCCGCAATGGGTGGAAGAAGTAATTGTGGTCAGCAATAATTCTACAGATAGGACCGAAGAAAACGCACGCAAAGCTGGAGCTACTGTGCTGATGGAATCACGAAAAGGTTATGGCTATGCCTGTTTAAAAGGCCTGGAGTATGTTGCTTCAAAAAACATTAAGCCGGAGATCATAGTTTTTCTGGATGGGGATTATTCAGATTATCCTGAAGAGATGTCACTTTTGCTTAAACCAATCTTGGCAGAGAATAAAGATTTTGTGGTGGGAGCAAGGGTGAGCGAATTAAGAGAAAAGGGATCAATGACATTTCCGCAAATATTCGGAAATAAACTGGCTACCATCTTAATGAAGCTTTTTTTTAATTCTACTTTCACAGATCTTGGCCCATTCAGAGCTATTAAATATGAAAAGTTGCTTCAACTGGAAATGCAGGATAAAACTTATGGGTGGACGGTTGAAATGCAGCTGAAGGCTTTACGACAAAACCTAAGTTATGCTGAAGTTCCGGTACATTACAGGAACAGGATAGGAGTTTCCAAAGTTTCGGGAACGGTGAAAGGTGCTGTCTTCGCCGGGGTGAAAATTTTAGGGTGGATCTTTAAATATAGTTTTAAATGATAGATTTAGCAGTAATTATAATTTATACGCTGGCCTTACTTCTTATTTTCATTTACAGCCTGTCTCAACTCCACCTTCTCTTCAATTATCTTAAAGCTACCAAACAGGAGGATACTTCAGAAAAATTTGACTTTAAAAAAGAGGATTTTCCTAATGTAACCATTCAGCTTCCACTTTATAATGAATATTATGTGGTCGAAAGACTATTAAAGAATATCGCTCTTATCAATTATCCGGCAGATAAACTGGAAATTCAGGTGCTGGATGACTCTACAGATCATTCAGTAGAAAAGACCTCCGGAATAATAACCGAATTGCAGGCCACAGGTTTAAATATAAAACACATTCGTCGCGACGATCGTAAAGGCTTTAAAGCCGGTGCGCTTAAGGAAGGTTTAAAAATTGCTCAGGGAGAGTTTATCGCAGTTTTCGATTCAGATTTTGTTCCCGGGAAGGACTGGTTAATGAAGACCTTGCCTTATTTTAAAAACCCTAAAATTGGCGTTGTTCAAACCAGATGGGGGCACCTTAATAGAAATTATTCGCTACTAACCAGGATTCAGGCTTTTGCGCTGGATTTTCATTTTATTCTGGAACAAACCGGCAGAAATTTTGGTAGGAATTTTATCAATTTTAATGGTACTGCCGGGATCTGGAGAAAGGAATGTATCCTTGATGCAGGGAACTGGAGTGGCGATACACTTACTGAAGATCTTGATCTTAGCTACCGGGCTCAACTTAAAAACTGGGATTTTAAATATCTTGAAGATGTAGAAACTCCCGCTGAACTTCCTGTCGTAATCAGTGCTGCCCGAAGCCAGCAGTTTAGATGGAATAAAGGTGCTGCAGAAAATTTCAGAAAGAATTACGGAAAGCTTTTAAAGGATCCTTCAGTTACTTTTAGCACTAAATTTCATGGTTTTTTCCATTTACTGAATTCCAGCATGTTCCTGGTAGTTTTAATTCTCGCTGTTCTCAGCGTCCCGGTGCTTTATATCAAACATAATAATCCGCAGTTTTCCTGGTACTTTTATGTGCTGGCCGGGTTTGGGGTAAGTACTCTGATTTTCTTTGCTTCATACTATGTTACTTATACCAGGATCCATGGAAAAGGTTTTAGCAGTTTTCTAAAATTTATAGGAATGTTCTTTACCTTTTTCTCGATCGCCATGGGGTTTTCGGTTCATAATACCCTGGCCGTTCTGGAAGGTCATTTTGGTAAACGCTCTGAATTCATTAGAACGCCGAAATTCAATATTAATTCGGTTAAAGATTCCTGGAAAGGCAATAGATATCTAAGCAATCGCTTTTCTAAAAACGTGATCATTGAAGGCTTGTTATTCCTTTATTTTGGATTTGGGATCTGGAGCGCTTTTAATTTAAAAGATTACGGTTTGCTCATCTTTCACCTGATGTTGTTCACCGGCTTCGGATTTGTATTCTTTAAAAGCCTTCGAACGTAAATTTTTCTATTTTAGCTGAAAGCCTTCGGCATTCAATGGATTTTAGATTCCTGAAACTTTATAAGATCCCAATTTTACTGGTGCTTTCCAGCATCGCTTTCTATTTTACTTTCGCGTATGCTTTAGAAAGGCATGACTTCATAAGGCTTATAAGTCTATACGCTGGGCTTTGTTTCTTTAGTTATAAAATAATTCAGCTACATCGCAATAATTTCTGGTTTCTGGCGGGCTTGGCACTGGTCTTTAGACTGGTATTTATGTTCTCTTTACCGAATCTGTCTCAGGATTACTTCAGGTTTATCTGGGATGGGAGGTTGATCGCGGCTGGCTGGAACCCATATGAATTTCTTCCGGTCAATCTTGTAAAAGATCCGGGCTTTTATATTCATCAGGCTAAGGATTTGATTCTGGGAATGGGAAGTTTAAGTGCAGGTCACTATTCCAATTATCCGCCGGTGAACCAATTAATATTTGCAATAAGCGGATGGTTATCGGCTCAAAGTATTCTGGGGGCGGTGGTCATTTTCAGGCTTATTATGATTCTCGCAGATATTGGTACGCTTTTCTTCGGAAGAAAACTGCTTCGCAGTTTAGGTCTTCCTGAGGAACAAATTTTCTGGTATATCCTCAATCCATTTATAATCATTGAAATGACCGGGAATTTGCACTTTGAAGCGGTTATGGTGTTTTTTTTGGTGCTCTCTCTTTGGCTAATCCATAGGAATAAATGGATAGCGGGTGCCGTGGTCCTGGGATTATCTATAAGTGTAAAGCTGTTGCCTTTACTTTTCCTGCCATTATTCTTCGGGTATTTCAATAAGTCTTTTCAATTACGGAATATTTCAAAATTAATTCTGTTTTATTCCCTATGCTTACTCACTGTGGCATTAAGTTTTCTGCCTTTTTATTCTGAAGAGGTGTTTTCTAATTTCATGAATAGTGTGGGCTTATGGTTTGGGAAATTCGAATTCAATGCCAGTGTTTATTATATCGTTCGATGGATTGGATTCGAAGTGAAAGGCTATAATATTATAGAAACTGCAGGGAAAGTACTTCCGGTAATTACCTTTTTAAGCGTATTGTTTTTGAGCTTTTTTAGAGGCAATTATTCATCACGAAAGCTTATTAAGAACATGTTATTCGCCATTACGGTTTATTTGCTGCTATCCACCACCGTGCATCCGTGGTATCTGGCCATCCCTCTAATCCTAAGCATTCTTACACGGTTTAAATATGTGCTGGTATGGTCTGGAGTGGTAATGCTGAGTTATTATGCTTATTCCAATTCCGGTTACGAGGAAAATTTCTGGTTGATCGCTCTGGAGTATATTGCCGTGCTATCATATATGGTGTACGAACTTTTCCGTAAACCTAAGCCTGAGGTTGTTTAGTCGTTTTTTTTAATAAATAAATATCCCTTACATAAATTAAAGCTCCAAAAAAATGGGCAGCGATAAGTACAGGGTCATGCCTGAATATTCCATACGTAAATAACAGGGCAGAACCTATTAAGCTCAGGATCCAAAACCCCATGGGAAGAGAACTTTCCTGGTTCATTTCTGAATAATACCATTGATAAAAAAAACGGGAGGTATAAACTACCTGTGCTGCTATTCCCAGGCCAATAAGCCAGGCAGGAATATTATCTGTACTTAACAGAACATCAGACCAGGTTAGGGATCCAAAGAACAGAATATATGCAGCGATACCAAATGGGAATACTACTACCAGCGTCTTGAAAAACAGGTTGCGTGGCTTCCATTCCTTCATAAGCACCAGATTACGCCAGTAAACGCCATATATAAGAAACTGCCCCAGCATAATGGCAAAATCCTCTCTTAGATACCCATAGGTAAATAATAGAATGGAGGCGAGCAGACTCAATTTCCAGAACAGAACCGGAGTTTCGACTTGCTGAGATTTTTCAGAAAGAAACCATTGGGAGATAAGTCTTGCTGAAAAAAGTAACTGCGCTAAAAATCCAATTGCGAAAATGGGCCAGTTTTCCATTAGTTTTTATTTTCAATACGTTTAAGAATTTTTTTCAGACTTTTCCTAAGCATGGTATTGGAATCTACCGCGATTGAAAAATCCTTACTATCATCTGCATCTCGTAAATATCCTCTCACCTTGGAATAGAAAATACTCCCCGGATTATTCAGATCAAATATTTCCATGGCAACAAAGGTTTCGTTCTTAGCGGAAGGATCGAGATTGCCTGGTTGCAATGTCCCTATATCTTCACTGGAAATGTTTGCATTAACATTAATGAGATAATCAAAATCTCCGGTAGAGCTGCTAATTTGTTCGATCAATTCCCTTTCAGGATTTTCCGGGATCTTTGTTGGAAATATGGAGACATTCGCATTCTCAGCGGTTATCGTGTTCCCTGGAAATTTCTTCAGCAACAATTCCTGAAATTCAGTACGAACAGCTTCTGGTGCATTAATATAGTTTATCAAAAACTTACCCTCAGGAAGGCTGAAATTATTCGATGAAGTTTTGGTAAAGGTATAGCTGGGTGTGTGGCAGGAAGTTAGGGTGAATATAAGGACGGCGGCTAAAAAAAAGAATCTTTTCATCAAGGGTCAATATTAAAAAAGCTGTTCAATATTAATGAAATTATAATACTGAACAGCCCTTAAAAAATGCAATTATTTGTTAATTACATATCCAGGAGATATGCAAAAACCAGGGGAGCAACTATCGTTGCGTCGCTTTCGATGATATGTTTCGGGGTTTGAATATCCAGTTTTCCCCAGGTGATCTTCTCATTTGGAACCGCTCCGGAATAAGATCCGTAGCTTGTCGTAGAATCAGAGATCTGGCAGAAATAACTCCAGAAAGGAGTATCTGTTCTTTCCATATCCTGATACAACATTGGAACCACGCAAATTGGGAAATCACCGGCAATACCTCCTCCAATCTGGAAGAATCCAATTCCATTTTTGGAATTATCTGTATACCAGTCGGCAAGGAAGGTCATGTATTCAATCCCAGACTTCATGGTACTGGCTTTTAATTCGCCTTTTAATACATAAGAAGCGAAAATATTCCCAAGGGTACTGTCTTCCCATCCGGGAACTACCATTGGAAGGTTTTTCTCTGCCGCTGCATACATCCACGAGTCCTTCAGGTCGATCTCATAGTGCTCTTCCATAACACCGCTTAAAAGCAGTTTATGTAAAAACTCATGAGGGAAATAGCGTTCTCCTTTTTCTTCGGCATCTTTCCAGATCTTGAAAATATGCTCCTGAATTCTACGGAAAGCTTCTTCCTCTGGAATACAGGTATCGGTAACACGATTTAAACCTTTTTCCAAAAGATCCCATTCGTCCTGCGGAGTAAGATCACGATAGTTAGGCACTCGTTTATAATGAGAGTGTGCTACCAGATTCATCACATCTTCTTCCAGGTTTGCACCTGTACAGGAAACGATATGAACTTTATCCTGGCGGATCATCTCTGCGAATATTTTCCCTATTTCAGCAGTACTCATGGCTCCAGCCAGAGATACCAGCATTTTGGAACCATTCTCGAGTTGTTTTTCGTAATCTTTCGCCGCGTCTACAAGGGCAGCGGAGTTAAAATGTAAATAATATTTCTCAATGAATTGAGATATTTGTCCTTTACTCATCTTCGTCTTCTTCGTTGAAATTTTGATATTTAAATTTGTAGCTCAGCATTTTGTAATACAATTTAGCTGCAAGAAAATCTGATGATTTATCTCTGTCGTTCGGGCATAGTTCTACTATGTCGAAACCTACTACATTTTTCTTTTTGAACATCATTTTAAGGAATTCCAGAGTTTCATACCAGAATAAACCTCCCGGTTCCGGAGTTCCTGTTGATGGCATTATAGATGGATCAAAAGCATCCAGATCTATAGTGATAAAAACATTTGGAGTCATTTGCCCAATGGCATCCTCCTGCCAGTCTTCATACAGGTCATGAGCAAAATAAACCTGATTTTCATCCATATGATCTTTTTCTGAAATGTCCATGGAGCGAATTCCAACCTGAAGCAGATTAGTCGTCTTGCTGGCTTCATGCAGTGCACAGGCATGATTACATTTTGAACCTTCATATTCTGGTCTAAGATCTGCGTGTGCATCTAATTGCACTACGGTAAGGTCTTCAAATGCTTCATTAAAAGCTCTTATGCTCCCAATGGACACTGAGTGTTCACCACCAAAAAGAGTGACAAATTTTTCCTGCTTGATGTAATTCTTTGTGATTTTGTAAACAGCTTCTACCATTTTTTCCGGAGAGGAATCCTCGGTTACCGGCGGTGCGAGGTAAATACCTTTTTTGTAAACCTCGGTTTTGGTTTCAATGTCGTAAAGCTCCATGTTTTCAGAAGCATTCAGGAAGGCATCCGGACCTTTATCTGCACCCTTTTGCCAGGTACTGGTACCATCATATGGTACAGGAATCAATACCACTTTAGCCTCGTCGATGCGGGCATATTTTTCGGGTATCCCGGCATAATTCTTTTTGCTCATTGTTACTTAAATTGAATAGTTAGTTGTTTGTTAAAGTTATGAATTTTAATTGTTTCGGCTGTATCCCAGGATACTAAGCATATCTTCAGAATTTTGCTGCTCACTAAAAACTTTAGTGGTCAACTCTCCGTCTTCATCACGGTCAATTAGAAGATGTTTTGGCTGAGGAATTAAGCAATGTTGTAATCCGCCAAATCCTCCAATGGTATCCTGATAAGCTCCGGTATTAAAGAAACCTATGTATAACGGTTTTTCCTTTTTGAATTTAGGAAGATAAATAGCATTGGTATGTTGCTCTGAGTTATAATAATCGTCACTGTCGCAAGTCAATCCTCCAAGTAATACTCTTTCATATTCATCGTTCCATCTATTAACGGCAAGCATTACAAATTTCTTGCTAATCGCCCAGGTATCAGGTAAAGTGGTGATAAAAGAGGAATTGATCATATTCCATTTTTCACGATCATTCTGTTGTTTCTGGTATAAAACTTCGTAGATCGCCCCGCCGCTTTCTCCTACGGTGAAACTTCCAAATTCAGTAAAAATGTTTGGTACATCAACATCAGATTCCTCACAGGTAAGTTTGATCTGGTTTACGATCTCATCTACCATATAGGCATAATCATAATCAAAGGCCAGGGAATTCTTGATAGGGAATCCACCACCAATATTCAAACTGTCCAGATTAGGACAAATCTTTTTAAGGGCGATGTAAACCTTTAAACATTTATTCAATTCGTTCCAGTAATACGCCGTATCACGAATCCCGGTATTGATGAAAAAATGCAGCATCTTTAGATCAACCTGATCATTATCTTTTATCTGCTTGTTGTAAAAAGGAACTATGTTTTTATACCCAATTCCAAGTCTGGAGGTATAAAATTCAAATTTTGGTTCTTCTTCTGAAGCGATCCTGATTCCAACCTGAAATTTTCCGTCGATCTTTTCAGATAACAGATCAAGTTCTTCATAATTATCAATTACCGGAAGGCAGTTTTTATGTCCTCCATTCAATAACCGACTAATATTCTCAACATATTGATCCCTTTTAAAACCATTACAGATCACCCAGCGGTCATCTGAAATTTTACCGGATTTTTTAAGTTTCTCTACAATGTTAATGTCAAAAGCTGAAGAGGTTTCAATATGAATGTCATTCTTCAAAGCTTCATTTAAAACATGCTCAAAGTGAGAACTCTTGGTACAATAGCAATAATTATAAGTTCCCTTATAATCATGTTTTTCTATTGCTGAATCAAACCAGGCTTTCGCACGGTTAATATTGTGAGATATTTTTGGCAGATACGTGAATTTCAAAGGAGCGCCATACTTTTTTACAAGCTCCATGAGGTCTATGTCATGGAATTTCAATTCGGCACCTTCCAGTGAAAATTCTTCCTGTGGAAAATAATAAGTTTGGTCTATTAGGTCGCTGTACTTAGTATTCAATTTATTAAATGTATTTAAGGCTAAAAATTAGAGAATAATTTATAGGGTCGAAAAAATCGACTGGTAAATTAATGTTAAGAATAGGTTTCGGGGATTTCAGGCGCAACAAGATCGGGGTCTTAATGGCTCTGTTTTCCGCGTCTGAAGGAGATGCAGACCATAAAATGGAAATTCTGTTCAATTACATAAATATCGACAGGAAGCTTAATGTTGCTTCAACTTTTAAACGGGGTAAATGTATTAAAAAAAGAATTTGAAATGCCTAAAAAAATTTTAGTGCATTCCAAGGTTTATCACTTCCTGTTCAGTTAGATTTCTGTGTCTTCCTCTGGCAAGATCTTTCTTGGTCAAACCACCAAAAACTACCCTGTCCAGACTATCAACTTCATATCCTAAACTTTTAAAGATACGAGTCACGATATGTTCCTTGATGCTGTAAAGCTCGATCCCAACTTCAGTATGAGGTTTATCCTCAATAAAGCTAATAGAAGTTACAATTACCTTCTGGCCTTCCAGATACACACCTTTTTCAATGCTTTCAAAATCCTCTTTGCTTAGAGGTTTGTTTAAAGTCACCTGATAGATCTGTCTGATCCCGTTCTTAGGCTTGGCTAGTTTTTTAGCTAAAGTCCCATCATTGGTAAAAAGAAGAAGACCTTTTGCCTGGTTGTCAAGTTTTCCAACAGGACTAACCTTAGTGCTTGTAGCACGGGCAATAAGTTCCATTACAGTTCTTCCGCCTTTTTCAGGGTTTCCGGTTACAAAAAATCCGGCTGGCTTATTCAATAAGATGTACTCCGGTTTTTCAGGATTAAGTCTTCGGCCGTCGAATCTTACATCATCTTCAAGCTTTACACGGTGGCCCATCTCGGTAACCGTCTTACCATTTACGGTAACATTACCTGCTGCGATGTACATATCTGCATCTCTACGGGAACATATCCCTGAATTTGCGATATATTTATTTAGTCGAATTCCGTCAGTATTGGAAAGAGGGCTCTTTTCAATTTTTTTCTTAATAGGTGCATTGCCTCTGGCCTGGGACTTTTTTCTTTGTCCTCCACCTTGCCTTCCGCTGAACTTTCCACCTGAAGATCTGTCGTTTCTACTCATCGCTAAATTTTTTGCAAAGATACGGTATCCGTAATGAGCAAGGCAAGTATTTGAGAAAACTTTTAGAATGAGGGGTTTAACTAAAAAACACGGTTCAATACTTCTTTAATATCAATAAGCAATATGCTGAAAACCCCAATCACAATGATGAGTTTCAGGATATTATGCAAAAGAAGATACTGCCATTTCGCTTTGCTGAAATATAGGAGTAAAAGGAAGATTATTAAAAATATGAACGATGTGTAGAAGTAATAGTTCATATATCCTATCTCAAAATGCGCAATTAGAAGATAAATAGGGATAATTGCGAGAATAGTGCATACCGCCAGAAAAAATTTACTCCATTTCTCTCCATAAACTAATGGAATGGTACGATAATTCTGCACCAGATCGCCCTGCATGTTCTCCAGGTCTTTGACCAGTTCCCGCATTACGATCATAAGATACAGGAAGGTGGCATGGATAAATATTACCGTTTCAAAATTCTTGTAGTACACGAATATTACAAAGAATGGGGTAATGGTCAAAATAGAAGCGACCAGATTACCCAGAAACAGAATCTTCTTTAAACGATGGGAATAAAGCCAGATCACAAAGATGTAGATGGAGAAAAATACGACCGCTTTAAAAGAAACATAGCTGGCAAAAAAAATGGATGCAAAATTCAGAATAAAATATACCGATAGCTTGGTACGCTGACTAACCACCCGGTCCAGCATGGTTTTTTTAGGTCTGTTGATCAGGTCCTTTTCACTATCGTAAAAATTATTGATAATATACCCTGATGCTATAATGGTAGAAGACGCCAAAATCAAAAAGAACAGATTAGGGTCAAAAATTATTTCCCGCAAAGGTTTTTCCGGGGCCAGAATAAAAGCCGAAGCCAGATATTGTGCTAAAACAACAACAAGGATGTTATATCCCCTGACTACTGAAAATAAACTGAGTATTTTTAGTAGCAGGCGCTTATTCGCGGTACCCGGCATAAAAGCTATTTAGAAATTGTAAACTACCTCCAGGTTGTAACCTTTAAGGGATTTTCTGGCTTTTTCAATATCCTCGGTAAAACCAAGAATATAACCGCCACCACCGGAACCACATAATTTAAGATAGTAATCGTTGGTTTCGATTCCTTTTTGCCACAATTTGTGAAACTGTGCAGGAATCATTGGCTTGAAGTTGTCCAGAACGGTATGAGATAATTTCTTAACATTCTTAAACAGAGATTTCACATCACCTTTTAGAAAATCATCTACACAGGCATCGGTTTGTTTTACAAACTGATCTTTCAACATTTTTCTAAAGGGTTCCTGCTTCATGTTTTCCATAAAGATGCTCACCATTGGTGCAGTATCTCCGGTAATTCCACTGTCAAGCAAGAAAACTGCTCCTGTTCCATTTTCGGTTTGGGAAGGAATGCCTGCTGGCTCAATGTTTTCTTTTGAATTAATCAGGATTGGAATGCTTAAATATGAATTTAAAGGATCCAGTCCGGAAGATTTTCCATGGAAAAAGGACTCCATTTCCCCAAAGATCTTCTTCAGTTTTAATAATTTATCCCGGGTAAGATTTTCAAGAACCGTAATTTTATCCTTGGCATATTTATCATAGATGGCAGCTACAAGAGCACCACTACTTCCAACCCCATATCCCTGAGGGATGCTGGAGTCAAAATACATTCCTTTATCGATATCTTTCCTTAATTCGTCAAGATCGAATTGTACAAGTTCAGGATTGTTTTCCTGTAAAGCTTCCAGATATGCCGCAAATTTCCTAAGATTGGCATTTGACTTTTTTCCCGCTTCACCAGCCTCTTCATCAAGCTTTAATGCGCCATTGTAAAAATTGTAAGGAATTGATAAACCTTTGGAATCTTTAATAATTCCATATTCTCCAAAGAGAAGAATTTTCGAGTAAAATAATGGTCCTTTCATATGCTATACGGGTTCTATCAGACACTTAGCGGGCTGATAACTGACTAAAATTACAATAATTTCGCGCCATCACCAACCTGGTCGCAAATATAGTGTCCATTCTGGCAATACGCAACTAACTCATTACTAATGAATTCTAATACTGCATCTTTATGAGTTTCAGGATATAAGAGATGGACGTTAGCCCCTGCATCCAGGGTGAAGCACGCTGATATCCCGGTCTTTTTTCTAAAGGCCCAAATGCGGTTTATGATCTCCAGCGTATTGGGTTTTATAAGAATAAAGTATGGCTGGCTGCTCATCATCATCGCATGTAAGCTCAAAGCTTCGCCCTCCACAATACTAATAAATGTTTCTATATCTCCATTTTCAAGGACTGGAACCAGCTTGGATAAATTATCATTTGCCTGTTGAAAACGTTCTTTTGCAAATGGATGACCGTGCATTAAATGATGTCCCGCACTGCTGCTTACTTGTTTTTCACCTTTATCGACCAGTAAAATGGTATCCTGGAAATTTCTGAAATTTTCATGAACCTGTTTTTTGAAGGGTACGGCATATAGGTCTGAAGATCCTTCGATCGCACTATGTTCTCCCCAAACCACCAATTCTCTATCTATGCTTCGGGAAGCACTTCCAGATCCAAGTCTGGCCAGGAAGGATGCTTTTCTTTTGAAGTATTCATCTGTCATGGCTGGAGCCATTTCTTTTTCAAGGTTCATCAGGCAAAACGCCAGTGCACTCATCCCACTTGCAGATGAAGCGATCCCGCTACTATGCGGGAAAGTATTCTCACTGCTTATTGTAAAATGAAATTGTTTGAGGTAAGGACAATACTGATCAATCCGCTCGAAAAATTTCTGAATCTTTGGTTTAAAGTCTTCCTTTTCTTTTCCTTCAAAATAGAAATCGAAGTCGAAAGAATCTCCGGCAGATTTCTTTTTCTCAAATTTTAAAGTAGTAATGCTTTTGCAATTATCCAGCGTAAAGCTAATAGAAGGATTTGCGGGAATCTGATCTTCCAGTTTTCCCCAGTACTTCACCAAGGCAATATTGCTTGGAGCCTGACAGGTAAATTCACCAGATTCTATTTTTACTGATAAGTTGGAAGGGATAAAATCCAGCTTCGTCATCCTGATATTTTTTTGCCAAAGTTAAACTTTTATGTGTTTTTTGATGCTCTAAACAAATCAAATAAATTCCTATTTTAGTGAACTCAATAGTAGGGATATGACCAAAAAATTATTCATAAGGAGCTCATTTGCAGTGGTAATTTGCCTTGTGTTTGGTTTTATGGGGGCTGTCGCTACTCAAACTGGAATTGAAACCTGGTATCCTGCTATTAAAAAGCCATGGTTCCATATTAATGAAGATGTTTTTAGCGCAATTTGGATATTGATGTATGCCCTGATGGGTGTTTCTGCAGGCATCGTATGGAGTAGAGGGTTTTATCACAAATGGGTGAAAACTGCCTTGTATCATTTTGGATTTCAGTTGATCCTGAACGGATTCTGGTTTTTATCTTTTTTCGCTCTGGAATTACCATTGCTGGGGCTTTTTATTTTGGTTGCGCTGTTTGTAATGATCCTTTTTACCATTAAATGGTTTAAAGTAGTAAGTAACACCGCGGCTTATTTATTGGTTCCTTATGCCGGATGGGTACTGTTCACTTTTTGTCTTAATTTCGAGATCTGGAGGCTTAACTCATAGCTTTTGCAGCAAGGTAACCACCTGTCCATGCATTCTGAAAATTAAATCCACCTGTAATAGCGTCGATATTTAGAATTTCTCCGGCGAAATAGAGGTTCTTATGTATTTTGCTTTCGAAAGTTTTAAAGTCTACTTCCTTCAAATCAATTCCACCGGCAGTAACAAATTCTTCTTTAAAAGTGCTTTTTCCGTTTACCTGAAATTTACCGGCGGTAAGCTGTTCAGCAAGAGAGGTAAGCTGATTCTTATTTAGATCTGCCCATTTAGTCTCCGGTTTAATTCCGGCAGCATTAATAAGGCTTTGCCATAATCTTTTAGGAAGCTCAAATTGTGGTCTTGTAGAGACCTGCTGCTTTGAATTTTCGAATTTCAGGGACCTTAGATCTTCCAGAATATCTGAAGCGGTATAACCGGGCAACCAGTTTACCCGGATATTGAAATTATAATCGAGACCGTATAATTCTCTTGCGCCCCAGGCAGATAATTTTAATATGGCCGGGCCGCTCATTCCCCAATGCGTGATGAGTAAAGGCCCGGAGCTTTCCAGCTTTTCGCCTTCCACCATTACTTCGGCATCTGTCGCTATTCCTGCCAGATCTTTAATTCGGCTATCCTGAATATTAAAAGTAAATAATGAAGGAACCGCAGAAATTGTGGAGTGTCCCTGTTTTTCGAGTAAACTCCAGATCTTAGAATTGCTTCCGGTAGCCAGCATCAGCTTTTTAGATTGGAACTCATTTTTGTTGGTTTCTATCTTCCAGAGTTCATCCGCTTTTTTAAAACTTTTCAGGCTTTGACCTTTTATGATTTCTACATTAAGTCGGGAACATTCGTTGATAAAACAGTCAATAATAGTTTGAGAACTATCACTTACCGGGAACATTCTCCCGTCTTCTTCTGTTTTAAATTCTATCCCTCGTTTTTCGAACCAGGCTATAGTATCTCCGGTCATAAAACTGTGGAAAGGTCCCCTAAGTTCTTTCTCTCCTCTGGGATATTTTTTTACCAGATCTGCAGGGATAAATTCGGCATGAGTGACATTACATCTCCCGCCTCCAGAAACTTTTACCTTGCCTAAAACTTCTTTTCCTCTTTCCAGAATAAGGATCTTCAGCTTCGGATTATTTTCAGCCGCATTAATAGCCGTGAAAAATCCGGCTGCTCCACCGCCTACTATAATAATGTCATATAGATCCAAAATCGATAATTTTATGAAAGTTCAAAAATAGGGAGATAATTGGAAAGGGGAAACCGCTTAGGGATTAAGCTCCAGCAATGGATTGTGCAGACGGTTTGGATAATCTGAAATTATCCCGTCCACCCCAAAATCTATCATCCTTAAAATATCTTCGCGTTCGTTTACAGTCCAGACATTTACCTTAAACCCATTATCCTGACTCAATTTGGTATTATCACGGGTAATGATTCCCAAAGAAGGGTGAATAGCTTTTGCCCGTAGTAGCTTCCCGAGTTCTATGGCTTCGGGAACACTCGCTTTACTTAAAACGGCGATAGGCACCAGCTCATTAAGTTTACGAACGGTAAACAATTCATTTTTTTGAAAACTCGATATTATGATGTCTTCATATTTCCAGTTCCCTGCGGCTATTTTTTTCTGAATCAGTTTACAAACAGGTTCGGCAGTATTCAAACCTTTTAATTCTATGTTGATCTTACATTTACCCTCTAACAGATCCAATACTTCAGTTAATAAAGGGATCTTATAATATCCTTCAACGCTAAGGGATCTTATTTGTTCAGCAGTTTTTTTAGCGATTTCTCCACTCCCGTCTGTAGTCCTGTCTACAGTAAAATCGTGAAACACCCAAAGTTCACCGCTGGCACATTTATGAACATCGATCTCGATCATATCCACGCCAATATCCAGAGCTTTTTGAATGCTTTCCAGAGTGTTTTCAGCAATGTGAGCTTTGGCTCCTCTATGGCCAATTTTTAGAAAATCGTTCATGTTCAAATTTATTGAAATAATCCATTTAAACCATTTTTTAACTCTAAACGCCCAGGGATATAAAAATTGACAAAGGCTTAAGATTGCTTAACATTTATTTTGGGGGATGCCTTTGTAAATTGCCTTAAAAGCTGAATGTTAAACGGTTTGCATTAAATTTTTGCAATACAATGGGAGAAGAAAAAGATTTTCCGCCTCAGGATCAGGATCAACCCGGAGATGAACATAAAATGATTCCGGAGCCAGAAATAATTAAAGATTCGTACCGTGGGAGCGGTAAGTTAAAAGGAAAAGTTGCCTTGATTACGGGTGGAGACAGCGGAATTGGAAGAAGTGTAGCGGTGCATTATGCCAGGGAAGGTGCAAATGTTGCCATTGTTTATCTGGAAGAAGATAAAGATGCGAAGGATACCCGGGAAATGGTAGAAGAGGAAGGAGGGAAATGTCTTTTGATACACGGTGATCTTAAAGACGAGGCTTTTTGTCAAAAAATTATAGCTACTACCATTGAGGAGTTCGGGACTCTGGATATTCTTGTTAATAATGCCGCCATGCAGTTTCCAAAGGAAAAGGTTGAGGATGTTACTTCAGAGCAGTTTAAAAAGACATTTTCAAATAATGTGTACCCATATTTTTTTGTGATCAAAGCAGCTTTGGAACACCTTGGTGAAGGTGGAGTCATTATTAATACCACTTCGGTAACTGCATATAGAGGTAGTGAGCATCTGCTGGATTATTCAAGTAGTAAAGGTGCCATTGTAAGTTTTACCAGATCATTGTCTAAAATGCTTGTAGAAAAGAAGATCAGGGTTAATGCGGTAGCACCGGGACCAATATGGACTCCGCTCATCCCTTCTACATTTGATGATATTGAAGACTTCGGAAAAAAAGTACCTATGGGAAGACCGGGACAACCAAGTGAGGTAGGTCCTGCTTATGTATTTCTGGCAAGTGAGGATAGCAGTTATATAACAGGGCAGGTGATCCATATTAATGGAGGTGAAATAATTGGTGGTTAAAATCCAATAATGGAAAAATGGTTTGCATTTAATTCAGACAATTTAATTGCAGTAGTGCTTACTGCGGTAGGAATCTATACAGCAATAATTCTGTTTACAAGGCTTGCCGGGAAACGGAGTTTCTCTAAAATGTCAAGTTTTGATTTTGCAATCACCGTATCCATCGGGTCAATGATCGCTACCACCGTCTTGTCAAAAAGCGTAAGCCTTTGGGAAGGTATAACGGGACTGGCAATCCTGTATCTCTTACAAATGGTCGTAGGAATTTTCCGAAGGTTTGGAATAGTGCGAACAGTAGTTGATAACAAGCCATTATTACTAATGGAAGGCGAACATATTTATTATGAAAATTTAAAAAAAGCACGGGTTACTGAAGCAGATCTAAAATCTAAGCTTAGAGAAGCAAACGTGATCGAATTATCTGAAATTAAAGCGGTGGTATTTGAATCTACCGGCGATATTTCTGTATTGCGTTCGAGTGACGAAAATAAAAATCTGGCAGCTTACCTGCGCGAGGGAATTCAAAAATAAAATTCAGGATTATGGAAGTTGATGTGAAAAAGAAAAGGAAAAAAACTAAAGAAGGATTTAATCTGGCAGCTATCAAAGCTAAATATGAAGATTTTATCCTGGAAAAGGACCATCCTTGTTTAATGGCAAAAACTGTTTTTACCATGGATCAGGTGGATATGAAAGCTTATTCAGATTTTGGATCTGTTGCGACCGCCAGAAAATTACTGGAAGATTTAAAAGAATATATTGCCAAATATGATTTTGAGTCGAACGATTTCAGAACTTTTATGGCAGTATTTCCGGATGCTCCAAAATTTTCAGAAATTGCCTTTGAAAAGTTGCTATGGAAACAGCTGGAAAGTCTGCATAAAGTAGATGATCAGGATTGGGATCCTGAGGTAAGCTCAGACCCGGCCGATCAAAATTTCAGTTTTAGCCTGGCGGGGAAAGCTTTTTATATTGTAGGATTACATCCGGGTGCTTCCAGAAAAGCAAGACAAAGTCCGTATGCAACACTAACGTTCAATTTGCACTGGCAATTTGAAAAACTGCGGGAAATGGGAAGTTATACCACCGTCCGAAACAAAATAAGGGACCGCGATATTGCATTACAGGGACATATGAACCCAATGCTGGAAGATTTTGGCAGCAGCAGTGAAGCGAAACAATATAGTGGGAGAGAAGTTGGAAAGGAATGGAAATGCCCTTTTCATCATAAAAACTAATTTAAATGTACAGACCTCTAAGGTATAGGAAAGACGACCCGGAATATATAAAGTCATTTATAAAGAAACATCCGTTTGCAACTTTCGTTACCAAAGGGGCGAATTTGCTGGCGACGCATATTCCTGTATTGCTTGAGGAGGACGGAAGTAATTGGAAACTCTTCGGCCATATCGCCAATCATAACGATCAAATTGGGAATATTTGTGATGGGGAGGAGGCGCTTATCATTTTTTCAGGAGTTAATGGCTATATATCTTCTTCCTGGTATGAAGAAAAGGATATAAGTACCTGGGATTATACAGCAGTGCACGTCAATGCAAAGATCATAAAACAATCGAACCAGGAATTGGAAAATTCATTGCAGAAGCTGGTTTCAAATTTTGAAAAGAACCAGGAGAGCCCTTTATATTATAAAGAGATTCCAAAGCAAATGCGGGAAGAGCACCTTCCACTTATTACCGGATTTTGGTTGGAACCCATAAAGATTCAGGGAGTAGCCAAATTGCACCAGAGTTACCAGCGGGAAGATGTTAAGAATAGTATATCCCACCTTGAAAATTCCGGGAATCCATGCGATTCAGAGTTGGCGAAGGCAATTAGGAAAGAAAATAATATTGAATAAAAATAGAAATTGATGCAGGTTATAGAAAAGCAAAGTGGCGCAGCTTTTACATTAAAAAAAGGACAGACTTTAAAAGTTATAGATCCGCAGGGAGAACAGGTTAGTGACATGGTCTTGTTCAATGCAGAGGATAAAAGGGAAAAGATCTCCAGCGGAAAAACTCTGGATTTTGAGGAAAGTATCCTTATTACTGAAGGAAATTTTTTGTGGAGTAACCGCAGTAAAAAAATGATGGAAATTCTTAAGGATACGAATGGAAGAAATGATTTTCTACTTGCTCCATGCAGTCCTGAAACCTTTAAGATCATGTACGGGAAAAATGAATATCACCCAAGTTGTTTTGAAAACCTGTATACAAACCTCGAAACATTCGGAATTGAACCGGATGATATTCCTACTGCCTTCAATATTTTCATGAATGTCCAGTTCGATGAAGAAGGCAAATTAAGTGTAGAGCCTCCACTTAGCAAAGCAGGAGATTACATACTTCTAAAAGCCAAAATGGACCTAATTGTTGGACTAACGGCCTGTTCTGCAGAAGATAGTAATGGTGGGAGTTTTAAGCCAATCCACTACGAAATTCTGGGTTAAACATTTTTTCTTCGATATCTCATATTCAGCATTTCAATAGCCAGGGAGAAGAAGACTGCAAAATAGATATATCCTTTAGGAACATGATAATGTGCACCTTCTACGATCAACATTACCCCAATTAATATTAAAAATGAAAGGGCAAGTATCTGTATTGTTGGATGGTCGTTCACAAAATCACCCACCGGTTTGGCGAAGATCATCATAACGATAATTGAAACTATCACCGCGATGATCATCAGAATGATCTGGTCTGTAAGTCCAACGGCGGTTAAAATTGAGTCGAAAGAAAATACCAGGTCTAAAAGAACTATTTGGATAATTGCAGTAGAAAACTTCATGCTGGGTTTTGCTTTTACCCCGGTTTTTTGTTCTTCTTCCTGTCCCTCGACTTTATGATGGATTTCGAGGGTACTTTTTATCAACAGAAATATCCCTCCCGCAATTAAAATGATATCTCTCCAGCTTAGTTCAAAATCCAGCAAATATAGAACCGGTTCTTTTAGTCCAATAATCCAGGTAATGCTTAACAGCAAAAGGATTCGCATGATAAGAGCAATTGAAAGTCCTCCAACTCTTGCTTTTTTTTGATTCTCTTCCGGGACTTTTCCGGCTACCAGGGAGATGAAGATAATGTTGTCTATTCCTAAGACGATTTCTAAAAATGTTAGCGTAAGTAAGGCTACCCAGGTATCTGCCTGTAAAAAAATCTCCATGGTAAGTCAGTTAGGTGTGATTCAAAATTATATAAAAATAGATTAGAGAGAGTTAAAATTATTACAAAGCATTTCTGCTTTTATTCGTAAAAATCTAAAGGAAAACGATGTTGAGATAATATAGCTTTATTTCAACTCAAAACGGGTTGTGAATACAAACTACTTTATGATGTGCTTTTTGCCGGTGAACCTGAATTTCGTTGCAGGCGGATAATTATTTCTTGCAAAAGCTGAAGGTTTATAGTTCAAAAATTTATAATTTTTGGCTTTATTTTAAAAGATCAATAAATATTCGCCTTGTTTTAGGAGAATATTTACTGATTTAGATCGAAATCGTTACCAAAATTAATCACTTTTTATATATGAATAAAATTCTTACCTGGTCCATAAGTGCAGCTTTAGCAGGATTCCTCTTTGGTTTTGACACTGTGGTAATTTCAGGAGCCGATAAACAATTACAAGCCCTTTGGGGAACATCAGACGCCTTTCATGGCTCGGTGGTAATGGCCATGGCCTTATGGGGAACTGTAATAGGGGCCATTTTTGGAGGGATACCCACAAATAAATTCGGAAGAAAAAATACTTTACTGGTAATTGGGTTTTTATATTTCGTTTCCGCTTTAGGGTCGGCTTTGGTAGATGATCCCATTAGTTTTGCGATTTTTAGATTCCTTGGAGGGCTTGGAGTAGGAGCTTCAACTATTGCTGCTCCGGCATATGTATCAGAGATTGCCCCTGCTAAAGACAGAGGCCGGCTGGTTTCTCTATACCAGTTTAATATAGTACTGGGGATTTTGATCGCTTTCCTGTCTAATTATCTCTTAAGAAATACGGGTGACGAACCATGGCGATGGATGGTTGGTGTAGAAGCCATTCCGGCTTTTATCTATATTGTATTCGTTCTTGCTATTCCAAGAAGTCCGCGTTGGCTGGTATCTAAAGGAAGAACTGCTGAAGCTGAAAAGGTGCTTGAAAAAATTGATCCGGGTATTGATGTTAGTGAGAAAGTAAATGAGATCGTACACCAGAGTGAGACTGAAACTACCGGAGAAAATATTTTTATGAAAAAATATCGTTTTCCTCTGATCCTTGCTTTCCTGATAGCTTTTTTCAATCAGCTTTCCGGGATTAATGCATTCCTTTATTATGCTCCCAGAATTTTTGAAGCAGCCGGGCTTGGAGAAAGCACAGCCTTATTAAGTAGTATTGGGATTGGGGTAGTTAACCTTATTTTTACCTTATTGGGAGTATTCCTTATTGACAGGCTGGGAAGAAAACAACTTATGCTCTATGGTTCCATTGGATATATAATTTCACTTTCGCTGGTAGCAGCAGCTTTCTTTCTAAACTGGGAAGGACTTTGGGTGCCTATTTTCTTATTCCTGTTTATTGCATCTCACGCCATAGGACAGGGCGCCGTGATTTGGGTATTTATTTCTGAAATATTCCCTAACAGGTTAAGAGCTTCCGGGCAGGCATTTGGAAGTTCCACGCATTGGGTGCTGGCAGCTATAATCCCATCCAGTATTCCTTTTCTTTTTAGTACCATTGGAGCAGGTTATGTTTTTGCATTCTTTGCCTTTATGATGGTGTTGCAATTAGTGTTTGTTATCTTTATGATGCCCGAAACTAAAGGAAAATCCCTTGAAGAACTGGCCGAAGAATTATCTATTAAAAAAGTTTCCGCTTAAAATATTAAATATGAAAAATGTCAATTTAACTATATTATTACTTACCGCATTAAGTTTGAGTTTCACTTCTTGTAAGGAGGAGAAAAAGACCGAAAATGATGAACTGACCCACGTTGATCAAAAATCAGAGCAGGATGAGAATTTCCGGCCAAATTTTCATTTCACCCCGGAGAAGAACTGGATGAACGATCCTAACGGGATGTTCTACCTCGACGGTACTTATCACCTGTATTTCCAATATTATCCTGAAGATAATGTTTGGGGACCAATGCATTGGGGTCATGCCACAAGTAAAGACATGATCACCTGGGAAGAACAGGATATCGCGCTTTATCCCGATGAGAAAGGATATATTTTTTCCGGGAGTGCGGTAGTAGACCATAACAATACTTCCGGGTTTGGAAAAGATGGTAAAACTCCGGTAGTGGCCATCTTCACTTATCATGAGCCGGAAGGTGAAAAGAAAGGGGAAGAAGATTACCAGTCGCAGGCAATTGCCTATAGCCTGGATAAGGGTCAAACCTGGACAAAATATGAAGGAAACCCGGTTTTGCCTAACCCGGGAATGAAAGATTTTCGTGATCCCAAAGTTACCTGGGACGATATTAATAAACAGTGGTTGATGGCTCTGGCAACTACCGAGAAAACCTTGTTCTATTCTTCTCAGGATCTTAAAAACTGGAAAAAGTTGTCTGAATTTGGTGAAGGGAATGGAGCCCATGATGGAGTTTGGGAGTGTCCGGACTTTTTCCCAATGCAGGTAGAAGGAAGCGATGAAACCAAATGGGTGCTTATTCAAAGTTTGAATCCGGGAGGTTATAATGGTGGATCAGGGACTCAGTACTTTATTGGAGATTTTGATGGCACCACTTTTACTCCGGAAAAAAACATGCAGAATCTGGAGGAGAAGCATAACTACTGGATAGATTTTGGAAGAGATAATTATGCCGGAGTAACCTGGGCTAATATTCCTGAGGACGACGGGCGTAAATTATTTATTGGCTGGATGTCCAACTGGTTATATGCTCAGGAAGTTCCTACCTCAACCTGGCGTAGTGCCATGACGGTTGCGAGAGAACTAAAACTTATCAAAGAAAATAACGAATATCTCATCACTTCTCAACCTGCAAAAGAACTTCAGAAATATCGAGGTGAAAGCCTGCAAAAAGAGAATATTAAGGTTGATAAAAAGACCGTATTGTTGGATTCTTCTGAAGTTAATCTTGCCAAAGCTGAAATTCATTTCAGTTTTTCTGGTCTTTCTGATGGAGAAATTGAATTTGTTCTATCTAATTCTGAAGGTGAAAAGATGCGTATTTTATATGATCATGCAGCTTCAAAATTCAAAATGGACAGAACTGAAGCCGGACAAGTTAATTTTTCTGATAAATTCTCGGGGAAAAATGCCGTGGCTCCCCGAATCACCAAATCAAATTCTATGAATGGGGTAATGATACTGGATAAGACTTCTGTTGAATTATTTCTCGACAATGGGAAAACCGTGATCACGGAGATATTCTTCCCTAATCAACCATGGAATGAATTTTCGGTTAAATCTGAATCGGGCTTTGTAGTTGATTCTTTGGAGGCATTTGAACTAAATTTTAATAAGTAGACCATTTAGTTATGAAAAAATCGGTAAAAGCGGTTTGTTTTGGTGAAATTCTGTTCGATGTTTTTCCGGACAGGGAAAGAATTGGAGGTGCGCCGCTAAATGTTGCCAGCAGGCTTAGTAGTCTGGGTGTGGAAACCGAAATGATTAGTAGCATTGGGGAAGATGCAAGAGGAGAAAATTTGCTCAACTATCTTGCTTCAAAAAATATAGCAACCGGAAATATTATTAAAGATACGCAGCGTCCCACCGGGCTAGTAAAGGTGAATCTCTCTGAAAGTGGATCGGCTACTTACGAGATCAGATATCCGGTAGCCTGGGATAGAATAGAATATACAGATAGAATGGCAGATGCGGTAAAAGCTTCTGATGCCTTTATATTTGGTAGTCTGGTGTGCCGTGATGAGGTTAGCAGGAATACCTTATTTCAGCTAATTCCAAAAGCCAAATTCCGGGTGCTGGACTGCAATCTCCGCGCTCCGCACTATTCAGATGATCTACTCATCGAACTTATGAAACATGCCGAATTCATCAAATTTAATGATGATGAGTTATTTGAAATTGCTCAAATGATGGGCTCAGAATATAATTCCCTGGAGCAAAATCTATTGTTTATGGCGGTAAAAACAAAAGCAGATACCATTTGCGTTACCAAAGGAAATCACGGAGCAGTTCTATTACATGACAAGAAAATGTATTACAACTCCGGTTACAGGATCAAAGTTAAAGATACCGTGGGAGCGGGGGACTCGTTTTTAGGAACCTTACTGGCGAAACTCTTACAGGGAGAAAAGCCTCAGGTATCATTGGATACTGCCTGCGCAATGGGTGCTTTGGTAGCAGCCAAAGAAGGAGCTAATCCAGATATTTCAACGGAGCTGTTAAGTCGTTTCATGAATCCCATGCAAAAATCTTCCAGTTAGAATGACAAAAGCTTCAGATTATCTTAATATAAACCGGGAATCATGGAATAACCGGTTGGTATCCCATATCACATCAGACTTTTATGATGTGGAAAATTTTAAAAAAGGGAAGAACAGTCTTAATTCTATTGAGCTGGAGTTATTTGGTGAACTAAAAGGAAAGAAAGTATTGCATTTGCAATGCCATTTTGGTCAGGATACTATTTCCCTGGCTCGTATGGGAGCTGAGTGTGTTGGAGTGGATCTTTCCAATAAAGCCATAAAGTATGCTACCCAATTAAATGAGGAACTTGGAACTAATGCCAGGTTCATATGCAGTGATATCTACGCTCTTCCTGAAGTATTAAATGAAAAATTCGATATAGTCTTTACCAGTTATGGTACTATAGGCTGGTTACCAGATTTGGAAAAATGGGCTGCGGTAATCTCGAAATTTTTGAAAAAAGGCGGGAAGTTTGTATTTGCAGAATTTCATCCCGTAGTCTGGATGTTTGATGATAATTTTAAAAAAATCGCATATCCATATAGGAGTAAAAATGCAATAATTGAATCGGAAACCGGAACCTATGCCGATAAAGATGCAGCTATTGAACAGGAATTTGTAGTATGGAATCATGGGATTAGTGATGTGTTGTCAGGTCTAATT
Source organism: Christiangramia aquimixticola (assembly GCF_048285835.1). Lineage (NCBI taxonomy): Bacteria > Pseudomonadati > Bacteroidota > Flavobacteriia > Flavobacteriales > Flavobacteriaceae > Christiangramia > Christiangramia aquimixticola. The sequence goes on from NZ_JBLVTL010000002.1 coordinate 685,735, forward strand.
GAGGAAGGCCTTCAGATTGAAAAATTTGAGGAATTTGATTACTCACCTTATAACTGTTTTAATGGTACCAAAGAATTTGAACCGGGTAAATATTATATAGAGCATCTACAGGGAAAGATCCCCATGGTGTATGCTTTAACCGCCAGGAAATAAAATTTAAAAATTTATTTTAGACGTAAGGGTTTTAGGTTTTTTATTTTTCGATTGCGAGGTTCATGGTCAATTCCCATCATTAATTATCAATTTATGAGAAATTTTGCAGGCATCTTTCTATGCCTTTTTTGCTGTAATGCCTTTGCCCAGATCCAATTTGAAAATGGATATTTTATAGATAACTCCGGAGTTAAAAAAGAAGTGTTCATTCGAAATGCCGACTGGAGAAGCAATCCAGAGCAGTTTGAATATCGGCTTGCTGAAGAGTCTGAAGTTCAAACGGCAAAAATCGAAGCGGTTAAAGAATTTGTCATTTATGATCACTCCAAATATATCAGGGCTACGGTAGGTATAGATCGAAGTAGCAATAGGTTAGGTGATCTAAGGGAAAATGGGGCTCCAATCATGCAAAAGGAACAATTGTATCTTCAGGTATTGATCGAAGGAGAAACAAATTTATATGGGTATACAGATGGAGCACTCCAGAGATTTTTCTACTCCAGGCCCGATTCAGAAATAAATCAATTGATCTGGAAAAAGTATCTAACCAGGGATGGAAAAATAACCGAAAACAACCAATTTAAACAACAGCTGTGGAATAAGGTGAAGTGTGGAGATATTACTCCTTCTCAACTTGAAAGATTGAAATATGAAAAAGAGAGTCTTATTAATTATTTTAAAAAATATAATGAATGCAGGGACGCAGATGTTGTGGAGTTCAATCCTTCCGGGAAAAAGGATTTTTTTAACCTTAATATTCGGCCCAGGTTTAACTCATCTTCGCTAACCATAACAAATCCTACATCCTCAACACAGTCTGTGGAATTTGACAGGGAATCAGGATTTGGAGTTGGTCTTGAAGCCGAGTTCATCCTGCCTTTCAATAAAAATAAATGGAGTTTGTTTGTTGAGCCAACCTACCAATCCTATAAAAGTGAGAGAAATTACAAAGCCGATAATATTTCCGGTGGGGAAGTAGATGCTTTGGTAGAATATACTTCGATAGAAATCCCTCTTGGGGCACGGCATTATATTTTTCTGAATGAGAAGTCGGCCGTTTTCGCAAATGTGGCTTATGTTATAGATATAGATTCAGGATCTGAAGTAGAATTCAAGAGGTCCTTTAACGGCAGTACTGTCAATAAACAAGAACTTTCTACTGAAGCTAACCTTGCTCTTGGTGTGGGTTATAATTATAAGAAACGCTATAGTTTGGAATTAAGATATCAAACAGCCCGGGAAGTACTTGGGGATTATATGAATGCAGACTCAGATTATAATACCTTTTCCGTTGTCTTTGGATATTCCATCTTATAGAAGTTTGACCCGGCTTAGGTCCATGGATATTAAGAAAAGCCTAAACTTATGAGCTATATTCTTAATATCACTACTTTTACTTCAGCATTAATTTGAGAATTACCTAAGCCTTCAAAATGGAAATCTTCATTTACATTCTGTCTTTGATCTTTATTCTGGGTGGAGTTCTTCCATTTATTTCCCACCAGCACTGGATGTTTAGAGTTTGGGAATTTGGCCGAATTCAGTTGACAGTTTTATTGCTACTGAATTTGATCCTCGGGTTTCAGTTTATTGAAAACAGGAACGGGTTGTTCTGGGGCATTCATTCTATTGAAGCCGCTTTGATCGTTTACAATCTTATCATCCTTATTCCTTATACCACGCTTTATAAAAGGAATAAATATTCAGGTATTTCAAGGCATTCACTTTCGGTTTCCATCATTTCTGTAAACGTTTACCAGTTTAATGAAAATTATGGGAAACTGATCGATCTGGTCAATGACACAGATCCTGATATTCTCCTTACCATGGAAACGAATAAGGAATGGGAAGATGCCATCCAGGTATTGGAAAAAGACTTTCCGTATTATAAAAAAGTCGCACTGGAGAATACATACGGGATTCATTTTTACAGCAAGCTTCCCGCCAGTGACATTAAGGTGAACTATTTTGTTGCAGATGATCTGCCCAGCATTGAAGCCAGCCTTAAAACATCAGACGGTACAAAATTTACCTTTTTTGGGGTTCATCCGCCACCACCGAGTCCTACTGAAGAAGAGACTTCAAAAGAAAGGGATGGTGAACTGTTGTGTATTGCCAAGAAGGTTAAAGCCACCAAAGGCCCGGTGATCGTAGTGGGTGATTTTAATAATGTTGCCTGGGCGAAATCTTCTATCCTTTTTAGAAAAACTTCAGAGTTAATTGACCCCCGGATAGGACGTGGATTTGTTTCTACCTTTCATGCGAAATACAAATTGCTAAGATTCCCGATAGATCTGCTGTTTCATACAACCGACATATTTATCGAGGAATTTAAAACCTTAAGGAATATCGATAGTGATCATTTACCGCTGTTCTGTAAATTCTTTATCAATCATTCTGAAGAAGTTCAGGAGGAGGAAGTAGAAATTCTCGAACCGGAAGAAAAGGAAGAAGTGGAAGAAATGATAAGGGAAGGTATAGAGGAAGAAGGCGATCGTGATGAAGTTGTGGAAAAAGACTAAGCCTTTCCCATTGATGATTTCATAAATAGTGATTCTATCTATTCTATCTCATTCTTATATATTTTTCCGTCTTTCATGATGAGCACAATATTTTCCAGTGTATTTAAAAAATCCTGATTCAGATCTCCTTTTACGGCTATAAGGTCGGCAAACGCACCTGGTTTTATTATTCCAATTTTGTCCTCTTTCCCCATAGCATTTGCTGAAAGATAAGTGGCAGATTGTAAAATATCCAGTGGTTTCATTCCGGCTTCATAATAAGCGCGGAACATATCTTTAGAAATTTTTCCCTGCGAAACTCCAAGGTCGTTATAATTGTCTGAGCCCGCAATGATCACCACACCTTTGGCTTTTGCCTTCATCAAACGCTCTCTCGTCTTTTTCATATAACCCTCCATCCAGTCCAGATCTTCCTGTTTGCTGCCTTCCAATTCGTAATATTTATCCATATAGGTCTGGCTATTCTCGGTTGGGACTAAATAAATGTTATTTTTAGCCATAAGATTCATGGTTTCGTCTGAAAGGAAAAAACCGTGTTCCAGTCCATCCACCCCGGCCTCAATAGCTGTTCTGGCCGAGCTATCCAATACACAATGGGCGGTAACCTTTAAACCGTAGGAGTGCGCTGTTTCTACAATAGCTTTCATTTCTTTAAGGCTAAGCCTGGTGTTATTTGGTAAATTATCGGCACAAATCTTTATGATATCCACATTTTGATTCACATGTTCCCTCACTGCATTGATGGCATCATCTTCATTTTTTATAATTCTGTATTCAAGATCGATGAGGTCCTGATGTGTATGGGAAACGCCATAGATCTGTCCGCCTATACTGCATAAAATGGGTCCCGAAGCAAAAATTCTTGGTCCAATGGTGGTTCCTTCATTTATGGCATCTCTTAAAGCTACATCAAGGTATTGGCCTGAATTCCCAAGATCCTTTATACTGGTAAATCCTTCATCAAGATAAGACTGTACCCGGTTGGCACCGCGTAAGGTTCGAAGAGCCGGACTTTCCATGGTAAGCGTCTGTATGCTTTTTACCGAAAAATCATCTTGTGGAGTCTGGCTGAAAAGTACATGGGTATGTGCATCTATTAAACCAGGTAATACGGTATGATTTGAAAGATCTATAACCTGTGCATTTTCAGAAATATCCAGGTTTGGACCTACAGCTGAGATCTTATTATTGGTGATCTCAATTACCTGATCCTTCAGTATTTTATTGGATTCACTATCGTAGAATTTTCCGGCTTTTATATAGAGGTGATCGCTTTGTGATGCAGCTGGAAAAGAAACAAAAAGGCATAGCATTAATGCCGAAAGGAGAACTTTTTTCATTTTATATACCAAAGGATTTTCAGCAATATAGAAAATTTTAAGCAGCAATTTTAGATAAGAAAAACCTGATCAAAATTGAAGTCCAGGCGGAAATAATCTATCCAAGGGTTAAATAAAACATAAACCCGTTTAAAAAAATGAACGTTCATTCATTTATTGTATCTTTGCAGCCGAATTAGAAGTAGATGAATACAATTTCCAAAAGTCAGATCAAAAGAGATGCATTAGTGAAAGCCACTATTTACCTGGTTAACAACCACGGTTTTCATGCAGCTCCCATGTCGAAGATCGCCAAGTTGGCAAATGTTTCGGCAGGAACCATTTATCTCTATTTTGAAAATAAGCAGGATCTGGTGAACCGTGTCTACATTGAGGTTAAAGAGTCTTTTACAAAATTTGCTTTTAAAAATTACAATGAAGAATTGTCAGTTAAAGATGGTTTTGAGAACATTTGGAAGAATATCGCTGAATTCAAACTAAAAGAGATCGATGAGGCCATGTTCCTTACTCAGTGTGATAATACTCCAATTGTGGATGAACCAAGTAGAAAAGAGGGCTTAAAGCATCTGCAGCCTTTACTGCATCTTTGGGAAAGGGGGCAGAAAGAGGGAATTATTAAACCGGTCTCCCCTTATTTGCTATACGCATATAGTATTTACCCTATAGCCTTTTTAATGAATATGCAGCAACGTGAGGTTTGCAGTTTAACCTCTGCGAACATTGATGAAGCATTTGAAATGGCCTGGAATAGTATTAAAAAATAAATGAAAAGAATTATGAAGACAAGAACGATAAATTTAAAGAACAGACCTACGGGAAAGCCCGGATTAGAAGATTTTGATTTTACATCAAGTGAAGTACCTGAATTAAAAGAAGGTGAGCTTCTTCTGAAAACCGAATATGTATCTGTTGATCCCTATTTAAGAGGGAGAATGAGTGATGCACCCTCTTATATAGAACCATTTGAAGTTGGAAAACCTATAGTGTCAGGGATGATTGCTGAAGTTATTGAGTCCAAAGATCCTGCTTTTAGTAAAGGAGATCATGTTTCCGGAATGCTGGAATGGAAAGAAACTCAGGTAGCCAAAGCCAACGGCTTGATGAAAGTAGATCCGGACAAAGCACCGCTTTCAGCTTATTTGGGAATCCTGGGAATGACGGGACTAACGGCATATCTAGGACTTACTGAAATTGGTAAGCCAAAAGAAGGAGAAACCCTTGTTGTTTCCGGGGCTGCAGGAGCAGTAGGTAGTGTGGTAGGACAAATAGGAAAGATCCTTGGTCTTCGCGTAGTGGGAATTGCCGGAACAGATGAAAAGGTTGAAATGCTAAAATCTGAATTCGGATTTGATGCAGGTATCAATTATAACACTACACAAAATATGACTCAGGCTATTGCGAATGCCTGTCCGGATGGAGTTGATGTCTATTTTGACAATGTTGGAGGAGAAATTTCTGAAGCCGTGCTGTTTAATATCAATAAGTTCTCAAGAACGGTGAATTGCGGAGCCATCTCTGTTTATAACAATACAGAGCTGCCAAAGAGCATAAGTGTACAACCATTTCTAGTTAAGAAGAGCTCTTTAATGCAGGGCTTTGTGATCTTCGATTTTGTGGAGAAACATCCGGCAGGAGTGAAGCAGTTAACGCAATGGCTAAATGAAGATAAATTAACTTATACTGAAACCATTAGAGAAGGTTTTGACAATATCCCACAAGCCTTTTTAGACCTTTTTGAAGGAAAGAACAAAGGTAAGATGGTAGTGAAATTGTAGAAAAAAAGGGAGAAAAATTGCCATGAAAAATTTTGAATATAAGAACCCTACCAAAATTTTATTTGGAAAGGGACAGATTGAAAGTATAAAGAACGAGATCCCCACAGGAGCAAAAATATTGCTGTTGTATGGAGGAGGAAGTATCAAAAAGAACGGTATCTATGAGCAGGTGAAAACTGCTCTTTCTCAACATGAAGTGATCGAATTTGGGGGAATTCCTGCTAATCCGGAATATGATATTTTAATGGAAGCGCTGAAGGTGATCAAAGAAAAGAAGGTAACCTACCTTTTAGCGGTAGGCGGAGGTTCTGTAATAGACGGTACAAAATTCCTTTCTTCAGCTGCATTATATGAGGGTGAGGAGCCCTGGGAAATTTTAACCAATAAGATCCCTACGAAAAAAGGGATGCCTTTCGGGACAGTGCTAACGCTTCCTGCAACCGGATCTGAAATGAATTCAGGAGCGGTAATTACCAGGAAAGCTACCAAAGAGAAATTAACCATGGGAGGCCCGGGATTATTTCCGCAGTTCTCAGTCCTGGATCCGGAGGTGATCCATTCCATCCCGGAAAGACAATTGGTAAATGGGATAACCGATGCTTTTACACATGTGTTGGAACAATATCTTACTTATCCCGCAGGTGCATTTCTTCAGGATAGAATTTCAGAAAGTATTTTGCAAACCCTGATTGAGGTGGCGCCAAAAATTTTAAAAGATCCCAGAGATTATACGGCAGCGTCTAATTTTATGTGGAGTTGTACCATGGCATTGAATGGTTTGATCCAGAAAGGAGTACCTACAGATTGGGCCATACATGCAATGGGCCATGAGCTTACGGCTCTTTATGGCATCGACCATGCCCGTACCCTGGCGGTGATCGCGCCAAGTCACTATCAATATAACTTTGAAGCGAAAAAGGAAAAACTTGCTCAGTACGGCGAACGCGTCTGGAAAATTTCTGAAGGTTCGCTCGAAGAAAAAGCAAGTAAGGCTATTGAAAGAACAGAGAAGTTCTTTAATGATCTTGGAATAGAAACTAAACTTTCTGAATATACTCAGGATTATGAAGGTACTGCTGAAGAGATCGCGAAAAGATTCCGTAACCGCGGATGGGAAGGTTTGGGAGAAAATCAGAATTTAAAACCGGAAGATGTGGAACAGATCGTAACCATGTCTTATTAATAAATTGAATAACAAAAAGAACAACAAGATGAAATTAAAACATTTAATTATACTGGCACTGGGTTTCACCAGTCTTACAGCAACGAGTCAAACAAAGCCTGTAAAAAATGATGCTGAGAAAGCTAAGAAGAATGTGCTTTTCGTGCTCACCTCTCATGATGAATTAGGAGATACAGGTGAAAAGACCGGTTTCTGGATAGAGGAATTTGCCGCACCATATTATAATCTTTTGGATAAAGGAGTGAATATTACAGTTGCTTCCCCAAAAGGAGGGCAGGCACCAATCGATCCAAGAAGTAAGGCAAATGCCAGCCAGACCGAAGCTACTAAACGTTATTTTAACGATAAGAAGGTTCAGGAAGTCATTGCAAATACGGTGAAACTGGACAAGGTAAATGCTTCAGATTATGATGCCGTATTTTACCCGGGCGGTCACGGACCATTGTGGGATCTGGCAGAAGATAAGACATCGATTAAACTGATAGAAACTTTTAATTCGCAAAAGAAACCTATCGCATTTGTATGTCACGCTCCCGGAGTGCTGAAAGACGTTAAAAACGAAAATGGCGAAGCTTTGGTAAAAGGGAAAAAGGTAACCGGATTTACCAATGAAGAAGAAAAAGCGGTTCAGCTTACCGAGGTGGTACCATTCCTTTTAGAAGACATGCTCAAAGAACATGGAGCGATATTTTCTCAGGCAGAAAACTGGACACCATATTCTGTACAAGATGGAAATTTGATCACCGGTCAAAACCCGGCATCATCTGGAGAAGTAGCTGAAAAATTATATAAGGCGCTTAAATAAGCCTTCTGTAAACTAATAAAAAGCCTGTAATTCCATGAATTACAGGCTTTTTTGTTTAGTCAAAAGTATATTATTCTTATCTTTATTTACCTTATTTCCAAGGTATGGTAATCCAAAAGTTAGATATAGTTTCTTTTGCAAGATTTCAGGCTGTGTTGGGAGGTCTAATAGGTTTGGTTTGCGGAATTCTATATTCTTTCAGTGGGCTCATCATAGATGCGCTAGTTAGCCTGGAAATGCTCTCCCCGGTGACGATGGAAACCCCAGGCTTAAGTTCTGGAACTGTATTAGCCTTCGGGGCATTGATCGGAATGCCGGTCATCTTCATGATCGCCGGATTTATCCTGGGACTTATAGAGGCAATCCTGTACAATCTTTTTGCAAAGTGGTTTGGAGGTCTTAAAATAGACCTTAATTAAATATAGAACAAAGCATCCGTATACTACTACCAGCATTTCTTATAAAATAATAAATTAGCTAAACTTGTTGATTTTATTATTTTAAAATGAAAAAATACAAAGCCCGTAAGGGTAAGTTTATTTATTTTCTTCTATTCGGACTACTTTTAATTCCGTTAATAAGCTTCTGGGTGGACCATGAAATGATAATCGAGAGGCCCTGGATAATGCTGCCTCTTATTTCTCCGGTGTTACTGATATTATGGATCCTGTTAGATACTTCCTATGCGATAGAGGGCGAATGGCTAAAGTACAGGTCGGCATTTAATAAGGGGAAAATAGACATACGTTCAATAACCGAAATTCGTAAAAATGAAACGATGTGGGTGGGCCTAAAACCTGCGATCGCAAAAAATGGTATCATCCTTAAATATGGAAAGTATGACGAGATTTATCTTGCACCTTTGGATAATGACCAGATGATTTCTGACCTGAAAAATATAAATCCATTAATAAAGGTGAGCAATTAGTGTAGTCAAACTTTCAGCATAAAAAAAGCCTGTGAACATTCAGATCACAGGCTTTTTCTTCAAGTTAAAATCTACCCACAAACTATTTTTTCGTGCTCAGTTCACGGGTTAACCATCCACTTTTACTTGCCGTAGCTATGGCGTAAGGCGTGATCCAGAATAATCCGAAAGTGTATAAAATACTATAGGAATATGCCCAGAATGATTCTGTTGTATTATACTTCTTAGCATAGAAAAATGCCGGGAAGCTGGATAATATCAGGATACTCAATAAAGTCGAGCTAATAAAAAGTACCGGATGAGATATCACAAAGAACAGCATTAAGAAAATAAGAGGATAGCTCATTATTATCTTAAGAAACTGGTTGATAAAAAGAAGTCTTGTCCCTGTTTTTGACCCTTCTCTAAAGTTGGTAAAAACATATTTAGCCATTTGAATATTTTCACGAACATTACTTCTTCCCCATCTAATGAACATCTTATATAATCCCTTATACTTTTCCGGAACATTGGTATATGCATAGGCGTTTCGCTGGAACAACACATGTTTCCCCTGTTTTAGGATCATATTGGTCATTGCACGGTCTTCTCCAATATCTGAAGCTTTCCCCATAAAGGTTTGATTGATCCACTGCGGAAGACATTTAAATACTGAAGTTCTTCTATAAGCGGCTAAAGCCCCGGGTGTACAAAGTACAGATTCCAAAGTACTTTCTGCAGAACGAACAAATTCAAAACTCAGTACAAAACTTACGTTGAGCATTTTAGGCAATAATGCCTTGTCATTATTCAATACACGAATATTTCCGGCTACCGCCCCACATTTTTCATTCACTACGAACGGGCTAACCAAATTTCTTAATGTATCAGGATTTACAACAGAGTCACTATCTACAGTAACGAATACATCTCCGGTTCCAAGGTTGAAACCGCGGTAAAGCGCATGACGTTTTCCTTTATTTTGCGGTTGTTGGTATATAGATACACGATCACCTAATACCTTCTTTGCCTCCTGCATCCAGTACCAGGTATCGTCTTTACTACCATCATCAATAGCAAGTAATTGCAATTTTTCCTTTGGAAAATCACTGGCAGCAAGGCTCATCAAGGTAGCATAGACCTGTTTTCCCTCGTTATAAGCCGGTACGATCACCGTAGCGGTTGGTAATTCTTCGTCAGATACAGATTCAATAGCCTTATACCTGAAGTAGAGATACAAATTATAAATAAAAAACCCGGCTCTGTAAAGAAATAAAGCACTGGCCAGAATAAAGAAAGCGAATCCCCAGGAGGAATTCATTTTTTCCATATTGTAAGCAGCAAAGTCGGTTTGTAAGTTATAAACTAAAAAAGCAGCCCCAATCATTAAAATGAAAGTGCTCACAAGTACTACTATTCCCCATGTACTGGTGGGGTTTTTAACGGGCATGTTATTATTAGATTCAATATTTGCAGGTGTACCTGCAGAAGATTTATTGCCTGAATTCATATATTATTGATTTTATTAAATCATTTTGAGTTGGTGCATAAGCAATTCACGTGCCAGTGTTCAGGTCTTTATAAATCAGCCGGTTAAAAAGGCAGTTTGTAAAAAATGGGGAGAAATTCCCCACAAATCCCACCGGTGCGAATTAGATTACACACTTATAGGAATTGTGGAGATAACTGGAAGGCTTATTAAGCCTCGGTTTCTTCAACTTCCGGTTCATTTACTTCTGTAGATTCAACAGAAGGAGCTGCTTCCTCTTCCTCACCCGTAAAATATGGGAATACATCCAGGATTGGAGATTCGGTAATCGCGGGAATAGTATAATCTCCGGTCGTACCCTGCATGGCCTGTTCTGTATTTTCATAGGCTTCTTTTACATCATTGGCCTGAATTAGCATATACAGATTGGATTTTTTCTCTTTTCCGCTTTCATCGTCATAGCTAATCAAAGAGATCTTGGCTTTAAACCATCGGTCTGAATTCTCGAAAGGATGAACTTCAGATAAATTAGCAACTTTTATATTGGTAATCCTGAATTCTTCACTGGTATATGCCGCCATCTCCTCGGTTATACGAGCCTCAGCTTCAGTATAGGAAATTGCATCCAGCAAATAGGTTTCAGTAGTTATTTTAGACTCGCCGGTCTCATGGGTTTTTCTGTATTTAACTTTACATTCATACCAGATTACGCTCATATCTATATTGTTTTTTGGGTCGCCAAATATAGATTTTAAAGACGTCTACGAAAGACTTGGATTAAATAGATATTCACAATCTTTAGGATTCTAAGTAATGTACTGAGATCCAGTTGTCCGGACTTATAACCTGTTTTAAAATACCTGGTTTGATATGGTTTTACCCATATCATCCCGCTTAATATTTCTAACTTTCTCCCCATAAAACCTGAAAATTCCCCATGAAGACCATACTGTATTTAACCGATTTCTATTACCAAGCCAATGGCAGGAATTATTATGAAGAAGACCTGTATATCACGGAAAAGCTTAAACCTCATTTTAATGTGCTTATAGGTCATCCTCACCAGGCTATTTCTAATCTGGAAAAAGCAGATGTTGTTGTTTTTAGAAATACCGGACCCATTGCCGGTTATCAGGAATATTTTCAGGAAATGCTGAAAGTCGTAAAAGAGAAAAACATCAAAACTTTTAATAGTTTCGATGGAAAAGGAGATATTCTGGGTAAACAATATTTGCTTGAGCTAACCAAGGCCGGTTTCCCGGTAATCCCTACAGTTTCCAATATTTCTCAATTGGAAATCTTAGGAGATACAGATATATATGTTGTGAAACTATTAAATGGAGCCGATTCCATTGGAATGGAATTTCTAACAAAGGATCAACTTGTAGCAGCGTCTCCTTCCGGAAAAATCATTCAGCCATTTATAGATTTTAAGTACGAAGTATCTTTTTATTTTCTCAATGAGCAATTTCAATATGCATTATATGCACCGGATAAGTCAAAAAGATGGAAGCTGGAAGAATATCACCCTTCTAATGACGACCTGATATTTGCTGAAAAGTTTATCAATTGGAATGGAATTCAGCATGGTGTCACCAGAGTGGATGCCTGCCGGAAACAGGATGGATCCTTACTGCTGGTAGAACTGGAAGATCTTAACCCATTTTTATCCATAGACCTTTTGTCTGAATCAAAGCGGCAGAATTTTCTTGATAATTTTATAAGGGCTTTAAAGCAGGTTTAAAGATGGCCAGGAGTCACTAATTAAATTAAAAAAGTCCCGGTATTACCGGGACTTCCTCAATAAAATAACTGTAAATACTTCTATGCTACAGTTTCATTTTCCTTAACCGCCGGATAATCTATATAGCCTTTCTCGCCGCCGGCGTAAAAAGTATCATAATCCGGTTCATTTAGATCAAGGTCATTTTCAAAGCGGTAAACAAGGTCCGGATTTGCGATAAACGACCTTCCGAAGGAAATTAGGTCTGCTTTCCCTTCAGCGATGAAATTTTCAGCCTCCGCCTTTCCGAAGCCTCCGTTTAAGATGATATTACCTTTATATGTTTCCCGTATTTTTCCAAAAATTTCCTTTTGAACATCTGGTGATCCCAGTGAGGAATTATCAACAAGATGAAGGTATGCCAGGTTATAGGAATTCAGTTTTTCTGCAAGAAACAGGAATTGGTCTTCCAGCTCTTCAAAAACTTCTGTACCGTTAAAAACACTGTAAGGAGATAATCTTACCCCAACTTTTTCGGCTCCAATGGCATTCGCAACTTTTTCGACTACCTCAAGAGTAAATCTGCTTCGTTTCCCGATACTCCCGCCATAATCATCGGTTCTGTTATTAGTAGCGGTATTTAAGAACTGATCTAATAAATAACCATTCGCTGAATGTATTTCCACACCATCAAAACCAGCGCTTATGGCATTTTCAGCTGCCTGAACAAATTCGTTCTGAGCTTCCTCAATGTCCTGCGTAGTCATTTCCTTGGGAATTGGATAGGGTTGAGGACCATGTTGGTCGGTATACATGTCACCTTCAAGAGCGATCGCAGATGGGGCAAGGATCTCTGCATCTTCTGCCATATTATATGGATGGGAAACCCTTCCGGTATGCATAAGTTGCAAGAAAATTTTTCCGCCTTCCTCATGAATAGTATCGGTGATTTTTCTCCAACCTGTGATCTGTTCGTCAGTATAAATTCCCGGAATTCGGGCATAACCCAAACCATTAGGTGAAGGTGCGGTACCTTCAGATATTATAAGGCCGGCCTGTGCTCGCTGAGTATAATACTTCAGCATGAGGTCATTGGGAATATTATTAGTTGCACGGGCTCTTGTAAGAGGAGCCATGATCGCGCGGTTATTCAGTTTTAATCCTTTCAGATCAAAAGAGGTCAATAATTTCATAAATATTATAGGGTTTGATTTAGTAAACAGAAAAATTTCTCCGAAAGAAATCGGATCGCTTAATTTGAATACAGTTCTCTATTTAGGAATTCTGAACTTTTCTACCACTAAAAGCTTCATCAACTTCTGTATGAAAAATATGGTTGGAATAATTACTGATAGTTTTTACAGACTGGGCGAGAATGATCGCAAGTATTTGCTTTTCTGAATATCCTGCATCAATAAAATTTTTCACGTCATCTTCTGATGGATTTCCTTTTGTGGTATTCATCACCTTGGTAAAACGTGAAAGAGCGGCCATTTTCTCATCCGGTATTTCTTTACCATCACGAATGGCATTGGTAACCTCTACAGGGGTTTTGGACATTTTATCTGCTATAAAACTATGGGCTGCGGTACAGTAGCCACAATTATTATCCACACTTAAAGTAAGAAAAACAACTTCCTGTTCAGCAGGGGTAAATCCGCTTTGTTGCCGGAAGTTTTTGTAACCGGTATCATAAGTTTCCTGTAAACCAGGGAGGTTTACCATATTCTTATACATATTTGGGATCATACCATTCTCTTTTTGAGCTTTCTCAAGCAGAGCCATTTGATCATTATTGGCATTTTCGAGTTCTACAGAATCTAATCCTATTTTATAGTTGGTATTGGACATAGTTTTGTTTTATTTTAAATTCAATTAATTGGACGAAATTATATAGGCTTAATTACTGCTTTAACAAAGGTTTATTAGTTGTTGAGGAGTATAAAAAGTGTAATAAATTAGTTCCGTAACTTTAGAATGATTTTGTATAATAAGTTTTCCCTTTAAAAATTTGCGATGAAGCAATTGTTCCTTCTTACATTTTTAATAATTTCTAGTTTTAACATTATGGCACAAAACAAACACCCTATGCAGGTAGCAATGGTAAGTATCTTTGTAGAAGATCCTTCCAAAGCTTTTGAATATTACACTCAAACCCTTGGCTTTGAAGAAGTAATGTACTCTCCGGAAAATTATATTGCCATAATAAAATCTCCATTGGGGGATGGTGATACCACCATCCTTTTGGAACCTACACAACCAAACGGAATTCAGGTAGCTATTGATTACAAAAAGAAATTATATGAAATGGGTATTCCGGTTATTACTTTTAAAGCTGCAGATATTTATAAAACCGTGGAGGAACTAAAGGAGAAAGGGGTAAAGTTTAAAAAAGATCCTATTCAAACAGATTATGGATTTGAAGCCATATTTGATGATGCTAATGGTAATTATATTCAGCTCATTCAATTGAATTCATTTTAGGAGAGATACTAAACCTACTCTTAAAATCAATTTGGCATTTTCACTTCTTCAATTCCAATGGAAGTCGTATAAGTTTTAGTGTGGGGCTTTTAAATTAACCTATGAACTTATAGACAATATACACTGAAAGGAGTACACTAAGCCCCAGAATAATGGCCCTGTAAATATGAGAATAATCTTCAATCATAATTTAAAATATTAAACGGACTAATAAAGTTAGCCGCTGATTCTAAGAAAATTATTAAGGGAAAACCCTCGGTTTATGTCAATTTATGCTCTAATTAGTTGAAAACTAACGCTTAAGATTGAATGTGGGATGACTGGTGAAAGTTGTGAATGATTTTTTAAGCGCTATTTTAATGAAGTTCGATGTTCCTTTTTTTCTTAGATAATTATTTTAGGAAATGAATGTGCAGTCTCTGAGTTTTCAATGAAGATCAGGTATTTGAAAGAAAAATATGACAAGTTACCAAGTGAATAGTTGATAATTAGTATTTTAACGACTAAAAGTATTTTGTTTTTTAAATTATTTTATTATGTTTACCGCTCGAAACTGGTCGATATACTACTTGCTATCCCTACCTGCAATTTGATCAATAGACCACAATAAATAGATCATGAATAAAGTAAGGTTGATTGGGATAGCGATGATGCTTTCCGGGATTTTTATTGGGTACTTAAGCACACGCACAGACCTTCATCTGTTATCCGGGATTTTATTAGGACTTGGAATTGGCTGGTTGATAACGGGTAAATTCAATGCTCACCATCGCAAAGTCTCAACCAGGAATACCAGGACAGGTGTACCGGTTAAATCCAATCGCTAAATTTCAATCCTGCATTAAGGTTTCTTTCATTTGCTTTTTGAAGGAATTGACGTAATACATATTCAGTAATCGTCCATTTTTTACTTCAACTTCTCCACGATATTCACAATTGCATTCTTTTTGTATTAACCTATAAGTATTTTCTGAGATATTGATTCGGCCAATATCTGAATGAGACTCCATTCTCGCTGCAATATTCACCGTATCACCCCATATATCATAAGCGAACTTTTTTGTGCCAACCACTCCGGCGATTACCGGCCCGGAATTTATTCCAATCCTTACATCAAAATCGGCATCATGAACGATGGAACTGCCTTTAGATTCCTCCACAAACTGGATCATTTCAAAAGCCGCTTTCACCATTCGTATCGCATGATCTTCATTTGGGAAGGGAAGACCACTTGCAGCCATATAACTGTCACCTATAGTTTTAATTTTTTCAATGCCGTATTTTTCAATGATCTCATCGAATTTCGAAAAATAGAAATCCACAGACTCGATTAACTTTTCTGGAGATAACCTCTCCGCATAGAGAGTGAACTTTTTAAAATCGGCGAAAAGCACCGTAACCGACTCAAATTTTTTGGCTTTTACCTTACCATATTTTTTTAATTCCCTGGCAGTTTCTTCCGGAAGTATATTCAGCAATAAACTTTCTGCCCGGTTTCGTTCATTTTCTATTATTTTACTGGTCCTTTTTATGAATTTATTTCTGCGGTATAAGCCAAAGGCCAGCAAACAGATAAGGAACGAGGCTACCGCAATGGAGATCACCACTAATTGCTGATTTTTTTGTTTCTCGCTTAAAAGATCTACTTCAGCCTGCTTTTGAGAAACTTCATAGTCTGCCCGTAAACCTGCCATATTTTGAGCAGTTGAGACATTTAATACACTATCTCTATAGGTGATATATTCTTTGTAAAATTTATAAGATTCAGGGATATTCCCTTTTTTCTCATGAATTTTGGATAGTCTTAAATTTGCTTCTCTAATTTCATTTTTAAAACCATAAGATTTTGCCAGGTCCCGGCTTATCAATGCAAATTCAATAGCGGTAGAATCCAGACCTCTATCGGCATAAATGTCAGACATCCCATTCAGGAATTCACAAATGGGCATGTAATCTTCTTTTTTCTCGAGAGATTGTATGGCTTCCTGAAGGTTGGCTTCAGCCTCATCGTACATATTTAATTTTGCGTAGGCCAGGCCAAGGGTGCCTTTGCAATAGGCAAGACCCAGATCAAAATGCATTTTTATAAATATTTGCTCAGCTTCTTTTAAATAAGAGATGGCTTTCTCTACTTTGTTATTTTTGAGATATTCATCCCCTGCATTAAATAGAGCCCGGCCCAGGTTTTCTTCATTCTCTGTTTCTCTGAAAATCTCGATCGCTTCATGGTAATGCTTCATAGACCTGTCGTGATTCCCAGTGAGGGAATAAACATCTCCAATAGTAACCTTTACCTGTCCCAAATCATTTTTTGTTTTGGCTAAGGTTGCAGCATTATAAAAACTTTCTAATGCTGCCGTGTAATCACCCTGAGAAAAATAGGCATATCCTTTCTGAAAATAAGCCTGAAAGAAATATTTACTGGCATTTTTCTTTTTGGCGGTTGTGAGTAGTTCATTTGCATATTTTAATCTTTTAATAGGATCTGCGGTATTTATTGCCAAACCATCGAGAACCTCTAGATTATTTTTAGCGCTACTGCTGGAATTATAGAGGACCTCCAAACTATCTGCCTTATCCTGATTTTGTCCAAAATTATTATGTGGAAAAAGAGTAATAAGAAGGAACAGGATATACAATACCCTGAACTTATAACAGACCTTATGCACTTCCATTTCCAGCATACAGCGATTTTGTTTAATTCATTTTTAGTTTTGGATCAATGATGTATTCTTCCCAATCACCACCGCTCTTTTTTACTTTTATTACAATACTGTATTTTTCGATTTCATTAGGAGCTCCATTTTTGATAATTCCTTTAATTCTGCCAAAACTTACAGGAATAGAGTCTTTATCAAAGAATTTCGGACCATTTTCATGTTTAAACTTTTCCAATTTAACCTTGCCGGTATTTCCCTCGGCTTCGTCTGCTTTCCATTTAATTTCATCGCCAATATTAACCAGAGTAATATAATCTATGATACTTGTCCCCGCAGCTTGGTCTGTAAACCTGCAGGTTTCAGAGATATTTTCCTGAGTGATGGAATCTGTATCAACAATTAACACTAAACTTATTTTTTCCTGCGCATAAGAAAATGCTGAGATTAGTAGTAAACTGAAGATCATTGGAATTAATTTCTGTGTTCTCATAATTCGTGGTTTATAGTTAGCTATTAGCAAGTAGGTATCAGGGTCCTGATATTAAAAAACCAGAAAGTGAAGCGGGGGTTGGTTAAATTGTGTTATAAAGGTCTTATTAAATAAGGCTAATCACAATTAAGACTAAAGATAGAAAATAAAATCAAATATTTGATAATCAGTATTGTATGTAGAAATAATTTATGTTTGTTTTGTAATGGATCAGTAAAAATTTAAACAAAATGAAGCATCTTCTTCTACTATGCCTCCTTCTAACCGGCCTTACATCTGAAGCACAGCAAAATCAAAAGATCTCAACTCTGGAATTTGTCGAGATCCTTAACGAGAATAGGAGTGAAGCTTTATACTATTATCAAAATAACTGGGCAAAGCTGCGGGAGAGGGCTATGGCAAAGGGATATATTGCTTCATATGAATTATTGGAAACCGAACCCGGTCCTGAAAACCCTGTTAGCTTGATCCTTATTACTACCTATGCCGATGAAGCGCAATTTGAAAAAAGGGAAGATCATTTTTCTGAACTTATCAGGGAAAAAGGTGGTTTGGAATTGCTTAATGACAAAAAGCCAGGAGAATTTCGCAAGATCCATTCTGGTCACGCCAAAGCCATGCACCTTGATTAGATAAATCTTTTCAGCGAATTAAAAATTAGAGGAATATATTATGCGACTTGCTATTCCAGAAGGAATTTCTATTTCAAAAACTGTATAAATAAAAAAAGCTCCAGATTTCTCTGAAGCTTGTCTTGTGTGATTTGAATTCTTTAAAAGAATCTCGGCGATTTGCTATATTTAAGAGCATCTCTAATATCGAACCTTAAAACAATTTCATGAGATCCTTCATTATAAGTTCTTAACCTGGTGGTATCAGCATCATAGGAATATCCTACAAAAACTGAATCAAATACCTGGATTCCCGCTAAAGCACTGACTGCCGAGTCCAGCCTGTAAGAAGCCCCTAAGGTGAATTTATCTAAAAACAAGAAATTAGCCGAAAGGTCTAATTGCACCGGTGCACCATCTGTAACTTTCAATAAGTATGCGGGCTTCAATTTTAGTTCCGGATTGAGGTCGAACACGTAACCTCCCATAAAATAGGTGTGAAACTTTTCCTTAGCTAAAAAACTTTCAGAATTTCCATTGTACTTATAATGGTTGGTTTCCAGCATTTGTGGTACAGAGAAACCCAGATAAAATTTTTGACTATAATAATAGATCCCTGCCCCAATATTAGGGGTGAACCTGTTGTCTATATTTTGTCTGAAATCCGGGTCGTCAGGACCTGAAAGTCGTGTAAAATCAATATTTAAAATATTCGCCCCTGCTTTTAAACCAAATGCAAGTGCGGCTTTTTCAAATTTAAGAGTATAAGAAAAATCAGCATTAAGAACTGTTTCATTACTGGGTCCTATTTTATCTGAAATAACAGAGCCTCCAATCCCTACGTTTTTACCAATGCGGTCATTCACGCTAAAGGAAAGAGTTTCTGGTGCGCCATCCAGTCCAACCCACTGGGACCTGTAAACTCCTGAAATTTTCAGGAAGTCTTCAGATCCTACATAGGCTGGATTAAACAAAGCGGTGTTGTACATATATTGCGTGTACTGCGCATCTTGTTGTGAGTAGCCTTTTAAGGCTAAAACGAAGACAAGTATAAAAATGTATTTTTTCATAGTATTTTATTATCTGGTTAGGTATAGATAACCTGATTTTGATTTCCAAGTTCCGTCTTTGAATCTCAATACATAGAAGTAAGTTCCGGCAGGGAGTTCCTCACCTTTTCTTATCGTTAATCTACCTTCTGAAATTCCTCTGAATAGTTTGTCATTCTGACCATAATTAGAAGCTTCATAAAGAAGTACTCCCCATCTATTATAGATCTTAAGAGTGTTCTCTTCATATTGGTCTAATCCTTTGATGCTGAAGTAATCGTTGATGCCGTCGCCATTTGGTGAAAGCTTCTGACTAATTTCCGGTCCGTTTTCCAGACAGTCACTTGAAACCGGATTAGGATCACATCTGTTCAAAGGATCGCTCTCTCCAATTGCCACGGTCTCAGTTGCCGGATTATCTACCCCGGTTACTTCTTCACCATCGTATAACCCATCATTATCAGTATCAGCATCTAGTGGGTCAGTTCCTGCTGCAGCCTCTTGGTCATTGGTTAATCCATCATTATCCGGATCACAGCCGGGAGCGGTTTGTAATGGATCACAAATGTCAAGTGGATCACTAACTCCATCAGGTTGCAGTTCAGTGAAATTATCATCCTCACCAAGTACTTCTTCACCATCAGTTAAACCATCTCCGTCTGAATCAGGATTTAGTGGGTCAGTTCCTATGATGATTTCTTCATCGTTCAATAATCCATCATTGTCCAGATCTGAACTTCCCATAAAACTTAGTACTATAGTCTGAACAGTCACGCCACCATTTTCATCGGTAGTAGTGATCTCAATTGAATAATCACCAGTAACAAGAGCGCTTGCGTCACTAACTTCAAAACTTCCATCAGCGTTCATGATCACTCCAGAAGGAAGACTTCCATTCGTAATTTCAGCATTAGTAATTGCACCATCAGCATCAGCTACTGTTGCCAGGATATTTCCGTTAGAGTATTCGTTGATCGGTTTACTAGCCTCGACTGTGTAAACCGATTCTTTATCAGAATCAGCTTCAAAGGTCAGAACGATTGTTTGAACAGTCACTCCACCTTTTTCATCGGTAGTGGTGATTTCAAAGCTATGATCCCCAGCTTCCAGAAGGTCTTTATTAGAAACCTGGATGCTTCCGTCTGAGTTTAAAGTAACACCCGCCGGAAGATTACCGGAAGTAACTTCAGCATTGGTAATTGCACCATCAGCATCAGCTACTGTTGCCAGAACATTTCCGTTAGCGTATTCATTGATCGGTTTACTAGCCTCAACTGTGTAAACCGCTTCTTTATCAGAATCAGCTCCAAAAGTCAGAATGATTGTGTTAACAGTCACTCCGCCTTTTTCATCGGAAGTAGTGATTTCAAAACTATGAGCACTAGCTTCCAGAAGATCTTTATTAGATACCTGGATGCTACCATCTGAATTTAAAGTAACACCTGCAGGAAGACTTCCATTCGTAATTTCAGCCTTAATAATTGCACCATCAGCATCAGCTACTGTTGCCAGGATATCTCCGTTGGTATATTCATTGATCGGCTTCCCAGCTTCAATAGTGTAAACCGCTTCTTCATCTGAATCAGCTCCGAAGGTCAAAACTATGGTTTGAACGGTCACACCACCTTTTTCATCGGTAGAAGTGATCTCAATCGAATAGTCACCAGCAACAAGTGCACTTGCGTCACTAACTTCGAAACTACCATCAGCGTTCATGATCACTCCAGATGGAATACTTCCCGAAGTAACATCAGCCTTGGTAATTGCACCATCAGTATCGGCTACTGTTGCCAGGATATTTCCGTTAGAATATTCATTGATCGGTTTACTAGCCTCAACTGTGTAAATCGCTTCTTTGTCCGAATCAGCTCCAAAAGTCAGAACGATAGTTTGAACAGTCACACCACCTTTTTCATCGGTAGTGGTGATCTCCATCGGATGATCTCCAGCTACTAGAGCGCTTGCGTCGCTTACTTCAAAGCTACCATCTGCGTTCATGATCACTCCTGAAGGAATACTTCCCGAAGTAACTTCAGCATTATTAATTGTACCATCAGCATCAGCTACTGTTGCCAGTACATTTCCGTTAGAATATTCATTGATCGGTTTACTAGCCTCAACTGTGTAAACTGCTTCCTTATCAGAATCAGCTCCGAAAGTCAGAATGATGGTTTGAACCGTCACTCCGCCTTTTTCATCGGTAGTGGTGATTTCAAAACTATGATCACCAGCTTCCAGAAGATCTTTATTAGAAACCTGAATGCTTCCGTCTGAGTTTAAGGTAACACCTGAAGGAAGACTTCCATTCGTAACTTCAGCATTGGTAATTGCACCATCAGCATCAGTTACTATTGCCAGGATATTTCCGTTCGAATATTCATTGATCGGCTTCCCAGTCTCAACTGTGTAAACTGCTTCTTTATCTGAATCAGCTCCAAAAGTCAGAATAATGGTCTGAACAGTTACGCCACCTTTTTCATCGGTAGTGGTGATTTCAATCGGATAATCACCAGCTACCAGTGCGCTTGCATCACTTACTTTAAAACTACCATTTGCGGTCATGATCACTCCGGAAGGAATACTTCCGGAAGTAACTTCAGCATTAGTAATTGTACCATCAGCATCAGTTACGGTTGCCAGTACATTTCCATTAGAATATTCATTGATCGGTTTGGCAGTTTCCATGGTGTAAACTGCTTCCTTATCAGAATCAGCTCCAAAAGTCAGAATGATTGTGTGAACAGTCACGCCACCTTTTTCATCGGTAGTGGTGATTTCAAAACTATGATCACCAGCTTTCAGAAGATCTTTATTAGAAACCTGGATGCTTCCGTCTGAATTTAAGGTAACACCCGCCGGAAGACTACCTGAAGTAACTTCAGCGTTGGTAATTGCACCATCGGCATCGGTTACAGTTGCCAGGATATTTCCATTAGAGTATTCATTGATCGGCTTCCCAGTTTCAACAGTGTAAACTGCTTCCTTATCAGAATCAGCTCCAAAAGTCAGAACGATGGTCTGAACAGTCACCCCACCTTTTTCATCGGTAGTGGTGATCTCAAAACTATGATCACCAGCTTCCAGAAGATCTTTATTAGAAACTTGGATGCTACCGTCTGAGTTTATAGTAACACCCGCCGGAAGATTACCGGAAGTAACTTCAGCCTTGGTAATAGCACCATCAGCATCAGCTACTGTTGCCAATATGTTTCCGTTAGAATATTCATTGATCGGTTTAGAAGTTTCCACGGTATATACCGCTTCTTTATCAGAATCGGGTCCGAAAGTCAGAACGATGGTTTGAACAGTCACGCCACCTTTTTCATCGGTAGTGGTGATCTCAATCGGATAGTCACCAGCTACCAGTGCACTTGCGTCACTTACTTCAAAACTACCATCAGCGTTCATGATCACTCCAGAAGGAAGACTTCCCGAAGTAACTTCAGCATTGGTAATTGCACCATCAGCATCAGCTACTGTTGCCAGTACGTTTCCATTATCATATTCATTGATCGGCTTCCCAGCCTCAACTGTGTATACCGCTTCCTTATCAGAATCTGCTCCAAATGTCAGAACGATCGTTTGAACAGTCACTCCACCTTTTTCATCGGTAGTAGTGATTTCAAAACTATGATCACCAGCTTCCAGAAGGTCTTTATTAGAAACCTGGATGCTTCCGTCTGAGTTTAAGGTAACACCCGCCGGAAGACTTCCATTAGTAACTTCAGCATTGGTAATTGCACCATCAGCATCGGCTACTGTTGCCAGAACATTTCCATTAGAATATTCATTGATCGGTTTATCAGTTTCTACAGTATACACCGCTTCCTTATCAGAATCAGGTCCAAAGGTCAGAACAATGGTTTGAACAGTCACGCCACCTTTTTCATCGGTAGTAGTGATCTCAATCGGATAATCACCAGCTATAAGTGCGCTTGCGTCACTCACTTCAAAACTACCATTAGCGTTCATAATCACTCCAGCCGGAATACTTCCATTAGTAATTTCAGCATTGGTAATTGCACCATCAGCATCAGCTACGGTTGCCAGGATATCTCCGTTAAAATATTCATTGATCGGTTTTGCAGTTATAACTGTGTAAACTGCTTCCTTATCAGAATCAGCTCCAAAGGTCAGAACAATGGTCTGAACAGTCACACCACCTTTTTCATCGGTAGTAGTGATCTCCATCGGATAATCACCAGCAACAAGTGCACTTGCGTCACTAACTTCAAAACTTCCATCTGCGTTCATGATCACTCCAGCCGGAATACTTCCGGAAGTAACTTCAGCGTTGGTAATTGCACCATCAGCATCTGCTACTGTCGCCAGTACATTTCCGTTGGTATATTCATTGATCGGTTTACTAGCCTCAACTGTGTAAACCGCTTCTTTATCAGAATCAGGTCCAAAAGTCAGGACGATCGTTTGAACCGTCACTCCACCTTTTTCATCGGTAGTGGT
>NZ_JBLVTL010000002.1:709423-711017 GCF_048285835.1 Christiangramia aquimixticola
TCTTTATTAGAAACCTGGATGCTACCGTCTGAGTTTAAAGTAACACCCGCCGGAAGATTACCTGAAGTCACTTCAGCATTGGTAATTGCACCATCAGCATCCGCCACTGTTGCCAGTATGTTTCCATTAGAATATTCATTGATCGGTTGTGCAGCTTCCACGGTGTAAACTGCTTCTTTATCTTCAAAAAAGATTAAGGTAACAGTTTGCGTAGTGGAACCTCCTTTATTATCGGTAGTGGTTACATCGAAAGAATGGGTGCCTGCTACTAATGAACTTACATCACTCACGGAGATCTTCCCTGTAGTTGCGTCTAAAGCTACTCCTGCCGGAAGGCTGGTAGTATTTGCTAAAACAGCTTCGGTGATTGCTCCATTATCATCATTAACTGTTGCCAGTTGTTCTCCATTGGTATAACTGTCTACAGGCTTAGCTGCTGCTACGGTATAGGTAGCTTCGATATCAGCCGGATTAAATACCAGGGTAACAGTTTGCGTAGTGGAACCTCCTTTATTATCGGTAGTGGTTACATCGAAAGAATGGGTACCTGATACTAATGAACTTACATCACTCACGGAGATCTTCCCTGTAGTTGCGTCTAAAGCTACTCCTGTCGGAAGGCTGGTAGCATATGCTAAAACAGCTTCAGTGATTGCTCCATTATCATCATTAACTGTTGCCAGTTGTTCTCCATTGGTATAACTGTCTACAGGCTTAGCTGCTGCTACGGTATAGGTAGCTTCGATATCAGCCGGATTAAATACCAGGGTAACAGTTTGGGTAGTAGAACCTCCTTTATTATCGGTAGTGGTTACATCGAAAGAATAGGTGCCTGCTACTAATGAACTTACATCACTCACGGAGATCTTCCCTGTAGTTGCGTCTAAAGCTACTCCTGCCGGAAGGCTGGTAGCATTTGCTAAAACAGTTTCGGTGATTGCTCCATTATCATCATTAACTGTTGCCAGTTGTTCTCCATAGGTATAACTGTCTACAGGCTTAGCTGCTGCAACGGTATAGGTAGCTTCGATATCAGTATAACTTTTAACTCCATCACAATTCTCGTCTACATCATTATCAGGTATTTCTGTAGCTCCCGGATAGATAGAAGCATCACCATCATTACAATCTCCGGAAGTACTTGTTAGTTCAGCAGCTGTAAAATGGTTTGCAGGTCTTGCACAAGCTATTTGTGAGGTGCCATCACTATACTTGTCGCCATCACCATCCAGATACCAGGTCTGTCCAGGGAATTCTGCGGCATCGGTATCATTACAATCAGGTGTTGCCGGGGCAGTGGTTGAATAACCAGCACCAGGAGAGGTACACTGTGTTACTGAATTTGTGCTTCCAAAGAAACCATCAGCATCATTATCCACACCCACATACCAAACCGTATCCGGATTGATAGAAGAATCGGTATCATCACAATCGGTGTTATTGGTTACTCTTCCATCAGCAGGATCAGCACATAAGCTAGTTCCCGAATCTGAAGCATCTCCAAATCCATCTTTATCGGCATCGATATAATAAGTAGTAAAGGTCAGATCTTCATCGATAGTTCCATCACAGTCATTGTCCTTCCCATCACATA
>NZ_JBLVTL010000003.1:0-10395 GCF_048285835.1 Christiangramia aquimixticola
GTGATAGCAGGGGTAGCATCACACACATCGCTAGCTGAAGGAGAAGCAACTGCAGGAATATTATCACACGTTACAGTAACATCTGCAGGAACTCCGGATAATGTAGGAGCACTAGCGTCAGAAACTGTGATTTTCTGAGATTGAGAAGAACTATTTCCAGCAGCATCTGTTGCGGTCCAGGTTCTTGTAATCTCGTAGTTATAAAAAGAAGCCTGATCAGGATCTGTTCCTTTGGTGCTAGTTTCAGCAAAGGTGATAGCAGGGGTAGAATCACACACATCGCTAGCTGATGGAGTAGCCACAGCAGGAATATTATCACAACTAACAGCTACATCTGCAGGAACCCCTGATAATAAAGGGTCTGTGTTATCTATTACAGTAATAGTATGACTTACATCCGTCTGATTCCCACAGGCATCAGTGATAGTATAGGTTCTGGTAACGATATAGGGATCTGCAGTAGATCCAATACCATTATTATTGATATCGCCTTTATGACTAACTGTTGGGGTAGAACAGTTATCTAAAACATTAGTAACTAAAGTAAGATCAACCGCAGGGATATCATCTCTACACTGAATTCCGGAAATGTTGGCTGGAGCGGTGCCTGTTGGGGGAGTAGTATCTACTAAAGAAATTATTTGATTAGAGGTAGTTATATTTCCACAGGCATCTGTAATCGTAAAAGTACGGGTCACTTCATAAGGACAGGAGCTGGAAGTAGCCGGTCTTGCGGCTGCAATATCCTGATAAGTGATACTCTGAATCTGCCCGTTTTCGGTAATAGTAGCACCGGTCGCGTTAAATTCAGCTTCAGTAATAGTTACTAAAGTAGAACTATAATCCAGGCCGGTATTAGCGGAAGTAATATCAGATGGAGTACATCCTTCAACACTGGTATTGTTTAAATTATTAATAACAGGATCTTCATTATCCACAGGTGTAATCTCTACAGAATCTGTATTATTATCCAGATCTTTATCAAAAAGATCAGTAGCCGTGATATTTGCGGTATTTGTAATAACTTCACATGAGTTACCAGTGCTGGCACCTAAAGTTAAAATCACCTCCTGATCCTTAAGCATGTATGGGAAATCGCTTAAATCCCAAATACCGGTTGAAGGATCATAAGTAGTATTGGCTGGGATTATAGTAGTTGAGGCATCATAGGTTAGACCAGCTGGTAAAAGATCTTTAACCATAACACCGGCAGCAAGACCGGGACCTTTATTTTTTAAGGTAATGGTATAAATTACATTTGTGCCTACTTCCGGTTTATCATTGTTAACCTCTTTTTTCAGCTCAAGATCTGCCTCACACATATCTTTTTTGGAAGCATCAAGAAATTGATCACTTATCTTATAATTTATATCTTCACTATCCTCATCGCCCACATCCTGAACTGCATCTGGAATCCCATCCGTGCCAACAGGTGAGGAAGGAAACTGGAATTCGGTTGTTTTATTGGTCGTAGCTTCTGCTTCTAAAGCGTCACTACAACCATCATCGTCACTGTCCAAATCATAATGATTAGGGATCCCGTCATTGTCAATGTCAAAATCTGAACAAATACCATAAGTATTTAAAGTACAAAAGTCAGGATCCTCAAAATTGGGGATTCCATCACTATCCTCGTCAGCAGATGGATCTTCACCATTAGATTCTTCACTATCTGGAATTCCATCATTATCATCATCGAAATCCTCTACATCCGGAATTTTATCCGCATCATAATCTCTCAGAACGGTAATGGTAACCAAACCAACGTCACACAGCCCTGGATTTCCATTATCATCACAAATTCTATATTCAAAGGTGTCAACACCATACCAATCCGGATTAGGTGTATAAACTATGGTCTCGGTGTTGTTTCTAAATGATACAGTCCCATTATCCGGTCCTTTTAACAAATTATTTGTTATGGTTCCCATCACAAAAGGATAATTTACCGTAGGTGGAACACCAGCAGAAACGGGATTATCTAAATCTCTGTCATTTGCGATAATTTCGGTGAAAGTGAAGGTTTTAATTCCATCCTCAATCATAATTGCAGAATCATCTGCAGCATAGGGGATAGCTTTAACTGTTACTTCTTCTGTATCTGCAAAACATCCGGGAAAGGCTGCTGCAGATAAGGTATAAGTACCAGGCATTATTATTACTGCTTCCTCCCCTACATATGTTTGAAGACCATTTTCAAATCTTCCATTTCCTGTTGTTTCCCAGGTATAAGCTGCGCCCGAAACTGGATTTTGAGGTCTTAAAGTAAGGGTTGCCCCCGGAAAAGAATTGATATTTCCTGGAGGTTCAATATCTGCGGTAACAACGGGGGTTGCAAGAAAACTATAAGGTCCAACAAAATCTTTTAAGGAAGATGTATTTGAAGTACCTGTTCGGGTTTTTGCAATTATTTTTACATAAGGTGCATCGCAAGGATTTTCTCCTATTGTTGCTGGATCGATTTTTAGATTTGTAAGATTCAAACCTACTTCCATAAAAGCACCTGGTGAATAGGTGGTTTCATAATCTCTTTCACCATGAGTACCCCACGGTGGGCCATCGATCTCAACAGTGTTTGAGGTGGCAAAGTATTCTCCGGTAGGCACTACGATTGATGCATATCCATAATCCCCACCTGTATTGGATTGGTAGCCATATTTAATAAATTTAGGTCCTCTCCAGGCAGCCGCTGCCGCAATTTCCGCATTAGTTTGAATAATATTTGAAGGGTTGGAAATGTAAGGATCCCAGGTTTTTGTAGTTGAATTCCAAACGAATTTAGGAAAATTATCGTATTCATTTTTATTTACCCAAAGTGCTACATCAAGTGACTCATGAAATGAACCATTAAAGCCAAAAACCACATATAAATCTCCGGTTTTGAAAATTGAACCATCTGCTAGAAACTCCCATCTAGTATGACCTTCGTCATTACCAGCCGATATAAATTTATCCCCTTTCTTATTTAAGCTAATGTCTTCACTATATAACTCAAAATCCACATAATGCACACCCGATGGATCTACTATCGAAACCCCTAAATCTAACCACATTTCACTTAAAGCACCAGTGCCAGGAATAAGAATATCCTGTCCCTTTCGTCTAACATGGGCGTACATATCAACAATATCATAAGAACCGGTTAAGGAGCTTGAGGTTACCTTCCAGTTTTTAGGGTCCTGTGCATGTTTTGCACTACCACCGAACATTGTTGCGTCCTTTTCACCACTAGAACCTATAAAATCTCTTGCAAATAAAGCATCATAGAGAATGGAGTTATTTTGAACATCATACTGCATAAAAGTAGGATTAGCTTCAAAACTGATGTTGTTTCCATTTATCAATTGCGTACTCCAATTATCCGTTGGATCTATCATCCCATAGCCAGGTTCCTGATCATTGACGAACCAGTCATCTATTGGAATTTGATTGCCATTTGCATCCAGACCTTGATTAGCTTTTGTTTCAGCATCAATACCAAAACGAGCTGGAGAGCCAGGTTGAGAAGGTTGTTGTACTTGTGCGTATAAACCAGTTGATCCCAACAGTAAAATTACCATTAGGATAAAACCTGGAATTAAGTTTAAATGATGACTCTTAGTATAATCAAGTGTCGTCATTTTCAGAGTAGTGTTGTCATTCATACGCTAATGTTTTTATCAAACATTTATCTCAAACCTTTTCAGGCATACCAAATTCAATTCGTCTGGAAGTAAGACAAAAGATCGTGGGGGATCCCCTGCTTACGCGGCCATTCTCCATTGGGAAAAAGGCATAACTATTCCATTAAGTTTTGTGGGGTTAATAACACCTGTATGTGGGGGTGTTTCTAGAGAAGGGTGGGGGTGACTCTAAAATACGATGTTATTCGCTGTAAAGCTATTCCAAAAGATTTATCCAATCTCCTGTTTACCAATATTTTAGGTGAAAGACACAAAAAATCCGACGAACGACACAATTTTGTAGGGTAAAAATGCCGAAAATCACGTTTTGACCTACAAAAATTAGCGTAATTTATTCAGTTTTTGGAAAATTTTACGAGGGAAAACCCCTATTTCATTACCTGTTTGACGGTTTAACTGTTCGTTTTATAGCTGTATGAACTATACTCATAATTTTGTGCCTACAAGAGGCTACTGTCAGTAAAATCTTCAATAATTTTAAGGGTAAAATTTTCCCTCTGGATGTCGGTTATAAAACGCGAAAAAGGTCCGGGCTAGAGGCCGGACCTTTTTCTTTTCAATCGAGTATGTTGGGGTCGATTGTATTATCGAGGCTTATTTATTATACATCCGGTTAACCGGATCTCTTTTGAGGGGATAACAAATAAGCCTCCTTCTCTGGTTAGTTAGAGAATTTACATTTTTACTACTTTAAACATGGATCTACGGTTTAACTGATGTTCTTTTTCTGAACAACGGTCACATTTAATAGCGGGCTTGGTTTCCCCGTATCCCTGGTATTTTACTATGCGATCTGCAGAAATGCCTTTTGATACTAAATAATCGAAAGTTGATTTTGCTCTTCGTTCTGCCAGACCTTCGTTATAAGCATTGGTTCCCCGGCTGTCTGTATGAGATCCAATTTCGATCACCAGGTCCGGATAATCATTTCGCATGAGCGCCACCAGTTTATCTAGTTCTTTGGCAGCATCTGGCCGTATGTTCGATTTGTCAAAATCAAAATAGATATTTTCAATTTCTGCCAGGTACTCCAGATCTTTTACCGGTTCTAGTGCTATGTTATAGATTATTTCATCTTTTTCGTCGCTATTAAAAGTGCTCACCGTACCATTAAAAGTTTCATATTTGATTTCCTTGGCTTCTACCGGGAATTCGTTATCCCGATTGATTTCAGTTTTATAATTTCCATCTTCATCGGTTTCAAGAAAGGCGATCTGTGTATTTTCTTCAGCCATAATTCTTACGGTAGCCTGTGAAATAGGTTTGCCATTAACCGCATCGGTCACGACACCTTTAAGAATTAGCGGATTAAGTTTATTAAAAACATAAATATCATCACTGTTTCCACCTCTGTTTGAAGAGATATAACCTTCTTTTGAATCGGCAATTTGAAAATAAGCGAAGTCATCAAGGTTACTGTTCACTGAGCTCCCCAGATTTTCAATTTCTTCAGCATCTTCTTCGAATTTGAAAATATCGAATAATCCTAAACCGGCGTGACCATTGGAAGAAAAATATAAAGTTCCGTCTGTATCTATAAATGGAAAGGTTTCATCAAATTCTGAATTCACCGGATCGCCTAAATTTTCTGGTTTTCCAAAAGTTCCGTCTTCCGCTATGCTAACCTTATAAAGATCTGTTCCCCCCATACCATCCGGCATGTCTGAAGCAAAATATAAAGTCTTGCCATCCGGTGATAGTGCAGGGTGGCCTACGGAATACAGGTCACTGTTAAAACCAAGCTCTTTTACATTTTCCCATTTTGTGCCATTTTTAGTAGCAGAATATAGTTTAAGATGATTGGTCTTTTGTTTATCACTTTTTCCTTCTTTTCGACCCAGATAATTGTTTCGGGTAAAATAAGCGGTTTTTCCGTCAGGACTTATTACCAGAGGACCGTCATGAAGTTTAGTATTGATCTCTCCCGCAATTGGATTGATCGTTTTTGTGTTTTTATCCTGAACATAAACATCAAGAAATGGTTCCCCATTCCAGCTATAGGTCTTTTTCTTTACATCTGAATCCTGAACTCTGGCCGAAACAAAATATACCTGATCTTTCTGTATAAAGACTCCAAAATCACTGAACTCTGAGTTGAGATCTGCTGGTTGCAGACGGTAAGTAGCCATGCTTTTGTATTCGTCTTTTTTTACCATGGTCTCAATATCTGCCGAAGTTTTTCCGGAAGCGAGATATTTTTTTAACCAGGTTTTGGATTCGTCATATCGCTTTACACCGCGAAGTGCCTGGGCATATTTATAGTAATATTCCGGAGAGATCGTGGTATCCTGAATCACGTCCCCATAATAAAAAACTGCATTTTCAGGACTACGCAGCAGCATATAAGCGTCTGCCAGTTTGAGCGAGTTATAGGTAACCTTATAATCTTTTTCAATAAGTTCCTTATAAACATCGGTTGCTTCCAGGTAGGCAAATTCATTAAAGAGTTTGTCTGCCTTTTTTTGTTTTCCGCTCTGAGCTTGCAACCCTATAGAGCAGCAAAGAAAAAGCAGAATTGTAGAGTAAATGTTTTTCATAATTAAAAGGCTTTAGTTAGAAGAAACGCGGTGACTTATATCTGGTGTTTTTTGCTCTTAGCTCATATATAAGAATAAACTCATGAGATCCCGAGGTGTATGGCTGAATATCTGAAATTGAATAATCATAGGCATATCCTGCACGGAATCCAGGGAATAACTGTACATCCAGAAATGCTCCCAATGCATCATCTATCCGGTAGTTAACCCCAAGATAAAATTTCTCATCAAAAATGACTGTCCCTGTTACATCAACTGAAAGTGGCGCACCTTTAGTTGCTTTCAGCAGGGTAGAGGGACGGAATTTCAAGTTGCTGTTAAGATCAAAAACATAACCAGAAGTAAGGTAATAATGTACCTGCTCCAATGCTTTGAACTCTTCCAAACGGTTGTTGTCTTTATTGATAAGTTTAGGTGCAGAAAATCCTACATACCAGTTCTGAGCGGAGAGATAAGCACCGGCCCCGAAATTAGGAGTCCAGCGATTGAACTCATCCTGAAAAAACGGATCGTCTCCAAAGGTTGGATCATCAAGCCCATAGTAATAAGCTCCTGCTTTAAGCCCAAGTCTTAAACTTACATCGGCACTAAGATCTACCCGGTAAGAAAAGTCACCATATATAAATGTGGTATTCTCATCTCCAATTTTATCATTGATAATGGACAAGCCCAGGGCAACCTTATCATTTTGAAGAGGGGAATTAAAGGAAAGAGTCTGGGTTACCGGAGCTCCTTCCAATCCTACCCACTGGTTACGGCTAAGCGCCGTGATGGACAGTGCATCTCTACTCCCTGCATAAGCAGGGTTTATAGAGGTCGTGTTATACATATACTGTGTAAACTGAGGGAGCTGTTGCGCAGTTGCGGTAGCACCAACAAATAGTATTATTATGATTAGATATACTTTTTTCATGGTTTCCCTTTTTATTTAGTTCCTAGATAGATATAACCCTGTATTGGTTCGAAATTGCTATTCCTGATCTCCAGGACGTAGAAGTAAGTTCCCGACGGCAACTGTTTTGAACTGGTGATCGCTGAATTTGAATAACCATCCCAATTGTTCTGGTAATTTTTCGCATCGAACACCTTCGCACCCCAGCGGTTAAATATCTTTAAATCATAACTGAAGCCACATTCTCTGGTAAGATCTACCAGGAAGAAGTCATTCTTATTATCACCATTTGGTGTCACTGCTTTTGATATGCTATTTCTAATATCTGAAATCTCACATGGCAGCACCACGCAACGGTCATTTATGGATATGGTCACTTCTGTTGAAGATGGACAAGTACCTTCAACTACATAGGTGAATGTATAATTACCAACTGCTAAAAGTTCCGGATCAATAAAGCTATTTTCAAGCGCGCCTGTATTGTCTGTATCCATCCAGGTTCCGCTGTCATCGTAAGTACTCTGGAATAATTCAAACAGATTGAATATTCCGTCATCCACACAAAGATCTGCAGTAGTTGTTTGAATTGGTTCTGCCACCGGTGCTTCTATTACTATAATAACCGGATCTGAAGTCTGTCCAAATTGATCTCTTGCAGTAACTTCATAAGAAGCAGGCTCAAGATCTGTGAACACACCACTTTCCTGATAGTTAATTCCGTCAATACTATAAGTAAGACCTTCCTGGGTTTCCACGGTAATTGTACCAAGTGGTAAAGAACAGGTCGCGGCTGTAGTTACTGTTGCCGTTGGAGTAGAAGGCGGATCAGGTAATGGTTCCTCTTCCACGATCACCGTAAAAGTACAGGTAACACTGTTTCCTGCTGCATCTGTTATAGTATATTCAACTTGGGTGGTTCCAAGTGGGAACTCTCCTCCCGAAGCAATTCCTGAAGTAAGTTCTACCGTAGTACCTTCACAATTATCGGTAACAGTTAAGGCTGTGTACTCAACCGTTGTGCTGGTAGTTCCAATTTCAACAATTTTAGTAACATCAGCAGGACATTCAACCATTGGAGATTGTGAATCTGCAACTGTTACCGTAAAACTTGTTGTGGAAGTATTCCCCGAAGTATCTGTAGCCGTGTAAGTCACAGTTGTAGTCCCAATTGGGAATTGCGATCCTGAAGCAGGACCTTCTGTTTGAATTACACTTTCTATTTCACAATTATCTGTAGCTGCCGGTGGGTCAAAACTTACCACGGCTCCACATTCATTTTCGTCGTTATCTACAGTTATATCGGCAATTTCCACAATTTCAGGAGCCTCGTTATCATTTATAGTAACTTCGAAACTACAATCCACAGAGTTCCCCGCGTTATCGGTCGCAGTAAAGGTTACCGTAGTAGTGCCAACCTCGAATAATTCTCCAGATGCAGGTCCTGCGGTTTGCTGTACCGTTACTTCACCCGAATTATCAAAACCTTCAGGTGTGTCAAAGACTACAACTGCACCACAAACTCCTTCATCCACATTTTGAACAATTGGTTGCGGACATTCGAGACTTGGATCTTCACCATCGGTTACTGTAACCGTAAAGCTACAGGTGATCGTATTTCCGGCTGCATCTGTTGCAGTAAAGGTTACTGTTGTTGAACCCAGGCTGAACTGTGATCCTGAAACCGGACCGGCAGTTTGTTCTACAGTGGCACCGCAATTATCGGTTACCGTAGCGCTTGCGAATTCAACTATCGCGAAAGATTCACCATCTACTGTGGTTACCGTCATATCCTGAGGACAGGTAAGAACCGGATCTTCAGTGTCATTCACCGTAACTGTAAAAGTGGAAGTATTGGTGTTTCCAGCTTTGTCTGTCACTGTATAGGTAACTGTCGTAGTTCCCACAGGGAATTCAGATCCTGAACTTAAACCTTCAGTAATAACCACAGTATCAAGTTCACAGTTATCTGTTGCTCCAACTTTATTGAAGGTAACAACTGCACCACATGCTCCCGGGTCACTATCCACAATTATATTGGAAATAGTTTCAACGACTGGTGCCTGCTCATCCTTAACAGTAACGATTTGTGTACATTCGGATGAATTACCGGCATTATCTGTAACCGTCCAGGTTACAATTGTTTCTCCTATGTTAAACACGTCGGGAGCATCATTGGTAATCACCGGATTTGGATCACAGTTATCTTTAACTGTAATGGTTCCCAGAATTACTTCTGAAGCTGAGCACATGTCTTCATCTGTAGAGACGCTAACATTTGTAGCACAGGTTAATATTTCTGGCGCTTCAGCATCAATAACGCTAACATCATAGGTACATATTGTAAAGTTATTCGAACCGTCTGTTGCTTTGAAAACCAGAGTAGATACACCTACCGGGAATAACGAGCCGCTTGCAGGGCCTGAAATTTGTTCAATCGTAGCAATTCCGGAGTTATCTGTAAACTCTGGCATTGTGAATACCACAATGGCGCCACACTCTTCCTCATCATTTTCAATTTCATAGGATTCTGGACAGGTGATTTCCGGGCCACTCTGGTCACTTACAAATACTGTAACCGTAGCCGAATCTGTTCCGCCATTTCCATCAGAAACAGTATAGGTGAAGGTGTCTTCTCCGGTGAAATTATTATCCGGGATATAAGTAACGGTCGTTCCATTGGTGGTAGTGGTCCCATTTGCAGGATCACTTACCTCGGTAACCGTTAATTCATCTCCATCTATATCTGTATCATTTTCCAGAACCGGAATAACTGCTTCGGTATTTTCCAAAGTAACAGCTATATCATCAACTGCTTCAGGTATGTCATTAACAGGATTAACGGTGACAGTTATTGTAGCCGAATCTGTTCCACCTTTTCCATCAGAGACTGTATAAATAAAGGTGTCTTCTCCATTGAAATCAGGATCTGGTGTATAGGTGATGATATTACCATCATCTGTTGCAGTTCCATGTAATGGGGTTCCAACTTCGGTTATTACCAAAGTTCCTCCATCAACATCTGTATCATTTGCTAAAACATCAATTTCCAATTTAATATCCTCATCTGTTTCTACCAGATCATCTTTGGCAACCGGTGCATCATTTATTTCTGAAACCTGAATGTCCACCACTACGATATTACTATCGTTATCTCCGTCATTGGCTTTATAAGTAAAGCTATCACTGTGATTTTCAGATCCATCATGAGTATATATAAAAGTCCCATCGCTGTTTAGTTCCAGAGTACCATAGTTAACATCATCCACCAGGATAGCGGTTAAAG
>NZ_JBLVTL010000003.1:10419-26963 GCF_048285835.1 Christiangramia aquimixticola
TAGCCAGGACACTTACCTCACCTGAAACCAGAACAGTAGCTGCTCCGCCTTCTTCCACGATTATTTCATCTTCCAGGGCAACCGGAGTATTATCATTTTCATTTGTAATACTTACTACCCAGGTTTCTTCATCGCTATTATCGTCTGAATCTGTTGCTTTGATGGTAACCACATAAGTGTTGTTGGCATCTGAATCTTCAGGGAATTCGTAATCCTTAGGATCCATTTTTACAACTCCGGTTTCGGGATCTATGGTGAATAGCGCAGCATCTGTTCCGCCGCTTATGCTATAAGTAATAGTTCCAATAGGTGTTCCGGTTATAGTTGGTGTAACACTGGTGTAAGGAGTATTTTCAGGAATGGAAACATCTGCAATGGCATCAATTTCAAAATCGGCAAATTCCACTTCATCAGTAATGGTTATCGCTAAAGTTTGTTCGTCTTTTTCTCCTGCAAGATCTTTTACAGTTACGGTCACATTATATACGTTATCTGCATCTGCATCCTGAGGTGATTCAAAATTTGGAGGAGTTAAGAAGTTTAGAATTCCGGTATTAGGATCCAATTCGAATAAACCTGCATCACCACCACTAAGTGAATAGGTAAGTTTCCCGTTCTCTTCAGTTTCATTATCCACATCTGTGGCTTCCCAGTCTATTACATTACTGGTGCTGTTTTCAATCACATTAATGGCCTGGAATGGAGCACTATCGAAGTTTGTAATAACCGGAGCATCATTAACCGGTACTACAGTGATTTCTACGGTAGCAATATTTCCTTCCAGATTATCGTCATCTGTTGCCGAATAAGTGAATGAAGTTATTCCATTATAATCCTGTGCCGGACTAAACACTAATTTGTCAAAATCAGCAATTGGGATTTCCTGACCAATTTCTACCAGCGTATTATTAAGGCTGAGATCTCCATCATTGGATAAAGATTTTATGGTAAAGAACTGAATGGTTCCATCTATATCATCTGCACTTAAAGAGATATCGATATCTGTATCCTCGTCACCGCTGAAAAATTTATCGTCAGCAACCGGTGGATCATTAACCTCTATAATTTCGATGTCGACCGTTACAGTATTACTATCATTATCCCCGTCATTGGCTTTATAAGTAAAACTGTCCGATATAGTTTCAGACCCATCGTGAGTATATGTAAAAGTACCGTCACTATTTAAGGTCAGGGTTCCATGATTTACTCCATCTACAAGAATAGCTGTTAAAACGTCATTATCGGCATCGGTATCATTCTCCAATACACTATCCTTGCCGGATGCTAATGAAGTTGCTGTCCCTCCTTCATTCACAATAATTTTATCAGCCTCTGCAACCGGGATGTTATCGTTAATGTTCGTAATACTAACTACCCAGGTTTCTTCATCGCTGTTATTATCAGAATCTGTAGCTTTAATTGTAACCTGATAAGTGTTGTTGGCATCTGAATCTATAGGATTTTCATAATCTTTTGCATCCATTTTTACAATTCCGGTTTCCGGATCAATGGTGAATAGGCTTGCGTCTAATCCTCCGCTAATACTGTAAGTTACCGTTCCAATTGGTGTACCGTTAATAGTAGGTTGAACACTGGTATATGGAGTGTTTTCTGCAATAGAGATATCATCTATAGGGTTGATATTGAATATCGCCGATTCTACTTCATTTAAAACGGTTATATCCAGAGATTGTATATCGGTTTCCCCGGCCTCATCTCTTACAGTAACAATAACTTTATAAACATTGTCCCCATCAAGATCTGAAGGATCTTCAAAATCTGGAGTGGTAATAAATTCAAGTACACCTGTATCTGTGTTTAGGGTGAATAAAGCAGCGTCTTCTCCGGTTAGGGCATAGGTAAGGCCGCCTCCGTTTTCTGTCTCCCCATCAACATCTGTAGCATCCCAGTCTATAACAGGGTTGGTGCTATTTTCAATATAGGTAGTGGCGTTCTCTGGTAAACTACTATTATTTGTAATTACCGGTGCATCATTAACCTCATCTACAGCAATATTCACTGTTGCAATATTTCCCTTCTGGTCATCATCATCTGTTGCTGAATAGGTAAATAAGGTAGCTCCGTTAAAATCTGGTTCTGGAATAAAGACCAGTTTCTTAGCGTCTTCCGGTGAAATTTGTTGTCCGGCAGTAAGAACCGAATTGTTCAGGGTTAGATCACCTTTTGCCAGGATGGATTCAATCGTAATGAACTGGATCGTACCATCTACATCTGTTGCGGTTAGGATGATATCGATAGATGTATCCTCATCTCCACTGAAAAACTTGTTGGCCGCAACCGGCGGATCGTTTACTTCAATAATAGTGATCCACACGGTGGCAATATTACTTTCAGCTTTGGCATCACTTACCTTATAAGTGAATTTATCTGATGTAGTTTCAGTTCCATCATGTTCATAACTAAATGTGCCATCGTCGTTTAAGATTAAAGTACCGTGTTGAACATTGTCCACCAAAATTACAGTAAGGTTATCACCATCGCCATCGGTGTCATTTTCAAGTACACTTAGTTTTCCGCTTTCCAGGATAGTAGCAGTAGCCCCTTCGTTCACTTCAATATAATCTTCATTGGCAATTGGTACATCATTCACAGGTGTGATCGTAATTGATACTGTGGCAACATTGCTGTCCAGGTTCCCATCATTCGCTTTATAGGTAAAACTGTCTGTTAATGTTTCTGAACCATCATGTTCATAAGAGAAGGTACCATCACTGTTCAAAATCAAGGTTCCATGATCTACATCTTTAACAAGAATTGCGGTAAGAGTATTATTTTCTGCATCTGTATCATTAAACAATACCGAAGCTTCACCTGAAACCAGAGAGGTTGCTGTTTCGTTCTCATCAACCAGAATAGCATCATTTACTGCTTTAGGAGCATCGTTTACTGGTTTTATTGTGATAGTTACGGTGACCGTATTACTATCCTTATCTCCATCGTTCGCTTTATACTTAAAACTATCTGAAGTCGTCTCAGAACCATCATGTGTATAAATAAATGTGCCATCTGGATTAAGAGTTAGCGTACCATTGGTTACTCCGCTTACTAATATGGCTGTTAGATTATTACTATCAGGATCAGTATCATTCTTTAAAACACTTGTCTCGGTTGAAACCAGAGTGGAGGTGCTGGCCCCTTCATCTACCTGGATCGCATCTGCAACAGCAACCGGTGCATCGTTTACCGGTATAATATTAATAGTTACAACTACAGGGTTACTATCGAAAGTTCCATCGTTAGCTTTATAAGTGAAACTATCACTAAATTCTTCCTCACCATTATGTTTATAGATAAAAGTTCCATCAGGATTCAGCGTTAGAGTTCCATGCTGTACTCCACTAACTAAGATAGCTGTCAAAGGGTTCCCATCTGCATCTGTATCATTTGCCAATACAGAATTAAAACCCGATTGTAAAACGTTAATTGATCCTCCTTCATTCACCTCTATCTGATCTGTAACAGCTACAGGTGCATTGTCATTTGTATTAGTGATATATACAATCCAGGATTCCTCATCACTGTTATTATCAAGATCTGTAGCCCGGATGGTTATTTCATAAGAGTTGTTAGCATCAGAATCTACCGGGTTTTCGTAGTCCTTAGGATCCATTTTAACGACTCCTGTAATAGGGTTGATGGTAAATAAACTTGCATCTGCACCACCACTAATACTGTAAACCACGGTGTTTCCAATAGGAGTTCCGGAAATAACTGGTGTTACACTTATGTATGGAGTATTTTCAGCTATCTCAACATCCTCAATAGGATTTATACTAAAGTTGGAAGACTCCACTTCATTCGTCACTGTAATAGCCAAATCTTGTACATCGGTTAGACCGGCAACATCACTTACCGTTACTGTTACATTGTAAATATTATCTGTATTTGAATCTACTGGTGCTTCAAAATCTGGCGGACTTAAAAATTTAAGAATTCCGGTATTTGGATTTAAAGTAAATAAGTTGGCGTCCTCGCCGGTAAGGGCATACGTAAGCTTTTCATTTTCTTCAGTTTCTCCATCAACATCTGTAGCATCCCAATCTATGACAGGGCTGGTGCTGTTTTCAGGAAAAAGTTTAAAATTGGTTGGTAAACTATTGTTATTTGTAATTTTCGGAGCATCATTTACGGGAAGTACATTTATAGTAATTGTGGCAATATTTCCCTCAAGTCCATCATTATCTATGGCAGAATAAGTAAAAGTTGGTGAGCCATTATAATTTAAAGCCGGAGCAAAAATCAAGGCTGCCTGATTTGATAATGGGATAAGGTCTCCCACTTTTAGAACAACCGTCGTTAATTTAAGAACACCATTAGATGGCAGACTTTTAATTTTGAAGCTTTCAATGGTCCCATCAACATCGCTACCACTTAAGGTCACGCCAATGTTTGTATCTTCATTTCCACTAAAAGTATCGTCGTTTGCAACCGGAGCATCATTAACAGGGATAATGGTAATGATCACTGTAACCGTATTACTGAACACCTTGCCATCATAGACTTTATAGGTAAAACTATCTGTTGAAGGAGTTTCTGAACCATTATGAGTATAGGTAAATGTTCCATTTTCGTTAAGAATAAGAGTCCCATGTGAAACATTATCTACCAAAACAGCGGTAAGGGCATCTCCGTCAACATCAATATCATTCGCCAGAACAGTATTATTTACAACATTATTCACTGGTACTAAAGTGGTCGCAACACCACCTTCATTGACTCTTATCGCATCTGGTTGAGCAACAGGTGCATCGTTAAGAGAATTTACCGTAACTGTTACTAGGGCAGTATCTGTTCCACAGTCATTATCTGTAATGGTATAAACAAACGTATCGACCCCATGAAAATTGGCATCTGGTGAATATTTGATTTCATTACCAATTATTTGTGCTGTTCCATTATCAGGATCAGTTACTGCAGTTATCACTAAACTATCATCTTCAAGATCTGTATCGTTGGCGATGACACTGATGGTCAACGGCGTATCCTCATCTGTGGAATTTAAATCTGGATTAGCTACGGGTTTTTCCTTTAATTGTAAAACAACCTCTGTTCTTCCATCACTAATACATCCACCATTTTGAGAAACTGCTTCTGCCCAATAGGATTTTGTTCCCGGGACAGATAGTGTAGGAGATAACACAGGGGTAGTTCCATCAACCGTATCGTACCAAACTATATCTGTGCCTGGACTGGATTCAATGGCATTATTGGCATTTAAGACTTGGCCCGTATCACACTGACTAAAACCTCCATTATTATAACTTGTATTAGTATCAGGATTATCTGGTAATGCCTGGATGGTGACTTCATAGGTTGAAGTAAGATCTTCACACCCATAGCTGTCAAAAGTATATATTATCTCATATGTCCCCGGAGCACTATCGGCGATATCTATGACTCCACTTTCACTTTTACCATTCGCATCCTGATCTACAAATTTTAGGCCTAGCGGACTGGGAGCAGTGAAAGTTCCATTTTTAACTCCTTCAATTTTTGGAGTATAGGTGTCCGGAAAGTTTTCGCAAACCGGGTTAGGTTCGTAAGTTATCCTCGCTGCTCCAAAGAAAATATCTACGGGAACCGGTCCAATAAAGTCTATTAACTGGGCGCTATCTGAAGTTGAGGTTTTGGTTTTAACCAGTAATGATTCCAGTTCAATTCCATCACAAAGCTGACCTGCAATTCCGTTAAAAATTTTGGTCATATTTAATCCGGCTTCTACAAATAAATACGAATCATATACTGAAGCGTTACTATTGGTAAAAGGTCTTCTAATCACCGTAGTATTTCCTGAAGCAAAGGCGTCGTTAGCTCCAATAGATGCAGTATACTCAACATAGG
Organism: Christiangramia aquimixticola; assembly: GCF_048285835.1. Lineage (NCBI taxonomy): Bacteria > Pseudomonadati > Bacteroidota > Flavobacteriia > Flavobacteriales > Flavobacteriaceae > Christiangramia > Christiangramia aquimixticola. Next base: position 16,282 of record NZ_JBLVTL010000003.1, read on the forward strand.
TGTTATTTTCCCATATAAAGAACTGTACGGTAGCATTAGATCCACCGTTGCTATATTTAACGGAGATAAGAAAATCACCTTCACTTCTACCTTTACCATTGGCATTAGTAGTGGTGAAAGAGCTGGTAGAAGGATCGTGAAAAACTCCTCCCTGAAAAAATTCAAAATCTATATAACTGGTACCGTTATTTTTAAGTCGGTCACTCCCTACAAACAACCACTGGTCTCCCTGAGAGTTTCTCGATATATGGTAAAAAGCCGTGCTCATATCACCTTTTCCGGGACTGGCACCTGCCTGTTTACTTTTCCATTGGGTTGGATCATCAGTATATTTTAACCCACCACCAAAAACACTATCTAAAGCTGATTCAATAGGGTCGATTACAAATACAGAGGTATTGGGATCTACAGCACTAGTAACAGTTTTTAATTGTCCATTAATAAGCTTTTCTTCTTCGAAGAATATATAATTATTACCACTTAATACATATTCGTTCCCGTTCCAAAAAGGAGCCCAGTCAATACCATCTGGAACATCTTTAGCTGTAAGATTGCCGTCAATTTCAAATCTTCCGGGAGGATCCAGGATAGGAATGTAAGTTTGTGCAAAAGCCTGATTAAAATTAATCAAACACATAAACCCCATTAGAACAATGCTTAGAAGTCCTCTTGAAAATTTAATCTTTTGAATGTTCAGACCAATCAAGGTCACATTCACATACCGAAATGTAGTTTTCCAAATCATATAATAATGTTTTAGACTCATCAATAATTTATACCATCGCCATTCGCGAGCAAAATGATTTGGGGGGCTATCATTACATATTGGTGCAAACAATATGTATACTATACATTGTTAGGTGGTTTACATACCGGTTTTAATGATATGATCGTGATTTGGGGGGAATAAATCAGGTAGGTATATGTGGTAATAGAATAAAAACCAAAGAAGTGGGGGGTCGTATCTATTGGTGTATGAAGTAAAATTATTACAATTTAATATCCTGCCAATCAGTTATTTAAATTAATAGGCGAAAAAGGTAAAAATCTCGATAAACCACCATAAGCTGATTTTGTAATCAGCTATATTTGAAGGAATTACACTCTTAAATTATGTTAAATTTGTAGGGATAAAAAATATTATTGGGGGATTTCCTGTAAGAAAAGATTCAATTTTGTCAGATTCTATGTAATATATTTCTGAAACTCTTAGTAGTTCACGGACTACTTTTATTTTTTATGTGTTAAAAGCCTGATTTATATTTCTATCTTTAAGAGGAATCACCTAAGATAATTAGTTTTTTCCCTAATATTAATCTCGTAAATTGCAGCAAAGATTGTATCATAATGAACCGTGACCTTAAGGATTACCGTAAATCATATGAAAAAGGGATGCTTTTAGAAAAAGATATTCCCAATGACCCATTCATCCTGTTTAGATCCTGGTTTGAAACTGCAGATGCCAGTCCTGAAGTTGACGAAGCTAATGCGATGAGTATTTCTACGGTAGGAAAAGATATGATGCCTAAAACCAGAATTGTACTTCTTAAAGGATATGATCTCCAAGGGTTCTATTTTTATACAAATTACAGTTCTGAAAAAGGCAGGGCCTTAGAAGAAAACCCTCAATGTTGTATTTCATTTTTCTGGCCTGCTCTGGAAAAACAAATTATAATTCAGGGGATGGCAGAGAAGATTTCAAAAGAAGCTTCTGAAGCCTATTTTCATTCCCGGCCAAGAGGAAGTCAGTTAGGTGCTCTAGCCTCTGATCAAAGTTCTCAGATTGAATCAAGAACTGTTCTGGAAGAAAAGTTAAATAAACTGGAGCAGGACCTAGAAGGAAAAGAAATACCATTACCTCAATCCTGGGGAGGGTATATTGTAAAACCCCGTTCGTTCGAATTCTGGCAGGGCAGGAGAAGCCGGCTTCATGACAGGATTAGATTTTCGTTAAATGCCGGAAACTGGAATATTGAACGTTTAGCACCTTAAAATATGAAACGATTAATCTTAGTACGTCATGGTAAATCTTCCTGGGATAATGATTTGCCAGATCATAAAAGGCCTTTAAAAAAAAGAGGTTATAAAGATGCAGAAGTGGTATTGAAAGCTTTTGATCATTTTTATAAACCGGGAGCCCTGCTATGGAGTAGTTACGCCGTTAGGGCGCATGAAACTGCTAAGATGTTCAAGGAAAAACTAAACGTGCCAGATAGTGATTTTGAGATAAAGGAAGAGCTATATACATTCAATCAAAATGAACTCCTGTCTTTTATTCAAACATGTCCGGACGATCGTGAAAAATTAATGATTTTTGCACATAACCCAGCCCTGACCATTCTGGTAAATTCATTAGGCGATAAACATATTGACAATTTACCTACCACGGGTTTATGTGTTATAGATTTTAAGGTAAATACCTGGAAAGAGATTGAAGAAGGAAAAACATTGCTAACCCTGTTCCCAAAAAACCTGCGCTAATACTATATGGCTCAAAAACGGTATATCAATAGAGAATTAAGCTGGTTGTCCTTTAATGCCAGAGTTTTACAGGAAGCAGCAGATGAGACTGTTCCATTAATAGAAAGATTAAGATTTCTGGGTATTTTTTCCAATAACCTTGACGAATTTTTTAAGGTTAGGTATGCCACCGTTAAACGGATAGATCTGGCAGGAAAAGCAGGGAAAAGAGTACTTGGTGGAATAAAAGCCAGTAAATTACTTGAGGAGATCACCAAGATAGTGATCGATCAACAGTCTGAAAGTTTGAAGATCCTGGAGGATATTCATGAGAAGCTTTTAGATCATGATATACATATTATAAAAGAGCATCAGGTAACCCGGAATCAGCAGGATTTTTTAAAGACCTTTTTTTTAAGTAAAGTAAGCCCGGCTCTTGTAACCATTATCTTAAATGATCTTCCGGAAATGCCGTCCTTAAAGGATAGTGCAGCATACCTCGCGGTAAAAATGGTAATGACCGAAGAAACTGAGGCAACTGAAGGTATCTCCAAGATCCTGAATAGAAAGGTTAAGGATAAAAAATATGTCCTTATAGAAATTCCCCGTAATATTGAAAGGTTTGTTGTTTTGCCTGAAGAGAACGGCAAACAGTACATTATCCTTCTGGACGATCTAATTAGATATAACCTTCATACCATTTTCAATATTTTCAATTATGAGAGCTTATCTGCTCACATGATCAAGATCACCCGGGATGCCGGTTTAGATCTGGACAGTGATCTGAGTAAAAGTTTTATCGAGAAGATTTCAGATAGTGTAAAAGATCGTATCAAGGGTGATCCGGTAAGGTTCGTATACGATAAAAATATAGACAGCGAAACTCTTACCTATCTAATGAATAAGATGGGAATTGAGTCGACAGACAGTATTATACCCGGCGGTAGATATCATAACCGGAGAGATTACATGGACTTCCCCAGTCTGGGAAGAAAGGACCTTCAATACGAAGTTAGGGAGCCATTACCAATTCCGGGTCTTATCCTGCAAACCAGTGTCCTCAAGGGAATAGCCGAAAAAGACTATCTCCTGTACACACCTTACCAGAGTTTTGCCTATGTGGTAAAATTCCTAAGGGAAGCGGCCCTTGATCCAAAGGTAAGAACCATAAAGATCACTATTTACAGGTTAGCCAAGATCTCCCACATAGCCAGTTCTCTTATCAATGCGGTGAAAAATGGTAAAAAGGTTACTGTGCAAATTGAACTTAGAGCCAGATTTGATGAGGTAGCCAATATTCGTTATGCTGAACAAATGCAGGAAGAAGGAGTAAACCTTATTTTTGGTGTACCCGGCCTTAAAGTGCATTGTAAAACTTGCGTGATAGAACGTGAGGAAGATGGTAAATTAAAACGTTATGGTTTTATAAGTACCGGAAACTTCAATGAAAATACATCCAGGGTTTATACAGATTATACCTTGTTTACCGCCAACCCTGCAATTTTAAAAGAGGTTAACATGGTTTTTGACTTCTTCGAAACCAATTACAAAGTGAATAAGTATAAACACCTTATTGTTTCTCCGCATTATACGCGGAATGTCATCTATAACCTAATTCAAACCGAAATTGACAATGCCAAAAACGGGAAACCGGCATCGATAAGATTAAAGCTTAATAGTCTTTCAGATAACGGGATTATTGACAAATTATACCTGGCCAGTAAAGCAGGGGTAAAGATCAAATTACTGGTGAGAGGAATTTGTTGTCTAATTCCGGGAGTAGAAGGTCTCAGTGAAAATATAGAAGCGATAAGTATCGTGGATAAATTCCTGGAACATCCAAGGGTGTTTATTTTTCAGAATAATGACAATCCAAAAGTATATATTTCTTCTGCCGATTTCATGACCAGAAACCTGGATCAACGAGTGGAAATTTCCTGTCCAATATATGATGAAGATGTTAAACAGGAATTGATTGAAACGTTTGAGATTAGCTGGAATGACAATGTAAAAGCCAGGAAACATTGCCGGGGAATGGAGAATCCATATAGGGTAACTAAAGGCAAAAAGATTAGATCTCAGTTTGCCCTTTATGATTACTATTTAAGAAAAACTGAAATTTACGAGTAATGATCAAACAAAGAACCTACGCTGCTATAGATATTGGATCCAATGCCGTAAGGCTTCTGGTTTCCACAATTACTGAAAAGGAGGGAATGGAAACCAACTTTAGAAAGACTTCTTTAGTGAGGGTGCCGATCCGGCTTGGGGTAGATGTTTTCCTAAAAAAGAAAGTTTCAGATAAGAACACAACCCGAATGATCGATACCATGCATGCATTTAATCTGTTGATGAAATCCCATGGTGTGGAAAAATACAAGGCTTGCGCAACTTCAGCAATGAGGGAGGCCAGTAACGGGAATGAGATCACGAATATCATAAAGGAGAAATCCGGGATAGATATCGAGATCATTGACGGGAGCCATGAGGCGGCGATTATTGCCGCAACAGATCTTCATGCCCTGATCCAGAATGATTGTAATTATCTATATGTAGATGTTGGGGGGGGAAGTACAGAATATACTATGTACAGTAATGGAAAGACTATCACGTCAAGGTCGTTCAAAGTTGGTACGGTGAGAATGATGGAAGATCTGGTTGAACATAGAACCTGGGAAGAAATGCGGGAATGGGTAAAAGAAACCACGCATGATTTTGATAATATTGACCTGATAGGTTCCGGGGGAAATATTAATAATATTTTCAAGACCAGTGGTAAAAAGGAAGGAAAGCCTTTAAGCCTGAAGTATCTTAAAGATTATGATGAAAAATTAAACTCCTATACTTATGAAGAAAGGATCACTGAGCTGGATCTAAAAAATGACCGGGCAGATGTTATCATCCCTGCTACCAAGATCTATGTGAACTCTATGAAATGGGCAAAAGCCAATTGGATTCATGTACCAAAAATCGGACTGGCAGATGGAATAATAAAATCTCTTTATAACGAGTCTAGAAGGAAAAAGTCTTAGCCGTGAATGGTTTCTTTGTTGCCAAGGTCTTTCATGACCTTAGCTTCAAATTCCAGCAGCTCCTGCCATTTTCTATCTACTTCTTCGCGATCACCATACTTTCTCGCAAATTTGAGAAACATGGTATAATGGTTAGCCTCGCTCACCATCAGATCTCTGTAGAATTTTGCCAGATCGGGGTCATCAAGTTCTTCAGATAATAACCTGAACCTCTCACAGCTTCTTGCTTCAATCAGTCCCGCGATCAATAAGCGATGAACCATCTGGGTTACCCTGCTACCGCCTTTCGGGAAGAATTCCCTAAGCTTAAGCACATATTCGTCTTTGCGATCCCGACCCATTACATAACCCATTTTAAGCAGCCTGTCGTGAACCATTTTAAAATGTCCCATTTCCTCACGGGCAAGAGCAGTCATGGCTGTTACCAGTTCGGAATATTCGGGATAGGTTACTATAAAAGAGATGGCGGTAGATGCTGCTTTTTGTTCACAATAAGCATGGTCTACCAGAATTTCTTCAATGTTCTTTTGAGCAATATCTGCCCATCTGGGATCTGTGGGTAATTTAAGTCCTAACATAAATCAAACGTCTAAATCAAAAGTTGCTCTAAGTTTGTCTAAAAGAGGGTTCGCTTCTTTCAGTTTTTCATATTTTTCCTGAGGGGTAAAGGCATATTTTTTTGAGATAGCTTCATTAACATGAACCTCCAGGGTTATGTAGGTGTTTCTCAATTCAGCCTTTAAAAAAGCCATTAACCTATTCTCCTCCTTTTCAAGATCCAATCTCATGGTCTCGTTGGGAAAGGTTAAGTGAATAACTTTGTTTTTAAGAGTAGGAACCTGGGATTCAAGAATGGAGGCAAGGATCTTTTCTCCTTTGTGCTTTAATTTCTCAGTGTAATTCTTCCAGGCGGTAACAAGGTCTTCTTCAGTAAAACTGTCGTCCATTACCTTTTCTACAGGTTTCATGGATTTTTGCTTTTCTACCAGTTCCTTCTTCTTGCCTATACTTTTAAGGGAAAGGCCTGATACCTTTTCTCTTTTAATTTCGGGGAATGCTCTTTTCTTTTCTGGTTCCTGTTTCACAGGTTCAGTTTGATCAACTGCAGATTTTTGTTCCTGCCTTACTTCTGAACTTTCAGAGGTGGTTACAGGTTGGACTTGTTCTTCAGTTTTAGCTGAAGGATTGGTTTCAGAATAATAGTTTTCTTCAGCCTCGGTTGCACAACTTTCTACAGCTTTTCCGGCCGTCGCCTGACCTGTCTCTTCTGAAGGGGAAGAAGTATCATGTTCATTATCCCTGATGAGGTTTTTCTTTTCGGTAGAAATATTTACCGCAGATTGCTCAAAATGGGAAGGGGGAATTATTTTACGGTCAGACTTTTTTTTTTCGGCCTCAAAAGTAACAGAGGCAAGTTGCATAAGACAAAGTTCTACCAGTAAACGCTGATTCTGGCTGGTCTTATATTTTAAGTCGCAATTATTGGCAAGCTCAATCGCTTCAAGTAAAAATTGATGAGAAGTCTTTTGAGACTGCTCAAAATATTTTGCTTTGGTTTGCTCGCCAACTTCCAGAAGTTTGATGGTTTTTTGATCCTTGCATACCAGAAGGTCCCTGAAATGAGAGGCTAAACCGGCAATAAAATGATGACCATCAAATCCTGTGGTAAGAATATCATTGAACTTTATGAGTAGTTGTGGAATATCATTTTCCAGGATTAGATCTGTTACCTGCATGTAGGTATCATAATCCAGGACATTTAGATTTTCTGTTACTGCCTGTCTGGTAAGATTGGCACCACTAAAACTAACCACCCTATCGTATATGGAAAGGGCATCCCTCATAGCACCATCTGCTTTTTGAGCAATTATGTGCAGGGCGTCCTCTTCGGCATTTACGCCTTCCTGTTCTGCGATATATCCCAGATATTGTCTGGCATCAGATACCGTGATCCTTTTAAAGTCAAAGATCTGGCAACGGGACAAAATGGTTGGAATTATCTTATGTTTTTCGGTAGTTGCGAGAATAAAGATCGCGTGTTTTGGCGGTTCTTCGAGGGTCTTAAGAAATGCGTTAAAGGCTGAAGGCGAGAGCATATGCACCTCATCAATAATATACACTTTGTAATTTCCAACCTGTGGAGGGATCCTTACCTGGTCGATAAGATTACGAATATCGTCTACCGAGTTATTGGATGCGGCATCCAATTCAAAAATATTGAAGGCGAAGTCCTCATCCGGGCTTTGAGTACCATCATTATTGATCATTTTGGCCAGAATACGGGCACAAGTCGTTTTTCCAACACCTCGTGGCCCGGTGAATAGCAAAGCCTGGGCCAGGTGATTGTTACTAATTGCATTGGCAAGAGTATTGGTGATCGCCTGTTGGCCTACCACATCTTTAAAAGTTTGTGGTCTGTATTTTCTTGCTGATACTACAAAATGCTCCATCAAAATTTATTGAACTACAAATATAAAAATCACAGGCCTAATGAGGGTGGTACACCCTGTTTTTTATGAACAAATATGGGAAGAAATCAACATATTTTAACTTACATTTGCCCCCGAAGCAGGCCGCCTTATCGTTCCGACATTATTTCGGGGAGGAAAGTCCGGACACCACAGGGCAGTATAGTGGGTAACGCCCACCGGTCGTGAGATCAGGACCAGTGCAACAGAAAGGATGTACAGGTTAAGCTGTAGTGAAATCAGGTAAACTCTATGCGGTGCAATGCCATGTATACCGGCATTTAAGGATCGCCCGTCCGTTGCCGGAGGGTAGGCAGCTAAAGATTAGTGGTAACACTAATCGCAGATAAATGATAAGGATCCCGGTCAATTACCGGGATACAGAATCCGGCTTATAGGCCTGCTTTATTTTTTTAGTTTATAAACCCGCACATAGTCTATAAAAAGTTTCTGCGGAAAGATATCTTTCTCAATTTCCCCCGGCCAGTTTCCACCTACAGCGAGATTTATAATTAAGTAGAACGGTTTATGAAATGGATTGTTTTCAGGCTTCGCTTCTGAAATTTTAAAACTATGGTAGACTTTCCCATCAACCAAAAAGTCGATTTTCTCAGGAGTCCACACCGCTGAGTAAAGATGATATTGCTTTGAAGGGTTTTCCAGGCTGGTACTGGCTGTGGAAGATTTATATCCAGTATTATTATCCCAGGGGTAATGAACCGTGCCATGTATTATCAAGGAATCCTTTCCTACATGTTCCATAATATCTATCTCGCCGGCATTTGGATAGGCAACTTCTTTGAAGTTTGCGCCTAACATCCAAATGGCGGGCCACAGACCTTTACCTTCAGGTAATTTGGCACTTATATCTATTCGTCCATAGGTAATTTCAATTTTACCACGGGTGTGTATACTGCCAGAAGTGTAATTTGCAAACTGGGTATTATATCTGTAATTCTTAATAACGGAATTGAATTTTTTATTATAATAGGTCTCCCTTCGGGCAGTTATTTCGAGTTTGCCATCTTTGACCCTTACATTCCTTTTACGTTTTGTATAAATCTGTTTTTCCAGGTTTCGGATGAAACCTGTTTCGTAATTCCAGAATTCCGGATTAGGTTTACCTTCAGTATTAAATTCGTCATGCCATAATAATTCGTAGTTCTGAGAAATCATAGAATAGGAGAGTAGTAAGAAGAAAAATTGAAGTATCCTGAATCTGTTTTTTTGCATTAAGAAGAACTATTCTTTAAAAGCCTGTTCGCCCAGGCGATCGCCTCTTCTCTGGTATGGAACATTTCAAAAGGAACGGTGGCGAATTTTTTCTCGAAGTTGGTCACACTGGCCTGATCAAATTCCTTTAAAATTATACCAATTCCCAGGAGAGTGTTTTTTTGGATAAGATCGATGTAAACCACAGGGTTTACATTGTATTTATATTTTCTGTCGCTTATATAAACAAATTTTCTATTACCAAACTCGTCATGGCAGATACTTCTTAATTCCTCGATTCTTTCAAAATCAATTAATTCATCCTCCTTAATGGTGGCAATTAAATATGATTTATAAATTACGAGGTGTACATAAGAAAGAGAAATTTCTTTAACAGGATGATCCATTTCCTAAGATACCCATTTATTCGAAGAAACTAAAAACTGAACTTCCATATTTTCTGCTGTTAACAAAATTTGGAACATCAGAAAGGTCTGTATGTTTGGAATGTTCGATGATCAATTGGCCGTCCTCGTTCAGCAAATTATTGGTAAATACCAGCGTGGCAATTTTTTCAAATTCGGCCTTCTCGAAATTATATGGAGGATCGGCAAAAATCAAGTCTGCTTTAACCGAAGCATTTTCCAGATATTTATATACATCGCTTTTGATGGTGAGAATAGGGAATTCAAGTTCCGCTGCCGTTTTCTTTATAAATTTTACGCAATCAAAATTGGCATCAACTGCGGTAACTTCTTCTGAACCTCTGGCGGCAAATTCGTAAGAGATGTTTCCTGTGCCCGCAAAAAGATCCAGCACACTAATATTGGAGAGATGGTATTGATTGTTCAGGATATTGAATAATGCCTCTTTCGCCATGTCTGTGGTTGGGCGCACCGGTAATTTGGATGGAGCAACCAATCTTCGTCCCTTATGTCTTCCTGAAATTATTCTCATTATAAACTTTTAAGAATTAGATATTCTGATAATTGATTTGCCGGATTTACTTCTTCCTTAAAAGAGTAGGGATGAAACGGACCGGAAAATGAAATGTTCTTAATGTAATTCCAGGCCATTTGATATTCCTCTGATTCTTTCTCGATACTCCCAAGAAGTATTAATTCAAATTTTAATGGATCCAGGTTAAGCTGTTCTGCAGTAAAAAGGAGATAGTATAGAAAATCCTCCTTCGTATCATATTGAAAACTATTAGCGAAAAGTAGTTTTTGATCCTCAATAATCACTAATTCGTATTGATTTTGATGAGCATGAAGGTAAACAACCGGTGCAGGATTTGGATCCAACTCCAATAGGGATTCCAGCAAGATGCTCATACTGTGCCTGTATTCAAATTCGCCATAGCGCTCAAAAAAGTAGTTGGTAATGTTTGCATATGGGATGTAAACATTCACAATTTCTTCCCTGATCTCGTCAAAAGCAATAAAATCGGTTTTAAGGATCTTGGTATTAAATTGAAGATAGGAGGCAGCATTATCTTCATCAAAAACAT
>NZ_JBLVTL010000003.1:27044-82449 GCF_048285835.1 Christiangramia aquimixticola
CATAGGCTTGTTCTATCCTGCTTAGAATGCGAATGGGATCCAGTTGTTTTTCGAAATCTATCTTTTTAAGATAAATGACCTCGTTGGCAGTCTGGTCCAGGATACAAAAAGAAAGTCCATTCAGGTTGATCTGAATGGACAATTTCTTATTATTTGTATTCTTGTTACTCGTTGTCTTTGTCTCCACCATATCTGTCAAATCCATTACCACTGGTACTTACTTCGGTCATGGAACCAACACTTATATAACGACCATTTACATCATCCACAGACTGTACTTCGTTTTCCTGAAGAACCAATGTTCTGTCCTGGTCTGAAAGAACTACGGCTTTAGGGATTCTGGCTTCAAAAACAGGGATATCTGAATCTCCTTTTTTGATAGTTCCGGCACGTAATTCAAATTTAGCATCCACTCCTTCTACCGGTACATTCATCATTGTACGGTATCTTTCCTGATTACCTTTAAATAGGGAATCTCTTACAGGAACGAATCCTAAAGTATCAACCACTACACTTTCAATATACTGGTCAACACCATAAGTCTTTTTATATTCTTCGTCAAGGAAAGTAGTATCACGACGTTGAGTAATTGCAAATTCTGCAGTATCAAGGAATTTTACCAGGCTATCCCAGTCTCCTTGAAATTTACCAGTTACTTCTTGATGAGCCAATTCTGCAGCTCTGATATCCTTTAGGTTTTTGATAACCTTAGTGTATCTTTTTTCTTTGATCTTGTTAAATTGTAGTGGTTCGTAAACCGCGTTGAATGTAAGATATGCCAGGAAGATAATCACCAACCAAAGAAGTATCTGTATTACAAATCTCATGCTTTTAAAGTTTAGTTTTAATTTGAAGGTTATAGGTTACAGGCAAATCTACAACTTTTTTTTATTCGCAAAAGTTTCTGTCATAAAAATCCATTCTTATCTTTGAGATTTTATGCACTTTATATGGATAACCCCACTCCCGATTCCTTCTTTAAATTACTGTTAGACGACCTTGGTTTTGAACCTACGAGCAAGCAGGATATAGCATTGCAAATGCTTTCTGAATTTGTGGTAAAAGGAGGGAAGGATCGCTTGTTTTTACTGAAAGGTTTTGCCGGTACAGGGAAAACTACCATTATAAGTACTCTGGTTAAAAACCTTTGGAAAATAAGGAAGTCCGGAGTTCTGCTAGCACCCACAGGAAGGGCCGCAAAGGTGATTTCCAATTATTCCGGAAAGGAAGCATTTACCATCCATAAAAAAATCTATTTTCCTAAAAAATCGGGTGCCGGCGGAGTTCAATTCACCTTACAACCAAATAAACATAAAAACAGCTTATTTATAGTAGATGAGGCTTCGATGATCTCTGATGATGGTGGAAATTCGAAATTATTTGAAAATGGTTCTTTGCTGGATGATCTTATTCAGTTTGTATATTCAGGAAATAACTGTCAGTTAATTCTTATTGGAGACACAGCCCAGTTACCACCGGTCAAAATGGATCTAAGTCCGGCCCTGGAAGAGCAAAAGCTTGGGATGAACTATAATAAGGAGGTCTCTTTTATAGAATTGGATGAAGTGGTAAGGCAAAGTGAAGAAAGCGATATTTTACGAAATGCGACTCTTATTAGAGAAAGCCTGCAGGATGAGATCTATGAGAGCTTTAAATTTGAACTCACTTCGAATGCAGATGTGGTTAGGCTAAAAGATGGCTATGAGATCATGGATGCGATCCAGGATTCGTATGGGGTCAATGGTTATGAAGATACCAGTATTATAGTAAGATCCAATAAAAGGGCTAATATGTACAATCAGCAAATTAGGTCCCGGATACTTTTCCAGGAGGATGAACTCTCTGCAGGAGATTATTTAATGGTGGTGAAAAACAATTATTTCTGGATCAAACCAAGCAGTGAAGCAGGTTTTATTGCGAATGGGGATATTGTAAAAGTGCTGGAGATCTTTGAATTCAAGGAATTATACGGTTTCAGATTTGCTGAAGTTCAGGTGCAAATGGTTGATTATCCAAAAATGAGACCTTTTGAAACGGTTATTATGTTGGATACGCTCACCAGTAACACCCCTTCACTTACCTATGATGAGTCCAATAAATTATATGAAGAAGTAAAGAAGGATTATGCTAATGAACGTTCAAAATATAAACAGTTCATGCAGATCAAGAACAACAAATACTTTAATGCCCTGCAAATCAAATTTTCTTACGCAATTACCTGTCATAAATCGCAGGGTGGGCAGTGGAAGAATGTATTTATTGAACAACCTTATCTTCCCAATGGCGTGGGCAAAGAGTATTTACGCTGGTTGTACACAGCCCTGACCAGAGCACAGAATAAATTATATCTTATAGGGTTTGGTGATGATTTTTTTACTGAAAACTAATCTTTATTTTTACTGAAAAATTATGATGCAGCATAGAGAGAAAAACCGGGTGATCGCCATGATTCCTGCCAGATTTGAAGCTTCAAGATTTCCGGGAAAACTAATGCAGGATCTCAATGGCAAAACGGTTATAACCAGAACCTATGAAGCAGCTAAAAATACCGGATTATTTGAGGAAGTCTATGTAGTTACAGATGACGATAGAATATTCAATGAAATTGAAAAAGCAGGAGGGAAGGCTATTTTAAGCCAAACTCCGCATGAATGTGGCAGTGACAGGATCGCGGAAGCAGTAGAAAATATGGACGTGGATATTGTGGTAAACGTACAGGGGGATGAACCATTTATAGACGCGAATAGTCTGGCGAAACTACTTGAGGTTTTTGAGCAACCGGGTGCAGAGGAGATCGACCTCGCGAGTCTAAAAACCAAACTTACCGATAGTGATGAAATTACTAATCCAAATAATGTAAAGGTGATCACCGGGGAAAACAATCATGCCCTGTATTTTTCAAGATTTCCTATTCCTTATCCCAGAGATACCTCTGCCAATGTTACTTATTTCAAGCATATTGGGATTTATGCCTTTAGAAAATCTGCCTTAATGGATTTTTACCGACTGCCTATGTTACCCCTTGAAGCTTCAGAGAAAATTGAATGCATCAGATACCTGGAATATGGGAAGAAAATAAAAATGGTGGAAACTTCAGTAAAAAGCATTGGGATCGATACTCCTGAAGACTTAGAAAAAGCAAGGGAATTACTTACTGATTGCTAACTGCTTTTTTATAGGTTTGGAGTGCCCGCTCCCGGGCTTCTTTGTGGTCAACCATTTCTTCGGGATAATCTGTGGTATCATAACCTTTTACCCATCCTTTAATATATTTCCTGTCTTTATCGAATTTTTCGATCTGTGTAGTTGGATTGAAAATTCTAAAATACGGGGCGGCATCTACACCGCTACCTGCGGCCCATTGCCAGTTTCCTACGTTGGAAGCCATTTCATAATCCAGTAATTTTTCTGCAAAATAAGCTTCTCCCCATCTCCAATCGATTAAAAGGTGTTTGCAGAGAAAGGAGGCTACCAGCATTCTTATTCGATTATGCATGAATCCGGTCTTATTTAACTGCCGCATGCCTGCATCAACCAAAGGATAACCGGTTTCTCCGTTCTTCCATTTTTCAAATTCCTCTTCATTATTTCTCCAATGAATTCTGTCGTATTTTTTTCTGAAAGCATCGGTCACAGTATGTGGATAGTGATAAAGAATCTGCATAAAGAATTCCCTCCAAATGAGTTCATTCAGGAAGGTCTTAGTATTTTCATCATTGGCCTTTTGAACCATTTTTCGAACACTTACCGTCCCAAATCGCAAATGAGGTCCAAGTCTGGAAGTTCCATCTACTCCCGGAAAATTTCTTTTCTTTTCGTATGACTGGATTAGGTCTTCAGAAATTTTATATGGCGGTACTTCAATAGAAGATCTGCTAAAGCCAAGATCATTTAAGTTAAGATTTGGCAATCTGCTGTTTTGAATTAAATTTTTTAAATGCTTTTCAGAACCAAATATTTCAAGATTTGAATCTTTGAAAACATCCATCCAGGTATTTTTATAAGGAGTAAAAACTACATAAGGGTCTCCGTCTTTTTTTACAACTTCATTTTTTTCAAATATTACCTGATCCTTATGATCTTCAAATTCAACCTCATGATCATTTAAAAGATTCTTTATTTCCTGATCCCTTTCCCGGGCATAAGGTTCATAATCTCTGTTCGTAAATACTTTTTGAACTTTATAATTTTGTAAAATTTCAGTAAATACCTTTTTAGGTTGATCATGATAAATGGCTATGGAGCTACCATATTCTTCCTGTAAAGTTTTTCTAATCTTCTGAAGGGTTTCATATATAAAAGTAACCCTTGCATCATCTTTAGGAAGGTTGTCCAGAATCTCCGGATCAAATATGAAAATGGGCATCACCGGTAGCTTTTCTCGAAGAGCTGCAAGCAAACCTGCATTATTGTCTAACCTAAGATCTCTTCGGAACCAGAAAATATTTAAATTCTTCATTAATTGCTATTAATTGTAGAAAGTCCACCGTCCACACCAAGCACTTGGCCTGTGATCCAGCCGCTTTCATTACTTAGTAAAAAAGAGGCGAGATTCGCAATATCTTTAGCTGCACCAATTCGTTTTAATGGATGTCTTCGATCCATTTTTTTCCTTTTATCTTCATTTGATAATAGTTTTTCAGCCAGAGGAGTATCTGTTAAAGAAGGAGCGATCACGTTTACTCTGAATTTTGGTGCATATTCTGCAGCCAGTGATTTTGCAAATCCTTCAATAGCGCCTTTGGAAGCTGCAACACTGGTATGGAATGGCATGCCAACTTTAACCGCAACTGTACTAAAGAAAAGCAGACTTGCCTGATCTGATTTTTTTAATTTCTCAAGTACTCCCTGAAGACATTTCACCATTCCGAAAAAATTAAGATTCATTTCCTTTTCAAAATTTTCCGGTTTGATCATTTTAAAAGGTTTAAGGTCGATCGAACCTGGACAATACACAAAACCATCTAATTTTTCAGGAAGATCCAGTTGTGAAATGTCATCTTCCAATACATCAAATTTGAGATGTTTGACCTTATTTGTGTCCAATGTACCCGTGGTTCGGGAAGCAACAATTATATTATTATTTACTTTTAAAAGCTCAGAGATTTGATAACCAATCCCGCTAGAACCGCCAATCAAAAGAATATTCTTTTTCATATTTTCTAATTTATAATCTCCTGCTTTAAGGTTTTTTGCTGGTTGTGGGATTCATCAAATTCACCGAATAATTCAATAAGTTTTTCTCTTCTGTAATCAAAGATCTCCTTCAATTTGGATCTTACCAGGATTGGGTGCGCTAGTCGCCCAAGAAGCCCAAAAGGAAGTTTATAATCTATAATATCTTCCATTTCCACTCCGCCGTTTATTGGTTTTATAAAATGTTTATGATGCCATAAGGAGTAAGGGCCAAACCTTTGTTCATCTACAAAATATTCACCTTCCTTTACATGAGTGATTTCTGTTACCCATTTGGTTTTTATTCCGGCCACAGGAGTAACCAGATATTGGATCAACTGTCCCGGAAACATAGGCCTGTCACCGCCAGATATAATCTCAAAACCCATATAATCCGGAGTGATGATTTTCAGATTTCCCGGGTTTGAAAGAAAGTCCCAGGCTTGAGGGGCAGAAATGGGTAGTTTTTGAATACTGGTAAGGGTATAGATTTTCATCAAAGGAATTTTGATAAATGTACACCAGAGTTTGTTTAAAATAAAATTAATTAAGTTAAACAAAAATTAAATAGAAAGTTTCCGCTTAAATTAAGATGCTCGTAGCAAAGTTGTTGAAACTGAACCTGATAATCGCTGATGTTATTAAAAATATGAGGTAATTGGTTTAATGTTTATCTTTAAGCTATCTAAAATCAAATAATATGAAAAAATTACTATCTCTGGCATTAATATTTTGCCTTTGTTTTACAGTAAATGCACAGGTTGAAGCACCTGCTCCAAGTCCGCTTGGAAAAATTGAACAAAAAGTTGGATTAACAGATGTTACCGTCGAATATTCAAGACCTGGTGTGCGGGGCAGAACCATATTTGGAGATCTGGTTCCTTATGGGGAGATCTGGAGAACCGGAGCCAATGCCAATACCATAATTACATTTAGTGATAATGTGATGATTGATGGGAAAGAACTTAAAAAAGGTTCTTATTCCATTTATACTAAACCTCAAAAGGATTCATGGGAAGTAATGTTCTACAGTACTATCGATAACTGGGGTGTACCGCAAAATTGGGACGATAGTAAAGTTGCTTTAAAGGCAAATGCCAAGACGATAGAAATGCCTATGAATATGGAAACATTTACTATCCTTATCGATGAGCTTAAAAACGATGCTGCAACCTTGAATTTTATCTGGGAAAACACCATAGCTATGGTGGATATGAAATTCCCGACAGATGAAAAGACTATGGCCAGTATCGAGAAAATCATGAATGGTCCTACAGCAAATGATTACTTCGCTGCTGCTTCCTATTATCATGAAGCCGGAAAAGATTTGGATAAGGCTTATAAATGGGTAAATAAGGCTACTGAAATGGCCGGAGATAAAGCATTCTGGATGTTAAGAAGAAAATCTCTTATCGAAGCAGATATGGGTAAAACCAAAGAAGCTATTGCAACTGCTAAAAGATCCATGGCCGCTGCCGAAAAAGCCAACAATCCTGACTATGTAAAAATGAATAAGGAATCCATTGCGAAATGGGAAGGAAGTAAATAGTTCCTAAACTTGAAACATTTACAAAAGCTCTCATTAACCATCCGGGTTTTGAGAGCTTTTTTAATATGCCAATCCAATCTTGTTTCTAATTTCATCCAAAAGCTGGATTAGGTCCAGGGTGTTCTGATGAGTCCAAATGTTGCTTTCTATGCGTTTTTCCTGAAGCATCCTATTCACGTGTTCAGCTTCATAAGTATATCCATTATTTTCCACCCCAAAATCCCTTACCTCATGTTTATTATTCACGTATGTGGTTATAGAGGTAGGTTCATGGAACCTGGAATTTATCTGAATTCTGGCTTTTTCAAATTCAATTTCAGCCATAGTTTTGGTCTTTTCTTCAAAAGTGGAAAAAAGCTCAATTTTACGGCCATTGGAGTAAATAAATACAATTTCACAATTTAGGTCCACCCCGGTTTCTGTCATTTTAGCCTTTGCCAGAATCTCTTCTGGTTTTCCTAGTAAACTGTAAGCAAGGAATACCGGATAAATACCAATATCCAGTAAACTTCCACCGCCCAGAGATTTGTTGAACAATCTTTTAGTGGCGTCATATTCCGCAGGAAATCCAAAGTCTGCTTTTAGAGATCTTATTTCTCCATATTCCTTTTTGTTGACGATCCTGGAGACATGTTTAAAGTGGGGAAGAAACGCGGTCCAAAGGGCCTCCATTATAAAGGTGTTATTTTCCCGTGCGGTGTCGATCATTTCCTGAGCCTGGCTGGCATTAAGGGCAAAGGGTTTTTCGCACAATACAGCTTTGCCAAGTTTTAAGCATTGAATGCTGAGTTCATGATGAAAAGCATGGGGAGTAGCAATGTAAACTACATCAATTTTTTCGTCCTGCATTAATTCCAGATAGGATCCGTAGTATTTTTTACAGTTAAATTTTCCTGCAAAAGATTTAGCCTTTTCCAGATCCCTACTGGCTACAGCATGGAGTTCTGTTTTATCAGCATACATAAGGCCGGTTGCAAATTTACCGGCGATCTTACCCAGACCAATAATTCCCCATTTTATTTTAATCATGGACTAATAGTTTGTGGATTGTCATTTCTGAATAACTGTATTAAAAAAGCTATGGTAATCACCAGGACGCATCCTAAAACATTCAGCCATAAATAAGGCATGAGGTCCATCTTAAATACCAGGATGACAAGAATTTGGGTAATGATGGCAGCAATGAAAACCGCCGTGCTTTTTACATATTTGATGAAGAATGCTAACAGGAATATCCCAAGAACATTTCCGTAGAAAATACTACCAATAATATTTACCAGTTGTATTAGATTATCAAAAAGATCTGCCAGACTGGCGAATAGAATCGCAATTACTCCCCACATCAAGGTGAACCATTTGGAGGCTGCCAGATAATGTTCTTCACTTTTGATCTCTTTGTGATTCCTGCGGTAAAGATCAATCACTGTGGTGGAGGCGAGAGCGTTAAGTTCTGAAGCCGTAGAAGACATTGCTGCAGAAAGAATAACCGCCAATAATAAACCAATAAACCCGCGGGGCATATTATTCAGGATAAAATGAATAAAGACATAATCTTTATCATTGCTTTCGGCTTCCCCTTCAGAAGCATTGATAAACAGTTTTGCTTTTTCTCTAATTTCAAACTGCTCTTTTTCGAGGTTTTGATAATTCTTTTGGAAAACTGCCAATTCCTCCTCACTCATCCCGGCTTTTCGATCGGCATAATTCAGGGTGATCTCATGTTTTTTTTCCTGAACCTCTTCATGGTCGATCATCAAATCTCGGTACTGTTCAGAATAATTGGAATTTAATACGGTTTCTGTCGCTGCCGGATTGAAGTTTAATGGAGGAGAATTGAATTGATAGAAAACAAACACCATAACCCCAACCAGCAGAATGAAGAACTGCAAAGGCACCTTTAGAAGTCCGTTAAAGATCATACCCAGCTGACTTTCCCTAACCGAACCACCGGTGAGATATCGTTGTACCTGACTTTGATCTGTCCCGAAATAGGAAAGGGCAAGAAAACTTCCGCCAATCAATCCGCTCCATAAGGTGTATCGGTTCTCAAAATCGAAAGATAAATCCAGAACATCCATTTTACCCGAAGTACCGGCAATTTCAAGGGCATTAAAGAAGTCAATATTTCCCGGCAGGTAATTCAGGATTATTATAAAGGCTACGATCATTCCGGTTAAGATCACCGCCATTTGCTGTTTATGGGTAACGCTTACCGCTTTTGTACCACCGGATACTGTATAAATTATTACTAGCGTACCTATTATGATATTCAAATAAGTTAGGTTCCAGCCTAATACAGCGGAGAGTACAATGGCTGGTGCAAAAATGGTGATTCCGGCAGCAAGCCCTCGTTGGATGAGAAATAACAAGGCGGTTAAAGTTCTTGTCTTTCTATCGAATCTGGTTTCCAAGTATTCATAGGCCGTGTAAACATTAAGCCGATGGTAAATGGGAATAAAAACCATACAGATGATAACCATTGCAATGGGCAGCCCAAAGTAGAACTGAACAAAGCCCATCCCATCATGGTAGGCCTGACCCGGAGTGGATAGAAAAGTGATGGCGCTCGCCTGAGTTGCCATTACAGATAAACCTATGGTCCACCATCTGGCGTTTTTTCCTCCTCCAACATAATCTTCCACATTTTTGCTTCCGCGAGATTGGTAAACTCCATACCATACAATAAAGGCTATGGTTCCAATTAAAATGATCCAGTCTATTAATTGCATTTTAAGCGAAATATTTCATGATAATATAAAAGGCCAGAATATAAAGGGCATTGGCAATTAGAACCCAGGTATAACTTTTTTTCCAATGATATGAATCTGGTTTTTCCATTATTTTCCAATAGATAACATGTTAGCGAATAGTCGGTAGGCCCCCGGAACGGCTTCAGGAAATTGTCTAAAAAAGCTTAATCCCGTGTATATATAATATCCTTTTCCATATTGAACCACGAGCAAACTGCCGGTTTTAGGTGTCTCTCCATCATCATTCATACTGAGGATTGGAGTAAATTGTTCTCCCCAGGAATCTGGGAAATATAAACCTCGTTCCTGAACCCAATTGCCAAAATCGGCATTAGAAAGCTTGTTGGGATAATTCAATACCGGATGCTCCGGGGCAAGGAATTCCACCTTTGCATTTTCATTGGTCACCCGGTCCCTTGATAAAGTTAGTGGGTAAGGGGCGAGCTTATCGACTAAAAGCCCACGGTTGGTATTATACTGCACGATCAAAGTTCCGCCATTCTCCACATATTCCATTAAAGCCTTCTGGCGGAATTTAAGTTCGTCAATGGTGTTATAAGCGCGAATGCCTAAAACAATGGCGTCGAATTTTTTAAGATTGTTTGTCGTGATCATTCCCGGAGACAGAATACTCACGGAATAACCCATTTGTTCCAGACTTTCGGGGCCGGAATCTCCTGCACCATGAATATAGCCTATATGTTCACCTTTTTTCTCTATCTCGAGTTTTACAAGCTTCATTCCGGCCTGTTCTATGATGTTTTGATCAGGGAAATATCCATAGTTAATTTCAGTGAGCTGTTTGTCATAGGTTTTTCCCTCTACCAGGGCAGTAGGGATAAGTCTGGTTTCTGAAGCCTCTGTAGGAGGGGTGATTTTAAAACTCAGTTTTTCAATTCCTCCAGGTTGATTAATAGAGAAGCTGGAGGCAACGGGTTCAATTTTCCAGCCTTTCCCCGCTGTTAAATTAACTTTTCCTGAAATTTTAGAGGTATTGGAAACAACTTCAAGGGAGACTAATTTGGATTCTCCGTTATTAAAAACCAGTAGTTCTTCATTAAACCTAAGATTTAAAGCGGGTACAATCTCAAAATTCTTATAAGTTTCGCCTAATACATTATCGTTGTATTTGTGTACCAATGGTTGTGTAAAAACGAGGTCAACACCCTCAATTTTTAGCTGAAATTTGGCCACTGCATAATCTGGGTTTACGGGTAGACCTCTTAAAGTCTGGTCGTTTACCGTATACATCCCCATACTCGATTTATCCCTTAACCAGTAGGGAGAAGTGTATTGAGCTTTTTCCGGAATTGTGAAAACTACTGAAGAATTCCAGCTGTCATTATTTTTAAGCGATATGGAAGGTTGTATTTCAGAATTATTGGGATAAAGCGTAACTGCTTTAAGCTGAATATTTGCATCACTCCGGTTAATCGCTTCTAACTGGACTTTAATTGATTCTGAAGGGATAGCCGTGGGTTTTTCTACAACTGCTTCCAGGAATAAACCGGAAACCGCATAAATAATATCTTTAATTTGTTCGGTTTTTAAAGCTTTCCAATGTTCATCTTCAAGTTTCTGAATTAACTGATAAGCCTTTATTAATTGTGGAAGACTTGCTGAAGGATCCTCAAAATTAAAATCATTTTCTACAGCTTGTAAAATATCACCAATAGGCTTTCCTCCTTTTAACCGATTCCAGCTGGTGTCTATCCCATCGAATATATCAGAATCTTCTTCAGGCATATCACCTTTTATTAATTCAATATACTCCATTTGTTTACCACGACTTCCTGTGCTACCAAATCCCTGAGAACGGTGCTGACTCCTACTTAATGAGGCGATTTCAGGATTGGAAAGTCCTTTTAGTGGAAAATAGGTGCCCGTGTCGAAACTTATAAATTTAGATTTATCTGCTTCGGCAAAAGCTTCATCTCCTCCATAGAACCAGGGTGAAGTGTTAAAAAAAAGTCGTTTAGGCTGATGAGCCTGAACATATTTCAGCTGTGTTGGAAATTCGGTCTTATTGCCTGACAGGTCAAATGCTTCAACACTTAAAATGGCAGAAGAAGTATGATGGCCATGAGTGGAACCCGGGGTGCGGTGATCGAATCTATTAATAATAACATCTGGTCTAAATTTTCTAATAGCCCATACCACGTCATTTAAAACTTCATCTTTATTCCAAATTTCCAGAGTTTCAGAAGGGGTTTTAGAATAACCAAAATCGTTCGCACGGGTAAAGAATTGTTCTCCGCCGTCGATTTTACGTGCCGCCAGCAATTCATGAGTTCTAATTATTCCCAGTTTTTCTCTAAGATCGGGTCCAACGAGATTTTGTCCACCATCGCCTCGCGTTAGGGATAAATAGGCAGTTCTGGCATGTTTGTGATTCGAGAAATAGGAAATTAATCTTGTATTCTCATCATCGGGATGAGCAGCTATATATAAAACTGAACCAAGGAAGTTGAGTTTTTTAAGTTGTGAGTAGATTTCAGAAGAGCTCCATTTTTCCGGAGCCTGGGCATTGGTGTAGGTAAAACTAAAGAGCAGAAAGGCAATAAGAAAATTCCTCATCAAAACAGATTTTACCAAATATAAAAACTTTCAATTCTACATTCCGGATTATTTCTATTCTTTTACCTACAGGGCATCCTTTCCTTCATCACGATACCGATTCCTTTCGATAAGTGACACCGGTTTTTGTAAAATCAGGTTGTTAGGGTAGGTGATCAATTCTCCTTCTCTGGTTCTAAGGTGTAGATGAAATGCTTTAATATCCTCAATTTCTGCTTCCACCTCAAGATCTTTATCATGTATCCTAATGGTATCTCCAATCTTATAAGGAAAAGAGAAAAACAAGATGATCCCGGAAGTGATATTGCTAAGAATAGACCAGATCGCAAATAAAGCAACCCCTATAACTGCAAATACCGAAGAAAAGATCACCGACAACTCGGTTAGACCTACTCCCCAGGCAATCGCCAAAAGAAATGCTGCAATTAACAGGATTAGAATATTGATGTATTTAAACATCAGCCTGGTACGGGTGAAATTGATCTCACTTTTTTTGCCCACTTTATTGGCAGCTGTTTTAAGTATAAACTGGATAACCATCAGCAGTATGATAACAGCAAGGGAGTACAATAATTCGTCGCGGTAGGTAGTAAGTAATTCGTACATTAATCCAGATCTAATTTGTTGCGTAAAGGTAAATCTTTATTCGAATTTCTGTTCCAGTAATCGGTTCTTAAAAGTTGTTTTTTTACAGCTCTCGTAGTTAAAGTTATAGCATCATTTCCGGTGCCTGATGGATAAGTTTCTTCCCACTTTTCTACGGAATAAGGGAAGGACCTGTCAAAGTAGATCTTGAGATTTCTTTTTAAATCCGGATAATTTAGCTCGTAAACATTCAAATGGTTGTTGGTATAATATTCTCCGGTGGCAATATGAGGTTCAACTTTTTGATGGGTTAGCCGCAAATATTCAAAAGAAGGGATCATTTTAAAATTACCTACAGGTAAATCAGAATACTGAACGCGCAACCGGTTCCAGATCTCGTTCTCAAGATTTACCTTATTTATTTTTATATAAGTATCTGCCTCTCCTTCAAAATAGGAGTGGGTAACTATATCAAAATCTCCCCGGTTATTCAACTGCATATAAGTTTGCCCGCACCATTCCTGAATAGATGCCGAAACCTTAATTGCATGCGGTTTTCCATCCAGTGGATAAAAACTGCTCTGCATAATGCTATATGGATAGATTCCGGTGAGAAATTTCTTGGTTGAATTTAGTTTTAAACTGGAGATACCGCCGGAAGTAATTGAATTTGCTTTTACCTGTTGATCTGGTAATAGATCTTCGGTCACGTAAATAAGAACTGCTTCACCTTCCCTAATTTCACCGTATCGGGCTTGTTCCAGGTGGTAGGAGGTAATTTCAGCTTTTCCTGAATACCAGTAGTCTTTAAATTCATCAGTTAGCACCAATTCCGGTTGCCTGTTCATCATTTCTGAACAAGAGCTAAACAGTAAAAGAACCGCTATGAGGCTAAATTGGCGAATCATGTTTTTATATAAAGTTACAAAATTCAGCCCGTAACCATGGTTTTTAAAGTTCTGTACACCAAATCTGTTGGTAATCCAACAACATTAAAATAGCTGCCCTCGATCTTTTTTATTCCAATAAGGCCAATCCATTCCTGTATGGCATAACCTCCGGCCTTATCAAAAGGCTTGTAATTAGTGACATAATATTCGATCTCCTCATTGCTAAGTTCATGAAAGGTAACTTTGGTAGTATAGTTCACAACTTGCTGGGATTCTGAGGTTGTAAAACAAACTGAAGTAATTACCTGATGTTCTTCCCCGGATAGGGTAGTGATCATTCTAACAGCGTCATTATGATCCTTCGGCTTTCCCATGGCAGTTCCATTATGAGAAACTATGGTGTCACTGGTTATAAGGATTTGATTGGCGCTAAGATCATCTAAAAATACTTCGGCCTTTAATTTTGATAAATAATCTGTGACCTCTTCATCTTTCAAATGATCGGGATATACTTCATCGACAGATCGCACGTCAATAGTTACCGGGATCCCGAGATCTTCAAAGAATTTCTGTCTTCTGGGTGAACCCGAAGCGAGAATTATTTCGTGGTTACTAAGTAATTGTTTCAGCATGGATTAAAGTATTATAAATTGAAGCAGACCTATGGAAAGCAACCCAAAAAATAAGATGAATTTTAAAACCCGACTCAATTGGGTATAGTTTGATTTTCTGTCTGCCGAGAGTATGGATACAAGAAAATATAAAAGCGGCGCAACCAATAAAAATAAAGCATATAAAATGGCCACCCGGTTTTCGAACAGGTATTCATACATGTAATAAAGGAGGAATCCGGTTGGAATAAGTCCCAGTAAGAATAAAGCTTTATTGGTTCTTTTTTGCCCAAGAACTATAGGGAGCGTTTTATAACCTGCATTGTAATCTCCGTCAATATCTTCCTGATCTTTTACAATTTCGCGCAGGAAATTGATCAAAAATGCGAATATTGAGTAATCAATTAAAATAGAAAAAATGGTGGCTTGAGTTGATTGATTTTGAGGTGTTATAGCCGGTAAAAGGTCATATAATCCAACTCCTACCGGGATTAGCCCAACTATCAGGCTAACCAGGATATTCCCTACCAGTATAGTTTCCTGGAATTGTGAATTGTAAAGATATAAAATGGCTGACCCAAAAATGAAAAATGCCGAAAATGCAGGCCTTCCCACCATATTGGATAAATAGAAACCTAATCCAATTCCTATAATATTTAAAACAAAGAATAGGGTGTAAGCTTTCTTTTCCGAAATATGCCTGCCTACGTAGACCTTCCCCGGTTTATTATTTTTATCGGCCGTGATATCAAAAATATCATTGATCACATAACCTGCCGCTGCAACCAGAATTACTGCCAGCACCAACATGGAGAAACCAAACAAATTCAAGGTGATGGCCACCCCAAAAGGTTCAAAAAGGCCATATTTAATAAGGAACATGGTAAGGGCAATGAAAATAAGGTTCCCCGGCCTTAAGATCTTAATATAATTGATCATAGATTATGGAGTTTTTTCCATCCATTTTCCCTGTACTTTCATTACCTGCTCGATCACATCCCGTACACATCCTTCACCACCTTTTTTGTGGGATACATAAAGGGAAACTTCTTTAACTTCAGGGACTGCATCCTGTGGGCAACATGGGAGACCAACCAGTTTCATGGGATAATAATCGGGGATATCGTCTCCCATATATAAAACCTGTTCTGGATTGATATTATAAATATCAAAGAACTCATCCATTTGTTCCACTTTGTCACTAACTCCAAGATAGATATCGGTAATTCCAAGATTTCTTAATCTGCTGCGAACACCCTCATTTTTACCTCCGCTAATAATACAAACCGTATAACCGGAGCTTTGAGCAAGTTTTAGCGCATAACCGTCTTTGATATTCATGGTTCTTAAAAGTTCTCCCTGTGAAGATATCTGGATGGAACCATCTGTTAATACTCCGTCAACATCAAAAACGAAGGTGTTGATCTGGTTTAAGTGTTCTTTATAGCTTTTTTCCATGTAAATTTTGAATAGAATGGGTGATTAGTTCATATATTTTTTTGCGGTCACCGTCCAGCATGGACAGGTGTTCGTCAATAGTTTTTTGATCATTCCTGAGTGCAGGACCGGTTTGAGCTGAAAAAGGCGGGAGGCTGTCGATTTTCGAAACAGTTTCCCTGATCAATGGCTGTAAAATTTCAAAGGGAAGGTCATGTTCCCGGCAATAATCTGCTGCAATGGTAAAAAGATGGTTGCTAAAATTATTTACAAAAACTGCGGAAAGGTGTAATGCCTTGCGCTGATCTGAATTTACTTCGAATACTTTTTTACTTAAAAATGAAGCCACTTCTTTTAAAAGGCCCAGGTTTTTTTCTGAATTTGCTTCAATGCAAATTGGAATTCCGCTGAAATCTACCGGTTTATTTTTACTGAAACTTTGCAGCGGATAAAATACTCCGTGATTCTCAAATTTTGAAAGGGAATCCAGAGTAACACTTCCTGAAGTATGGACCACCAATCCGTTTTTTGAAGTTAAATTATTGGCAACTTCCGGGATGGCTTCATCTTTTACTGCCAGAATATATAGAGCTGCATCTTCAATTTCATCAAAATTACTGGACTTCCTGGTAGAACGATCGGTAAAATCAATTTTATCGATATTCCGGTTAAATACCTGGATTACATTGATTTGCTCCGTTTTTTTGAAGCTCTGGTATAAATGTCCGGCTACATTCCCGGCGCCTATAATTACCACCTTGATCATGGGGCTAAATTACCAAAAATATTAAGCCTGGGAAATTAACACCAGCTGTGCGGAGATTGAAGGTTTATAAAGGCCTATAAATGATAAAAAATCGTTAAATTTGCAGCCTTAAAAATGACTCTTTTTCATGCAGAAAAAAATTGCCTCCGTCCTTTTTTCTACCCGTATAATGGCCGTCTTGTTTATCATCTTTCCAGTAGCCATGGCTATGGGAACTTTTATAGAAAGTTGGTATAGTATAGAAACAGCCAGAATTCTTATTTACAATACCTGGTGGTTTGAAGGTATCATGC
Organism: Christiangramia aquimixticola; assembly: GCF_048285835.1. Classification (NCBI taxonomy): domain Bacteria; kingdom Pseudomonadati; phylum Bacteroidota; class Flavobacteriia; order Flavobacteriales; family Flavobacteriaceae; genus Christiangramia; species Christiangramia aquimixticola. Next base: position 43,678 of record NZ_JBLVTL010000003.1, read on the forward strand.
TATTTCTACTTATTAATTTTATTGGTAATATTAAACGCTATCAGCTATACAAAAAAGAAAAATGGAGTACGCTATTACTGCATCTTTCGTTTATTCTAATTCTAATTGGAGCCTTTGTTACCCGGTATATAAGTTATGAAGGCGTAATGCCAATTAGAGAGGGTGAAACAACAAATAAGTACATGACTTATGATACGTATTTTACCTTTTTTATGGATGGGGAGATCGACGGGGAACCAAGAAGAAGAGTTCTACAGGAAGTAGTCCTTTTTGGACCGGAGGTTGAAAATGATTATGTGCTGAATTCAGATTTTAATGGGCAGCCGGTAAAATTTGAAGTTACCAATTTTATTCATGGTGCAGAGGAAACACTGGTTCCTACAGAAGATGGTAAAAATTACCTGAAAATTGTTGAAGCAGGCGATGGCCAGCGTCATGATCATTTCCTCGAAGAAGGAAAAGTTAGCAATATTCATAATGTGCTTTTTACGTTAAATAGTCCGCAGGACGGAGCTATTAACATTCAGGTTGATGAAAATGGAAAGTATCTAATTGACTCTCCTTTTGAAGGAACCTTTATGCGCATGGCCGACCAATTGGAGGGAAATCTAGTTCAGGATTCTACACAAACTTTAATGTTGCGTTCCCTGTATAATATTGGGACCATGCAATTTGTTATTCCTGAGCCGGTAATTAAAGGAGAATACGATGTGGTGCCTACCAATCCTAAGACCAAGCAGGATATGGATGCGGTGACCTTAAATATTTCCTCCAATGGAGAATCTCAAACTGTTACCTTATTAGGCGGACAGGGAACTGTAGCCGAACCGGAAAAGATCGAGCTGGCCGGACTGGAAATCTTTCTTAATTATGGTTCCATAGAAAAAGAACTTCCTTTCGCTCTTAAATTGAACGATTTTATAGCTGAAAAATATCCGGGAACGGCTGATAGGGAAACACCTGGATATGCTTCTTTTAAAAGTAAAGTAGAGATCGTAGAGGAAGGAAAACAGCCGCGGCCTTATGAAATTTATATGAATCACGTACTGGATTATCAGGGATTTCGATTTTTTCAATCCAGTTTTGATCCGGACGAAAAAGGAACCGTGCTTTCCCTTAACCATGATTTCTGGGGAACCTGGATTACATATATAGGATACTTCTTATTATACTTTGGATTAATGTGGATTCTTTTTGATAAAAATTCCCGTTTTGGACAACTTAAAATAATGCTGGACAAGATCAAAGCGAAGAAAAAAACCATAACGAGTTTAGCAGTTCTATTGGCGATGTCCTTTGGAGCAAATGCACAGGATGATAATCATGAGCATAGTGAAACTGCGAAAGCCCAAATTGACAGTGTTATTGTAGAGAACGCAGTTAGTAAAGAACATGCTGCAAGATTTGGAAGACTTATAATTCAGGATGCCGGTGGAAGGATGAAGCCTGCGAATACTTACTCTTCTGAGCTGTTGAGAAAACTTAGCAAAAGTGATGAATATGCCGGATTATCATCAGATCAGGTGCTGGTTTCTATAACCGAAAATCCTGCTTTCTGGTATCAGGCTCCGCTAATTTATGTTCAGAAACAAAACGATAGCTTACATAATATCCTTGGAGTAGAGAAGGGAAGGAAGTATCTCGCATTGGTAGACTTTTTTGATGAGAAAGGGAATTATAAATTATCACCTTTCCTCGAAGGTGCTTATAAAGCTGCTGTTCCCAATAAATTTCAGAAAGATTTTATTGAAACAGATAAGAAGGTAAACCTATTGTATCAGGCAGTAAGAGGTAATATTTTAAAGATATTCCCTATTCCAAATGATGAAAATAATGAATGGGTTTCTTACCCTGAAGTTGATGAGTCTGGATTAAAAGGAATGGATTCTGTTTATGCCAAGCAAATTCTGCCTTTATATATGAATGCCCTTAGAACTGCCAGAGAAGAAGGGGATTATGCCACGGCGAATAAGTATCTGGAAAGTCTCAAAACCTATCAGGAGAAGTTTGGTAGCGAAGTTATGCCTTCAGAAGAAAAGGTTAATGCTGAGATCCTGTATAATAAGTATGATGTTTTTAGAAATCTCTTCTGGCTTTATATGGTTGCAGGTCTTATTATGTTATTCTTTGTGATCGTCCAGATCTTTAAGGATACTAAGATCATTCGATCATTGATTTATACAGCTGCCGGAGTGATACTCGTACTTTTTATATTACATACAGCAGGGCTTGGAGCCAGATGGTATATTTCTGGCCACGCTCCCTGGAGTGATGCGTACGAATCCATGATCTATGTTGCCTGGGCAACCATGTTCTTTGGTCTTGCCTTTGGAAGAAAATCCAATCTTACCATTGCGTCTACGGCCTTTGTTGCTTCCATGATCCTCATGATTGCACACTGGAACTGGATGGATCCATCAATTGCGAACCTTCAGCCTGTATTGAATTCCTACTGGTTGATGATACATGTTTCTGTGATCGTGGGAAGTTATGGTCCTTTTACCCTGGGAATGATCTTAGGGGTTGTATCTCTTCTTTTAATGATTCTTACTAATGAAAAGAACAAGAAAAAGATGGATATCAATATCAAGGAGATCACGGTAATTACTGAAATGGCTCTTACCGTTGGATTGGTAATGTTAACCATAGGAAACTTTTTAGGAGGACAATGGGCCAACGAAAGTTGGGGAAGATATTGGGGCTGGGATCCAAAGGAAACCTGGGCTTTAATCAGCATTATGGTTTATGCCTTTGTGATCCACATGAGATTGGTACCTGGTATGAGAAGCAGATGGTTTTTTAACCTTATGGCTGTAATTGCTTTTGCCAGTATAATGATGACCTATTTTGGGGTGAATTTCTACTTAAGCGGACTTCACTCTTACGCCAGTGGTGATAAGGTAATTACTCCAAGTTTTGTTTATTATTCTATCGGGGTAATCGCTGTATTAGGAGGTTTGTCTTACTGGAAATTTCAAAAGTATTTTGCGAAGAAATAGTATTGAACTTTCACTTATATAAATAGAAAAGCCCGCAAATTTTGCGGGCTTTTTTATTTATATGGAAAACTATTATTTGGTATTTCCAACCATATCTTTAGGATCTACCCATTCATCAAACTGTTCCGGGGTTACATACCCAAGATTTACCGCTTCTTCTTTAAGAGTGGTTCCATTTATATGAGCAGTGTTGGCAATTTCAGCAGCTTTGTAATATCCAATTTTGGTATTTAAAGCAGTTACCAGCATTAAAGAATTATTCAGGTGTTCTTTAATACGCTTTTCATTTGCATCGATTCCTCTTGCGCAATGTTCTTCGAAAGATACACAGGCATCACCAATTAGCTGTGCACTTTGAAGCAGTGCATTCGCCATTACAGGCTTAAATACGTTCAGTTCAAATTGACCTTGCATTCCGCCAACACTCATAGTGGTGTCATTTCCTATAACCTGAGCACAGACCATAGTAAGCGCTTCGCACTGGGTAGGATTAACTTTCCCCGGCATAATTGAAGAACCTGGCTCGTTCGCCGGAATATTGATTTCTCCAATTCCGCTTCTTGGACCCGATGCAAGCATACGAATGTCGTTACCAATTTTATTCAGAGCAACTGCAATTTGTTTTAAAGCGCCATGAGTTTCAACAAATGCATCATGAGCAGCAAGAGCTTCAAATTTATTTCCTGCAGAAACAAAAGGCATGTCGGTAAACTTCGCGATAAATTCAGCTACTCTTTTGGAATAACCTTTAGGAGTATTCAATCCTGTTCCTACAGCAGTTCCGCCAAGGGCAAGTTCAGCTAAATGCGGAAGCGTATTTTCAAGGGCTCTTATCCCGTAATCCAGTTGAGCTACATAGCCGCTAAATTCCTGACCAAGGGTTAGGGGAGTGGCATCCATAAAATGGGTTCTTCCAATTTTCACGGTATTCTTAAATTCCTCCGACTTCTTTTTAAGAGTATCTCTAAGTTTTTTAAGACCCGGTAAAGTGGTTTTGGTCACCTTTTTATAAGCCGCAATATGCATTCCTGTTGGGAATGTATCATTTGAGGACTGAGACTTATTTACATCATCGTTTGGTTGTAAAGTTTTTTCGCCTTCACCAATGGTTTTTCCGGCAAGTTGATGTGCACGGTTAGCGATTACCTCGTTAACGTTCATGTTACTTTGAGTACCACTTCCCGTTTGCCAGATTACAAGAGGAAATTGATCATCATGTTTCCCTTCAAGAATCTCATCACAAACTTTGGCTATAAGGTCTCTTTTATCAACCGGAAGCACTCCAAGTTCGCAATTGGTATATGCGGCTGCCTTTTTAAGGTAAGCGAATCCGTATATGATATCCAACGGCATTGAAGAGGCAGGTCCAATTTTAAAATTGTTTCTGGAACGTTCAGTTTGAGCACCCCATAATTTATCTGAAGGAACTTTAACCTCCCCCATTGTATCTTTCTCTATTCTGTAATCCATATTTGAAAAATTGGTTGTTTCGCAAAGTTAATGTTTCGCAAATTTTTTTGAACTAAAAAATCTGGAAATTTAAGCTCTTCATGGCTAAGAATTTATAACCAATTCTCCTCTCAAATTTTGATAAAATGCTTGACATTTTTGGTAGGCTTTATCCATAGTGATACGAAAGATCTTACAGGTAAAAATCCCTAAGGTGGAAATTTTACAGGAATTCCCTTTCACAAAATTTTAAGAAATCTACATAACTTATATCCTCTTTAATTAAATATTCATAATATGAAAAAGCACGACTTTCTACTTGTTTTTTCATTGGTTCTTTTACTTCTTGCCCCTGGTTGTAGTACCGATGACGATATGCCGGCAGAGACTGGTGAATTCTTTACTGCAAACATAAATGGTGCGACTTTCGATTCTTCTGAAAGTTCTACTGTTCTCAGGTTTGACAGAGATTATAATACTTTGGGTACAGTTACTTTATTTGTGGAATCCCTATCCGCAACCGGTCAAAAGATCGATTTTAAGATTGAAAATTATGTGGGAGAAGGGAAGTACTTTATAGGTGATTATAAGTATAATAACAACTGGATCACTTGCCAGAATTCCCAGAAAGAGGGATTATGGACTATAATGCCTAATACTGTGCTGAATGAGAGTACCAATTTTATTGAAATCACTTTGGTCCATGACGATTACATTGAAGGTAATTTGCATTGTGAAAAGCTTTGGGGAGAAGTGAATAGAAGTTATGGGTTGGTAAACGGTAGTTTTCGCTTATATTATTGACACATTAATATCTTGAAAATACTGGCGAACACTGTAAGGCTTGATTTTTTAATCTTAAAAAGTTAAATAAATTTTGTGATAAGCGGGACAGAGTTGCTATCTTTGGCGAGATTCAAATCAAACTTTGACTGTTATGTTCGAATTCGATCAATACTTAGGCTTCTTAGCATTTTTAGCGATATTAACCATGGGTTTCTGGCTTATGATCTTTTTAATGGCATTCCTTCCTTACTGGATTGGAGGTTCTGTTGGAGAGTTGATCAAGGAAAAACGTGAAGCTCGAAAAAAAGCTAAAGCGGAAAAAGCATAAAAAAAGGGACTTTCTTAGTCCCTTTTTTTTTATGTCTTGTTTTCTCTGAGATTAAAACTCTCCTTCTTCAAAATCTTCCCCGTTTCCTCTTTTTGAAGGTCGTTGTTTCTTTTGATTGAATCTATAGATAAGCGATAAAGTAAAGTTCTGTCCCTTTCTCCACTGGAACTCACTATCTCTCTCATATGTTTCGGTTAACGTATAAGAATCTCTTTTTCTGGAATTCAGCAAATCTCTTACATTTAATGATAGCGTGGCATTTTCATTAAAAATGTCTTTACTAAATGCAAGGTCTAAAGATAGGATTCCTTCCTGAGTTCCCTGTATGCCTTCATAAGCTCCACGATAAAATGCATTTGTTTGCCAGTCTATCTTGGCAGGTAAAGTTACTTTCGAACTAAAGCGGGCAAACCAGCTGTTATTTTCAGCATCATAACTTTTACCGTTATAATCCCCTTCAGTTTTAAATCTGAAGAAATTAAAACTACCATTCAGTCTAAGCCATTTTGCAGGGTTATACAGCAAACCAAGTTCTGCTCCGGTTCGATCGTTGCTGGAAAGGTTTACAGGGATGGTTCTTACCACACTGGTTCTTGCAACATTGTTCTCTATCCTCTCAAAACTGTTGGTCTCATGTTGATAATAGATAGAAGAAGTCAGGGTTAATTTTTCCCATCTTTTTAAATATCCAAGATCAAATGCATTGGAATATGCCGGACTTAAATTAGGGTTACCCTGGAAGATGTTGTTCGTACTGCTTCGTGATGGGAACGGATTAATAAACCAGCCACGAGGTCTGTTTATTCTACGGTTATATCCTAAGGTAATATTTTCCTCCTCAGCCAGTTCATAAATAAGATTCACGGTTGGGAACAAACCAAGGTAATTGTTATCAAAATCGGTATCGATTGGAATTCCAAAATTTTCTTCTAATTCTTCATCAGTAAGTTCACTATCGATCTTTCCTTTTAGTTGGGTATTCTCCAGTCTAAGACCCAGTAAGAATGATAAATCACCAAATTTGCTGCCATACTGCGTGTACACCGCATTCACATTTTCGGTATAATCAAATACATTTGATAAGATGTCATTTTTCACAAAACCTCCTTCTTCTATATTTTCCTGAAACAGGATATAATCTGTGATCTCATTTTCAAAGTTCCCACGGTAACCCGCTTCAAACTGTGAATCTTTGCTAAAAGGCAAAACATAATCTGCCTGTATCAAATATTCTTTTTGATCTTCAGTAGTATTAACCTTTTCACCAATAAGGGCGTAGTCAATATTTCCCGCGTTAGAATTTATATCTTCAGTAATGGTAGTGAATTGAGTTTCACTGTCAGTTTCATACTGGAAATCAACCGTTAATTTATGACCGTTCCTGTCGAAATTATTTACATAATTTAATGCCCATTGCCAGCTTTCATCTTTTTCCTTTTCTTTTTCTCTTCTTTCAGTTTGAAGTACCAGGCCTTCCTGACTTTTATAATAATCTGAACTGTTCGTGGTAAGATCCTCATCTTCACCATTGCGATAGAAAACCGTTCCTGTAATGGATGATTTTTCATTCAGGAAATATTCCATTCCAAAATTTGAATTGAAATTCCTGTTTAGGCGCTCAATATTTCTATCCTCAAAAATTCTGGAATAATTAGAAGAGCTGTTCTCGAAGTATCTCGTATCGAAGAATCCGCCACCCGGTGCATCAAAATACCTGTAACCCGTAGTGGTGAATAAATTGAAATTTTCTGTCCGGTAATTAATATTTGCGGTGAGCCCGGCATTGGTTGGAGTTCCGGCATTAAGCGAAACAGAACCATTAAAACCAAGTGTTTTCTTTTGCCTTAAGATGATGTTTAGAATTCCGGCAGTTCCCTCGGCATCATATCTCGCAGAAGGTGAGGTGATAACTTCAACCCTGTCTATGGCATCTGCAGGAAGATTGTTCAGGACATTGGTATCTCCAAATCCAGCCATGGCCGAAGGTTTTCCATTGATAAGAATCTTTACATTTTCATTTCCCCTAAGGCTTATCCCGCCATCAATATCCACGGTTACAGACGGTACATTGTTAAGGGCATCGCTAACAGTCCCTCCGGCAGTGGTAAGGTCCTTTCCAATATTGTATATCTTTTTGTCGAGACGTACTTCAACCTGAGTGGTTTCTGCACGGACAACCACTTCGTCCAGGTTCTCTGAATCCATACCCAAAAATATGGTTCCCAGATCCCTGTCTTTATCTATTTGAAGATTATTGAAATTTTTCGACTTATAAGAAATGAATTCTACACTTACATTATAAGTGCCACCTGCTACTTCCACCTCAAATATTCCATCGATGTTGGTAACACCTCCGGTGACCTGTGAAGGTTTGTTTACATTTTGAAGAGTGATCGTGGCATATTCCAAAGGAACCTGTAACTCATCGTCCATGACTTTCCCGGTAATGGTATACTTTTTTTCATTGGATGGGCCCTGTGCCTGAGCCTGAAAAGCAAGTGTGAAAATAAAACACAGCAATAAACTTAGAGAGAAGCAATTTCTTTTGGTCATTATTCAATTTTTATCTTTGACCGTCTTAACTCCTCTAAGTTTAATTAAGGTTCGTTAATTTTTTGTTAACGAATCTTTCTTGAAGTTGCCCCTTCTATAATTATCAGGCCTTACGAGTGATTTCTCTGCTTAAAATTAGATAATTTTCGAACTGCTCTTCGTTAAGGAATTTCTGAAGCGCTTTATGTTCACTTTTTTGAATGGTCTTTAATTTTACAATTTGCTGCTCTGTTCCCAGAGTGGAATTAATGATCTCATTCTTTTTGATGGTATATTCAATTAACGTATCTTCCAGTAACCTGGTTTGCTCGTAACTCAGCTTTAATTTCTCCTTCCAGGCTAAAGCCAGTTCTTCAGCTATTTCCTTAATTTCCCTCCTGTTCTTTTCGTGAATATGGATCTGGGAATATACAAAGCCGGCCACCGCCGCCGATGCGATCCCTAATAAGGCTATTTTATATTGTAGTTTCATCTCTTTAATTTTTAAAGAAGTTTTTCAATTTGGGAAGGTGGTCTTCCTATTACTGCTTCTTTATCAGCTTCCACGATTGGTCTTTCGATCAACTTTGGATTATTCACCATTACTCTAATAAGTTCCTTATCACTCAGATCTTTCTCTTTATAATCGTCTTTCCAGATCTTTTCGTTCTTGCGAACCAGTTCGATGGGCGCTATTTTCAGTTTATTTATTAAGCCTGATAGCTCTCCTTCGTCAAGAGGTTCCTTTAAATATTCTCTTACATTATAATCTACACCAGAGTTTTTAAGGATCTCAAGACCTTGTCGCGATTTACTGCATCTGGCGTTATGATAGATAGTATACATTTCTAAAATTTTCCTTTATAATATATTCATTCTATTTCAAAAAATAAAACTAATAATCCGGTTTTATTCGGTTTCACTCTTTTGGCCCATCATCATAAGGAATGCTTTGAGGAAATGATCGATTTCTCCATTCATTACCGCATCTACATTCCCGGTTTCTTCGGCCGTTCTAACATCCTTCACAAGTTTATAAGGATGCATCACATAATTTCTAATTTGCGATCCCCATTCGATCTTCATTTTAGAATCCTCGATTTCCCTTCTCTGGGCCTGTCGCTTTTGAAGTTCGATTTCAAATAACTGACTCTTTAAAAGCTGCATCGCTTTATTCTTATTTTCCAGCTGAGATCGGGTTTCAGAATTTTCGATCACAATTCCGGTAGGAGCATGGCGTAATCTAACTGCCGTCTCTACCTTATTTACATTTTGACCACCGGCTCCTGAGGATCTCATTGTTTCCCAGCTAAGGTCTGATGAATTGATCTCGATTTCGATACTGTCGTCAACTAGAGGATAAACGTATACAGATGCAAAGGAAGTATGGCGTTTTGCGTTAGAGTCAAATGGCGAAATACGCACAAGCATGTGCACTCCATTTTCACCTTTTAACCAGCCAAAAGCGTATTCTCCTTCTATTTCCAGGGTCACGGTTTTGATACCCGCAACTTCACCCGCCTGATAGTTTAATTCTCTAATTTTAAAGTTTCGCTTTTCAGCCCACATCAGGTACATTCTCATGAGCATTTCTGCCCAATCGCAACTTTCTGTTCCACCGGCACCGGCAGTGATCTGTAAAACGGCACTCATGCTATCACCTTCTTCAGAAAGCATATTCTTGAATTCAAGGTCTTCTATAAGTTCAGTTGCAGCCTGATTCCGATTTTCCACGTCTTCAGCAGTTGCTTCATTTTCCTTATAGAATTCATAGATAACCTCGAGGTCATCCACGAGGGTTTCAGCTTTTTCATAATCCTGAACCCAGCTTTTTTCAAAATTGACCTCTTTCATGATCTGTTCCGCTTTTTTAGGGTCGTCCCAGAAATCAGGAGCAAAGGTCTTTTCCTCCATGTTGGTTATTTCGATTTTCTTGGCATCAATGTCAAAGATACCTCCTTAACGCAACCAGGCGCTCTTTGAGATCTCGTATGTTCTCTGTAGTGATCATTTGTTTGATTTGACGTAAAAATAGAATTTAGGGGTGTTTCGGAAAAGTATTTAACGAATATTTTTTAGTTTTAGGGGGCTTATAAAACTCCATGCATGCGCAAGATTTCACTTATTATTCTGGCTTTCAGTATTTCTATAATCGCCAGGGCCCAGTTTCTTGAAAAAAAGAAAGATTTAATTACTCAGGACGGCTACTTTACTTTCCATTATAATCCGGCGGAAGATGAAATTTATCTGGAAGTGGATAGCCTGGAAACAGAATTTTTATACACACATTTTCTTACAAGTGGAATAGGATCCAATGATATTGGTCTGGACAGGGGGCAACTTGGGGGAACAAAAATTGTAAAGTTTCAAAAAGCTGGCAATAAATTATTACTTGTTCAGCCCAATCAAAATTACCGGGCACTAACCCAGAATAAAGCGGAAAAGGAAAGCGTTGCTGAAGCATTTGCCAAATCTGTGATTTTTGGTTTTGAAATTAAAGAGAACAGAAACGAGACATATATTATAGATCTTACACCTTTCCTGATGCAGGATGCCCATGGGGTTTCACAAAAACTGAAGAAAGGAAAATATGGTTCTTACAGCGTAAATAAATCTAAAAGTGCATTGGAACTTCAGCGAACCAAAGCTTTTCCTGAAAATGTAGAATTTGAAGCTTTACTCACCTTTGAAGGGCAGCCTCAAGGTCGTACGATAAGTTCTGTAGTTCCAGATCCTGAAAATATCAGTGTGATCCAGCATCATTCGTTTGTGAAGTTACCTGATGGTAATTATGAAAAGAGGATTTTTGATCCAAGGAGTGGCGCAATTTTCATTTCATATTTGGATTATGCATCTCCTGTCTATGAACCCATCACGAAGCGGTATGCAATTAGACACCGACTGGAAAAAAAGGATCCTTCAGCAAAAATCAGTGAAGCTGTCGAACCAATCATTTATTATCTCGATCCCGGAACTCCGGAGCCGGTAAGAACGGCTTTGCTGGATGGCGCAAAATGGTGGAATCAGGCTTTTGAAAATATAGGTTATAAAGATGCTTTTCAGGTTAAAATGTTACCGGAGGGAGCCGACCCTTTAGATGTGAGGTATAATGTTATCCAATGGGTGCACCGGTCTACCCGGGGCTGGAGTTATGGAGCGAGTGTGGTAGATCCAAGAACAGGTGAGATCATAAAGGGGCACGTAAGTCTGGGAAGCCTGCGTATTCGTCAGGATTTTTTGATCGCTCAGGCCATGATGGATAAACCTTTTGCTGGTAATGATGCCAATCATGATCCCATGATGGAGCTGGCTCTTGCCAGAATAAGACAGTTATCTGCTCACGAAGTTGGTCATACTATTGGCTTTGCGCATAATTTCGCTGCGAGCACGCTTAACAGAGCCTCTGTAATGGACTATCCACATCCTCAATTTGAACTGAAGAATGGTAATATTGAATTTGCCAATGCTTATGATACCGGAATTGGGGAGTGGGATAAAGTAACGGTTAAGTATAGTTATGCAGATATTCCTGAAGATAAAGAAGAACGGGATTTTTTAAATGCAGTTCTCGAAGAAGCCAGATTAAATGGATTGACCTTTATATCTGATGCCGATGCCCGTCCTGCCGGTGGTGCTCATGCATATGCTCATTTATGGGATAATGGTGCAGATGCTTCAGAAGAATTGGAAAGAGTGCTCAATATTAGAAAGAAAGCCATCGAAAATTTTTCAGTTGATAATTTTAGAAAAAATGAACCTTATACGGTCTTGGAAGATGTTTTTGTTCCGCTATATTTTTTCCATCGCTACCAAACCGAAGCAGCCGTGAAATTAATTGGTGGGCTGGAATATGAATATGCGGTAAAAGGTGGAAATAATACTGTGGTAAACCACGTGGATGGAGAAGTGCAAAAAAAGGCGATTGCCAATATTTTAAAAACCCTGGATCAAGAGATCCTTGCAATTCCTAAGGATAAGGTTGGTTTATTTCCTCCAAGAGCTTTTGGTTATTCAAGAGATCGGGAATCTTTCAGGTCGAATACAAATACCGCTTTTGACGCTCTTGGAGCCCCGGCCACAGCTGCCGATATGAGTTTGGCTTTCTTATTGAATCCGGAAAGGGCAGAAAGAATGATTCAACAAAACGCTATGGATCAAAATTTACCCGGGCTAGGATATTTATTAGCTCAGTTAACTCAGAATACCATTAAACGGCAGGTTAAAGGCAGTTATGAAAAAAGCGTCCAGAACACCATCAATTTTGTGGTGTTTAAACATTTGCTGAATCTCGCCATCACTGATAAGGCCACGCCAATGGTAAGAGCACTAACAAACCAGGAAATTGATAATTTAGCGGGCTGGATGAGAACCTCTCAGGATCCGGTTTCGAAAGAAATGTACAGAATGATCAAAAGATTCCGGGAGGCGCCGGAAGAGTTTAAACTAAAAATAAATACGCCTAAGATCCCAGATGGATCACCAATAGGTAACCTGTAAATAATATGAAAGAAATTGATTTAAGAAGCGATACAGTAACCAGACCTACTAAAGGTATGTTGCAGGCCATGATGACTGCGCAAGTTGGAGATGATGTGTATAAAGAAGATCCCAGCGTAAACGAGCTTGAACAAAAGCTCGCCGATATGTTTGGAATGGATGAGGCCTTATTTTTCCCTACCGGAAGTATGGCGAACCAGGCCGCCATTAAACTTCATACGCAACCGGCAGAGCAACTAATTTGTGATAAATGGGCGCATGTGTATAATTATGAAGGCGGTGGTGTTTCTTTTAATAGCGGTGTGTCATGTAAATTACTCGATGGCGATCGCGGGATGATCACTGCAGAAATGGTTAAAGAAAATATCAATCCGCCGGATTTTTATCATAGTCCGTTAACCAGTCTGGTGTGCCTTGAAAATACTACCAATAAAGGGGGAGGAGCTTGTTATGATATAGAGGAGATCAAAAAGATTAGAAAGGTTTGTGATGAGAATAGTCTGGGACTTCATTTAGACGGAGCTCGATTATTTAATGCTTTGGTCAAAAAAGGTGAAGACCCAAAAGTATACGGAAAGTTATTTGATACGATATCTGTATGCTTAAGTAAAGGTTTGGGAACTCCCATGGGATCTGTACTTATAGGGAACAAAGATTTAATGGAAAACGCCATCCGTGTGCGAAAAGTATTAGGAGGGGGAATGAGGCAGGTTGGATTTATGGCCGCCGCAGGAATTTATGCTCTGGATCATCAGGTAGAACGTCTCGCCAAAGATAATGAACGTGCCACTCAGATTTCGGAAGTATTGAATCAGCTTAGCTATGTGGATAAAGTGGAACCTACAGAGACCAATATTGTGATCTTCTATTTGAAGGATACCAGCAAGGAAACTGAATTTATGGGTGAACTTTCAAAAGCCAATGTGAGAATCAGCAATATGGGGCAGGGTAAAATAAGAATTGTAACTCACCATGATTATACTGAAGAGATGCATCAGTTTTTCCTGAAAACACTTAAAGTTATCAGTCTTTAAATAATCTTAACTTAAGATTAGTAGGGATTTAATATAATCTGGTTTTTAAATAATTATTTTTCGAAAAAGACGAAAATGAAAAATTTAAAACCAAGACATGAAGTTCCTGAATTAAGAGTAAAAACAACTAAAGGAGTTGATTATAATCTCCAATCCAGTAAACCGGAGAATTTCACTATGGTAATTTTTTACCGGGGGATTCATTGCCCGGTTTGCAAAAAGTATCTGGAAGAGTTAAATACTAAGATCGATCAATTCCGCGAAAAAGGAGTGGACGTAATATGTATAAGTTCGAATAATAAAGAGCTTGCTCAAAAAACGGTAGAGGAGTGGGATGTGGATAATCTTAATATTGGATACGACTTTAGTATAGATGAGGGAAGAAAATGGGGGCTGTTCATTTCAGAAAAAGAAAAAGAATCTGAACCGGATGTGTTTGTTGAACCGGCACTTTTTCTTGTAAGACCAGACTCTACATTATACTCGGCAAGTATACAGTCAATGCCTTTTGCACGACCAAAATTTGATGAATTATTAAAATCTATATCCTTCGTTGTTAAGGAAGATTATCCTGCAAGAGGAGAAGCATAAAAAAAAGCGGGTTTTAAACCCGCTTTTTTTTATTTAAACATATCCATTCCGGGGATATCCGGCATTCCATCTTTAGCAGCAGATCCAATTTCAGCTTCATTGATTTCAGTAGCTTTTTTGATCGCTTTATTCATGGTTAGAACAAGATAGTCTTCCAGTTGTTCTTTATCTGCAAGTAATTGCTCATCCACACTTATATTTTTTACCTCTCTGTTTGCGGTAATGGTAACTTTTAGCAATCCATCTCCGGATTGTTCATCTATAAGAACCGTATCAAGCCTTTTTTTGGTGGCTTCAACCTTTTCCTGGGCCTCTTTCAGTTTATTCATCATACCCATCATATCTCCAAACATATTCTTGTATTTAAAATTAATGCCAAATTTACTAAATTACCTCCTCAATCAATACATAATGAAAAGACTAATAATTCTGTTAGGAACCGTTACATTTGCATCCGCCCAAAATAATAAAGAATTGGAAAAACATATAGAGGCGCCTAAAGCCAAGAAGATCGTTAAAAACCTTGAAAAACACGGAGATATACGTGTGGATAATTATTTCTGGATGAACCAGAGAGAGGATCCTGAGGTGATTGCATATCTAAATGCAGAGAATGAATATAATGATGCCATGACTGCTCATACCAAAGACCTGCAGGCAAAATTATTCGAGGAAATGAAAGGCCGGATAAAGGAGGATGATGAATCTGTACCTTATAAACTTAACGGTTACTGGTATATCACCCGATTTGAAAAAGGATACGATTACCCCATTCATTCCCGAAAAAAAGCAAGTCTGGAGGCAGAGGAAGAAGTGATGTTCAATGTGAACGAAATGGCCAAAGACTTTGAATATTATAGTCTGGGAGGTCTAAATGTTTCTCCTGATAATAAACTCGTTGCTTTTGGGACAGATACGGTAAGCCGCAGGCAATATACCATCAGGATAAAAAATCTTGAAACGGGGGAAATCTATGATGAAAATATAGAAAATACCACCGGTGGATCTACCTGGGCTAATGACAATAAAACCCTTTATTACACAAAAAAGGACCCTCAAACTTTAAGATCTTTCCAGATATATAAGCATATTCTGGGAACCAGTCCTGCTGAAGATCAATTGGTGTACGAAGAAAAAGATGAGACTTTTAATACCTATGTATATAAATCCAAATCCAGAGAGTATATAATCATTGGATCGCATAGTACATTAACTACCGAATACAGATTTTTAGATGCGAATAATCCTGAAGGAGACTTCTCCGTTTTTCAACCAAGAGAACGGGGACTGGAATATAGCATTTCGCATTTTGGAGATCATTTTTATATCGTGACTAATAAAGACAAAGCCACGAATTTTAAACTGATGAAAACTCCGGTTGGTAGTACCATCAAAGAATACTGGACAGATGTGATTCCTCACCGGGAAGATTATCTCCTGGAAGACATTGATATATTCAAGGATTATCTTGTGGTAAGTGAACGTAATAATGGTCTTAACAAGATCAGGGTTATCGAATGGAATGGAAATAAAGAATTTTATATTCCTTTTGATAATGAAACTTATACCGCTTATACTTCCATTAACCCCGATTTTGAAACAGACGTGCTGAGGTATACCTATAACAGTATGGTAACACCAACTTCTGTGATCGAATATAACATGAAAACCGGGGATAAAGTGGTTTTAAAAGAGCAGGAAGTCCTTGGAGGTAAATTCGACAAGAATAATTATGTATCCGAAAGATTGTGGGCTACTGCGGAAGACGGAACAAAAATTCCGGTTTCTCTGGTTTACCGAAAAGGAATTAAAAAAGACGGTTCCAATCCTTTACTACAATATGCCTATGGTTCTTATGGTTCAACCATAGACCCTTATTTCTCAACAGTAAGACTTAGTTTACTTGACCGTGGCTTCGTTTATGCCATTGCTCACATTCGTGGAGGAGAATATTTAGGAAGAGAATGGTATGAGAATGGAAAATTGTTCAAAAAGAAGAACACTTTTACAGATTTTATTGATGTTTCCAGATTCATTATAAATGAGAACTATACCTCTTCTGCGCACTTATACGCCATGGGTGGATCTGCCGGAGGATTGTTAATGGGAGCGGTAGTGAATATGGCTCCAAACCTTTATAACGGAGTGATTGCCGGAGTACCATTTGTAGATGTAGTAACAACGATGCTGGACGATAGTATTCCGCTAACTACGGGAGAATATGATGAATGGGGAAATCCTAATAATAAGGAATATTATGAATACATGAAATCGTATTCCCCTTATGATAATGTAAAAGACCAGGATTATCCAAATATGCTAGTGACCACGGGGCTGCATGATTCTCAGGTTCAATACTGGGAACCGGCAAAATGGGTTGCGAAATTAAGAGAGTATAAAACCGACAATAATATTTTGCTGCTGCATACCAATATGGATGCCGGCCATGGGGGTGCTTCCGGAAGGTTTGAAGCATTGAAAGAGGTGGCTGAAGAGTACGCGTTTTTACTGGATCTGGAAGGCATTTCAGAATAATCCAAAAATTTCACTTAAATTTGAAGAGTCTTAAGAAGTAATTTTTAGGACTCTTTTTTAATAGAACTTCGATTTATGAGAGAAGATTTGCAGGTTTATGACAACATTTTACAGTTGGTTGGGAACACACCGCTAATCAGCCTGAATAAGATCACCAAAGACTTTAAAGGAAAATTTTCAGCTAAGATAGAAGCATTTAATCCGGGGAATTCATCCAAGGATAGAATTGCGCTTTATATCATAGAAGAAGCTGAAAGAAAAGGGATTTTAAAACCGGGAGATACAATTATTGAAACCACCTCAGGTAATACTGGATTCAGTATAGCCATGGTTAGTTGTATTAAAGGTTATAACTGTATACTTGCAGTTAGTTCCAAGTCTTCCCGGGATAAGATCGATATGTTAAAAACAATGGGAGCGAAAGTTTATGTTTGTCCGGCCAATGTACCGGCAGATGATCCCCGCTCATATTATGAAGTTGCTAAAAGACTTCACCAGGAAATTGATGGCAGTGTTTATATCAACCAGTATTTTAACCAGTTAAACATAGACGCGCATTTCCATTCCACGGGCCCGGAAATCTGGAAACAAACAGAAGGGAAGATCACCCATTTGGTTGCTTGTAGTGGAACCGGTGGAACAATCTCAGGAACTGCCAGATTTTTGAAAGAAAAGAATCCGAATATTAAGATTCTTGGAATAGATGCTTTTGGATCTGTTCTGAAGAAATACCACGAAACCGGGAAATTTGATAAGGATGAGATCTATCCATACCGCATTGAAGGTCTTGGAAAAAATTTGATCCCATCTGCTACCGACTTTAAATCTATTGACAGATTTATGAAGGTTGCCGATGAAGATGCAGCACACGCGGCCAGAGAACTTGCCAGAACTGAAGGTTTATTTGTAGGTTATACCAGTGGTGCGGCAATGCATGGTTTAAAATTATACAGTGAAGAAGGAGAATTTGATAAAGATTCTAATGTAGTAATTATCTTTCCAGATCATGGATCCCGTTATATGAGCAAGATCTATAGTGATGAATGGATGACCGAACAGGGCTTTATGGATAACCATACTGCTAACGCCGAAATGGATATAGAAATAGTAAAATAAATGGTTTAACATTTATTAACAAAAGCATCCTAATTTTTGTGGGATGCTTTTGTTTTTATTAGATTTCGATGTTTAAAAATATACTTTGTAGAATTGGGCCGAATTTCAGTATTTTTGCGGCTCGTCTAAAAAAAGACCGATGAAGGATTTATTTGATAAAATTTACAAAGACAAAGGACCATTAGGAAAATGGGCTGAACAGGCAGAGGGTTACTTTGTATTCCCAAAACTTGAAGGACCTATTTCCAATAGAATGAAATTTCGTGGGAAGGAAGTTATTACCTGGAGTATTAACGATTACCTTGGTCTTGCCAATCACCCTGAAGTTCGTAAGGTAGATGCAGAAGCAGCTGCTGAGTACGGATCGGCTTATCCAATGGGTGCGAGAATGATGAGTGGTCATACAGACCTGCATGAGAGATTACAGGATGAACTTGCATCTTTTGTAAATAAACAGGCAGCATATCTTCTAAATTTTGGATATCAGGGAATGGTTTCTACCATTGATGCCCTAGTATCTAAACAGGATGTTATTGTATATGATGTAGATGCACACGCATGTATCATTGATGGAGTTAGGTTACACCTGGGACAAAGGTTTACCTATAAGCATAATGATATGGAAAGCATTGAGAAGAACCTTCAACGTGCTACCAAGATCGCTGAGCAAACCGGAGGTGGTATTCTTCTAATTTCTGAAGGAGTTTTCGGGATGCGTGGTGAGCAGGGAAAACTTAAAGAGATCGTTGAACTAAAGAAAAAATATAATTTCAGATTGTTCGTTGATGATGCTCATGGATTTGGTACGCTGGGTAAAACCGGTGCAGGTGCAGGAGAAGAGCAGGGCGTACAGGACGAAATTGATGTATACTTCGCAACATTTGCAAAATCTTTAGCCAGTACCGGAGCTTTTATTGCCGGTGATAAAGAGATCATGGATTACCTTAAGTATAACCTTAGATCTCAAATGTTCGCAAAATCACTGCAAATGCAGTTGGTGGTTGGAGCATTGAAAAGATTGGAAATGCTTAGAACCATGCCGGAGCTTAAAGAAAAGCTATGGGAAAATGTGAATGCATTACAAAACGGATTAAAAGCCAAAGGTTTTGACATTGGGACTACTCAAAGTTGTGTAACTCCGGTTTACCTTAAAGGTAGTATTCCGGAAGCTATGGCTCTTGTGAAGGATCTTCGTGAAAATCATGGAGTTTTCTGTTCCATCGTGGTGTATCCGGTAATTCCAAAAGGATTGATCTTATTAAGAATGATCCCTACGGCTACGCATACCATGCAGGATATCGAGGAAACTCTGGAAGCATTCTCTGCGATTAGAGAAAGACTTGAGAACGGTACTTATAAAAGGCTTTCAGCTTCAGTTGAAGCTGCGATGTCTAACAAATAATATCAGTTACATATTATTAAAAAAGCCCTGCAAAATTTTGCAGGGCTTTTTATTTTAAACGGATTAAATTTTAAAATCCGCCTGAATCGTCTTTTTCTTCATTTTCCCGACCTAGTTTCTGGCTTCGGGCTCTTCTACGATTTCCTTCATTAGACTCCTCTATAAATTCATCTTCTTTATGAAAATCCAGCCTGTAGGATATTCCGGCGGCAACCTGCCATTTGCTGGGAGTATCTTTAAAATTCACTAATCCGGATATGTCAAATTGAAAGTTATTTCCCAGAAGGTAAGCCGCTCCGGTTCTTATAATATCATCTGCATAAATATCTCCCTTGATCCCCTGATATTCTCCAAATAGAGCGAAATTTGGATTTAATGCGTGAGTTACCGTAACAATTCCGGTGTAAGTTCTGTATTCTTCGGTTAATTTATCTGCAATCAGGTTAAGAACCAACACCCATCGGCCCCAGTTATTCTGAGTGATAAGTGCTGCTTTTGGACTGAATTTTCCTTCCCCTTCATATAAATAAGGATTATCTCCAAAAGCGAAATTTGCTCCTGCATATAAAGAAACCGCAGGGATCAGGGTTTTCCACTTAAATTTCCTGTTAGCATACCAGCTTTTAAGATTGGGCTTTTCTTCCTCAATTTCTTTATACGGATCAAAAATAAGGTACTTGGCGCCTATAGTATTCGATTTAAAATTTCTACCCGATGCATGAATGGTATTTCCCAGAAAATTGCGGGTGATATCTTGAGATTCAAAAGCTCCACTAAGGCTTAGTTCCAGATTTTCAAAAAGGAGGCCATACCTTAATTGATAGTCAATTCCCCAGATATCAGTTTTAGAATTGAAACCGGAATGATCATCTTTTCCAAGATAAAAACCGCTTTCCAGCTGGATCACATTTGTACCTACAGAAAATGCTCCCTGCGACTGCCCCGGCCGGTTCGAATTGATGGTTTCGGTATATTGAGCCTGAAGGTCAAAAACAGCCAACAACAAAATTATATTAAGAAGGAGTAGTTTACGCATATTTCACGGGGTTGATATACTCAAATATATGAGATTTATTATAATTTTATTGCTCCCTGCCCTCTCATTGTGGAGGCTTATTTTTATTTTTGCCAAAAGCGATAGCATGTTGGAAGCATCTTTAAGTGGAGTATTAAAAACGGTACTCATTATCCTCTTAGTGTACTTTGGTCTTAAAATCCTGATCCGTTTTTTTGGACCCCTTCTTTTAAAGTACTTTATGAAAAAAATGGGGAAAAAATTTGAACAACAATTCAAACAGGGATTTGGAGGCCCTGCTAACCCACCCCGGGAAAAAGGGAAGGTTACCATCGATAAAAAACCTGGCAATAATCGATCTTCAGATAAAAAAGTAGGTGAATATATCGATTACGAAGAAATTGATTAATTTCGGATTTTAACAAAGCTCTTTTAATTGAAAAGGAGCAAGGGATAAATCAAAAGTCCGATTAATGGCTAAACTGAAGAAATTCTTACCTCACCTGTTGGTATTAACAGGCTTTATTCTACTGTCTCTATTTTATTTTAATCCTGTTCTGCAAGGAAAGGAGATCTACCAAAGCGATATTATTCAATATATCGGGATGGCTAAGGAGCAAAATGACTTTCGCGAGCAAACCGGTGAAGAACCTTACTGGACAGATTCGGCTTTTGGAGGGATGCCAACCTATCAATTAGGTGCTCATTATCCTCACAATTATGTAAAAAAACTGGATTCCTTATTAAGGTTTCTGCCAAGACCTGCAGATTACCTTTTTCTTTATTTTCTTGGATTCTATATTCTGCTGCTTAGTTTAAAGCTGGATTATCGCACCGCTTTCGTGGGAGCCATAGCTTTTGGATTTTCCACATATCTCATCATTATTCTCGGGATTGGTCATAATGCCAAAGCACATGCTATTGCATATATGCCCATGGTCCTTGCGGGTATAATCTCGATTTTCCGGCATAGAAATATCTGGAGCTTCTTACTGCTTGCTGTAGCGATGGCGCTGGAAATACAGGCAAATCATTTCCAGATGACCTATTATTTACTGCTCCTTGTAATTGTACTTGGGATCGTGTACTTAATTGATGCCTTTAAAAAGGATCTTATAGGTGATTATTTTAAGGCGATAGGAATAATGGTGTTAGCAGTGGTTATTGCAATGGCAACGAATGCTACGAATCTTATGGCCACCAGTGAATACGCCGAATTTAGTACCAGAGGGAAATCTGAACTTACTATAACTCCTAATGGAGAACCTAAAGAAGATTCCGCTCTTAGTTATGATTATATAACTGAATACAGTTATGGTATCCTGGAAAGTTTTAATCTTATGGTACCTCGTTTTATGGGAGGTGGTAGCTCAGAAAATATAGGAGAAGACTCCCATATATATAATGCCATTCTTAAAATGGGTGCGAGCCCTGTTCAGGCTAAGGAATTTGCTGAATCTGCACCTACTTATTGGGGTGACCAGCCTTTTGTTGGCGCACCGGCCTATATTGGTGCCAGCGTGATCTTCTTATTTATTTTAGCGTTATTTCTTGTTAAAGGCCGATTGAAATGGTGGATAGTAGGAGGGAGCATCCTGGCTTTAATACTCAGTTGGGGAAAAAACTGGTTTGGAGGTACGAATCCAATAACTAATTTCTTTATAGATTATGTTCCTTCATACGATAAATTCAGGGCAGTTTCATCTATACAGGTATTACTTGAGCTTTGTTTACCATTGCTGGCGATAGTTGGAGTTCATAAATTATTTTCAGAAAAAATAGCTAATGACGATAAACTGAAAGCTTTAAAATTCTCCGGAATGATTGGCGGAGGATTGTTGCTGTTTTTCCTTTTAATAAGTTCAGCTTTCGACTTTGCCGGTAATAACGATTCGTTTTACCGCGAGCAGTTTGGGATGGAATTCATGAATGCTTTGAAGGAAGACCGTAAAGCCATTTTCACTTCAGATGTATTAAGATCATTATTGCTGGTTGGAGTATCTATAGGATTGATCTGGGCTTTCCTGAAAACCAAAATTTCTCGAAATGTTTTAACCGCCGGGCTGGGACTTGTTATTGTGTTTGATCTTGTAGGGGTCGACCTTAGATATGTAAACAGTGAAGATTTTGTACAGGCACGGCAAATGGAACAACCGTATCAACGCTATGAAGCTGATACAAGGATCTTACAGGATACAACCCATTTCCGTGTTTTTGACGTTTCGGGTAGTCCTTTTAATACCGGTAGAACTTCATACTTCCACAATGCCATAGGTGGTTATCATGCAGCCAAACCGGGAAGAATACAGGATCTCTACGATTTTTACCTTTCCAGAAATAATATGCAGGTCTTAAGCATGTTGAATGCGAAGTACTTTATAGTTCCTGCAGAAGATGGCATTCAGGCGCAACAGAATCCTAATGCTTTTGGAAATGCCTGGGCGGTGGAAAAAATAAAATGGACCGGAAATCAAAATGAAGAAATCCTTGCTTTGGAGAAGGTTAACCTGAAGAATACCGCAGTTGTAAATTCTAAATTTCAGGAACAGGTGAGCAATGATTTTGTTTATGATCCTGATTTTATCATTGAATTAAAAAGTCAGCAACCTAACGAACTGGTCTATGATTATAAAGCAGACTCCGCGCAATTCGTGGTATTTTCAGAAAATTATTATCAGCCAGGCTGGCAAGCCTATATAGATGGGGAGAAAGTACCGCATATACAGGCAAATTATGTTTTACGGGCAATGAATGTTCCTGCCGGGAAACATCAGATTACATTTAAATTTGAACCTGAGGTGATCCACACCGGTAGTACAATTACTCTGGTAAGTTCAATTTTACTCGGACTTATATTGATTGGCGGTTTAGGGATAGAATATAAAAAGCGTCAATAGGGATTGAGCAATCTATAACCGGATGAAAAAAGTTCTCATTATTACTTACTATTGGCCACCGGCAGGTGGTCCCGGTGTTCAGCGCTGGTTGAAATTTGTAAAGTATTTAAAGAGCTTTGATGTTGAGCCTGTTGTTTATATTCCGTCAAATCCTACTTACCCGATTATTGATGAAAGTTTAAAAACAGAAGTGCCGGGAGATCTCAGAATATTGAGCACTCGTATTTTTGAACCCTATGCCATCGCAGAATTGTTTTCCGGAAAAAAAACGCGTTCTATAAGTTCCGGAATTATAAAGAAGGAGGAAAACCAAACTTTTTTGGTAAAAGCACTTCTTTATATAAGAGGGAATTTTTTTATGCCTGATGCCAGAAAGTTCTGGATCAAACCTTCGGTTAAGTATTTAGAACAGGAGATTAATAATGAAAATTATGACCTGATCATTACCACGGGGCCACCTCATAGTTTACATCTTATTGGGCTGGAGTTAAAGGAAAATACCGGGATAAAATGGCTGGCAGATTTTCGGGATCCCTGGACCAATATAGGCTACCATTCAAAACTTCGTTTAAGCAAAGGCGCCAGGGAAAAACATGAAAAACTGGAACTTGCGGTACTTCAAAATGCAGATCACCTGGTAACAACAAGTTTTACGACAAAGGAAGAGTTTAGCCGGAAAACTGGAACGCCTATTACGGTTATTACTAATGGTTATGATATTGACCCGGAATCTCAATATAAACCGGCAGATAGTTTTGAGGTATCTCATATTGGTTCTTTACTCTCTGGACGAAATCCGGAACAACTCTGGCAGGCATTGGCTGAACTTACAATTGAAAATGCCCAATTTCGGCAATTCTTTACACTGAATTTAGTGGGGAAAGTGAGCGAAGAAGTGCTGGAAAGTATTACTCAAACCGCTTTAACTGAATATCTTGCCTTACCGGGTTATGTAACTCATACTGCTGCGGTAGATATGCAAAGAAATGCCTCGGTTTTACTGCTGCTTGAAATAGATTCTGAAGAAACTAAAGGAATAATTCCCGGGAAACTGTTTGAATATCTGGCAGCTAGAAAACCAGTTTTAGCCATAGGTCCACAGCAATGGGATGCAGGAAGGATAGTTGAAGAATCTGCTTCAGGGATTTATTTGGATTATACTTCGAAAGAAGAGATCAAAGCTTTCATCATGCAGGAATTTGAGAAATTCCTGAATAATGAACAGCAATTATTGGAAAACAGGATTGATAAATATCACCGAAAGGCCTTAACAAAAAATCTGGCTGAACTTATAAATTCAATGTAATGGGGATCATAATCAACCAATCTTTTAAAAATCTGGTGACCACCTATTTGGGCTTTGGGATTGGTGCGATTAATACCCTGTTTTTATTTACCTATTTTCTTGAAAAGGAATATTACGGTCTGGTTAGCTTCCTGCTCTCTGCCGCTAATTTAATCTGGCCTTTTCTTGTTTTTGGTGTGAATAGCACTCTTATCAAATTTTTTACTTCTTATAAAACCAGGAATGAGCGAGACAGGTTGTTGAATCTTGTCCTGCTACTTCCGGCCATTTCAGCAGTTGTACTTGGAACCTTCGGTTTAATATTTTATGAATATCTACTGGATTATTTTTCAGGTGAGAATGATCTGGTTCAGCCTTATATCTGGTTAATATTCTTGATCGCCCTGGCCACGTCTTATTTCGAAGTGTTTTTTTCATGGTCAAAGATCTATTACAAAAGTGCTTTTGGAAATTTGATGAAAGAAGTTTTCCACAGGCTTTGTATTAGTATCCTGCTCATGCTGGTATTTTATAGATGGATAAGTATCCCAACATTTATCTATAGTATCGCGGGAGTGTTTGAATTTCGAACAATTTTGATGGCCATGTATGCATTTTCCTTACATAGGCCTAAGTTGAATTTCAGGTTTCCAAAAAACCTGGTTCCGGTTTTAAAATATTCCGCTTTAATATTGATCGCAGCCTCTGTGGCCACAGTTTTACTGGACCTGGATAAGGTAATGATCGAATATTATTTGCCTATTGAAAATGTGGCGATCTATGGGATTGCCGTTTATATCGCTACAGTGATCTCGGTACCGCAAAAGGCTATGCATCAAATCACGCATCCTTTAACTGCAGAAATGCTGAATAAAAAAGATAAGCCTGGCCTTAAGGAGTTATATGAAAGGAGTTCTTTAAACCTGCTAATAGTTAGCGGACTCATTTTTATATTGATCATTACCAATGTAAACGATCTTTATGCTCTTATTCCAGATGAGTATCGAATTTCTATTTTAGTAGTATTATTGATCTCACTGGTCAAACTCTATGATAATTTTTTAGGGAATAATAATAGTATTCTTTTCAACTCAGATTACTATCGTATTGTATTAGGAATAGGGGTTATTCTGGTAATCGTAGCTGTTATTCTAAACTGGATATTTATTCCTGAATTTGGAATAGAAGGGGCGGCAATGGCAAGTTTTATTGCATTTTTTCTGTATAATACCTCTAAATTGATTTTAGTATATCAAAAGTTCAGGATCCATCCTTTTACAAGAGGTTCGCTTTGGCTTTTATTAATTACCCTCTCTTTTACTATTGTATTCTATTATATAGATATCTTTTCAATGCCAATTCTGGATATAATGGTGAAAAGTGCACTCACCGCGCTTACATATATTACATTGATCTATAAACTCAACTTTTCTCCGGAAATAAATGGGATGATCAATAAGTTTATCAAAAGTTCATAAAACGGGAAAACCCCTTCAGCAAGGCAGCTTCAGGGGTTTTCCAACTAACCAACCAAAAAATTAAATTATGAACTAACTCTTAATTATTACGATTCATATTTCGTGCCGAACTTCTCGTTGCGGAAACATTTCTAACATTTTCGCTTCGCGGGTTCACACTTCTCGAAGTTTTACTTTTTCTAACAGTATTACTTCTTTGTTTTGTTGGACGTTCTACTGAAGAATTCCTTTCAGAAGAAGTCCTTTTTTCTGTAGAAATATTTTTTCTTTCACGTGAAGACCCGGTAGATCTAACTGCAGGTGAAGTTCTTCGTTCCTGCCTTTTTGAAGCTTCAGTATTTCCTCTTGAATTTCTTCTAACTTCAGGCTGTCTGTTCTCAGGTTCTTGAGAAGTTCTTGCACTTTTCCTTTCGTTATCTCTAACTCTATCATTCCTTGTTTCAGTAGAAACAGATCTTCGGGTTCTTACCTGAGCGTCTCTGGAAGGTTGAACGGTTTTGTGATCATTAAGATTACGTCTATCAGAATATGCTCGTTCCCTGGATGCATTCTGTCTCGTTTTTACAATATCACGACTAACTCCGGTTCTCCTTCTGGTATCGACCACATTCCTTTTAGTCGAGGTTCTATGTCCGTGATTATAATTTTTAACCTTCTGGGAAGGACGATAGAATTTACGTTTATGAGAATTATTAGCGTAATAATTATTGTAAACGGTCACATATTGGTTATAGGAAACCCTTTGAGGTTCATAATAAGCTCTATATGGTCTGTGAAAAACAACAGCTGCCCGGCGGTAAGGTCTGCGATAAAAATTATGCCATGGCCTGTGTACATAATGCCTGTTATAGTGATTTATATAACCAGAAGAATGCGTATAACGGTGATTGCGGTTATAGTGTAACACCAGATTCCCAACCCTTGCTAAACGTCCATACCGGTTGTAGTCAAGAAATACATTTCCCGCCTGAACAAGTCTACCGTAATAATCATAATATAACGGCACATTCTCGATTTGAATTACCGCACCATAATCATCAAATTGAACATACGGATCGTAGTTATAACCTGAATTGTAACTGATATTTACATGCGGGTTATAATCATATCGATAACTTCCTCTTCGGAAATCCGGATTATAGAAAAAGTCAAATTCTCCATTTGGATAGACTGCGAATTCCACTCCGCCTTCCATAAAAATGAAACTATCATTATAATAGCCGGAAGAAATTGTGGCAGCAGAAGTATTATTATTTACTGAGGCAGATGCTGACCACCCAATAAACAGGAACGCGAAAAAATAGGTCAGGTTTCTCATAGTAGCAGTGTATTTATTTATGAACATTTTTATTCTTAAATACAAAGCATATGCCAAAACCCGAAAAGGCCTTCAGGTATAATGGTTTTGACCAGAAATTACGCTGTCAATTATCTGAAAAACAGCGTTTTAATTAATTTAGTTTTTCTTTAAGATATTTTGAAGTAACAGATTTTTTATTCCTTGAAACCTCTTCCGGAGTACCTTCGGCTACCAGATATCCACCATTTTCTCCACCCTCAGGGCCCAGATCAATTACATGATCTGCACATTTTACCAGATCCATATTATGTTCGATTACGATCACAGAATGTCCTTTAGAAATTAAAGCGTTAAACGATTGCAATAATTTTTGAATATCATGAAAATGCAAGCCGGTAGTTGGTTCATCAAAAATGAACAGGGCTTTGGTTTTCGTATTTCCTTTTACCAGAAAGGATGCAAGTTTAATTCGTTGGGCTTCACCACCGGAAAGGGTAGAGGAACTTTGTCCCAATTGTACATATCCTAATCCTACGTCTTTTAATGGTTTTAATTTCTTTACGATCTTGGATTGATCGTGATCCCCAAAAAATTTAGTAGCATCATCGATGGTCATATTTAGAATATCATCGATATTCTTATCATGGAAAGTTACTTCCAACACTTCTTTCTTAAACCTCTTCCCGTTACAGGTTTCACATTCAAGATGAACATCTGCCATAAACTGCATTTCTATGGTAACTTCGCCTTCCCCTTTACAGGTTTCACACCTTCCTCCATCTACATTGAAAGAGAAATGCTTCGCCTGGAAGCCACGAAGTTTTGCAAGTCTTTGCACTGCAAAAAGGTTTCTTATATCATCATAAGCCTTAATGTAGGTAACCGGGTTAGATCTTGAGGACCTTCCAATTGGATTTTGATCAACAAACTCCACAGTGCCCAGATTTTTAAAATCGCCTTCAATTTTATTAAACTGACCTGCTTTTTCTCCATAGCCACCAATTTCTTTCTGAATTGCCGGGTAGAGAATTCTTTTAACCAGCGTACTTTTTCCGCTTCCAGAAACTCCCGTAATAGCTGTAAATATTCCAAGGGAAAATTCTACATCAATATTTTTAAGATTGTTTTCTCTGGCACCAAAGATTTTGATCTTGTTCTTAGAAGTTCTGCGTTTTGCCGGAACTTCAATTTTCTTTGTCCCATTTAGATACTGCGCGGTAAGAGAATCAGATTTTAAAATATCCTTTAAGGTTCCTGTTGCAACAACATGACCTCCATTTGTTCCGGCTTCCGGACCAATATCGATGATCTCATCTGCTGCATTCATGATCTCTTCATCATGTTCCACGACGATCACCGTATTGCCGAGATCCCTTAAGTTTTCAAGCACCCCTATTAATTTTTCGGTGTCTTTAGGATGTAAGCCAATGGACGGCTCATCCAGAATATACATGGACCCTACAAGGCTGCTTCCTAAGGAAGTGGCAAGGTTGATCCTTTGAGATTCACCTCCGGAGAGAGTATTCGATTTTCGGTTTAAGGTAAGGTAATTCAATCCTACATTAGAAAGGAACTGTAAGCGATTCCTGATCTCAGTAAGCAACCTTTTGGCAATTACTTCATCGTATTCATTCAGTTCAAGCGTATCGAAAAATGCTCTTACTTTATTAAGGGGTTTATTCACCAGATCGGTAATACTATGGTCGGCGATCTTAACATAATCAGCCTCCTTGCGCAAGCGTTTTCCTTTACAAAGAGAACATTTGGTTTTGCCTCGATATCGGGATAGCATTACTCTGTTCTGAATTTTGTAAGCTTTGCTTTCCAGAAACTCAAAGAACTGGTTTAGTCCTTCAAAATATTTATTTCCATTCCAAACCAGTTCTTTTTGCTCATCGGTTAATTCAAAATATGGTTTATGAATAGGAAAGTCGAATTTATGAGAATTGTTTACCAGTTGATCCCGGTACCAGCTCATACTATCACCCCGCCATGGGAAGATCGCATTTTCATAAATGGATAATCCGGTATTGGGAATAACCAGCTCTTCATCAATTCCAATTACATCGCCGTAACCTTCACATCGCGGACACGCGCCATAAGGGTTATTAAAGCTGAACAAATGAACATTTGGTTCAAGAAAACTGATTCCGTCCAGTTCAAATTTATTGCTAAAATGTCTTGATGTATTATCTGAAAGTTTTTCAATAAAAAGCTCGCCTTTCCCCTCAAAAAATGCCGCATCGACAGCATCGGCCAATCGGTTATAAAAATCTTCCTCGTCTTTTTTAATAATCCTGTCTACTACCAGCCAGGTATTATCATCCTTGGCTTCATCCAGATTGGTTTCGTCAATCCTTACAACCTCGTCATTTAACTTAATCCTGCTATATCCTTGTTGCGCCAGAATTTCAATTTTTTTACTTAAAGATCTGCCTTCTTCAACATGAATTGGAGCAAGCAATAATAATTTTTCCCGTTCCGGAAATTCCTTAATATAGTTTATTACATCGGTAACCGTATCTTTTTTAACCTCGTTCCCGGAAACCGGTGAGTAGGTTCGGCCAATCCGTGCGAATAATAATTTCAGGTAATCATATATTTCAGTAGAAGTACCAACGGTAGAGCGGGGATTGGTAGAATTTACCTTTTGTTCTATGGCAATAGCCGGAGCGATCCCTTTTATGTAATCGACTTTCGGCTTATTTAACCTACCAAGAAATTGCCTTGCGTAAGAACTTAAACTCTCTACATACCTTCGCTGTCCCTCTGCATATAAAGTATCAAAAGCTAAACTGGATTTTCCTGAACCTGAAAGGCCGGTTATCACCACAAGTTTATTACGGGGTATAATTGCATTTATGTTTTTAAGGTTATGCAATTTAGCACCCTTGATTATGATATTCTTTTTAGGATTTACGTTGGCTATATCTACAGTCATATTTTATATGGTAATGCGGCAAAGTTACTCATAATGATACGGAGAGGAAAGCCTGCCTATGCTTATAGTATTGTTAAAAATTTAAGCTATTATTTGTATATCTAAAATATATCTTGCTATATTTGAAGCATAATCAAAATAATTCTGCCTATAAAACACAGTTACTTTTTTAAAACTAAATAACCTAACCCTCAGGAAATCTTTTTCCTGTTTTATAAAGTAACTGGTATGAATAACACTAAGGAGACTGACGCTTCCCTTGTTCGTAATTATTTAAACGGAGAAGAAAACGCACTGGGTATTCTCATCAACAGGCATCAACACCGTATTTACAGTTTTGTTTATACAAAAGTCTATGACAGAGATGTGGCTGAAGATATTTTTCAGGACACTTTTATCAAGGTAATACGAACCCTGAAAAGAGGTAAGTATAATGAAGAAGGCAAATTTCTTCCATGGGTAATGAGAATTGCTCATAATCTGGTAATTGATCATTTTAGAAAGAATAAACGAATGCCCAAATTCGACAATAGCGGGGATTTTAATATTTTTTCTGTGTTAAGCGATGGAGATCTTAATATTGAAAAACAACTTATTAAAGATCAGATAGAGTCTGATGTCCAGGAGTTGATTAAAGAATTGCCGGAAGATCAACTGGAGGTTCTTACCATGCGCATCTATAAAGACATGAGTTTTAAAGAAATTTCTGAACGCACCGGTGTTAGTATAAATACCGCGTTAGGAAGAATGCGTTATGCTTTGATCAATTTGCGTAAGATCATCGAAAAGAGAAATTTGATATTAACAAATTAAATTTACAATATTCCCCTAAATGGTTCGTTAATTTATAAAACCACCTTAAATAGCACCAAATGGGGAAACTTTACTTTAAAAAATCTTCTAAAGAAGAAAAACTTACTCAACCGCATCCACGCCAGGAGACGGTAGATTTTCTTTTGAATTATTCAAAGGCATTAAATGTTAGCGAATACAAAAGTCTAAAATTTGAATTGCTTCTAAACTAGTTTATAAAAGACCTGTATAATTAGCCTACAGGTCTTTTTATTTCTTTTTAGCAAGGTACTGGACAATTACACTCTTCCGGCCAATAGTTTTAGTAATTATATCCTTATCAAGATTCCAGCCACGTGCCGGAGAATACTGTCTTCCATACCAGATAATCTGCAAGTGTAATTTATTCCAGTGATCTTCTGGGAACAATCTTTTGGCATCCTTTTCTGTCTGTTTAACATTTTTTCCATTCGTAAGATTCCATCTGTACATTAACCGGTGAATATGAGTATCTACCGGAAAAGCAGGGATATTAAAGGCCTGTGCAATAACAACACTTGCTGTTTTATGACCAACAGCCGGTAATTCTTCCAGTGCTTCAAGGCTTGCAGGAACTTCCCCGTTATATTTGTCGATAAGAATTTGGGAAAGGCCGTGTATACCTTTCGATTTCATAGGCGATAATCCTACAGGTTTGATGATCTCTCTTATTTCTTCAACAGATAATTGAACCATTTTATAAGGATTATCTGCAACTTCAAATAAAAGAGGCGTAATTTGGTTAACCTTTACATCGGTACTTTGAGCAGATAACAAAACGGCAATAAGTAAAGTGTAAGGGTCTTTATGATCTAATGGAATTGGAACTTCCGGGTATAATTCATTTAGTGTATCAATAACGAACTGTACCTTTTCCTGTTTGGTCATAAAATTTTATTTTAGACAAAAGTAATAATTATGACAACATTGAAAGAAGGGGATAAGGCGCCCGATTTTAAAGCCGAAGATCAGGACGGAAATACGATCCAGCTAACAGATTATAAAGGAAAAAAACTGGTGTTATTCTTTTATCCAAAAGCCAGTACTCCCGGATGTACAGCAGAAGCCTGCAATCTGAATGATAATTATGAGTTGATGAAATCGAAAGGCTATGAAATACTTGGCGTTAGTGCCGACTCGAAAAAAAGGCAACAGAATTTTAAAAATAAATATGGGTTTGATTATCCGCTCTTAGCCGATGAGGAAAAAGAAGTGATCAAGGCTTATGGGATATGGGGACCAAAGAAATTTATGGGAAAGGAATATGAAGGTATCCACCGCACAACTTTTATAATAAATGAAGAAGGGGTAATAGAGAAAGTGATCAAGAAAGTAAAAACCAAAGCTCATTCTGAGCAGATCCTTGAAGAATAGGGGTTAATTTTTTGAATAATAAAAAAGGTGACTATTAATGGTCACCTTTTTTATATGCTGCTTTTTTAATGGTTGCGATACTGTCGCAGTTTACGATTTGCAACTCCAATTCTTTTGAGTTCACCATCCCCTTCACAATATAGATATTGCAGGGTTTTGCTTCGGTGTTACTTTTATTAAAATCTACATCGCCATTTTCTAAGATTGCTGAAACCGACGAAGTATCTATTTCATTTTTTTGGAAGAAAGCCAGGGAACTTGATGTGAATTGCCTTTTCTTTATTTTAATATTCTTTAAAACACGGGCATTAGGGGAATAATCACAGGAAGTCTTTTTTCCGCTAAGAAAAAATATTAAGATCACTATTCCAAAAAACAGGCCTACTCCATAATAGCCCAAACGATGAATAAATTTCATTCTTTTTTAAAAAATCAACAGGTTAATATCTCTATATGAAAGATTAAACCAGTCTGCAATAGATTTACTGGTTAAAATTCCGTGGTAAAAATACAAACCATTACGCAGACCTCTGTCAAATCTCAAGGTATTTTCTAAACCTCCCTCTTCAGCAATATGAAGTAAATAAGGTGTAAAAATATTACTGATGGAAAGTGAAGAAGACCTGGCATATCTTGATGGGATATTAGGAACACAATAATGAATTACATCATGTTTGGTGAAAATAGGTTCATCATGGGAAGTGATTTCACTGGTTTCCACGCAACCACCCATATCGATACTTACGTCTATAATTACAGCCCCTCTTTTCATGGATTGAACCATTTCTTCGGTTACAAGAATAGGAGAGCGGTCTTTTCCACGAACAGCACCAATCATAACATCAGCACGTTTTAAGGCTTTTGAAAGATTTTTAGGCTGGATGGTACTGGTGTAAAAAGTTTGTCCAAGCCTTGATTGGATATTTCTCAATTTGGTAAGTGAGCTGTCAAAAACTTTAATATTTGCACCCAGGCCAATCGCTGATCTTGCTGCAAATTCACCAACAGTTCCGGCACCAATTATTACCACTTCAACCGGCGGAACACCACTAATATTCCCGAACATTAAGCCATTCCCATCAGCATGATTGCTCATAATTTCTGACGAAATAAGTACAGATGCTGTCCCTGCAATTTCACTCAGGGCTCTTACAATGGGATAACTTCCATCATCATCCTTTATAAATTCAAAACCAAGAGCTGTAATTCTTTTTTCTGCCAGCTTCTGAAAGTATTCTTTACACTGAGTTTTTATTTGCAGAGCGGAGATAAGGATGGTTTGAGGGTTTATGAAGTCCAGTTCCTGGATAGAAGGCGGTTCTATCTTAAGAAGCATAGGACAGGAAAAAACCTTTTGAGTGTCTTTAGTAATTTCAGCCCCGGCATCGGAATAATCTTTATCACTGAAGCGGGCCCATTTTCCCGCACCAGACTCGATCATAACTCTGTGACCATGTGCGGTTATAGCTGCCACGGCATCGGGACTCAGGCAAATACGTTTTTCCTGATAGGCTGTTTCTTTGGGAATACCAATGAATAATTTTCCTTTTTTCTTAAAGATCTCCAGAGTTTCTTCTTGTGGAATAAGTTGTTCCTTGGTAAAAGGAGAGACCTGCTGCTTGCCCATATAAATTAAGTTAAAGCAGTTAAATTACAATATAATTTAGAAAAAGGAATAAGGATGTTTAAAGTTTACGGTAATAGTCTTCGACCAGGATATTGGAATGATTATAGGAATCATCCTCATCATTCTGAAATTCTTTGATTTCTTTAAGATCTTTATCTGAAATATTAGAGAAAACTGAGATTTCGGTTTCTTCCAATTCTGAAAGGTCCAGACCATAAACTCTATCAAATATTTTTATACGAATAAGATATACTATAGAAAGAATAACAATAAAAAAGGGAGCAAGATAGATTAATTGATTAATGTCAATATAATCTGTTCTAAGATAAACATCGTCATATATTACTACAACAAGTTGATAAGAATACATTGAAATTGGAATCAAGATAACATGATACCACCAATGTTTACAGGTGAAAAACCAAAGGAGAAGTAAAAATAAGGGCGTAATTTTACCCAAGTAAGTCCAGGCTGCGGTAAGTACATCCTCGAAATAAAGACTTTCGTACTTAAAAAAAGAAGTTTCCCAAACGGGACCGCTTGGGAAAATCTCATATAAATAAAATATGTATGGTGAAAATGCTATACTAAGCGCAACAAGACTACCCAGCAGAAGGTACCCTGATCTTTGATTTTTGTACGGCTTGTTCTTTGATTTCATTCTTATTGATATCGTCGTTTGAAGTTGAAGTTACAAAAAAACTTGCTCCAAAAATTGCGGCTGCGAAAAGTACTGCTTTAAGTTTCATAATAATAGGTTTTAAGATTGTTGTTTCGTTCTGTTTTCTGTTTCAAACATATAACAACTTAATCACCTGTCAATTACAACATTAGTCGTACCTTTGCGCCTTTTTTTGAGCCAAAAAATTGGCTAAAAATCGTATTTTTAACTTTAAAAATGTTAGTTCAAATTTATATATAAATCGTTAAATGAATTAATATTTCAAAAATCACTTTTCATATTAATCCATTAGGTAATAATATTCTTACAATTAATTTTTTGCCATCAATATCCTAAAAATTGAGTTTGTTAACAAAACTTTAACTTTCTTATGTTTTTAGATTCAACCGTTATTAGCAGTTTTTGGGTGTTATCACCTATAAATTTTTCCACTTTTTCCGGCCATTCTATTAAATTCCACTCTCCGGATTCCAGGTAATCTTCAAAACCAATGTCCAAAGCTTCCATCTCATTTTCGATCCTGTAAAAATCGAAATGAAAAACCGGGCCTTCATCTGATACGTAATGATTAACTAGGGAGAATGTTGGGCTGGAAGCTACATCAGTAACTCCAAGAGACTTAACCAGCTCTTTTATAAGAGTTGTTTTTCCAGCACCCATTTCACCATAAAAAAGCAGGGTTTTGCTTTTGGTGTTTTCTAAAATGTGCTTTACAGCTACATCGAGTTCGTGAAGTTCGTAGGTTAACTCCATAATTTCAAAATGTCAGATTTGGGACTATAAAGATATATAAAAATTCCATACACTAGCGCAGTGCTCTGATACCCAGGGGGATATAAACATAAAAAATGCATTATATCGATAAAAATAAACCTTTTGTCGTTTATTTTGGATTAAGGACTACAAATGGGATTACAACTTCTTCTAAAGAAATTCCACCGTGCTGGTAGGTATTTCTATAGTAGGATACATAATGATTAAAGTTATTTGGATAGGCAAAGAACAGGTCTTCCTTTGCGAAAATATAGGAACTACTCATATTAAGAGTGGGCAGATAAACAGATCGCGGATTCTCAATTGCTAAAACATCCTTATTCTCAAAACTAAGGCTCTTGCCGGTTTTATATCTCAAATTTAAACTCGTGTTCTTGTCTCCAATTACTTTTGATGGGTTCTTTACATTAATAGTACCATGATCTGTTGTGATAATGAGCTTAAAACCTGATTGCTGTGCTTTCTGAATTATTTCTAGTAAAGGAGAGTTTTTAAACCAGCTTTGAGTTAAGCTGCGATAAGATTTATCATTTGAAGCTAATTCTTTGATTACCTCCATTTCAGTTTTTGAATGGGAAAGCATATCCACAAAATTGTAAACGATCACGGTAAGATCGTTAACCTTCTGGGTTTTAAAATTATCAACCAGTTTACGGCCTGCTTTTAGACTGCTTATTTTATGATATTCATATTTATAGTCTTTCCCAAGTCGTTTAAGTTGTTCTCCAAGAAATTCAGCTTCATAAAGATTTTTCCCTCCATCATCTGTATCATTCTTCCAGTATTTTGGAAATAGCTTCTCCATTTCACTTGGCATGAGGCCTGAAAAAATTGCATTCCGTGCATATTGAGTAGCCGTGGGAAGAATACTGAAATAAGCCTCTTCCTTTTCTTTTTTATAATAAGCATTAATAATCGGTTCCAGAGCTTTCCACTGGTCATATCTTAAATTATCCACCACGATCATTAAAGTAGGGTCTCCTTTTTTAATTTCAGGAATTACTTTAGATCTGAATAAAGTGTGGGACATTACCGGTGGTTCTGCATCTTTCTCGAACCAGCTTTCATAATTACGGGATATGAATTTGAAAAATTGATTATTTGCTTCCTGTTTCTGAGATTCAAGGATTTCGAACATTCCTGAATCTTCTATCTCTTCAAGCTGGATTTCCCAATACACCAACTTTTGGTAGAGTTCCACCCACTCTTCATAAGAATTTACCTGAGAGAGTTCCATGGCTATTTTCCTGAACTCCTGTTGATAATTGGAAGTGGTTTTCTCTGAGATCAAGCGGGAGTGATCCAGGTTCTTTTTAATACTTAGAAGAATCTGGTTTGGATTCACCGGTTTAATAAGATAATCGGCGATTTTAGAACCAATTGCCTCTTCCATTATATATTCCTCTTCACTCTTAGTGATCATAACAATGGGAATTGTCTCCCGCCGTTCTTTTATTTCAGCTAAAGTTTCGAGACCTGTTAATCCGGGCATATTTTCGTCCAGGAAAATGATATCAAAATTTTCCTTTTCAATTTGCTCCAAAGCTTCAGTTCCACTCTTACAGGTTTGAACATCATAATTCTTTTTTTCAAGGAACATTATGTGAGGTTTGAGCAGATCGATTTCATCATCTACCCATAAAATTTTGATATTATTCATAATTTATATTTTGACTTATTCGAGTATTGAACCTGCTCATTTTATATTGATATGGAAGTTATTACCTCCAGTCGGCCCAGATATGTATCTTTGTTTGAAATATTATATAAAAATAGCTTGGCTTCACAAACTAAACTTAAAATACTAAACGATCCAATTTACGGTTTTATTACCATTCCTAATGACACGGTATTCCGCATAATAGAGCATCCTTACTTTCAGCGACTCCGCAGGATTTCGCAAATGGGACTCTCTTATCTGGTCTATCCGGGAGCTCATCATACCAGATTTCATCATGCGCTGGGCTGTGTTCATTTAATGCAGAAAGCCGTGAGAGTACTTAAGCATAAAGGGGTTAAGATCTCGAAAGTTGAAGAAGAAGCTCTGATGATTGCTATTCTTATGCATGATATTGGGCATGGTCCTTTTAGTCATGCTATGGAACATAGCCTTGTGGAAGGAGTAGATCATGAGACGATTTCTCTATTATTTATGGAGAAAATGAATCGTGACTTTAACCAAAATTTAACGCTGGCCATTCAGATCTTTAAGGGCAGCTACCACCGTAAATTCATGAATCAGCTTATTTCAAGCCAAATGGATATGGACAGGCTGGACTATCTAAAAAGGGATAGTTTTTATACCGGAGCGGTGGAAGGAAACATCAATAGTGAACGGCTCATTACCATGCTTAATGTGGTGAATGATGAACTGGTGGTTGAAGAAAAAGGAATTTACTCGGTTGAAAAATTCCTTATTGGTCGCAGGCTTATGTACTGGCAGGTGTACTTACATAAAACCAGCCTGGTTGCAGAGCAATTACTAATTAGGGTTTTGGTTCGAGCCAAAGAATTGATAGGTCAGGGTAAAACATTGCATGCGAGTGGTTGCCTGATGTATTTTCTGGAAAATAAGGTGAACCGGGATAATTTTAATGAGGATACTTTGGAAATGTTTTCAAGGCTGGATGACAATGATGTTATTTCAGCAATGAAAGAGTGGATGTATTCTGATGATTTTGTACTGAGTAACCTTTGTAAAATGATCATAAACCGGGATCTGCTTAAGGTGAAAATAAAGAAGAAGCGACCATCAAAAGAAAAATTGGAACAGCGATCTTTAGCCCTTCAGAATAAATATGGCATTTCAGCAGACGATGCTTCCTATTTTGTGTTTGAAGGTGAAATTGCAAATCTTGCGTATAAACGAGAAACCGACAATATTAATATACTTCATAAAAACGGGAAAATTAATGATGTGGTAAAGGTTTCAGATCAATTTAACCTGAAAGCCTTAACCAATACGGTAACCAAATACTATATGTGTTATCCAAAAGTTAAAGATTAAACCATTTTTTTTACTTTTGCCAGAATGAAGTTTACAGCAGCGCAAATTGCGGAAATATTAGAAGGGAAGGTTGAAGGGAACCCTGAAGCGGAAGTTTCAGAACTTGCCAAGATCGAAGAAGGGGGAGAAGGCTCTCTTACTTTTTTAAGTAATCCCAAGTATAATTCCTATCTCTATACTACTAATGCCAGTATTACCATTGTAAATGAAAGTTTTGAAGTTGAGCAACCGGTAACTACTACTCTTATTAAGGTAAAGGATGCCTATAAAGCCTTTTCCACACTCCTTGAAT
>NZ_JBLVTL010000003.1:82476-118224 GCF_048285835.1 Christiangramia aquimixticola
CCGGAATTGAGCAACCAAGCTATATTTCTGAATCTGCCAAATATGGGGATGGGATATATCTCGGGGCTTTTAGTTATCTGGGTGATAATGCACAATTAGGTGAGAATGTA
Source organism: Christiangramia aquimixticola (assembly GCF_048285835.1). Taxonomy (NCBI): domain Bacteria; kingdom Pseudomonadati; phylum Bacteroidota; class Flavobacteriia; order Flavobacteriales; family Flavobacteriaceae; genus Christiangramia; species Christiangramia aquimixticola. The sequence continues at coordinate 82,587 of NZ_JBLVTL010000003.1, forward strand.
AAGATTTATCCTAATGTTTACATTGGAGATAATGTGAAAATTGGTGATAATGTTACCATTTTCGCCGGGGTAAAAATCTATTCTGAAAGTCAGATTGGAAACAATGTGACCCTTCATAGCGGAGTGATTATAGGTGCCGATGGCTTTGGGTTTAGTCCCGGAGAAACCGGTGAATACAGTAAAGTTCCTCAAATTGGTAATGTGATCATAGAAGATCATGTAGATATAGGAGCCGGGACCACCATAGATCGTGCTACCCTGGGATCTACAATTATAAGAAAAGGAGTGAAGCTGGATAATCAAATCCAGATCGCTCATAATGTGGAAATAGGAGAGAATACTGCTATTGCTGCTCAAACCGGGATCGCCGGATCTACTAAAATTGGCAAGAATTGTCTAATAGGCGGCCAGGTTGGTTTTGCCGGACATCTTACAATTGGAGACCGGGTGAAGATACAGGCACAATCAGGGATTGGACGGGATGTAAAAGATGGAGAGATGCTACAGGGATCTCCGGCAATAGGATATAATGATTATAATAAATCATACATCCACTTTAAAAATTTACCACAAACTATGAACACGATACATCAACTGGAAAAAAAGATAAATAATGGCTAATAGCAATGCAAAGCAAAGAACCATTCAGGAGGAAGTTTCTCTTGAAGGTGTTGGCCTGCACACAGGAAAAAAAGTTAAGTTAACTTTTAAACCGGCCCCGGAAAACACCGGGTATGTTTTTAGAAGAACAGACCTTGAAGGTTCCCCGGAAGTAGAGGCAGATGTCAATTATGTGGTAAATACCCAAAGAGGTACCAACCTTGACAAGAATGGAGTTACTATTCAAACCTCTGAGCATGTACTTGCAGCATGTGTAGGTTTGGAGATTGACAACCTGTATATTGAGCTTGATGCTCCGGAGCCTCCAATAATGGACGGTTCTTCAAAGTTCTTTGTTGAAGCTCTTGAGAAAGCCGGTGTTCAGGAACAGGAAGCTGAAAGAGAAGAATACGTGGTTAACGAAATTATATGCTATCGTGATGAAAATGGTAGTGAAATAATTGCCATGCCTGCAGATGAATATCAGGTTACTACCATGGTTGATTTCGGTACAAAAGTGCTTGGAACTCAAAACGCATCTATAGAGCGTCTATCCGATTTTAAAACTGAAATCGCTGACTCCCGTACTTTTAGTTTTTTACATGAAATAGAAACTCTTTTAGAGCACGGCCTTATAAAAGGTGGTGATCTAAACAACGCTATAGTCTATGTAGATAAAGAAATTAGCGAGGATACTCTTAAAAAATTAAGAGTGGCTTTCAACAGGGATGAAATTTCAGTTAAACCTAACGGAATTCTGGATAACCTTACCTTGCATCATCCTAATGAAGCTGCAAGACATAAATTGTTGGATGTTCTTGGAGATGTAGCTTTAGTAGGAACTAGAATTAGAGGAAAGATCATTGCTACGAAACCCGGTCACCATGTAAATACAGAGTTTGCCAAGAAACTGGCTAAGGTCATCAAAGCCGAAAAGCGAAATAATGTTCCAAAAATAGATCTCAATCAGCCTCCATTAATGGATGTGAATGATATCATGGATACTTTACCTCACCGTAGTCCGTTTTTACTTGTAGACAAGATCTATGAGTTGACAGATTCACATGTGATTGGGATGAAGAATGTAACCATGAATGAGCCATTTTTTGTGGGACACTTTCCTGGAAAACCGGTGATGCCGGGTGTGCTTCAAGTAGAAGCTATGGCACAAACTGGAGGTATTCTGGCGCTGAAATCTGTTCCGGATCCTGAAAATTATCTTACATTCTTCATGAAAATTGACAATGTGAGATTTAAAAGACAGGTAGTTCCAGGAGATACTTTGATATTTAAATTAGAATTATTAGCTCCTATTCGTAGGGGAATTTGCCAGATGCAGGGTTATGCCTATGTTAACGGTCAACTTGCAACAGAAGCCGTGTTAATGGCACAGATTGTAAAATCAAAATAAAAGTTATGAATCAACCTTTAGCCTATGTACATCCCGGTGCTAAAATCGCTAAAAATGTGGTTATAGAACCTTTTGCCACTATCCATAATAATGTGGTAATTGGAGAAGGTACATGGATAGGATCAAACGTGTGCATCATGGAAGGTGCCCGAATTGGAAAGAACTGTAGTATCTTCCCGGGAGCCGTAATATCTGCAGCGCCTCAGGATAAGAAGTTTGATGATGAAGATACTCTAACCGTAATTGGTGATAATACAACTATCAGGGAATGTGTGACCATCAACCGTGGGACTACAGACCGCATGAAAACAGTAATCGGTAATAATTGCTGGATAATGGCGTATTGTCACATTGCTCATGATTGTATTGTAGGTGATAATTGCATCTTCTCCAATAACAGTACTCTGGCAGGTCATATTAATGTTGGTGATTACGTAGTGCTGGCAGGAATGGCCGCTATACAGCAATTTTGTAGTATAGGGAATCATGCTTTTGTAACCGGAGGGTCTTTGGTTAGAAAAGATGTGCCTCCATACGTTAAGGCCGGAAGGGAACCCTTGAGTTATGTTGGAATTAATTCCATAGGATTAAGACGTAGAGGTTTTACTACTGAAAAGATCCGGGAAATTCAGGATATCTACAGAATTTTATATCAGAAAAATTACAATAACTCCCAGGCAGTTGCTATTATTGAAGCTGAAATGCAGGCAACGGCTGAAAGAGACGAAATACTCGAATTTATTAAAAACTCACAAAGAGGTATCATGAAAGGATACTTCAGCTCAAACTAAAAAATAATGGCATCAACCAGTGATATTAGAAACGGACTATGTATTAGATATAACCATGATATTTATAAGATCGTGGAATTTTTACATGTAAAACCGGGGAAGGGTCCAGCTTTCGTAAGAACCAAATTAAAAAGTGTTACTACAGGGAAAGTACTTGAAAACACCTTTTCTGCAGGGCATAAGATCGAAGACATTCGGGTAGAAACTCATAAATTTCAATTCCTTTATGAGGATGGAGAATTTTTCCACTTTATGAATGTTGAAGATTATACGCAAATTAGACTTACAGAAACTGCTTTGGATATGCCGAAGCTTTTAAAAGAAGGTGAAGTAGTAACTATCCTTATAAATACTGAGGATAATATGCCTCTTTCTGTGGATATGCCTGCGAGTGTGGTTTTGGAAGTGACTCATACTGAGCCAGGAGTAAAAGGAAATACTGCAACAAACGCAACAAAACCGGCTACTGTTGAAACAGGATTTGAAGTAAATGTGCCTTTATTTATCAATGAAGGAGATAAAATCCGCATAGAGACAGAAAAAGGTACTTATAAAGAGAGAATCAAAGAATAATTAATGAAATTCTCTAAACAACACTCTCTTAAAGAAATTGCTGCAATAATAGATTGTAAGTATGTGGGAGATGACGATTTTCCTGTCCAAGGAATAAATGAAATCCACGTTGTCACTCCGGGAGATATTGTTTTTGTTGATCATCCAAAGTACTATGATAAAGCCTTAAATTCGGCAGCAACAATCGTTCTTATAAATAAGGAGGTTGAATGTCCTGAAGGTAAGGCTTTGTTAATTTCAGACGATCCATTCAGGGATTTCAATAAACTTACCCGGCATTTTAGACCTTTTAGTCCCTTAACTTCAGCAGTTGCTGAAACTGCAAAAATTGGAGAAGGAACCATAGTTCAGCCAAACGCGGTAATTGGAAATAATGTAAGAATTGGTAAAAATTGTCTAATACATGCGAATGTAACCATAGGAGACAATTGTATTCTGGGGGATAACGTTATTATTCACAGCGGAACCGTTTTAGGCGGAGATGCATTTTACTATAAAAAACGCCCGGATGGTTTTGATAAATTACTTTCGGGAGGTAGAGTAGTAGTGAAAGATAATGTTGAAATTGGATCTAACTGTTCTATCGATCGTGGCGTTAGTGGTGATACTACTATTGGTGAGGGATCGAAACTTGACAATCTTATTCAGATTGGGCATGACACAATTATCGGAAAAAATTGTTTACTTGCATCTCAAATTGGGATTGCCGGTGCGGTGGTAGTTGAAGATGATGTGACCATCTGGGGACAGGTTGGGATAAGAAGCGATGTGACCATTGCTAAAGGAACGGTTTTAATGGCTCAATGTGGAGTGTCTAAAGATACCGAACCAAATACCACGTATTGGGGAACCCCTTTTGGTGAGGTTCGTACGAAATTAAAAGAGTATGCGGCGATCAAGAAATTGCCGGAAATAGTTAAAAAGATTAAATAGTTAATATCATGAGTAAAAAGGCGAAAGATATTGTTGAGAAATTTTATCAGTCTGAATTTTTTAAAGACGATAAGATTTTAAAAGATTTTCTTCATCCGGATGTGGAACTATCCTGGTATGGTACTACTGGTTTCAGAAAATTGAATCTTGATGGTATTTCCGAAATTGGTCAGCAATTAAATCAATCATTTGATTCCTTAAGATTAGAAGTTGAAAAGGTTATTGCCAAAAATGACGATGTTGCTATTCATTTCACCTATCACGTGAGAACTATTGAAAACCCTGAAGAAGAAATGCCATATGCTCATTTTATTGCCATGTGGCAACTAAAAGATGATAAGTTGTGCAAGGGAGTTCAAATAAGTCAATTAGGCGAAGAGATCGAAAAGAGCCCCTGGGCCAAATAATAAATTTATAAACCCTTCATGCTGAAGGGTTTTTTTAAACTATTTTGTTTCTACATTTGTAGAATTAAAGTTTTTGTTCTACATTCATAGAATAACAATAAGATCATGGAATTATCGAATGCCGAAGAACAGTTAATGCAGATCCTTTGGAAAAAGGAAAAAGCATTGATGAAAGAACTGGTAAATGCTTATCCGGAACCAAAACCTGCAACCACTACCGTTGCCACGCTCCTTAAAAGGATGCAGGATAAGAATTTCGTGGGTTATGAACAGCAAGGCAGATCCAGAGAGTATTTTCCAAGAGTCTCCAAGAAAAAATACTTTTCAGGTCAAATGAACGGGATGATAAAATCCTTTTTTAATAACTCTGCTTCTCAATTTGCTTCCTTTTTTGCTTCTGAAACTAATTTAAGCGAACAGGAGTTAAAGGAGATCCGCAATATTATCGACGAGCAGATAAAAGAGAAATGATATGTGGGAGTATTTTATAAAATCCGGTCTCTGTCTTTTTGTTCTTTTCAGCTTTTACAAGCTGTTTTTGGAACAGGAAAATATGCACACCTTTAAAAGGTTCTATCTTACGGGAATTCTTTTGTTTTCTATCGCCGTTCCCTTTATTACCATTTCGTACACGGCTGAGAATACTATTAATTCTGAATATTATTTATATCAATCACTTAAACAGGAAACTATTGGACCGTCTGAATTTTGGAATTTCCAGTCCTTATTGAATCCGCTATTGATAATTATTTATGGAATTGGAACATTCCTGTTTTTAATTCGGCTCATATTTAACCTTAAATCCCTTAAAAAGGAAATAGCTGAAAACACACTTCTGAATAAAGTAGATTTTATCCTTGTTTTAATAAAAAAACAAATTAGCCCATACTCATTCCTCAATTATATTTTCCTGAATAAGGCAGAGTATGAGAAAGATAAAATCTCTAAAGCTATTATTGAACATGAGAAAGCTCATGTAGATCAAAAACATTCCCTGGATATATTATTAATTGAATTTTTACAAATTATATTCTGGTTCAACCCTGTTTTGTACTGGTTGAAAAAGTCCATGAAGTTAAACCACGAATTTCTGGCAGACAGAGCAGTTTTATCTAAGAATATAGATGCGCATCAATATTTTAATATTCTTTACAATTATAGTTCGGGACACTATCCAAATTCATTATCAAGTCCCATGAGTCAATCATTAATCAAAAAACGAATACTTATGATTTCAAAAAGTTTTTCTTTCAAAAGTTTAATTACCAGGCTTGGCCTATTAGTGCCAGTCCTTTGCCTGTGTCTTTATTTATTTAACAACGAAATTGTTGCGAAACCTGCATTAGTCAACGAAAATTCTCCCGTAATTTTACAACCATTGAATCAGGATTCCAATTTAATTTCAGTGAAGATTGATGAGGACAATTTATTCATCAATGGGAAAAGTGTAAAGGTTTCTCGTCTTAAGGCTTATGTTGATGAGTTATACCAGAATAAATCTGATGAAGAAGTGAAGAATGTAGGGATTAGAATGAAAATGATCAATCCTGACCAAGATTTTATAAAAAAGGTGAATGCAGAATTCAGGAAAACCAGACTCGCCAGATTAAACGGGTTATCTATTTTACCGCCACCTCCACCAGCTCCTCCAAAGCCGGGAAAAGCAGTTGTTGCTTCGGAAGCTCCTAAGCATGATAAAGAAAAGTACATGGAAATAGAAACCATAGAAAAGGTAGGAGGTAAAGATGTTGTTACCAAACAAATAACAATCAAATCAGGGGATAATCCGCCACCGCCACCACCGCCAAATCCTATGGAAGAGATCGATAAAATCAATAAAGCCGGAGGTAGTTTTTTTTACAATGGATCTAAAATATCTGCCGAAAAAACTAAGGAGCTGGTGAAAAGTAAAAAGGATCTGAATATCAAAATTCTTAAGCTGGACGATGGTACTCAAAAAGTAGAGTTATTCGATAATTAGAAGTTATCAATTATAGAAATCCCGGATCCTGCGATCCGGGATTTTTTATTTTCCTTCAATTTTATAGGAACTTTAAGGATTTTTCTATCAATAATCTACAAAATGACTTTAGGGTTTATATTTAAAAACATACTTTTGTAATCCAAAAATCAAAAAACACTTATGAGCGTTTTAGTCAATAAAAATTCTAAAGTAATCGTGCAGGGTTTTACCGGAAGTGAAGGTACTTTCCATGCCGAGCAGATGATAGAATACGGTACAAATGTAGTTGGAGGGGTTACTCCAGGTAAAGGAGGTCAAAAGCACCTTGATAAACCGGTATTTAATACCGTATCAGACGCTGTTGAACAAACAGGGGCTGATGTATCAATTATTTTTGTTCCGCCGGCTTTCGCAGCAGATGCAATTATGGAAGCTGCAGATGCAGGTATTAAGGTAATTATTACTATTACTGAAGGTATTCCTGTTTCTGATATGGTAAAAGCTTCAAACTATATTAAAGATCGCGATTGCCGACTAATTGGTCCTAACTGTCCGGGAGTTATTACTCCGGGTGAAGCTAAAGTAGGGATCATGCCAGGTTTCGTTTTCAAAAAAGGAAAAGTTGGTATTGTTTCTAAATCAGGAACTCTTACTTATGAGGCTGCAGACCAGGTTGTAAAACAAGGTTTAGGTATCACCACTGCTATCGGAATTGGTGGAGATCCAATTATTGGAACTACTACTAAAGAAGCTGTTGAGTTATTGATGAATGATGATGAAACCGAGTGTATCGTAATGATTGGTGAAATTGGTGGTCAGCTTGAGGCTGATGCTGCCCAGTGGGTAAAGGCCGATGGAAATAGAAAGCCAGTTGTTGGATTTATCGCAGGGGAAACTGCTCCAGCAGGACGTACAATGGGTCATGCCGGTGCGATCGTAGGTGGAAGTGAAGATACAGCTCAGGCTAAAAAGAAAATTCTTAGAGAGAATGGAATCCACGTGGTTGACTCTCCAGCTGAAATTGGAATGAAAGTAGCTGAAGTTCTTAAAGCTTAATTTCAATTATACTATATAATTAAAACCCTTTCAGTTTCTGAAAGGGTTTTTTTATGGATGTAATTCATTGGTTCGTAAGAATTCCAAAAGATCTTCAGGATAGTCTGTCTGGATGATATGAACTCTGTTATTCGAAATCAATTTTTTAAAGCCTTGATCTCCTCGTAGTTCCATGCGATCATATTTATTAAGAGCGTTTCGCCATATGGAAATGTTTTTTTCTTCAATTTGGTCTATCAGGGTTTTCGAAAGTTTTTCCGGTTTGACTTGAATGATTTCAACCCCTTTCAAATTTAGCGCCTTTTTTAAATTGTTCCTTGTTTTCACTACCGGCATTAACCGGATGGATTCATTTAATTTCCTGAGTTTGGGAAATAATTTCAGATCCTGAATGGAAAGAATTACAGATTCTTCCATGTTTAATTTTTCTATTATATGAAAAACCTGTTGAATGTCTGGAAGGTCGATTATTTTGAGATCCAGATTTACCAGTATTTTTCCTCGTGCTTTTAAGAGCGCTTCTTCCAGGGTAGGGATCTTTTGATTGGTAATTTCGTTGCCATACCTCAGATTATATTTTTTTACATCCTGAAGTTTTTGCTGGTTAACAGGACCAGAGCCGGTGGTGGTTCGATCAAGGTTACTATCATGTAAAATAATAAGATGATTGTCCAATGTGGATCTAACGTCTAATTCAACAAAATCTATTTCATTATTGATACTCTGTTGTATGGCTTCCAGAGAATTTTCCGGAACCCTGGAATGTGATCCCCGATGGGCCACCACGAGGATTTTATTATGAGGCAAATTAAAATCATCTTCAAATAATCCCGATTGGAAAGGAGTCCATAGATATAGTATTATCGAAAAGAATACAATAACTATTATTATGAGCCTTCTCTTTTTCATGCGATCAGGAATTCTGAAAATGGTTGGGGTTCACTTAAAGTTAGACTTTAAAAATTAATTGCAGATCATCAATTAAGTCAAAATCAAAAATTTTGAACTAAAGAAGTCCTGCCTTGCAGGTTTTATTATATTTGGGTTGTCAATAAACCAAGAATAATCAATATGAAATTATTAGAAGGAAAAAATGCAATCATAACGGGCGGTAGCCGTGGAATTGGAAAAGGTATCGCACAGGTTTTTGCTGATCACGGGGCTAATGTTGCCTTTACTTATAATTCTTCTTCCCAGTCTGCTGAAGAGCTGGCAAAGGAACTGGAATCAAAAGGAATCAAAGCTAAGGCTTACCAGTCTAATGCTGCAAGTTTTACCGAAGCACAGGAACTTATAGATAAGGTTGTTGAAGATTTTGGAAGTATTGATATTTTAATTAACAATGCGGGGATTACCAAGGATAATCTTCTAATGAGAATGAGTGAAGAGGACTTTGATAAAGTGATCGAAGTTAACCTTAAATCTATTTTTAATATGACCAAAGCTGTTCAACGTACCATGTTGAAACAGCGTAATGGAAGTATCATCAATATGAGTTCTGTTGTAGGTGTGACCGGTAATGCAGGACAGGCGAACTATGCAGCTTCTAAAGCTGGAATTATAGGTTTCTCTAAATCTATGGCCCAGGAACTTGGTTCAAGAAATATTAGAACCAATGTGATCGCACCAGGTTTCATTGAAACTGAAATGACCGAAAAACTGGATGAGAAAACAGTACAGGGCTGGAGAGATTCAATTCCGCTAAAGCGTGGTGGTAAGCCAGAAGATATCGCTAATGCCTGTGTTTATTTAGGAAGTGATCTTAGTGCTTATGTTACTGGACAGGTAATTCATGTTGATGGTGGAATGCATACCTAAAAAGTCTCTTTAATAGAGGATTCGTTTTCTTGGTTAATATTATTAACTTCATCAACTCAACCTCTGTTAATGGAATTTAGTACTATTTTATATATAACCCTGGCTCTCTTTGCAGCGCTGGGGTTTTCTTTTTGGCAGTATTTATTCAGAAAACATCATACATCTTCCAGAGATTATATTTTTTTCAGCCTTCGAGCTGTCAGCATTTTTATAGTTCTGCTATTGTTGATCAATCCTAAAATTGTTCATACAGAGTTTGAACTGATTAAACCCAATCTTCTTGTTCTTAAAGATAATTCTCAGTCGGTTTTATTTTTAGAGGCTGATGAAACCTCAAAAATTGTAAGTGATAATATTTCATCTTCTGAAGAATTAAATAAAAACTTCGAGGTGAAAATCATTCCATTTGGAAATGGAATTTCTGGGTCTAATAGTCTTAATTTTTCTGAAACTCAATCTGACCTTTACAAAGCACTTCAGGATTCTGAAGATATATATTCAGATGCCAATAATGCCATTGTACTAATTACAGATGGACATCAAAACCTGGGAAGGGATTATAAATATTTTAAAGCTAAACAGAAGGATAAGCTTTTTCCGGTAATTTTAGGGGATACCACCTCTTATAAAGATGTACAAGTAGAGCGGGTCAATGTAAACCGATATGCTTTCCTGAATAATAAATTTCCGGTAGAAATTTTTATCAATTATACCGGAAAGGAGGCAACTCAAGCAGATTTGCAACTTAAGAGCAAAGGAAATACTATCCTTAGGCGAAGTATCAGTTTATCTCCTGAGGAAAGATCTCAAATTATCAACCTCGAACTTCCTGCCTCTTCCATTGGTATTAAAAAGTATGAGATAGAAGTTAGTTCACTTCAGAATGAGAAAAATTTAAATAATAATAAATCTGCCTTCGCAATCGAGGTTATAGACGAACGTTCCAAGGTTTTAATTTTAAGCAAAACCCTTCATCCGGATCTTGGAGCTTTAAAGAACAGCATAGAAAGCAATCAGCAAAGAAGTGCAGATATTAAATATTTGAATGAAGATTATACGATTGAGGACTATCAATTGATAATTCTTTTTCAACCGGATCGCGGCTTTGATAAGGTGTTTGAAAGAATTAAAAATCGCGGAAATTACCTGGTAGTAACCGGATCTCAAACCCGTTGGAATTATTTGAACAATCTGGATCTGGGAATTAAAAAACAAAGTAGCGGAGAATTGCAGGAAGTATTCCCGGTTAGGAACGAAAATTTTAATGCCTTTCATTTCGAAGATCTTTCATTTAATAAATTTCCACCTTTACTCGACGATTATGGGATCCTGGATATTGAAAAAGGTAAATTCGATATCATGCTTTATCAGGAAATTCAAGGTGTTAACAGCATGGAACCTCTCATTGCAATAAGTAGGGAACAACCAAAAATGGGATTCATTCTTGGTGAAAATATATGGAGATGGAGATCTAAAGTTTACCAGGATAATTCAGGCTTTGAGAAGTTTGATGAATTTTTTGGAAAGCTGGTTCAAAACCTTTCAGCAGGAGAGAAAAAACAAAGACTTCGGGTAGAGGCTGAAAATTTTTATTATCAGAATCAACAGGTCCTTTTAAAAGCAGAATATTTCAATCAAAACTATGAAATTGATAGTGGGGAAGAGATACTTGTAACCGTTATCGACTCTACAGGAAATAGAATTCTTTCGGCAACTATGGTACCCGGTAATAATTTTTATGAGTTGGGGTTAGGGAATTTAAAGCCCGGAAGCTATGAATATAATGTACTGGTAAAAGGTTCTCAGATAAAAAGTAAAGGTAATTTTGAGGTAATAGATTATAATATTGAACAGCAGCATTTTTCTTCCAACCTCGGAGGCATGACTCATTTAGCAAATTATAATAGCTCCAGAGTTTTTTATCCTAATGAGTTTAATTCTTTAAAAAAACAATTGCTTGAAAACAAAGGTTTTAAGCCGGTTCAAAAAAGCCATCAAAAAACCGTACCTTTGATAGACTGGTATTACCTCTTGTTTATATTGATATCCACTCTTTCTGCAGAATGGTTTTACCGCAAATATTTAGGTCTAATTTAATTACAAATTTCTTTTATGGAAAGATTACCCAAAATTGCCGTGCCATTATTTATTGGTATCGTTATATTAATTATCCTTTTAGCAAAATCTACCGTTACCATTGATTCCGGTGAGGCCGGAGTTTTATATAGAACTTTTGGTGGTGGTGTGGTTACAGATGAACCTCCATTATCTGAAGGTTTTCATGTAGTTGCCCCTTGGAACAAAGTTTTTGTTTATGAAGTACGGCAGCAATCTATAGATGAAGAGATGACAGTTCTTTCCTCAAACGGATTGGAAATTAGTCTTGATGCTTCAGTTTGGTTCCAGCCGGAATATGCAACTTTAGGAAAATTGCATCAGGAAAAAGGAGAAGCTTATATAAAAAGGCTTTTACAACCGGCTATAAGATCTGCAACCAGAGCTGTTGTTGGACGTTATAACCCGGAACAATTATATGCCAGTAAAAGAGAAGCCATTCAAAAAGAGATTTTTGATGAAACCAACTTGCTTCTGGAAGATCAATATGTTCAGGTGAACGAAGTTTTGGTAAGAGATGTTTCCTTACCATCAACGATCAAAGAAGCAATTGAAAGAAAACTTCGTCAGGAACAGGAATCATTGGAATATGAGTTTAGACTTACCAAAGCTTCCCAGGAAGCGGAACGTCAGCGAATTGATGCTGAAGGTAAAGCCAAGGCCAACAGAATTCTTAGTGAATCTCTTACAGATAAAGTTTTGCAGGAAAAAGGAATTCAGGCTACACTGGAGCTTGCAAAATCTCCTAATAGTAAAGTAGTTGTAATTGGTTCCGGTGAAGGTGGAATGCCTATAATTTTAGGAAACAACTAATAAACATATCTTAAAAAAAAGATTTCGGGTTTGATTATTAAAAAAAATCCATAGTTTTGAAATCACAATGAGAAAATATACTGTACATCATCATCATTTTTTTATCCACGCTCAGGCGAGGTGAATATGATATGTTGTAATTTATAACTATAATATCATAACCCGTTTGAGCAATCAAACGGGTTTTTTTATTTCTAATAGTAAGCAAGAAAATGAGCAAACAAAAATTAAGAATAGCAGTACAAAAGTCAGGTCGGTTATTTGAAGATTCCATTCGAATTCTGAAAGAGGCGGGAATTTCCATAAACAATGGGAAGGAACAATTAAAAGCTTCCTCAGACAATTTTCCTTTGGAGGTGATGTATTTAAGAAATGGGGATATCCCACAATATCTTAGAGATGGTGTTGTAGATGTGGCCATTATTGGCGAAAATGTCCTTATAGAAAAAGGAAAGGATATCATAAAGGGAGATAAGCTTGGTTTTTCAAAATGCCGGGTTTCTCTGGCGGTGCCAAAATCCTTTAAATATAATAGTATAAAGGATCTTGACGGATTGAAGATCGCCACTTCCTATCCTAATACGGTAAACGAGTTTTTAATGGAAAAAGGGATCTCTGCTGAATTGCATATTATTAATGGTTCGGTTGAAATAGCTCCGAATATTGGACTTGCCGATGCTATTTGCGATATTGTTTCCAGTGGAAGTACCCTTTTTAAAAACGGGCTGAAAGAGGTTGAAATTATGCTTAAAAGTGAGGCTGTACTGGCAGTTTCACCTGAAATTTCTCAAGAAAGAAAAGAAATACTTGAAAAACTGCAGTTCAGGCTTAAGTCTGTTCTTAATGCGAGAACGTCAAAATATATTCTGCTGAACGCTCCCAATAACAAACTGGATGATATTATCCGGTTATTGCCTGGGATGAGGAGCCCTACGGTTCTTCCTCTTGCTGAAGAAGGCTGGAGTTCTGTACATACTGTTATTAAAGAGGACAGGTTTTGGGAAGTGCTTGATGAATTAAAAGCAAATGGCGCTGAGGGAATTCTCGTTGCACCTATTGAAAAAATGGTATTATAATAATTGCTGAAATTTTATATTATGAATAAGATCTTATATCCGCCCCGGCAAGATTGGGCTGAAGTTTTAAAAAGGCCCACCCAAACTGTAGCCGATATTGAAAAGACGGTAAACCAGATTTTCGAGGAAATCCGGGTTAAGGGAAATTCGGCTGTATTTAAATATACCGAGTTATTTGATGGATCGACAATAGATAACCTAAAAGTAACACAGGAAGAAGTAGATGCGGCATCAGAAAATATTGCTGATGATCTTAAAGAGGCGATTAACTTGGCGAAATCAAATATTGAAAAATTTCATGCAGCTCAAAAAACCGGAAGAGTAGAAGTGGAAACCATGCATGGCGTGAGATGCTGGCAGGAAAAAAAACCAATTCAAAAAGTTGGTCTATACATTCCCGGAGGGACGGCACCTTTGTTTTCTTCTATCCTTATGCTGGCCATCCCGGCGAATCTGGCAGAATGTGAAGAGATCATTCTTTGTACTCCGCCGGACTCCAATGGAAATATAAATCCGGCTATTTTATATACTGCACAATTATGCGGAGTGACTAAAATATTTAAGATAGGAGGAATTCAGGCAATTGGCGCAATGACCTTTGGAACAGAAGACGTTCCTAAAGTCTATAAGATATTTGGACCGGGAAATCAATTTGTAACGGTGGCGAAACAACTGGCCACACGTTATCAGGTAGCTATCGACATGCCGGCCGGGCCTTCAGAATTACTTATCTATGCTGATTCTACGGCTAAACCGGCATTTGTTGCTGCAGATCTTCTAAGTCAGGCTGAACATGGCGCGGATAGTCAGGTAATTCTTGTAAGCACTTCAGAAGAGGTATTGGATAACGTAAGCAGGGAAGTGGAAGAACAAATAAGTGAGCTACCCAGAAAAGATATTGCTGAAAAAGCCATTTCTAATTCTAAATTAATTCTGGTTGAAAACAAAGAAACGGCCCTGGACCTGATAAATGAATATGGTCCTGAACATTTTATCATTTGTGCGAAAAATGAAAATTATTTCGTTGACGGTATCATAAATGCGGGATCTGTTTTCATAGGAAACAATTCACCAGAGAGTGCCGGAGATTATGCTTCAGGAACCAATCATACCCTGCCCACGAATGGATATGCCAAGCAGTACAGTGGCGTAAACCTGGACAGTTTTATGAAGAAGATCACCTATCAAAAAATTTCAGAACAAGGGATTAAGCGTATAGGTCCCGCTATAGAACTTTTGGCAGAAGCTGAAGGTTTACATGCTCACAGGAACGCAGTAACTTTAAGATTAAAAGACATTGATTAAGATGGATAGATTTGACCTTTCCCGGTTGGTGCGGCCAAATGTGGCAAAACTGAAACCTTATTCTTCTGCTCGGGATGAGTTTAAAACTCAGGGTGAGGAAATGGTATTTCTGGACGCCAATGAAAATCCGTTTGAAAATGGAATGAATAGATATCCCGATCCTCAGCAACTGGAACTTAAAAGTAAATTGGCTGAGATAAGAAATGTTCCTTCACATAACATATTGTTGGGAAATGGAAGTGACGAAGTTCTGGATCTTTTGTTTCGGGCTTTTTGTGAGCCAGGGACAAGCAACATTATAAGCTTGCCACCAACTTATGGAATGTACAAGGTTTTAGCCGATATCAACAATGTGGAGAACAGAGAAGTATTGCTTAACCACGATTTTGAACCAGATGTAACAGCTATTTTAAATCAGGTTGATGCAAATTCCAGAATGATTTTCCTTTGTTCGCCAAATAATCCATCGGGCAATTCTTTTGATCCAAAAAAAGTTGAAAAATTGTTGCAGGAGTTTAATGGACTGGTGGTTGTGGATGAAGCTTATATTGACTTTTCTGAACAACAAAGCTGGCTTGACAGATTAGCAGAATTTCCAAATCTCATCATTACTCAGACTTTTTCAAAAGCTTTTGGAAAGGCAGGAATTCGTCTGGGGATATTATTTGCTACAAATGATATTGTGCAAATATTGAACAAAATAAAACCTCCTTATAATATCAATTCCCTGACGCAAAAAGAGGCACTTAGCACTCTTAAAGGTTTAGATAAAATAAAATCACAAATCGCTGATATAGTAGAGGAAAGAAATGCTTTAGTTAAAGTGTTACTTGAAGTACATTTTATCAAGAAAATTTTTAAGTCTGATGCAAATTTTTTATTAATTGAAGTCGATGATGCAAACCTGAGGTATGATCAATTGCTTAAAAAAGGAATTGTAGTAAGAAACCGTAGTTCCCAGCCTTTATGTGAAAACTGCTTAAGGATTACCATAGGGACTAAAAACGAAAATGATTTACTCATCAATATCATTAAAGAACTGGATCAATGAGAAAAGTATTATTTATAGACAGAGATGGAACCCTGATCCATGAACCTGAGAATTACCAGATAGATTCCATAGACAAAATGGAATTTTATCCAATGGCACTAACCTATCTTCCAAAAATTGCCAAAGAGCTGGACTATGAGCTGGTAATGGTAACCAACCAGGATGGTTTAGGAACCGAAAGTTTTCCTGAATCAGACTTCTGGCCTTACCAAAATTTTATAGTTAAGACCTTTGCTAATGAAGGAGTAGAATTTAAGGAGCAATTGATCGACAGGACGTTTGCTAAGGATAATGCACCAACCAGAAAACCTAATACCGGCTTACTGGAAAAGGATTATTTGAATAATTTAGATTATGACCTTAAGAATTCTTTTATGATTGGTGATCGGCTAACAGATATCGAATTTGCCATGAACTTTGGAGGAAAAGGGATTTTTATAGATACACATGAAGATCTTGCTTCCAATGAAATTTCAAAAGAAAGAACCGAAGTAGAAAAACATATTGCTTTAAAAACTGATTCCTGGAAAGAGATCTATGAATTTCTTAAACTTAAGGACAGAAGTGCCGGTATTGAGCGTAAGACGAATGAAACAGACATTAAGATTGAACTTAATCTAGATGGCACCGGAAAAAGCGATATAAGCACCGGCATTGACTTCTTTGACCATATGCTGGACCAATTAGCCAGACATGGCCAGATGGACCTTAAAATTGCTGTTAAAGGGGATCTTGAAGTTGATGAACACCATACCATAGAAGATACTGCCATTGCTTTAGGGGAAGTTTTTAGTAAAGCATTAGGGAATAAACTGGGAATCGAGCGTTACGGGTTCTGCCTTCCTATGGATGATTGTCTCGCTCAGGTGGCCATCGATTTTGGTGGAAGAAACTGGCTGGTATGGGAAGCCGATTTCAAAAGGGAAATGATAGGGAAGATGCCAACAGAGATGTTCTATCATTTCTTTAAATCATTTACAGATGGTGCCAAAGCCAATTTGAATATAAAGGCTGAAGGGAAAAATGAACATCATAAGATTGAAGCTATTTTTAAAGCTTTTGCCAAAGCAATAAAAATGGCCGTTAAGAGAGATACAGAGAAGATGATTCTTCCATCAACAAAAGGGATGCTTTAATATAATTAGTAGCTCTTAAGCAGTATAAAATGAAAGAAAAGCAAAAGATCGTAATTATAGATTACGGTGCAGGGAATATTCAAAGCATCAAATTTGCCATAAAACGTTTGGGTTTTGAAGCAAAGTTAAGCAACGATGCCGCGGAAATTAGAAATGCCGATAAAGTGATTTTTCCAGGGGTGGGAGAAGCCGGAAGTGCAATGGCCATGTTAAGATCAACCGGTCTCGATACCGTTATTCCCACATTAAAGCAACCGGTTTTGGGAATTTGCTTAGGAATGCAATTAATGTGCAATTCTTCCGAAGAAGGAAATACTACAGGACTTGGAATTTTCGATGCAGATGTAAAAAGGTTTAATAAGCAGGTGAAGGTGCCTCAAATAGGATGGAACCAGATCACTAATCTTGAAACACATTTGTTCGATGGAGTTAATGAAGGAGAATATGTTTATTTGGTGCATAGTTATTATGTGCCGGAGTGTAAAGATGAAATTTGCAGAACAGAGTATGGAGTGAAATATTCGACAGCATTGCATAGAGATAACTTTTACGGAGTGCAGTTCCATCCCGAAAAAAGTAGTAAAACCGGCGAACAGATCCTTAAAAATTTTCTGAAGCTGTAAAATCTTTAGTTAAAACGAAATCAAAATGAGAATAATTCCTGCAATAGATATTATAGAAGGGAAATGCGTAAGGCTTTCCAAAGGAGATTATGATACTAAAAAAATTTATAATGAAGATCCTTTGGAAGTCGCCAGGTCTTTCGAAGATCATGGGATCGAATATTTGCACCTGGTAGATCTTGATGGCGCAAAATCCAAACATATCGTAAATTATAAGGTTCTTGAAAAGATCGCCGGTAAAACCAATCTAAAGATCGATTTTGGAGGAGGGCTTAAATCTGATAAGGATCTGCAGATTGCTTTTGATAACGGAGCAAGGCAAATTACCGGTGGAAGTATCGCCGTAAAGGATACCGAAACTTTTAAAAGCTGGATAGATAAATATGGCAGCGATAAAATTATACTGGGTGCAGATGCCCAGGATAGAAAAATAGCTGTTTCAGGCTGGATCGAAAAATCTGATGAAGAGGTGATTCCTTTTATTCAGAACTATGAGAAAAGCGGAGTTAAATATGTCATCTGTACAGATATCTCTAAGGATGGAATGTTGGAAGGGCCTTCTTTTGATCTTTATGAAGAAATACTTTCTGAAACTGAAAATATCAATTTAATTGCTTCAGGAGGAATTTCCACCTTTGATGAATTACCGCAATTACAGGAACTTGGTTGTGAAGGAGTAATTATAGGAAAAGCTATCTATGAAAACCGAATAAGCCTTAAACAACTGGAACAGTTTATAATTGAACTTTAGATTAAATAAGGAGTATAACTCTATTAGTCTAAAACTAAGCTAAAATTAAAATGCTAACAAAACGAATAATCCCCTGTTTAGATATAAAGAACGGAAGGACGGTCAAGGGTGTAAACTTTGTTGATCTCCGGGATGCCGGTGACCCTGTTGAGCTTGCCGCAGCTTATGCTGAAAATGGAGCAGATGAGCTTATCTTTCTTGATATCTCAGCAACAGAAGAGAAACGAAAAACTCTGGCTAAACTGGTTCTGGATGTTGCGGAACAATTAAATATTCCCTTTACGGTAGGCGGGGGAATATCTTCTGTTGAAGACGTAGACCTTTTGTTGAAGAATGGAGCAGATAAGGTTTCCATAAATTCTTCAGCAGTTAAAAACCCTGATCTTATCAATCAGCTTTCTGCGAAATTTGGGAGTCAGTGTATAGTAGTTGCCATTGATGCGAAATTTATCGAAGGGAAATGGAAAGTGCATCTAGTTGGAGGAAAAGTACCAACAGATCTGGATCTTTTTGAATGGGCAAAAGAAGTGGAAGAACGTGGTGCAGGGGAGATCTTATTCACGTCTATGAATCACGATGGCACCAAAAACGGGTTTGCCAATGAAGCTCTGGCTCAGTTATCTCAGGAGTTAAACATTCCTATCATTGCTTCTGGAGGTGCTGGTAATATTCAACATTTTGAAGATACTTTTAAAATAGGGAAGGCAGATGCTGCTCTTGCCGCCAGTGTTTTCCATTTTAAGGAAATAGAAATAAAGGAGCTTAAAAAACATTTACAAACCGCAAATATTCCGGTCAGGATTTAAATTATGGAAATAGATTTCAATAAAAATAACGACGGACTAGTTCCTGCAATCATTCAGGATGTAAATACCAAACAGGTATTAATGCTTGGGTATATGAATGAAGAAGCGTACCTGAAAACGAATCAAACCAAAAAGGTGACTTTTTATAGCAGGACAAAAAAAAGGTTGTGGACCAAGGGTGAGGAAAGTGGAAATTTTCTAAATCTGGAATCCATTAAGATCGATTGTGATAACGACACGTTGCTAATTAAGGTAAAACCTGAAGGGCCGGTGTGCCATGTGGGAACAGATACCTGTTGGGGTGAAACCAATGATCCCCAATTTGGTTTTTTAACCGAACTGGAAGGCATAATTTCTCAACGTAAGAAGCTAAGTGAAATTCCGGCTGCATCCAGAAAGGAGAATGAGCAGAGTTATGTAGTTTCTCTTTTTGACGAAGGCATCAATAAAATTGCCCAGAAAGTGGGGGAGGAAGCAGTAGAAACGGTTATTGAGGCTAAAGACGATAACGAAGATCTTTTTTTAAATGAAAGTGCCGATCTGCTTTTTCATTATTTAATCCTGCTTAAAGCCAAGGGTTATGGATTAAAAGATATTGTAAAGGTGCTGGAAAAAAGACATTAATTTATACTTCAATTTTAATTGCCTGCTTCGATTCAACATCAGTCGGAGCAGGTAATCTTACATTTTACACACCTATTTCCAGGTGCCCATCTTTCCTGAATGAAAATCGTCGTAAGCTTCACGAATTTCATCTTCACTATTCATCACAAATGGTCCTCCAAAAACCACCTTTTCATTAAAAGGTTTGGCATGTCCAAAAAGGAGAATTCCTGGTTTGGTGGCTTTTATTAAAAGAACCTCGCTGTTCCTTGAAAAATCGGCAAGATGCATTTCAGGTACGATTTCATTTACTTCCAGCTCACCTTTAATTACGTAAAAGAGAATATTTTCATCACGGGAAATATTCAGTCGCAGCTGCGAACTTTCATCAAAATGAACAATAGACAGGTTTACAGCGGTAGGCGTATCAAAAGCTCCACGAATGCCCTCAAAATTCCCTGAGACCACCTGCGCCCTAATGGTATCTTCTTTGTTTTTCCAAACAGAGATCTGTTCTTTCTGGAGACCACGATAATGGGGTTCCATCATTTTCAATCTTTTAGGCAGATTTACCCATAATTGAAGAATTTCCAGTTTCCCGCCATTCTTTTTAAATTCTTCGGAGGAAACTTCAGAATGTAAAAGCCCCTTTCCGGCAGTCATCCATTGTACCCCTCCGGCAGTAATAACACTGGAATGACCTTGAGAATCCTTATGGGTTATATCACCGTCAATGATAAAAGTTACGGTTTCTATACCACGATGAGGATGTGGCCCAAAGGGTAAACCGGAGTTACCGGGAGGGTAGACCTGTGGCCCGTGATGATTCAAAAAGAGAAATGGATCAATCATTTGCAAATTTGCTGTTGGCATTGGGCTCCAGGTTTTAAGGTCACCTATAGGCCT
Source organism: Christiangramia aquimixticola (assembly GCF_048285835.1). Classification (NCBI taxonomy): domain Bacteria; kingdom Pseudomonadati; phylum Bacteroidota; class Flavobacteriia; order Flavobacteriales; family Flavobacteriaceae; genus Christiangramia; species Christiangramia aquimixticola. Next base: position 103,324 of record NZ_JBLVTL010000003.1, read on the forward strand.
ATATTCAGCTTTATGCAGTTTCTTGATATTTCTCAACTTTGACTATTTATTCCTAACGTAAATTAGTTTGAATTTGGAATTAGAGTTCTCTCTGGATTCTATTTCAAATTTGTCGATAGAATTTATCATTGGAGTAAGCTTCTGGAAGCCGTAATTCCTGGAGTCAAAATTAGGCTGTTTCTTCTGAAGCAAACTTCCCACATCTCCAAGAAATGCCCATCCGTCTTCATCAGCAACGTCTGATATTGTTTGGGTAAGCAATTTCACAACTTTAGGAGTGATCTTGTCTACATTTTGCTTCTTGCTATCCTTACTCTTGTTTTTATCATTTTCAGATTCCTTGCTGTTATCTTTCAGAATCTCTATGTAAATAAACTTATCACAGGCAACGATAAATGGATCTGGTGTTTTCTTCTCTCCAATCCCAATAACTTTCATACTTGCTTCCCGAAGTCTGGTTGCCAGTCTGGTAAAATCTGAATCACTTGATACTATGCAAAATCCATCAACTTTGTTAGAATAAAGGATATCCATCGCATCAATGATCATTGCTGAATCTGTTGCATTTTTTCCCTGGGTATACCCGTATTGCTGAATGGGTTGAATGGCATTTTCGAGTAATACATTCTTCCATTTGTTAAGATGAGGTTTGGTCCAGTCTCCATAAATTCTTTTAATGGTAGGGTTTCCATATTTGGCGATCTCTTCCATCATTTCTTTAACGTGTGCTGAAGGTATATTATCACCGTCAATAAGTACGGCTAAATTGGTATCCATATAATTATAGTTTTTTGAGGATTTAAAGTTAATATTATTTACACCGAAAAATATTAATAAGCTTATAAAACTAAAGTTTTATAATTCATCATCGGGTTCGACGTGGATAAGTACATCTGCAACCTGGGGAAGTTTTAAAAGGATCTCATCTTTTACCCTATGGGCAATGTCGTGACCTTCCTTAACCGTAATTGAAGCATCCACGGCGATATGCAGATCTATATGGTAGGTCATTCCTGTTTTCCTTACAAAGCATTTTTCAGTTTCCACCACACAGTGGTTGGCATGTGCGATTTCTCTAACCATATTTTCAATGTCATCATAGCGGTGCTCATCCATCACTTCTCCCAAAGCGGGGCGAAGAATTAGGTAGGCATTAAAAAGAATAAATCCGGAAGCAAATAAAGCAGCCCAGTCATCTGCATTCTCATAGCCTTTTCCCATATACAGTGCTATTGAAATACCTACAAAGGCCATAAGTGAAGTAATGGCATCGCTACGATGGTGCCAGGCATCGGCTTTTAAGGCTGTACTGTCTGTTTCATCACCTTTTTTAGAAACAAATCTATACGAGAATTCCTTGATAATAATGATGACGGCGAGTACTATTAGGGTATAAGGCTCAGGAATTTCATGAGGTGTTCTTATATTTTCAATACTTTCATAAGCGATCACCGTAGCCGAAACTATTAGGAAACCAACCACCATGAAGGTGATAAGCGGTTCTGCTTTTCCATGGCCATAAGGATGATTTTCATCTGCAGGTTTATTGGCGTATTTCAAACCTAACAATACCAGAATAGATGAAAAAACATCGGTGGTGGATTCTATTGCGTCTGCAATAAGCGCATAGGAATTACCGAAAATCCCGGTAACAGCTTTAGCGATGGCTAAAACCGTATTTCCTGCAATACTAAAATAGGAAGCCTTCATGGCTTCTTTGTATTCGGGACGCATAAAAAGATTATTGATCTTGCAAAGCTATCAAATTTAGGAAGCAACCAATAAAATCTAAGTTTTATTCCTCTTGAAGGTTATTAAAAACCAAAAAAAATACTTTAATCATCACCAAATTATCCTGAAAGCCTTAAAAAAAATTACCACCATACCACAAAGAATTTTTTGTATATATCCCCGTGTTTCATCCAGATCAAGGGTGATTTTCCTTTTTCAAACAAGTCCTCAATTTGTTTTAGGATAGTATCGTAATCCTCCCAATTTGAATTGCTGTTAGGCAACATGCTCCATTCATTTTTTTTGGGAGCATAGAAAACTGCATTTTTCCGGTTTTCTCCAGTGAATTCTTCATACGATATCCAGCTTCCAATGAGAGCTTCCGGATTAATCAATTGTAAGTCGGCAATATCATGTTCTCTTTTATAAAGCTGAGCTTTGAAACATAATTGCTGCTCAATATTTTCAGGTTTAAGGCCTAATTTGTTAAGGTAAGTTGAGGTTTCCTCCCGGAATAATAGTGGAAATTGTTTTTTTTGGAGTTTGTCCATTTTTTCCTTGAAACTATCGCGCCTGTTTGGACCTATCCATTTTTCAGCTTCAGTTTCAAAATTGGGATCGTACACATACAGTTTATAAACCAGTTCTACATGCAGAGGTTTTGAGGTTTTATGATCATACACCAAAAAATCTAGTTCTCCGCAGGTAGTATTTTCAGAAATTATCTGAAGGTTGGCAGCGATAAGGTCATATCTCGGCGAGTGCTCGATCGCTATCTCAAAAAAACTTTCCATGCGTTTTCCCAGGATGGAATTTCTTGGATGGTCTAATTCGGCTAGCCTGGAATATAAAGATTCTGAAAACTCAATTTCGGGAAATTCAAAAACAGGAATAGAAGAATTGGTCCCTGCATTTATATCAGGTGTTTTGAGGAAACCCTGAAATTGCGAAATATATAATTCTGTTCTGGCAGGAACCGATTCTTTCATTCAGCAAGTTTATGTCTTTAATTTAATAGGTATCCAAATATGTTCTTTAGACTCCGGATCATCGAGGCCCTTGTAATCTTTATCAAGAACTTCAAAGTGAGGCCGGTCATCCAGTTCGTATTTGGATGCCGGAATCCATTCACCGAATATAAAATTTGCTGTACGTGCAAATTCATTTGCTGTTCCAACATGTACAAAAACAGCATACAAACCTGATGGAATTATTAATTCCTTTAACCCGCCAAATAGGGGAGGAACACTGCTTACTTCTACTGCCGCCCACTTTTCGAATACAGATTGAGAATTAAACTGGCCTTTGATGATATTATTATCATAAAGCTGAACGGAATACAGGTCATCACTTTTTTGATTTCCAATGTTAGCTTTTCGCTCCATGAAGCGTTTCCAAAGCAAGCTGGTTTTATCGTCTGCCAGACTGGTATGAACACTTAAGCCAATCAGTTTTTTTTCTTTAAGGTCTTTAATTTCCGGATCTTTCATTATTCAGATTTTCTGGGTCCCAATTCATAATTTTCAGGGGGTGTAGCTCCCATTAGATGTTCTACAAAATAATCCCATCTCCGGCGCATCATATAATAATAATCACTTCCAAATCCATGACGGGCATGTGGAAATATTATCAGGTCAAAGTCTTTATTAGCTTTGATTAATGCATCAACAACCAGATAGGTGTTATAAGGTGGGACATTATCGTCCATTGCTCCATGAGCTAACATCAATTTTCCTTTAAGGTTTTTCGCCAGATTTTGGTTAGCCTGTTTCTCATAATTCGAAACATTAGAGGAATCCATGCTCATAAGCCCTATATAGCGCTCTCCCCAATCATCTTCATAATTGCGATTATCATGATTTCCAGATTCGGCTATCCCAACCTTATAGAATTCAGGATATTTAAACATCGCTGCTGCCGTTGCAAACCCACCGCCGGAGTGCCCCCAGATACCTACCCGGTCGAGGTCAAGAAATTTATTCTTTTCAGCAAGTTGTTTTATACCGGATATCTGATCTTCCAGGGTATTATCGGCCATATTTCCATAGCAAGCATCATGGAAGGATTTAGACCTGTCGGGATTACAGGTACCATCGATAACGACCACTACAAAACCAAGTTCTGCCAGTGCCTGGTGATCGCTTCGGGAAGGAGAGAACGACCGTCTGCCAACACCGCCACCCTGTGGACCGGGGTATATATAATTGATTACCGGATACTTTTTGGATTCGTCTAAATGAGTAGGCGTGAACATTAAACCATACAAGTCCCATTGTCCGTTTTTAGATTTAACCTTTATAGGTTCTGGCGCCTTCCAACCTGATCTTTGGAGATCTTCAATATTTTCAGACTCTAAGTTGCTAATGAGCTCTCCATTTAATTTTCTTAAAATGGCTTTGTTAGGAACATTGGGTTGAGAGTAATTAGAAACAAAATATTCTTTCTTAGGTGCTAAGTAAACACTGTGATGTCCATCCTCTGGAGTAAGTAGTTTTAAATTATTTCCGTCAAAATCGATGCTATAAAAATGACTGAAATATGGGTCTCTTCCTTTTTCCCTGCCTTTAGCCAGGAAGTAAATCTTTCTGTTTTTCTCATCGACCTTCAGCATTTCAGTAACTACAAAATCTCCTTTGGTAATTTGATTTTTAAGCTCGCCTGATTCTGAATCATATAAATACAAATGTCCCCAGTCATCCCTTTCAGAATACCATATGATTTCGTTTGAAGCCGGCAGATATTTCCAGTTGATACTACCCTGACCAGATTCATACTGTGTAGGCACTTCTTCCCTAAAAACTTCTCTTACCTCTCCGGTAACAGCATCAGCGATCCTCATTTTTGCTACTTTATGATCTCTGGAAGTGGAAACAAACACGAGTTCCTTCCCGTCTTTGGCCCATTGGTTGTCATCAAAAGCTCCGGAGCAGGAGATATCATCACATAAAGTACCGCGTCTTGAATCCATTGGAATATTTAAACGGATCACTTTAGGAGCTTCAACTTCTATTATAACTCTTTCGATCTTGATAACTTCTTCATCGCCGGGCAAAGGATATTTCCATTGTTGGAGTTTAGGGGCACCCACATTTGTAGAAACCAGGTACATTTCTTTTACATGTCTTTGATCCTGTTTATAAGTAGCGATCTTCTTTGAATCTGGAGACCATAATAAAATTGGCTTATCACTTTTTCTCCACCCGGCATTATCTGTGGCATATCCATAATTTTCAGTACCATCTGTGGTTAATTGAATTTCTTTGCCAGTCGAAAGTTCCTTCATCCATAAATTCCAGTCTTTTATATAAGCTGATTTTTCACCATCTGGCGAAATGACTTCATTGGATCTTCGTCCGTTCGGGTTTTGAGTTAATTCAAAGCCTGTTTTATTTTCCAGTTCTTCCAGGGACTTTGCAACACGTTTTTTTCCGGATTTATGATTTACATACACGAATTCTTTTCCTTCCTTCGTATTAACCACATAGTAGAAATCCCCATTTGGAAGCCATAGAGGTGATACAGAACTCCTGTAAACCTTAGAATTTGTTTGATAGCTTAAAAACTGTTCTGCTCTGGCATAATCCTGTGCCGTAAGACTGTCCTTTTTGGTTTGAGCAGGGACACTGGAAATTATAAATAGCTGAAGAATGAGGAAGTGTAAGTATTTCATTTTCTCTTTTTTAATAGATAAGCAAGATAAAATATTAATAGGACTATTTAATTATCATTGATTACTGTTCTCTAATAGATGCGGAAATTTATATTTTCAGAGAAAGAATAAGCCAGGCAAGCTGGAGGACTCTTTTACATTTTAATACCTTTGGCCGAAATTTCAGGTTTGTTTAGAAAGAGATTCTATTATTTTATTAAGGTTCAATATTTAGGTTACCGCCTGCATGGCTGGCAAAAACAACCAAGTGTAAAAACAGTGGAAGGTTTGATCACTAAAACGCTTGGGTGGGTAATGCCGGATGCCAAATATAAAATTCTGGGTACCAGCCGTACAGACGCCATGGTATCTGCTGAAGAATCTGCCTTTGAATTGTTTTTAGATCATGAACCACTTGATGATCTGGATGAATTTCTTCAACTTTTTAATAAGAACTTACCACAGGATATAAGAGCCTTGAAAATTGAAGAGGTAGATGAGAAGTTTAATATCATTCAACATTCCAAGACCAAGGAATACGCCTATCTATTTAGTGTAGGCGATAAATTTCATCCTTTTAGTGCGCCTTTTATGGCCAATTTTCAGGAAGATCTGGATATTGATAAAATGAAGAAGGCTGCAAAACTATTTCAAGGGGTCCATAATTTTAAGAATTACTGTGTTCGGGTATCAGAAAAAAGCACCTTCGACAGAGAAATGCTAAGATCTGAGATCGTCGAAAATGACCTGTACACTGCAAATTTTTTCCCCGAACAGTCTTATATTTTTCATATCCATGCCTCAGGTTTTTTACGGCATCAGGTAAGATTAATGATGGGAACTCTCGTGCAGGTTGGTCGAGGGGAGTTAAGTCTGGAACAAGTAGAAGAAAGCCTGTTACCGGATACCCCTCATTTACAAATGGATTTTATTGCCCCTGCTTCCGGACTTATTCTTAAAAAAATAGATTTTCAATAATATCTGAATTAACCTTCTTTTTCGAGAATTTTCAAGGCGATCTTTAAAGTTTCGTAAGGAATTGCTTCATTGAAATGTTCATAATAACTCCGAAGGGAATTGGTGTCATTCAATTCAGTTTTCGCTTTTTCCACAGATTTAAGTTCAGATCCCGGAACAAACTGGTGCAAATCCACATCCTCACCTTCATCATACAGTTTTATTAGATGAGTGAAAATGGTATTTCTGGCTATTCCTTTTTTCTGAGCGATTTCCTCAACGCTCAATCCTTCCTTGTAGTAGGAGAGAGTTTCCTTATAGGTATTACCTGTTTTCTTTTTTTTTACAGTCTTTTTCTCCCGCTTTTCTTTACTAAAGGCGATGATCTCTTTAATGAACCTGTAACCATAATCTTCCATCTTTTTTCTACCTACCCCGTTGATAAGTAAAAATTCTGAATCAGACATTGGTCTTTGCTTTTCCATGTCCTTTAAGGCCGCATCGTTAAAAATGAGATATGCAGGAATACCTTCTTCTTTTGCAATTTCAAGCCGAAGTTGGCGAAGTCTTTCAAACAGTGAATTGGAAACAGTTTTTTCAATTTCCCGGGTAGCAGTTTCCTTCTCTTCTTTAACATCTGCCAGATAAACCTTTTCCTTTTCGAATAGGACTTTTTTAGACTGCTCAGTTAGCTGAAGGTGATTGTTGCGGTCAAAGGCGATCTCGATATATCCAAGATTGATCAACTGAATAATATACTGCTGCCAGTGTCTCCAGGAAATATCCTTGCCAATCCCATAGGTAGAAAGTTCGTGATAATTGTTTCTTCTAACCAGTTCGTTCTGGCTTCCTCGTAATACATCGATCACTGCAGAAATAGGTTCAGAAGCTTTTAACCGAAAAATACAGGAAAGGGCTTTTTGTGCGATCACTGTACCATCAAAGAACTCTGGTGGGTTTTTACAGATATCACAGTTCCCGCAATCTTCCTTGATATACTCCCCAAAATAACCCAACAGGATCTTTCTTCGGCAACTTAATGCTTCAGAATACTGTTTCATCCTGTCAAGCTTGGCCAGTTGAACTTCCTCATTCTTGGAATTCGAAGCAAATTTCTGAAGTTGGATCACATCAGAATAACTATGGAAAAGCAAGGTTTCGGAAGGTAAACCATCCCTACCTGCACGGCCAATTTCCTGATAGTATCCTTCGAGGTTTTTCGGCATATTATAATGGATCACCCATCTAATATTGGATTTATCGATTCCCATTCCAAAGGCAATGGTAGCACAGATGATCTTTTTTTCGTCATTTATAAAATCATCCTGAATATTGGATCGTTTATCATGTTCGATTCCCGCATGATAGGCTTCAGCTTTAAAACCTTTTACCTTTAGTTTGGCGGCCAGTTCTTCTGTGGTCTTTCGGCTTAAACAATATATAATTCCACTTTCCTTTTTTCGGCTTTTAAGAAAATCCGTGATCTGTTCAAAACGCTTGATCCCGGGTTTTACCTCAAGGCTTAAATTCTTGCGGTCAAAAGAGGCAATATGCTTTTTTGCTTTCGGGATATTTAGCTGTTTGCAAATATCATTTCGGGTAGCCTTGTCGGCAGTTGCGGTTAATGCCAAAACCGGAGTAGAAGGGAAGCGGTTTTTTAAATAACCCAGTTGAGTATATGCAGGTCTAAAATCATGGCCCCAGCTGGAAATACAATGAGCTTCATCAATCGCAATTAAACTAACTTTTCCGTCGGTTAGAAAACGGTCTACCACCTGTAAACTTTCCGGAGCGACATAGAGCAATTTGATCTCCTTGTCGTCAATTTGTTTAAATATCGCTTCCTTTTCAGATTCCTGCTGACTGCTGTTCAAATATGCCGCCGGGACACCATTGGCATTAAGTCCATCCACCTGATCTTTCATCAAAGCGATAAGAGGAGAGATAACCAGAGTGATTTCCGGAAGTAATATGGCTGGAAGCTGGTAACAAATTGACTTTCCGCCCCCGGTGGGCATGATTACTAAATTGTCTTTCCCTTCAAAAACAGAACTGATGATCTTCTTTTGTAAAGGCCTGAATTTTTCATATCCAAAGTATTCTTTGAGGGTTTCAAATAACACAGCTTCATCCATAGCTGCAAAGGTAAAATTAAGCTAAGAATTCGCCACTTTCTTTCCCGGCCAATTTTCTGAAAAATTCGTTCTGTTAGGATAAACCGTTATTACCTGTGGCTTTATAAGATTATTAGTACTTTTATAGAAATTATTTCTATTTATGGCCAAAAGGAGGAAGCTGATGCTTAGGCGTCCCAAAAATACCAAAACGGTAAACCAGATTCCCGGAACCATGACCTATGTAGGTCATAAGGAATCGACTGAAACTAAACTGGATGTTATAGATTATAACGCAAAAAGTTACGAAAGGTTTAGTTCCACCACCCCTGAAGATGCTTTTAAATTTGTAGATGAACAAAGCGTTACCTGGTTCAATATTGACGGATTAAGCAATGTAGAAGAAATAGAAAAGCTTGGTGATTATTATGAATTACATCCTTTAGTGATGGAAGACATAGTGAATACCGGGCAGAGGCCCAAAATAGAAGAATACCAGGATTATATATTTATAGTGGCAAAAATGCTGTACTATAAAGATGGAGAGATCGAAAATGAACACCTAAGTATGATCGTTGGGAAAAATTATGTGTTAACTTTTCAGGAATCTGATGGTGACGTATTTGATCCAATTAGAGAACGTATAGAAACCGCAAAAGGTAGGATTAGGTCAAGAGGCGCAGATTATTTAATGTTCGCACTGCTGGACTCCATTATCGATAATTATTTTCTGGTTATAGATGATATGAGTGATAGGATAGAGGCTTTAGAAGAAAGCCTTTTCACCTCTAAACCCAGTGATGATATTACTTTTGAAATTCAGGATCTAAAGAGAAATATTTTAAGGATAAGGAGAGCAGTTTTTCCATTAAGAGAAGTGATAAGTCGGCTTGAAAAGCTGGATAGCGACCTTATCGATGATCATACCGGGAACTTCATTCGAGATCTATATGATCATATTATCCAGATTTCAGAAAATATTGATATCTATCGGGAAATGATCTGGGGGCTTATGGATATGTATATGACCACCATAAGCAATAAGATGAACGAAGTGATGAAGGTATTAACCATTATGGCCAGTATCTTTATTCCTCTCACCTTTATTGCCGGGATCTATGGAATGAACTTCGAATACATACCAGAGCTGCAATGGAAGTATAGCTACTTTGTTTTATGGGGTATAATGATCACCATTTTCTTCCTGATGATCTATTATTTTAAACGGAAGAAGTGGTTGTAAAAATATTATTATGAAATTCAATATTAACCTTTGCCTTGTATTACTTACCTGTATTCCCGTTTTTGGACAAGTGGAGGTGATCAATGATTCCATTAATAAAATGTATGTTGGAACATATACGCAGAAGGAAGGACATGTAGATGGTAATGCAGCAGGGATTTATTTGCTGAATCAGGATCCCTCTACCGGAAGTCTTGAATTTATTCAGACAGTTGCTAAAGTCAGGAATCCATCATTCGTAAAAGTGGGCCGTCGAGGGCGGTATCTTTTCGCTGTAAGTGAACTTGGACCCAAGGATGGAAAGACCGGATTTGTTTACAGTTATCAAATAAAACCAGATGGCACACTTATAGAATTAAGCAAGCTCTCTACCGGCGCTAATGCTCCCTGCCATATAGCTTTGGACAGATCGGGAAAATTTGTTTTTGTAAGTAATTATATGGGCGGGGTGGTTGCTGAATATAAAATCGATGAAGAGGGTAGATTAGAGCTTATAAAAGAACTAAAACTCGGGAATCAGGAGAATTCTCATGCTCATTCGGTTAAGATTAGCAGGGATAATCGTTTTGCATATATAGCCGATCTTGGAAATGACAGGATATGGATCTATAAATTTGATCCTGCCACGGGCAAACTAACTCCTCATGAACAAAGTTTTGTAAAATTGCCTGAAGGAGCCGGGCCAAGACATCTAAGTTTTGATAAGAACGGTAGTTACGGCTACAGCATTAATGAATTGAATTCTACCCTTTCTACCTTTAAAATTGGTAAAGACGGAAAGCTTGAAATCATTCAGACAATTAGCTCCATCCCTGAAAAATTTAAGAATAAGAATTCAGCTGCAGATATACACATAGATCCGGAAGGCAAATTTTTATATGCTTCCAACAGGGGACATGAGAGCATAGCAATTTTTAAAATTGAGTCGAAACTAGGAACCCTAACTAATGTAGACTATGTGCCTATAGCCGGTAAAACTCCAAGGAACTTTGCAATCTCTCCTTATGGGAAATACCTATATGCGGCCAGTCAGGATACTGGAAACATCACTATTTATAAGATCAATCAGGAAAATGGTAAATTAAAACCTCAGGAACCGGTATTTAATATAAAAACTCCGGTTTGTCTGGAATTTATAAATTAAAAAAAGCAGCCAATTGGCTGCTTTTTTTTAAACTTCCTGAACTACAAAGAATCCGTCATCTCCTTGCGACTGGTACAATGGCATAAATATATAAGCATCCCATTCGCTAATTACCTCCTCACCGTTTTGCTTTGCGAGCAGTTCTCCTTTTTTGATCTTCTGAAAATTTTCATAACCGGGTTCCATTTTAAAGGTTTCACCTTCCTTTAAACCGTGACGGTGGATAATTTCAAAAGTCTTTTGCTCCGGCGCATTCTTTTTGGTAAAACGCTCTACACATTCCGGATAAGTAGAAATTTTGCTGAGATCAAGATCACAAGCTTCTTTCAAAGCAAGCCAGATAACGCCTTCATGGTTTTCAACCGAACGTTCATCTGTATGTTGTCCCGCTTCAAACACGAAACCGGTCATTCCGGTTCTACTTAGGTAATGATCTATATCCCCGGTAATTATATCGCTGAATCCCCTGATTATATAAGTTGGAAATTTGTGCGCCCATTCATCGTTATCGTTTACTTCCTGAACAGAAACATAGGGTAAACTGGCAGAGGAGGTGGTATGACAATCCAGGAAATACCTTTTAGAATATCCGGCTTTTGAGTAGTCATTTAAAACATCAATAATCTCAAACATTTCCTTTTCCTCATGCGATTTAGGATCATTTTTCTGTACATTTTCTTCAGTCCAGGTTCTGTTGAGGTCTTCGTCAATAAAGCGTTTGTTTTCATTCAAAGCTTTTTTGTTCCCGGCAACTCCTACAATTTTACCTTTGATAGAAGGTTTGGTCTTTTCCAGTTCTTTAAAAACTCTTTGTAAAGCCAATACTCCACTTGGCTCGTTCCCATGAATACCTCCGGTAACAAAAAGCAGTGGCCCTTCATTTCCTGATGAATATTCTCCTATGATTCTTGGTATATCCTTTTCTAATTCATTCTTCATAACCAAAATTTAGTCCATTGTAGCCAGAGTTCTGTTGCTTAACTGGCCTTTGTACATCTTTTTATATTCAACTTTTCTTTCGATAGCTTCTATTATATAGTCAGTAAAAGCAGGGAGGCCTATATCTTTAAAACGTTCCATACCTCCGGGACTCAGCACATTTATCTCAATAAGCTTGTTATCTACAATATCAAGACCTACGAAAAACAGTCCGTCTCTAATTAATTTAGGCGCAGTAAGATCTATAATGCGTTGCATGGCCGGGGTTAGTTCACTGCTATCTGCCGTGGCACCTACAGAAAAGTTACTTCTAAATTCTCCTTCACCGCTCACTCTTCTAATTATAGCTTTCTTACCATCCTGTTCCATTACTTTACCGTTTACTAGCAGGACACGTACATCCCCGTCTTTGACGGCCGGTAAAAATTCCTGAGCGATCACATATCCCTGAGAACTTAAATGGTCGATGATTTGATTGACATTTTTCTCATGCTCATCTATCAAATAAACATCCTGACCTCCGGAACCTTCCAATGGTTTAAGCACCATTTTCTTGTTTTGCTTCTCCCAAAAATCCAATAATTGATCCTTATCTCTGGTGATAATTGAATCCGGCTTAATTTCTTGCGGAAGTTCTTCAAAATATAGTTTATCGATAAAGGCATGAGACAAAGCATATGCATCATTTAAAACCAAGGCATTTTCCTGCTGAATCATTCGGCCAAAAGCCACACCTGCCTGTTCTGCCCACTGGCGTCCTACCTCTTCAGTAGGATTGTTTCTAATAAACAATACATCAAGTTCTGAAGAATCTATTTTTTTATGTTTATTTTTTTTATCCTGAAGGGCTTCCAGAAATTTTTGGGTTGATTTGCTTTTAAAGCTTTTAGGTACGCTTACGGCATTAATGCTAATTGGCGCATCGTGATGAAATGTGAAATCTCCTACGCCTGCCGCGTATACCTCATGCCCACGTTGGTGAGCCATACTCATAAGGGCTGTAGAGGTTCCATTTCCCTCTCCCTCTACGTCATTTAAAACAAAGCATATTTTCATTTGCATATCATTTGTGGCAAGCTAAGTCCCTGCCTGATTAAATTTAATTTTTCATTCATTTTTTTACTGTGCAGAAATCTTGGTTTGATTTTCGCCGGTTCCAAAACTTTTCTGTCAGTAAGTTCTTTTATTACCTCGGTATGTTTCAATCCAAATTTCCCGGCAAGTAAAGATTCGTAATCATCATTTTCCTTCAAATGATCCAAAAGCATAACAAGGCCTTTGAGGTAAATAATATCTTTTATAAAACCACCTCCCTGCATAATTCTGGAAGTTATATTGAAAGCGCTTTCTGGTGAGAAACCGTATTCCATTTTTAAAAGCCTGAAAATTTCTCTAAAATCTCCACCCTGCATTACAGCTTGTCCGGCAATAACCCGCCCGGCCAGGATTCGCAACCTGTTGGCCGTAAGCCCATCAACCATGAATTCTGACATTACCGCTAAACCTTCCTGAAGCGGGTCATAATCTGCAAGACCAATACTTAATTGTTGTAATGGCTGCCGGCTCCCGTTGTAGTAGGTTAATACATGCGTTCCTACCTCATGCTGAATTAAAGCTTCTGCTTCTACACGATTCATTTTATAATCCTGAGGGATATACAGTTCTCCCTGAGAGACCATCATAACATTCACATCTTTCCTGATATGAACCTTACATTTAAAATTTTCATCCTGTTCTTTAAAATAATCGAACTCCCGTCTGGCCAAACTGCTGAAATCTTTGGAATCAAGAATATCATCCTGAAGGGTTTCATCCTCTTCCGGCACCTGATATAAAATATTGCGGGCAGCCTCACATAAATTATCATCAACTCCCTTATATAGTCGAATACTATCATATAGGAAATTTTTGGTCCCGCGTTGTCCCAGCATGGAAATTTGCATATCCAGTTCTTCCCGTTTTTCCCGGAAAAGAAAAGACATGGCTGGATCATCGATATCTTCTATTTTAAGATTAAATAATTTTCGTTTTAAAATATCGGGATCCACCGGCAACAACCTGTAATGATAATCGATGACCTTCTCATAATGACTCTTAAAGAATTGTTCTTTTATGTCATAGATATTGGAAGGCGAAACCAGCCATAAAAACTGAAAAGACTTTTCAATCTCTGTGAGTTGTTTATCAATATCAAATACAACCTGTTTTAAGTTTTTTCTTCCCAGGGCATGTAAACTGGCTACCCCTGCTGAAGTCTGAATTCTTATAAAATCGAAAAAGGACTTGTGTAAAGCTTTGATTAAAAAATCTTTAAAGCTTCTGAAGAAAACCGGATACAATACATTTTCTTCATCCCTGTAAATGGGAGGGATTTCGAGTCCCACCAGTACTGCTCCACAGTTTTTCGCATCTTCTATACTCATTAGGTCTTCATCACCTTCTGCATGCCGGTGAGGGGTATCCAGAATTTTAACATCAAGAGAAAGACCTTTAAAAACCTGATCAATTGATTGTAAATCTTCCTTCAAAGTAGCAAGACTGGTGGGCAATTTTTTTGCGGGAGCTTTGATATTTACACAAGTAGAATCGACCGGGCCTGCGAAAATTTCAAATAAAAGGTAAGATTCCAGTTTGGCAGATAATTTATCGGCAAGCTTAAAAAGCAATCTTTGATAATCTTTAAAATTTGTGGTTCCAATAACCAGGTAAGAAGATTCACTGGTAATAAACCGTTTTGTACCTCTGTCTTCCGGTTTTCTCCTGTAGATTACAAGATAGGGGAGTTCTTTCTCGATATGAAGAATACCGTTCCCGGGAAGGGCACAGCTTATTTCTTTTTCCTCTTCAAGGATTGTTAAAATTAGATCAATAGAATTTTCAGATAGATCAGGTAATTCCTGCATTTTCTTGAAAATTTTAGTTTTAGGGATCAGTAATTGACTGATTCTAAATGGTTTGGTTGTAATTTAATTTTATATGAATCTCTAATTTAGGAAGATTAAAAGCCCTAAAGACCTTATCTCAAGGTTTTGACATTACTTTATGATAGGAATATAATATTATGTGAAAGGGGGAGGTAGAAATATATAGAAAACAAAAAAGCCTTCTGTGAAGAAGGCTTTTT
>NZ_JBLVTL010000003.1:118299-122495 GCF_048285835.1 Christiangramia aquimixticola
TTTTTGCGGTTGCAAAGATAAGCTACTTTATAAATAAAACAACAATTTTTTCTTTAAAAATTAGCAATGGTATAAAAAAAGAAAAACCTCCTAAAGGAAGTTTTTGATTATCAGTGCTTAATGTTAAAAACAAATTTTTTTAATTTTCCCGTAAAAGAGAATTTTCAAGTCCGCGTGCTATAATTACCAGCTGATTCACATATCCGGGATCATCTTCCTTTTTCTCAAAAACCCGAACATAAAGGTTATTAAACCTTCTTATCAATTCAAGGGTCTTAAGAGACAGGTTAAAAAAATTGTCTGAATTATAAACTCTTTGGATAAGTTCTTTCACATTTCTTATTTGTGAAATTTCATCCTGGGTATTTATAATGTAATTCTGTTGCAGCATGACTTTTATGTTTTAAAGCCAAGCAGGTGTATTTCAATAGATTGGGTCGTCAAATATAATTGGAAATTATATTCAACTGTTAAAATTTAATGCCTTTTAGGTGAAGTGATAATATTTTCCGTTGAAATACCAAGAGGCCGGTGGCGGAATATTGTAATTTAGCTTCTTCCTAAATTTTGTCTTTGAATGCTGGATTTTATCCATAAATCATTACACATTGAATAACTGGCTTATATATGCTCTTGGCTTTGTCGCCCAATTACTGTTCTCCGGTAGAATGGTTTTACAGTGGTTACTATCTGAGAAAAGTAAGAAAGTAGTTACTCCAATATTTTTCTGGCATTTAAGTTTACTGGCTTCTTTCCTGTTATTTGTCTATGGATATTTAAGAAATGACTTTTCTATAATGTTTGGACAAACCCTTACCTATTACATTTATATAAGAAATTTGCAGTTGCAGGGGGAATGGGGGAAACTATCCGGCTGGTTCCGAAAATTTCTGTGGGTATTCCCTTTTTTACTTGTGATCTATGGATTTAATAATAACACTTATGACGCTGCAAAATTATTCAGAAATGATGCCATTCCATTCTGGTTAATTTTCTTAGGATCAATTGGGCAATTGATCTTTACCCTGAGATTTGTTTATCAATGGGTATATTCTGAAAGGCGAAAAGAATCTACTTTACCTTTGGGATTTTGGCTGCTTAGTTTATTGGGTTCAGGAATCATAATTGCATACGGTATTATTAGAAAAGATCCGGTATTACTGGCCGGCCATGGGATCGGGTTAATAATGTATATTAGAAATATTTATATTCGGCAGAATGAAATTAAAGGATAATTATTTACTACTATTAATTTTTGTTTGCCTGGGAATTTTCTTTGTAAACCTTGATGCCATATATGTTAATATAATGGAAGCAAGGAACTTCATTACTGCAAGGGAAATGCTCACCATGGATCATTGGATATTTACTACCATAAATAATGAACCCCGGTATGAAAAGCCTCCTTTGCCAACATGGCTCACGGCAATATCCATGGCGCTATTTGGAATAAAAAATCTTTTTGCAGCCAGACTGCCGGCTGCCATAATGGGAAGTATTCTCACTATTTGTATTTATAAATTTGGGATACAATTTACTGCCCGCCGTAAGTATGCATTTATTTCTGCTCTTATCGCTGCTACTTCTTTTTATATCGTTTTTTCCGGTCGGGATGGACAATGGGATATTCATACGCACGCCTGGATGATGCTGGCAATAGTATTTCTTTTTAAATTATTTACCACATATGTTGGAAGGTACTGGTACGCTGTATTGGCCGGTGTTTGCATGGGAGCTTCCTTTTTAAGTAAAGGGCCCGTTTCAATGTATGTTTTGCTTTTACCTTTTTTAATGGCTTATGCATTTACCTTTAAATTTAAAGAAGGAATAAGACTATGGAAGCCACTAATTTTAATGCTTATAATAACAGTCGTTATTTCTTCCTCGTGGGCGTTATATGTTTATCTCTTGGATACAGGTTCTGTAACCAAAATTACAGAAAAGGAAACCGGAAGATGGCTGGATTATAATGTGCGGCCTTTTTATTATTACTGGAGTTTCGTTATTCAAAGCGGAATATGGACTATTCCTTCCTTTATTGCTCTCTTATATCCATATTTAAAAAACAGGGTATTTAATATAAAAGCTTATCAGTTTACCTTATTATGGACCCTTTTGGCCGTGGTTCTTTTATCCATTATCCCTGAGAAAAAATCCCGATATCTGCTGCCCGTACTTATACCTATGGCACTCAATACCGGCTTTTATATCGAGTATCTATTCAGGAGATTTGAGATGATGAGTAAAAAAGAGAAGTGGCCGGTCAATTTAAATTTTATCATTATTGCACTTGTAGGATTGCTGTTTCCATTTGCGGGATTAACGTATTTTGGAAAAAGTATATATAATTTTCTTCCATGGTTTGTCATAACTTCTCTTTCCCTTGCTATAATCGGCGGATTGATCTTATTATATTTGCGGAAAAACCGGATTAAACCTGTTTTTTATTTAACGGTTTGGTTCATCATTAGCATAATATTTTTTGGCTTACCTATTTCAGGTAAAATCGAAAAGAATATAGATTACTCAAGTATAAGTATCGTTGACCATTATATAGAAGATTTTTCGGTTAAAGCTTATGAATTTAAGGGTTTTACGCCGGAAATGATCTGGGAATTTGGAAGACCAATTGAAGTAATTTATAACGGAAAAGGATACGATATTCCTATTGAAGAGAAATTCCTTGTGCTGGCGACAAAAAAGCAAAAACCGGAGATGTTCCGGATTTTAGAAAATTATAAAATTGAAAAAGTGGATGAGATCGATATGAATCCGGTGGGAAATAAACATAAACCACGCCTTTATAGAAATCTTTATCTCGTCACTAAATAAAATTGAAGAATGATTAATTATCCAATAAAATTTCAACCTATCCTGCAGGAAAAAATATGGGGAGGTAATAAATTAAGAGATATCCTGAATAAGGAAACTGAATTCGAGAATGTAGGGGAGAGCTGGGAAATTTCCGGTGTGAAAGATTTCATTTCGGTAGTTGCAAATGGAAGTGAAGAAGGAAAGAAATTAACCGATCTTATTACGGAATATAAAGCCGACTTGCTTGGTAAGAAGATCTTCGAACAATTCGGTGAAGATTTCCCTCTTTTAATAAAATTTATCGATGCTAAAACAGATCTTTCCGTTCAATTGCATCCCAATGATAAGCTTGCCAAAGAAAGACACAATTCTTTCGGAAAGACTGAAATGTGGTATGTAATGCAGGCTGATCAAGGTTCCAGGCTGAATATAGGTTTTAGTAAGAACACTAATAAGGTGGAATATCTGGATTATTTGAATGGAGGAAAAATTTTAGATCTTCTTAATTTTGAAGAGGTGAAGAAAGGTGATTCCGTATTTATAAATACCGGTAAAGTTCATGCTATTGGTGGAGGAATTCTTCTTGCTGAAATTCAGCAAACTTCAGACATTACTTATCGAATCTATGATTGGGACAGGGTAGATGCCAATGGAAATGGCCGGGAATTACATACAGATCTGGCTCTGGACGCTATCGATTTTGAAAAGAAAGATGATTACAAGTTGGAATATGAAAGTAACGCCAACGAATCTTCAAATATTGCTTCATGTGAATACTTTACCACCAATTTTCTTCCTGTTGAAGGGGAAATAGTAAAGGATTACAGTAACCTGGATTCGTTCGTAATCTTAATGTGCGTTGATGGAGCGGCAGAAGTAGAGGTCAATGGGAATACGGAAAGTATTGTTAGAGGACAAACAATTCTTATTCCGGCGATTACTGAAACTTTAAAAATAAAGGCAGAAAAATCAGAACTTCTGGAGGTTTATATCAAATAACTCCAGAAGTTCTTCTTCTTTTATTTTAATACCGAATCAATTTCTTTTAGTTCAGATTCTGAAAATTTTATATTTTCTATCGCCTTTATATTATCAAGAAGTTGCTCTTTTTTACTTACTCCAATAAGAACAGAGGTAACCCGTGGATCTTTTAATAACCACGCAACTGCCATTTGCGCAAGGCTTTGACCTCTTTTCATGGCAATTTCATTTAATTCCCGAACCTGTTTGATAACATTATTAGAAATCTGGGAGCTGTCCAAGTAGCTACCTTGTGTTGCAGCCCTTGAATCTTTTGGAATCCCATCCAGATACTTTGAAGTAAGGATTCCCTGTTCCAACGGGGAGAAAACAATACTTCCAATGCCCACATGTTCCAGAGT
>NZ_JBLVTL010000003.1:122529-123678 GCF_048285835.1 Christiangramia aquimixticola
ATATTGTATCGCGGTTGATGAATAAGAAAGGGTGTGCCAAGATCTTTTAAAATCGTTGCAGCCCTGGAAGTGTCTTCAGGATTGTACTGGGATATTCCTATATATAAAGCTTTTCCCTGTCTCACAATTTGATCTAAGGCTCCCATCGTCTCTTCCAGAGGAGTGTCAGGATCTGGACGATGATGGTAAAAAATATCTACATAATCCAATCCCATTCGTTTTAGAGATTGATCGAGACTTGCAATTAAATATTTTCTCGAGCCAAAATTTCCATAAGGTCCCGGCCACATATCCCATCCGGCCTTTGTAGAAATCAATAATTCATCCCGGTAAGCTTTAAAATCTTCTTTAAATATCTTTCGGAAATTTACTTCAGCTGAACCATACGGAGGGCCGTAATTATTGGCAAGATCAAAATGGGTGATACCATTATCGAAGGCTGTTCGAAGAAGATTTCGAGAATTTTCAAAATCGTCGTTATCACCAAAGTTATGCCACAGGCCTAAGGAAAGTACAGGCAGCATTATTCCGCTGTTACCGCAACGGCGGTATTGCATTTTATCATACCGATCGTTTGCAGCTGTATAATTGCTCATTTAATTTTTTTTTGAGCAATTTAATGAATGTTATAAAACTCCCGCTTTAAGAATTTAGTTTTTTCTAAAGCTTAGAAGGGTAGAATCATTATCCATCACTTCCAATTCGATCTCGCTGGAACTGGCTGAAATTACTATAAATGAATTGGTGAGGTTGGAAAGTTTTTCATCTGCTCCAAAGAATAAATGCAGGTAAATTTTTTTATTTGCCTCATAACCGGGTCCTTCATCTCTATTCGTACTCCAGGTACCATTTACCTCGGCTGCATTACCAGAAGCAATCAATGTATTTAATTCCTGAAAGGAAAAGCTATAACCGTCGTAATTATTGGTCTTGGCAGTTCCATTCTCTATAAATTTTGAAACTTTCCATTCTCCATTTTTTACAATTTTCCTGAACTCAATAAGTTCTGCCTGAGACAATTTAATATCATCACGATCTGTATCACAAGAAGTGAGAAAACAAACCACACTAACTAATAATAGAAATACCCCTTTCCTCATAATCAATTTCTTTTTCCTGGTAAATTATCATGTAAATTTAAAAAGGCGC
>NZ_JBLVTL010000003.1:123720-149615 GCF_048285835.1 Christiangramia aquimixticola
TTTTCTCTAATTCCCGGTGGATAATTTTGTGTTTTTAGGGTTTTGAGTGATTGTATTTTTAAAAGTCAACCTATGCACGCTACGGTTGTGGATACAAATTAATTCGGGGGCTTTTTACATTAATCTTAACAATTCTTTCTTACGTACTGCCCGGTTTCTAAGCTAAGTTTGCAGGGTATAGTTTAATCATGACGTCGATAAAAATGAGTAAATTATAGTATGAAACTGGTAAACATTTCAAAGGAAGAGGGGAATTATATTATTAATACCCTTAAAACGATTAATGTTTTTGGAGTAGAAATTTATTCCTGGCCCATAACATATACCCTGGAAGAAAATACTTGGGTTGATCTCCGTAATAAAAAACCAGTAAAGAATTCCACTAAGATAAAATTAGAGCGATGGTTAAAAGTGCATCAGAAATTCATTGAAAAAAATTCCTGATAATAGATCCATCTTTTTCCCATATCCCTTTAAGAGCTGGCTGCTTAACCACCTTCAGATTCAGTAGCAATATCACTTTGGATGGCGTTTATTCTTTTTAAAAGGTGAAGAGCGGAATTATTTCTTCTAAAATTTTAAAATTTCAGCCCATTTTAAAAGGAACAAAATAAGAATAGTAACCCCTGTGCTTACATATATAGCACCCTGCCAAAAAAATGTTCTCTCTCCCCGCAGTTTCCAGCTTTTCTCATCATATTTCCTTTCGCGATGACCTGCGGTGATTCGCCAGAAAATAAAATTACTCAGTAGAAAAATCGATAAGGCAATTATTACTATCCAAAATTTTTCCATTTAAGCAAGTGTTAGTTTTGTCTGAAAGCAGTTTTACCATTTTGGTCAATTCTTTTAGGATAGCTAAAATTAGTATAAAGTTTTTCAAAAATTCTTCTCAAACATTGAAATTCCCATAACTTTAAAATTAATTAACCAATAGAAAACTAAGAAATGAGTAGTAAAAAGAAAAATTTTGCCCGTTTTGGAATGGCAGCTAAGGGTGCAGTATATTGTTTAATTGGGATATTAACAGCCCTGGCGGCGTTTGGACAGGGAGGCCAAAAATCTGGCGGGAAAGGAGCTTTACAATATGTTGCGCAACAATCTTATGGACAGGTCTTATTAGTGATTTTAGGAATAGGCCTGTTAGGATATGTATTCTGGCGAATGTATCAGGTGTTCGCAAACCCCAAAGGTTTTGACGATGATTTAAAAGGTTACGGGAAAAGAGTGGCCTTCTTTATAAGTGGATTAATTTATGGAGGATTTGCCTATTATTCCTTCAAAATAGCTTTCGGCAGCAGTTCGGGCGGGTCAAGTTCTTTGTTTGGTAGTTTAATGTCCGGTTCTAATGGGAAGACCATCGCCATAGTAATAGGTATAGGGATGGCTATTAAAGCCATTTACGATCTTTACAGGGCGTATTCCAATAAATTCAGGGAAGAGGTGGAGGAAGCCGGAATGGATCAAAAGGAACAAAAATTACTTATAAATGCCGGAAAATTTGGACATACTGCCAGAGGAATAGTAATTGGATTTATGGCATACTTAACATTAAAATCTGGAATGACCCAGGGGAATAGTATTAAAACACAAACTGATGCTTTTACATTTATACAGAATGAATTTGGATCAATAGTTTTAGGGATACTGGCAATTGGTTTGGTAGGTTATGGGGTGTATATGCTAATCAAGGCGAAGCATCCATCAATTAGTGTATCAGGTTAATTCAAAATCAAAGCATTAAAAAGCCCGTTGTAACGGGCTTTTTTTATTTTAAAATATGGTGTGCACTCTTATTCAATTAATACATCAACATCAACTTCTTTCAAGCCATTAATTATTTTATGAAATTCCTTTCTTGATTTCTTTACCGTCTTCTCTATATCAATATTATGATTCTCTTTTTTTTCTAATCCCAGCTCACACTTTCTTAAAAGCTCGGTGAGTCTATCGGCCTGTATATAATATACAGACATGGTACTTTTATGAATTAATTCTGAGATCAGGACCGGATCTTCTTTTGCCAGAGCCTTTTCGAAATCTCCCAGATAATCTTCAAAAGATTTCGCTGTATTAATAATGAACTTTTTAAGGAATTCTGGCTTGTTATTAGCCATTTTTATAAAGCGGGCTAAATTAAAAGTTTCCTTCCCTGTATTTTCATTTTCATATTCTTCAGAATAAGTTACGTCCTCATTTTCAATTATAACACTTTCAGCAAGGCCGGGGATCTTTTTAATGTAATGTGACAGGACTTTATAAAGATCATTCGGTCCAAATGGCTTACTTATAAAATCATCAATGCCTGCACGTTTTAATTCCTTTTGAATATTCTCCCGGCTGGTAGCCGATAAAGCGAGAATTGCCGGTTGGTAATCAAGATTTAAATTTCTTATAGTAGATGCCGCTTCAAAACCATTTATAACCGGCATATGCAAATCCATTAATATAACGTCGAATTTATCATTTTTAACGGCTTCAATTGCTTCTTGTCCGTTTTCCGCACTCTGGAATTCCAAATTCCAATCTTTAAGATATTCAGAAATAACGAAAATATTTACTGGGTTATCTTCTACTACCAATACTTTTACTGCTCCAAGCAGATCTGGATCAACCCGTTCATAGATCTCTTTGGGTTGTGGGATGGAATTTTCAAAAACTTCATATTCTATATCGAAACTAAATGAGGAGCCTTTTCCAATCTCACTGGCCACTTCCATTTTACTATTATGTAATTGCAGCAGTTTTTGACTTATACTTAAACCCAATCCCGTTCCTCCATATTCCAGCGAAACCTCATAATTGGCCTGAGAAAATTCCTTGAAAATAGTCTCTAATTTATCCTTAGGTATACCTACACCGGAATCTTCAACAACAAAATGTAGTTGAATTTTATTTTCTGTTTTAGCTTTAAGGTCGGTCTTTATTTTTACAAAACCTTCACAAGTAAATTTGATAGCATTTCCAAGTAAATTGGTAAGTATCTGGGTTAATTTAATGGGATCCCCGTGGATATAACCCGGAATATTGTCATCTACTTCAGAATATAACTGGATTTTTTTTTCATTTGCCTTTGCATCAAAAGTATGAACAAGGCTTTCTATCAACCTTCTAAGCGCAAAGGGTTTTTTCTCTAATCTCACCTGTTGAGCTTCCATTTTACTAAGGTCCAAAAGGTTATTGATTAGATTAAGTAAATTTTCTGAAGACAATCTTAGTATGTCCGAATATTCTTTTTGTTTGACATTTAAATTGGTTTTAGCCAATAAATTTCCTAAACCCAGGATGGCGTTTAAAGGTGTTCTTATCTCATGGCTAATTGTTGCTAAAAATTCAGCTTTAGCTTGAGAAGACTGTTCAGCCTTGATCTTGGAATTGAGTAATTCCTGTTCGTATTTTTTTCTATCGGTTATATCAAATATTGTTGCTCTGTACCTATTCTCATTGACAGTAAGACCTTTTATTTCTTTTACGTTTATGAGTGCAGGGAAGGTTGTATTATCCTTTTTTTTGATCTCGAAATTAATTTCGTTTGCAAAACCCTGAATCCTGATCAATGGAAAAAAGTGGGTTTCAAAGAAAATTTTTCCACCCATTTTAAATAAATCCTGAATCTTGATTTTATCTAAAACTTCCTCACTTTTATAACCAAGCCAGCCTAATAATGTTTTATTCACATTATAAATAGTACCATTACTTGTAAAGGAAATATAACCGCAGGGAGCCTCGTGATATAATTCTTCTGCAGATTCGTATACCCGAGTATCCTTATATATGGAAGTTTGTTTCTTCATTAAGCGGTTTTGCTTAAGTAAAATTTTATAGCTTGTATGGTCTCTTCTGGTGCACTTAGGTTAGGGCAATGTCCATTGGCATTTATAACTTCAAAACTGCTATTTACAGCAGTATTATGCACATATTTACCTACTTCTATGGGAGCGATTACATCTTCAGAACATTGTATTATTAAACTTGGAATTTTGAGGGCTTTAAGGTCCTCACGGTTATCTGATAAAAATGTTACTTTGGCAAAATGTTTAGCAATTTCAGGATTGGTGCGACAAAAACTATTAGTTAATTCCTGCCCCAGTTCAGGCCGATCTGGATTACCCATAATAACAGGGGCCATAGTAGAAGACCATCCAAGGTAATTACTTTCCAGTGCTTCCATCAACTCGTTAATATCCTGTTGATCAAATCCACCAACGTAATCTTCCTTATTAATGTAACAAGGTGAAGGCCCAATCATAATAATTCTGGAAAAGATTTCAGGTTTGGTATTTCCTGCAAGTACTGCAATCATTGAACTAACAGAATGCCCTACAATTATGGTATCATTTAATTCCAGAGTCTCACAAATTTGAATTATATCATCTGCATAACCCTGTAAACTTCCATATTTTTCAACGGAGTAATAAGATTCATCGGCATTCCCGGCTCCTACATGGTCAAACAGCACCACTTTATAATCTTCAAGAAATTCTGGATACACATATCTCCACATGGACTGATCACAACCATAACCATGCGCGAATATAATTGGTTGTGAACCCTTCCCCTGAACGGACACATTATTGCGTTTCAGGATTTCATTTTTACTTAGTGAAGTCATGGCTGGTAGTTTAATCTTCAAATTTACACCTTTTAACGATGGTAAATCTCATTAATGATAGGATTTAAAAACGTTAATAATGTATGAATATATAAAAAATCTTATAGTATAAGGGTTGTGGATTGTAAGTTGTTGATTTTGCACTAATTAAACTTTATAACTTCCAGAATTGATGTAAATTTTACACTTTAAATTTAACAGAATTTTAAAGTATATATAAAGTTTATCGAATCCGACTCCCTATAAAATTGAATTTTATAAGTCCCTGTAAATAAGTAATTAACCAAAATCAAACAATCGTAAAGAAATTGATGTACCTTTTAGTTTTAAATCCCTATGAGAGTACCCATTCAGC
This sequence comes from Christiangramia aquimixticola, assembly GCF_048285835.1. NCBI lineage: Bacteria > Pseudomonadati > Bacteroidota > Flavobacteriia > Flavobacteriales > Flavobacteriaceae > Christiangramia > Christiangramia aquimixticola. The sequence continues at coordinate 128,688 of NZ_JBLVTL010000003.1, forward strand.
GTAAGAACATTCAATTTTTACCGGATTCCAGCCGCGTGGTCGCCAGATATTTTATGAATGGAGACCTTAGAACAAGGAATCTGGTTAGCAGAATCATGTTATTGGACGAGGAGCAGGTGCATCTTGCTTTGGAACGTACCCTTAGAGAATTTGCCAGCAGGCACCGGAATATTTCAAGATTATTCTACAAGCATTGTAATAACATTCGCGGTATCATTGAATCGATGGAGATTAACTTTGATGAACTGTCTGAAGAGAGAAAGATGCTGATAGGGTCCTATAGTACCATGGAATATTCTCTGGAATCGGCAGCCTTTTTTAATCCCTCGATAATTGAAGATTTTGATCAGACTTATTTGGAAAAGGGTGAAAAACGGGTACTTATCTCCTTCAGGGCAACGGGTGAAGGCCATATTTCCTCCATAGTCTTCCGGAGAGCGATTTTAGACGCCAACAATGATATTCATATGTCTAAAATCGGCGATTATATAGACATGGCTGAAATTTCTCACAAAAGTTTATATGATAAAGCCCGCTTTATTAAACGCTTGAAGGAAATGCATATTCCGGAAAAGTATTCCAAAAACATCATGGATGAACTGCCGGACCGGTTTGAATATTATTCCTTAAAAAATATAGTCAATAATTTATTATTGGATAAACAGCTCACCGCTGCAAGAAAAATTGCTTTGGAAGAAATTACCTGGCTGGTTGACTCGTTCTATGATATACAGTTCCACAAAGATTCTGACATAACGGAAAGGGTTATTTTTCCAATTTCAGATTCAGAGAGCAGAGGGATCGAGGATGCTCGTTTTGTTCGCTTTCTTGGAGATGAATCTTCGCATATAGTATACGCGACTTATACCGCCTATAATGGTCATTGTATAATGCCTAAATTGATATCTACTGAGGATTTCTATACTTTCAGGATAATGCCGTTACGAGGTAATGGTGCTCAGGATAAGAATCTTGCTTTATTTCCCCGAAAGATTAAAGGGAAATATGCCATGCTATCCCGTATTGATGGGGTGAATAATTACCTGATGTACTCAGACAGGCCAACCTTATGGAAAGATCCCGTGCTTATCCAGGAGCCAAAATTTGCATGGGAATTTACTCAAATAGGGAATTGTGGCTCCCCGCTTTGGACAGAGAAAGGCTGGTTGTTGATTACTCATGGAGTAGGGCCAATGCGCCAATATAGTATAGGAGCTTCTTTGCTGGATCATGACGACCCTTCCAAAGAAATTGGACGGCTTAAAGAACCATTACTAATGCCTTTGGAAACCGAAAGAAACGGATACGTCCCAAATGTTGTCTATTCGTGTGGCTCACTTATTCATAACAATAGTCTTATTTTACCCTATGCCGTTTCAGATTATTCCTCAACCTATGCAGTTGTTGATCTCGATGACCTCTTCGAAGCTTTATTGAATTAATTTATTGATTTAGAACCTTTTTATAAGCCCGGATATAAGAATCAGTCATCTTGTCGATACTAAAATTCTGTATGGCATGCCGCCTGCAATCTTCAGGTTCTATTTTTTCTAATTTATCAATCGAGTTCACTGCTTCAGCGACATTACCTATCAAAAATCCCGTTTTGCCATTTACTATTAGTTCCGGCATACTTCCTTTATTAAAAGCAATAACCGGTGTTCCAGACATCATGGCTTCCAGTACACTCAGCCCAAATGGTTCTTCAAAATAAATAGGATGTAACAGAGCTTTGGCACTTGTAAGTAGTTTTATAGAATCCTCTCTTCCAAGATTCCCTAAATATTCAATTTGCTGGCCGTCTATTTTAGAAAATAAACTATTGAAGTAATTATCATCCTGAATAAGACCGGCAATTTTTAAAGGAAGACCTGATTTTTCTGAAATTTCTATAGCCGAATGCAAACCTTTATCAGGATGAATTCTTCCAAAATATAACAGATAATTTTCTTTTTTATTGCTGAATATAAAATCTGAAGGCTCCAGGCCGTGATAAATCGTTTCTAAATAACTTAGATCAGGATGTCTGTTTGCATTTGATATTGAGATATACGCTGAAGTTGAATTATACTTTATGTAAACCGGTAAGATTTTTTCTGAAGAAAACCCATGGATGGTGGTGATCATTGGTGTTTTAATGAGCCGGGAATAGGTGAGTGGGAGAAAATCAAAATGATTATGGATTATATCAAATTCTGCAGCTTTTTCCATTAAAAAACTAATATGAAGACATTCCAGAACTTTTGGATCTGCAGATTTGTCGATTTCGTAAGGCGTCTCGCAAACCCATCTTAATTTAGCGCTGGTAACCGAGTCTCCCGTGGCAAACAGAGTCACATCATGACCTTTTTTCACCAGATTTTCAGTAAGCATCGAGGCCACTTTTTCCCAGGGCCCATATTTAAGAGGTGGCGTTCTCCAGGCAATAGGAGCAAGCACGGCGATCTTCATGCTTGAAAATACTTTTGTTGGACGATCTGCATTGGTTTTGGTATTCCCGCGGCAGTTTCATAATATTTTTCATAGGCTTTCAATACCGTTAAGTGAGATATTAAGTATGCTAGTGAACTTTCGGCTCCCTGATTTCTATTTAAACCAAAGTCATCAAAACCGTCACAGCATCCATTGGTTTCAAAATCAAATAAACTTATTCTAAGATCGTTTTCTCCCAGAAACCATTTATAAGATTTAAATAATTTATCCAGGTAATTCTTATTCAGGGTAACGTTATAAGCCTGATAGAACATAAGAACCATAGCCATAGCATCAATGGGTTGTTGAGCGAAATAAGATCGTTCCCCGTCTTTCATAAACCATTTTTGATTTCCTATAATGGATAATGTACCTATCTTCAAGGTGTGCTCAGTTAAAAAGTCCATCGTAGAAATTCCGACTTTTTTAATTTCATCATCCTGTAATATTTGAGCGGAATGCAATAATGCTAAAGGCAAGATTCCATTATCGTAAGCCAACAAACCTTCGAACCACTGCCAGTTGGGAGATTTATTTTCGGTATAATGAGTAACAAGCTTATATGACAGATTTTGCAGCAGGGAGATAATATTCTCGTCTGATGGATTTGCTTTTAGAAAATAGCAGATTCCAATTATGGTATTGGCGATTCCCCGTATAGATCTTATTTTATGGAAATTAGGAACGGCTTCCTGAAAAATTATTTTTCCTGTTTGATAGTAGGCATCATTGGGTGCATAACCAATTAAATAACCAAGGGCCCAGATGGTTCTCCCAAAAGAATCTTCAGATCCAACTTCATCGAGGAAATTTCTGCTAAAACTCAGAAAATTTCTAAAGGTCCCGTCCTTATTCTGCATATAATGGATATAACTCAAATAGACAGGCATAAACTCTAAAGCAGTTCTATCCTTTTTTTGCTTATAAGTCATTAAAACCATTAAAAGCGCGCGGGCATTATCATCAAGACAATAGCCTTCCTTAAGGTTAGGAATTCCATATTTCGCATGCTGAATTATGCCGGTATCATCGGTCAGTCTTTTTATGTGCATCAGGGAAAATGGAGGAAGCAGTAGAAGATCGAGGGCGGGTTCTTTTTTTTTTAGCCTCATTTCCGGAAGCTTGATCTGCTTTTTGCACAACTTCAGATATTTTTTTCCAATTCTTGGCCAGGTTACTTTTTGACCATATTCAAAGGCGTTTGCCTGAATTTTATTCAATGTTTCCGGACTATCCAAAAGCTGATTCAGCGTACTGGCCAGTTGCTCATGATCGTTAAAGTCAAAAAGTCTGCCGCGGTCACGCGTAAGTAAATCCGCCGCATGCCAATAGGGGGTAGAGACTACTGCGCAACCTGCGCCCATCGCATAGGAAAGCGTGCCGCTGGAAATCTGAGCTTCATGTAAATAGGGTGTAAGGTAAATATCACAGGCACTCAAATATTTAAACAATTCTTCCTCTCCTATAAATTCATTTAAAAGAAGCACATGGTCTTCAAGCTTTAAATCTTTGATCAAAAGCTGCAAATAATTTCGATATTCTTCGCCCGAATGCCTTAAAACATTGGGATGGGTTTTACCAAGAATCATATAAAGAACCTGTGGATGTTTGGCTATTACGGCTGGCAAAGCTTTAAGCACCACTTCAATCCCTTTATTCCGACCAATGAATCCAAAGGTGAGCAGCAATTTTTTTTGTTGAACTCTGAATTCTTTTCTGGATTGTTTTTTATCAAAATGAATATCGGGAACACCATGTTCAATCAATTCAATTTTATTTTGGGATACTTCATAAATAGTGGTGAGAAAACGAACTGCTTTTTCGTTCATCACTACCACAGCATTTGCCATAGCACAGATCTGTTTTAGAACTGCTTTTTCACTATATGATGGTTTTTCCAGAATCGTATGCAGCGTTACAATAAAAGGGATTTCCAGTCTATGGAGAAAGGGCAGTATGTAAATTCCACTGGCACCTCCAAATATTCCGAACTCATGTTGTAAGATACATACATCTGCCCCGCTTAGATTGATAAAATCTGCCGCGGCCAAATAATCGGTTTGATTCTCCTGCTGGATAGTATGTTTAACTTCTGAAGGATATTTGTGCTTTTGGATATTATTATCCATCGCAACAATCAAAATTTCATTTTCACGCACAGCCTTTGCTGTCGATATCCTCATCGAATTGGCAAGGTTATAGGTAAATGTACCTATTCCGCATTCTCTTGGTGGATAAGTGCCTATATAAGCTAACTTCATAATTAATATATAATAAATAATAAGCCAGAGTGAAGGTTGGAATTAAAAGTCACTTTGTAACTCTACTTTAACCTTTACAATGATGTTCCTATGTAGGTAATAGGGAGAGAATTGGGAAGTCAATTAAAGGGAAACAGTTTAAGTATGCCTGCCTTTAATTCAAAATTTAATTTATAAAAAACCAGCCATTAAAAAACCAAATAGTATCACAATTAACTTAGGAGAATGAAGAATTATAATGGATAATTTAGTCAGAAGGTATTTCCTTCTTGAAAGCAGGTAGTCTAAGCTTAAATTACGCAGCTGGGACAATTTAAACCCACGGTAAAATATGTATTTACTTTTCCCATTTCTCAATAAATATTCTCCAACCTTATATTAAGGCTTCTTTTTGTTGGGGTGGCAGTCCCGAAGCATCGGGAGAACCTTTGGCTTTCGCTTGTTTTAAAAGATCAACAATGTTGTGTTATAATGGGTAGTCGTAAAAACGGAGGAATTTACTAGAAAATAAGCCTGAAGAAAATCTCATAATATCACATAAAAAAAGCCTCAAACTTTCGTTTAAGGCTTCTTTTGGTCCGGGTGGCAGTCCCGAAGCATCGGGAGAACCTGCGGCTTTCTCTTTTATATGAAGACTAACAAAGTTTCGTTATAATGGGTATTCGTTAAAACGGAGGTATTTCCTAGTATATAAGCCTGAAGAAAATCTCATAATATTCAATAAAAAAAGCCTCAAACTTTCGTTTAAGGCTTCTTTTGGTCGGGGTGGCAGGATTCGAACCTGCGGCCTCCTGCTCCCAAAGCAGGCGCGATAACCGGGCTACGCTACACCCCGAAAAAACTGTTTTTTTAGCCTTATCCGTTCCAAATCACTTTTATAAAAAGTAGCCGGGAATCGGAGGTGATTTATCCCAATTTTTCCGGTCGAAAAAGAGAATAAAAAACCACAGACTAAAAATTCTGCGGAGAGACCGGGATTCGAACCCGGGCATCCAAGAAGGATGACAGCTTAGCAGGCTGCTGCATTACCACTCTGCCACCTCTCCGTTTTTTAAGAACTTCGCAAGTATTTTTGCGGTTGCAAATGTAACTTTTAGTTCCAAACCATCCAAACCTTTTTGACCTTTTTTGAAGAAAAAATGTCTTTTAAATTGGATTGAAAATTCAACAAACTAAGCTTCAGTGAAATAACTTTTAAAATAAAATTGATTTTTTGTGATCCATTGAATTTGGAAGGAAAAGTAGAAAATTGGTTAATAATGATACTTCAATTAATAATAAATAAGCTGCTTTTTTTACAACAATAGGTCATTCAGGAATTTGTAACTATCAGATTCTTAAAGCTTTTACTCAAATCTTTAAGTTATATAATTAATTCAGAGAGTCTGAAATAAGGACAAAATGTGAACCATGTTAAATTTGGATTGAGTTTATTCACTTCAAAACAGTAATTTTATGAATTCTGAATTGTGAAAAAATTATGGCAGAAAATTTATTAGCGCATCCCATTACAGATTATGAGCAGATCGTAAATCTCATTCCGCAAAAGGAACCATTTGTTTTCGTGGATACTTTATATGAGTATACAAACTTAACGGGAGTTACCGGTTTCACCGTACCTTCAGAGAATGTTCTTATTCATGAGGGTGAACTGGTTGAAAGCGGACTAATTGAACATATGGCCCAAAGTATGTCTTTACATAGAGGATATCAGGGAACGCTGCAAGGAAATTCCAAACCTAAAACTGGCTTCATAGGTGTAATAAAAACAGTTGAGATTCTGGCAAATCCCAAAGTAGGTGAAAAATTAAAAACCTATGTTGAAATACTGCATGAGATTATGAATGTTACATCAGTTTCAGCCCGTACCGAAAATGAAAAAGGGGAGGTTATAGCCATTTCTGAAATGAAAACCGTAACTGTAGATTAAAAAAGAAATTTTAGGCTTAAACTGCAGATTTTGAAAGGAATTTTAATACGAATCAATCGAATAAACCCGGTTTTTCAAAACTAAAGTATATTGTTCACTTAAATATTATTAATGGTTTTAAAGGACTTCTATTCTGTGACAAACACCGTTGAAGAGGATGGTTTATATACAACCACCATAAAAGTTAACGGCAAACATGAAATATATAATGGTCATTTTCCAAGCCGTCCCGTAACTCCGGGGGTTGTTCTTATGCTCCTTTTTAAAGAAAATGCTGAAAGGATCCTTGATAGGAAGTTGCATCTAAAAAGAGCCGAAAACGTAAAGTTTGCCGCTGTTTTCGATCCTAATCAGTGTGAATTGTTAAACCTTGAATCTAAATTCGAGGAAAATGGAGAATTTGTCAGCTTAAAAGGAATCGCAAAGAATGAGAATGGAATCGTTTTAAAGATCAATGCTCTTTACAGCGTTTTATAAAACAGCTTTTAACCAGTAAAACATCATTCTTTAATGATTTTCTGAAAAACAATTCCAAGTGAACAAAGAGCCGGTTTTTCAAAAAAGATTTGAACGTTTTAATTGCTGCGTAATAGTTCCTACCTACAACAATTCTCAATCACTCGAGGCTTTTCTTACTGAACTTAAACTATTCACTAAAAACATCATTATAATTAATGATGGCTCCACAGATGGTACGGCAGATATTCTGAAGAAATATAAAGAGTTTCATCAACGCACACAATCTGAAAATAAAGGAAAAGGAACTGCTTTAAAGACCGGATTTCAGTTTGCTGAAGAACTGGGATATGACTACGCTATTACAATAGATTCAGATGGGCAGCATTATCCTGATGATCTTGACGTATTTTTAAAAGAACTCGAGGTAGCAAATTATGAGGAAGCTAACTTGCTTTTAGTTGGCGACCGTAATATGGGAAGTGAGGGTATTCCTAATAAAAGCAGTATTGGAAACCAATTTTCCAGTTTCTGGTACACGGTGGTAACCGGTCAGGAGTTAAAAGATACCCAGAGCGGCTATAGGTTATATCCGGTAAAACTGATCAATTCCCTGAAACTTATAACCTGGAAATTTGAATTGGAAATTGAAGTCTTGGTGAAAGCAGTTTGGAAAAATGCAGAAGTTAGAAATGTTCCAATTAAAGTTTTTTATGAAGAAGGGGAAAGGGTAACCCATTTTAGGCCTTTCCGGGATATAGTGAGGATTGTATTATTGTTTATGTGGTTTGTATTTGTGAGTTTTTTCTGGATTCACCCCCGTAATAAATACAGAAATTTCAGAAAGTTATTTTATGAAAAATGGCCGACAGAAATTTTAAATAGCCTTAATAATCCGCAAAAAAAAGCCGGAGCGGTTGCCCTTGGTGTATTTATAGGCTTATCTCCATTTATTGGATTGCATAGCTTATTAGTTTTCCTTCTGTCATCATTATTCAAAATAAATAAGCCTGTAACCTTATTTCTATCCAATATAAGTGTATTGCCTTTTATTCCGGGAATAATTTTTACTTCTTATTTGGCAGGTAGATTTATTAATCAAAATCTGTTTGAAACTCCAGAATCTTCTTCATCCCTTATCCAGGTATTAGAAAATTATTTCGTTGGAAGTCTTTCTCTAGCATCAATTACAGCTATGGTATGTTGGATTATATTTTATTTTAAATTCTTTAGGAACTTACCGGACCGATAATTAAACTTCTTTGGATTTTAAGTTGCTTATGGGAAGTAATAGAATCAGGTAATGGTCTAAATTTCAAAGCCCGGTAAAATAGTGGGGATTTCAATTCAGGTGTTAAGTCGTGGGAGTAAACTTTTTACAAAAAATTACTTTCCTGTATTCATTTAGATCTGTTGTAAAAAAGATGTAATCATTTCCGCCGTCTTTTACCTTAAATCTTTTCCGAAGCTGTTCCACAGATTCACCAAAATTTCTTGTTGTAATATTGGCTTTTTTTGACTTCAACCTTTTCTTTAAATAAGAAGGGTTATAATCTAAAACCTCAGTAATTTCGAAAATCCTGCCCGGAAAATCGACGATTGTATTTGAGGTATATAAATGAGAATGCGGGTGAAGTTTTTTAGTATGGGTTTTTTGAGATAATTGATTGAACATTCCGCTTTTCATTAAAGAGGAATTAGGTTCATAAAGGTAATTCTCCGTCAATCCATATTCCGAGCTCGCCTGGCTATCATCAAATTCTCCGGAGAATATCTGCTGATTCTGCTGTTCAAAATTTAGTGTTTTGACAGCGGGTGTGCCTGAAAAATTGGACTCCAAAATCCACAAGATCTCTTTTACCTCATTTCTCACAGCTACAATATGAATTTCTTTCACACAAGTCAACTCCCGCAAACCTGCTGTAAGATCCAGGATAGGTGAGGTTTTTAATAATATTTGATCGCTTTTGGAGAATAAAAGGTCAAGATTGGAAGGGATATCAGGTAAGCAATCTTCCAGTTTATAAACTTTCCCGCCCTTGTCATCTCTCCTGGCAGGATCGCAATAGATCCAGTCATAGGTGTGAGGATTATTATTTAATCTTTCCAGAGAATCTGTCTGAAAAACCTGAATGTTGTCTGCTTTAAGTTCCCGAAAGTTGTGCTCAGCTATTTCAGCAAGGTCTGTATTCATCTCGCAATAGTCGAAACTTTCGAAATTCTGTGATATAAAATAAGTGTCAATCCCAAGGCCGGCCGTAAGATCAATGCCTGATTTTCCCTTTAAAAGAGTGGCTTTATATTCCGCCGTTATCTGGGAGGAGGTTTGCTCCAGATTTAATTTTGGAGGATAGATTATGTTATCATTCTCACTGAAAAGCGGAAACTTTTTCAGAGCAATTTGAGCTCCTTTAATTTGAACGGCCAGTTCCTGAACTGAGATTCCTTCAAATGGGCTTCCTTTTAGAATTAAAGAAGGGAGGTCTGACTTCAGATTATCTTTAATATATTCCTGAACTTTCTTTGTTATTAAAGCCTTGTTCAGCATAAAAAATTAAAGATCTCTGGTTAGCCTTTTAACGATCTTGTATTCGCTAAGCGTTTCCTTAGCAATTACTTTTAGGGCGGTATAAAACGGTACTGCCACCACCATTCCTGCTATTCCAAACATTAATCCGGCGATAAGGATTATCAGGAAGATCTCCAATGGATGAGATTTTACACTTGCACCAAAGATCATGGGTTGGGAAATAAAGTTGTCGATCATTTGACAAATACCATATCCAAGCATCACATAGATCAAGCGCGGAAGTATAACACTACTGAAGTCTGCACCAAGAAAGCTTGAAATTACAAAAAGAGCCATCAGGATTCCTGCAAGTAAAGGTCCTAGATATGGTACCAGATTTAAAAAGGCGCATATAAAGGCAATCGCTATTGGATTGTTTATTTCAAAAACTGAAAGTAGGATGGCATAAAGCAGAAATAAAACCGTGATCTGCATGGTTAGGCCAACAAAATAGCGGGATAAAAGAACCTTGATCTTATTAAAAACCCTCTGGAATTTCTTTTCCTCTCCATGATTTGCAAATACTAGAATACTGTTAAGCATTAATTTGCTGTCCTTTAAAAAGAAAAAGGAGATGAATAAAATGGAGAAAACGGCAACCATAGTGGCTCCAAGAATTCCGAATACATTATTCAGAAATTGAGGAATAAGGCTGACATCAAAGTTATTGATGAATTCACTTCTTTTTAAGCCTTCTATGATGTTGATTTCTTCAACTCCGAGGTAATTGTTTACCTGAGTATTCAGGTCGTTAAGATCGCTTTTAAAGGCTTCAATATCTATTTGACCAAGATATTTGCTCTGTTCAATAATAATAGGAACAAAAACAAAAATGATCCCGGCAAATATTGCCAGTACCATTACCAGCACGGTTATTACAGCTAATTGATTGGGTAGTTTAAGCTTGTTCCGAAGAAATATTACAATAGGCCGGCCAATTAAGGCGATTACTCCGGCAACTGCTATATAAACGATCACCGATTGTATTTCCCAAAGAAAATAAAGTAAAAGAACGATACCCAGTAGGATACCAATCGCTCTTAGAATACCATTTGCTAATTCCTGTGCTTTCACAGCGTAAATATATTATTTCTTCTCTAACTGAGAATAGGCTTTGGTAATTTCGTATAAAGCAATTCCAACGGATTGAGCTACATTCATACTGCTGTTTTTACCGAACATTTCAATATGATAAACTTCATCTGCACAATTTAAAATTTCATCTGAAATTCCGTGCCTTTCGTTCCCGGCTATTAAAAGAAGTTTAGAGTCGGCTTCTAAACTGAAATTCTGAATACTTCTGCTTTCTGAAGTGATCTCTATCGCTACCGTCTTATAAGCATCTTTCTTTAACTGCTTGATAAATTCCTCTCCATTTTCTTGAAAACCGAATTCCACTGTATTTTGAGTATTACGGGCGGTTCTTTTTAACCGATTGCTGTTCAGATTTGGAAGGGTGCCGGTAAAAAGGATTTTTTCCACTCCAAAAGCATCAGCAAGGCGAAACATACTACCAATATTGGCTTCTCCGGTTATGTTATCCAGAAGTAAGATTACAGGAAAAGTTTTAGTCTTAAATTCTGTCTCTGAATGGGATAATTGTGTGCTCAATTTTCGAAGGCGTATTTTATAATATTAGCTCCCATGCGCAAGGCTTTTAAACGAACAGCTTCCGGATTATTATGAACTTCCGGGCTTTCCCAGCCATCTCCAAGGTCACTTTCAAATGTATATAGAAGTATTATTCTATCATTTTCAAATATACCAAAAGCCTGTGGTGGACGCGCATCATGTTCGTGTATTTTGGGTAATCCACCGGGAAAAGAATATGCTATATTGAAAATTGGATGATTGGCAGGAATTTCTTTTAATTCCTTTTCGGGGAAAAGTCGTTTGATCTGGACTCTTATATACTTATCCATTCCATAATTATCATCTATATGAAGAAAGCCACCACTTTTTAAATAAGTGCGTAGATTTTCAAGGTCATTCTCTTCAAATATTACATTTCCATGGCCTGTCATATGTACAAACGGGAACTGATAAATGTCTGTACTCCCGGGTTCGACTGTAGTAGGTTTAGCTTTAATATTCGTTTTAAGGTTCGAATTGCAAAACGCTATTAAATTGGGAAGAGCAGTTGGGTTAGCATACCAATCTCCGCCACCGCTATATTTTAAAACTGCTATTTCCTGTGCACCTAAATGAGCGGAAAAAAGTAAGAGAACTATGAAAACCCGAATAAATCTTCTCATTTTTGATTGATTAAAGCTACGGTGTGACAGGCAACTATTGCCGCCGTCTCAGTTCTTAATCGGCTGTCGCCAAGACTTACCGGTGTCCAGTTTGCTTTTAGTGCAATTTCGATTTCTTTTAAGCTGAAGTCGCCTTCAGGGCCTATTAAAATTTGAACCTGTTCACCCGGAGTGATCTTGTTTTGAAGATAAGCCTTTTCTTCACCTTCTTCACAATGCGCAATAAATTTATCCCCTTTAAAGTCAGATTTTATAAGATCCATAAAACTTGCCGGTTCATTGAGTTTGGGCATTCTAAAATGAAGGGATTGCTTCATGGCACTTTGTAATACCCTTTCAAATCTGTTTAATTTCACCACCTTACGTTCACTATGATCACAAATTACTGGAGTGATTTCCTGAACTCCAATTTCCATTGCCTTTTCCAGGAACCATTCAAATCTGTCATTCATTTTCGTAGGAGCCACCAGCATATGGAGGTAATAGGGTGGAGGCGGCTGAACTTCAGATGAGTTGATTTTTACGATGCATTGTTTAACATCTGCCTGAATAATTTCAGCATTATATAAAATCCCTTTCCCGTTGGTGATCTGTAAAAGGTCGCCTTCAGTTTTTCGCAACACCTTCACTATGTGCCGGCTTTCATCCCGTGAAAAAATTACCCGCTTATCTGAATCACTAATTTCAGGATTATAAAAAAGTTGCATATTAAATTTTATATCTGGATTGAGCGGTTACAGAGAAATCTGAAAATTCTTTCTGAAGAAATTTGTGATATCCCGCAATTCCTATCATAGCTGCATTATCTGTGGTATATTCAAATTTGGGTATAAAACATTTCCAGCCCCATTTTTTCTCAGCATCCTGTAAAGCTTTTCTAATCCCGCTGTTAGCAGAAACTCCACCACCTATGGCCACCTGATTGATTCCTGTTTCTTTCACCGCCTTTTTGATTTTATCCATCAAAATACCAATGATCGCATACTGTATCGATGCGCAAATATCTTTAATATTCTTATCGATAAATTCCGGATCTTCCTTGGTTTGCTTCTGAACAAAATAAAGTACTGCGGTTTTGAATCCGCTGAAACTGAAATTTAAACCTTCCACTTTAGGTTTAGGAAACTGAAAAGCTTTGGGATCTCCTTCCTGAGCATATTTATCTATAAGAGGACCTCCCGGATAAGGGAGTCCAAGGATCTTGGCGCTTTTATCAAATGCTTCTCCCACAGCATCGTCCAGAGTTTCTCCAATAACTTCCATTTTAAAGTAATCGTTCACTTTCACTATCTGGGTGTGACCACCACTAATGGTCATAGCGAGAAAGGGAAATTGCGGTTTGTCAAATCCAGGTTCTTCAATAAAGTGTGCGAGAATGTGGGCTTGCATGTGATTCACTTCGATAAGCGGAATATTTAACCCCATGGAAAGTGACTTTGCAAAGGAGGTGCCTACCAGTAAGGAACCCATTAATCCCGGGCCACGGGTAAAGGCAATTGCAGAAATATCTTTTTTGTCGATATTTGCCTTCGCCAAAGCCTGATGGATAACGGGAACTATGTTTTGTTGGTGAGCCCTGGAGGCCAGTTCCGGAACCACCCCGCCGTATTGTTTGTGCACTTCCTGAGTAGCGACAATATTGGAAAGTATTTTTCCATTGGAAAGTACGGCAGCAGCTGTATCATCACAGGATGACTCAATTGCAAGAATATTTATTTTTTGATCAGACATCAGAAATATTTGGGAATAGATATTGTAAATTAGACGCAAAGTTAAAACATAAAAACGTATCAAAAAATTCTGGAAAATACTAACTAAAACAGTGCTTGCAATTGTTTTGTTATTCGTTATTTTACTGATAGTTTTTTCTATACCCGCAGTTCAAACTTCTGTTGCTGAAAAGCTTACCAACTCTCTCAAAAAAAATAACGATGTAAACATCTCCATAGGGAAGATATCTCTTAGCTATTTTGGAAGAATAAAACTAAGTGATATTTATGTGGAAGATCATCATGCCGATACGCTTTTAACTGCAGATGAAATACGTTCTTCCATTCTCAGTTTTCGAAATTTGATCAACAATTCACCAAATCTTGGCAATACCAGAATTGATGGTTTGAACATGCAAATGCGCCGTTATAAGAATGAAGAGCGTGATAATCTTGGAATCCTTATCGAAAAACTGCGGAAAGAGCCAACAGGAGAAACCACTCATTTTGAGCTTAAAGCTGAAGATGTTCAAATCCTGAATAGTAAGTATAGCTATTTTGATGAAAACCTGGATAAACCTGATGTTATTGTCGTGGATAGCCTGAATATCTATGCAAATGAATTAAGGATCAACGATGCCAATATTGATATTGATATCGCTATGCTTAAAGGAAGAGAGCATCGCGGACTTATTATAGATAATCTTTCCACCAAGTTCCATTATGATCCAAACCGAATGAGTTTGGTCGACATGAAGCTTCAAACTCCGGGATCTTTTATAAAGGCTGATCTTCATTTTAAATATGACCTTTCAGATTTTTCAGATTTTGAGAACCTGGTTCAGGTGGAAGCAGATTTTGATAACAGTGTGGTAAGTACCAATGATCTGCTGGCATTTTACGATGGTTTTGGAAAGGATCAATTGCTTAATTTTCAAACCCGCTTAACGGGAACCCTCAACGATTTTACATTGGAAGGTTTCGAAATGCAGGGCCTTGATCGCTCTGAGATATATGGAAACTTTCAGATTGCCGGCTCCTTTTCAAAAGATCCCAAGGATTTTAAGATGGATGGAAGTTTCTCAGATTTTAATACCAATTATTACGATATGGTGAATTTCCTGCCGGGTCCACTTCAGGGAAAACTACCAGAAACCTTAAGAGACTTTGGCAATGTTAACATCAAAGGGAATACTCTGGTAACCACTTCCTCACTTATCGCTGATGTGTATTTGACCACTCAGTTAGGATCGGCCGATGCAGATTTTGTACTCAACAACTTTAATGATTCATCTACCTCCAGTTATAAAGGAAATTTGATTTTCAGAAATTTTAATCTGGGAAAACTGGTTGGAAATAATCAATTGGGAAAAGCCAGTTTTGATATCAATTTCGACGGAAGCGGATTTAATCAGGAGGATCTGAATACGCAGCTAAAGGGAAGTATTTCAAAGTTTGGATATAATAATTACACTTATTCCAATATTCGCATAATTGGTAATCTTCGAAATCCTTTATTCAACGGTTATCTAGTCGCGAATGACCCCAATCTGGAACTGGAATTTAATGGTCTTATCGATGTTTCAGAAAATATTAATGTATATGATTTTGAGGCATCTGTTGGATATGCAGATCTTCATGCTTTAAATTTTGTTTCCCGGGATAGCATCTCCGTATTTAAAGGTGATGTTATTATGAATATGAAGGGAACTAATATAGATGATGCCTTTGGTGATATATTGCTTTTAAATACTTCCTATAAAAATCAAAATGATCTTTATTATTTTGATGATCTAAGTATTTCTTCAAGTTTTGATGGTCCTGTGAGAACCATAAAAATCAACTCCCCGGATGTTATAAACGGAGAGGTTAGCGGAGTCTTCAAAATAAAAGAAGTAGATGCACTAATAGAGAATTCCATAGGTAGTATTTATACCAATTACAAACCGAGGACGATCACTACCAATCAATACATGGAATTTGATTTCGATATTTATAATCAGATCGTCGATGTTTTTTATCCTGATATTGAACTTGCGCCAAATACCTTTATTAGAGGAAGGGTGGAATCTGATGAATCTGAATTTAAATTAACCTTCAGGTCTCCCAGAATAGATTTCTTTGAAAATATGATGGAGGAT
Source organism: Christiangramia aquimixticola (assembly GCF_048285835.1). NCBI lineage: Bacteria > Pseudomonadati > Bacteroidota > Flavobacteriia > Flavobacteriales > Flavobacteriaceae > Christiangramia > Christiangramia aquimixticola. The sequence goes on from NZ_JBLVTL010000003.1 coordinate 144,481, forward strand.
ATAAGTCTTCAGGTAGATAACACTAACCCAATCTATAACACCTTCTTTGAGGCCGATAGTGTATCTACAGATTTCTACAAATTTTCCGAATTCAGTTTTATTAATGTTACCCAGCGAGACACCTTGTTTATTCGTTCAGAATTTCAGGGTGGAGCTAATAATAATGATGTTTTCAACCTTAACCTTTTTCACACCATTAATGAGGAAAATAAATCTGTGGTTGGAATTCAGCGTTCAGATATTAAATTCAAGGATAAGGTTTGGTATTTAAATGAAAACAGTGACCGCAGTAATAAGATCGTTTTCGATAATAATTTTCGTGACCTCAAGATAGATTCCCTGGTGATGAGCCACGGCAACGAGCAAATTCGACTAAGCGGAGTTAAACGGGATTCCACTTATAAGAATTTTAAAATGAAATTCGAGAATGTTGGAATAGGGAAGATCACTCCGGAAATCGATAGTTTAAGGCTTGCCGGAACGCTAAATGGTGATCTGGATCTGCTCCAGGAAGCCGGAGCATATTTGCCTAATTCCAATTTGACGATTGACTCCCTGCGGGTGAACGATTTGTATATGGGAGACCTTAACATGGATGTAAAGGGGAATGAGGATCTTACCAATTATTCGGTATATGCAAAACTCCAGAAGGAAGGCGTGGAATCACTTTCAGCAATTGGCGATATCAAAGTTAAGGGAAGTGAGTCTGAAATAGACCTCGAGGTAAATATGAACAGGCTCAACCTTGGAATATTTAATCCGCTTGGAGCCGATGTGCTTACAGATATTCGAGGTTTTGCCACCGGGAGGGCTTTTGTGACTGGAAATTATAAAAACCCAGATTTCTCCGGTAATCTTAATTTAACCAAAGCCGGGTTGCGAATTCCATATTTAAATGTGGATATAAATCTTCAGGATAGGGCAAGAGTAGATCTCACCAAACAGCAATTCGTTTTTAATAATATCGAAATTGTAGATACCAAATACAATACTAAAGGAACGCTTGATGGGATAATCTCTCATCGCAATTTCTCTGAATGGTATCTTGATCTGGCGCTTAATTCCAATAGAATGCTGGTTCTGGATACGGAGGCAGACAGGGATGCTCTTTATTATGGAACTGCGTTTATCGATGGGGAGGCAACCATAAAAGGTCCTACAGATGAACTTGTGATCGATGTTACGGCGGCTACGGCCAGAGGAACCGTATTTAAAATCCCGCTAAGCGATACTGAATCTGTTGGTGATAATTCGTTTATCCGATTTTTAAGTCCCGAAGAGAAAGCAGCAAAACTGGCCGGCCAGGAATTGGAAATCCCCGAGGTTAAAGGAATTGAATTGATCTTTGATCTCGATATCACTAATGAAGCTGAAGTAGAAGTGGTGGTTGATAAAACCAGTGGAAGTACCCTGAGAGGTAGAGGATCCGGAAACCTGTTGCTGGAGATCAATACCAATGGGAAATTTAATATGTGGGGTGACTTCATCGTTTATGAAGGGGTGTATAATTTCAAATATGCCGGGCTGGTTCAAAAAGTATTCAAGGTGGAATCGGGTGGTAGTATCAATTGGGATGGAGATCCCATGGATGCGCAGCTGGATGTTAGTGCGGTGTATTCGTTAAATGCAAATCCTGCAGTGCTTCTGGAAAATCCATCGGTTAACCGAAAAATTCCGGTAGAAGTTGTAATTAACCTTCAGGGTGAGATCGAACAACCGGATATTAGCTTTGAGATCGATTTTCCTAATGCCAGTTCTACAGTAAAATCTGAACTTCAGTACAGGATAGACGATAGAGCAACTACCGAATTACAGGCTTTGTTCCTGGTAACCCAGGGAACTTTTTACAGTGAATTTGGGCTAAAAGGCGCCGCGATCTATGGAACACTTGCCGAGAGAGCTTCCAGTATTGTTAATGATATTTTTGCCGATGATGATGGTAAATTCCAGGTTGGGGTAAATTATGTGCAGGGAGACCGTACGCCAGATCAACAAACCGTGGACAGGTTTGGATTGACTTTATCTACACAAATTTCAGACAGAGTAATAATTAATGGGCAGGTGGGAGTTCCAATCGGAGGGGTGACCGAATCTGTAATTATTGGAGACCTGGAGATAGAATTTCTACTGAATGAAGAAGGAACGCTAAGGGCGAAAATCTTTAACAGAGAGAATAATATTCAGTTTATAGGAGAGGAAATTGGCTTCACCCAGGGAGTGGGACTGTCTTATAATGTAGATTTTGATACCTTTAAGGAGTTGATCAAAAAAATTGCTAATAAGGAGATCAATAAAGGTGATATGGAAGTCGAAAAAATGGAAACGGGAAAGTCCCTGGCTCCTGAGTATATCAATTTCCCATCTGAAACCGATAAACAAAAAAATTAGTATTTCCTTAAAATGGATTTGTTTGGATACCTGTAATTTTGATTCCAGATCGTTATCCACTGATGTTAACACCAAATTGACAAAACGAATTTATGAGCAAAAAAGTTAAGAAAATAGGCCTTATGACTTCCGGAGGAGATTCTCCGGGAATGAATGCCGCCATACGTGCCGTTGTTAGAACATGTGCATACTATCATGTGGAATGTGTTGGTTATTACCGAGGCTTTCAGGGAATGATCGCAGGAGATTCAATACCGCTTAATGCCCGTAGCGTTCGTAATATCGTGAATCAGGGAGGAACTATACTTCAGTCAGCAAGATCGAAGGATTTTCTTACTGAAGAAGGCAGAAAGAAAGCTGCTGAAAATCTTAGGAATGAGGGGGTTGATGCCATGGTGCTGATTGGTGGTGACGGTACTTTTAGAGGCGGACAGGTTTTTAGTAAGGAACACAAAATCCCGGTTATAGGAGTACCCGGGACTATTGATAATGATATTTTTGGAACCCATTATACCATAGGCTATGATACAGCCCTGAATACGGTTGTTGAAGCAATTGATAAAATTAGGGACACAGCCAGTTCTCATAATCGTCTCTTCTTTGTAGAGGTGATGGGAAGGGATGCCGGTTTTATTGCCCTTAACAGCGGAATTGGTGCAGGAGCTGAAGAAATTCTTATCCCTGAAGAAGATCTTGGGATGGACAGATTGCTCGATTCACTGGAACGTAGTAGGAGAGCGGGAAAAACTTCAAGTATAGTTGTGGTTTCTGAAGGTGATAAAATTGGTAAAAATGTTTTTGAACTGGCAGATTATGTCAAGGAAAACTTACCGTATTATGATGCTCGTGTTACCGTTCTTGGACATATTCAAAGGGGTGGAAGACCTTCCTGTTTTGATAGGGTGTTAGCCAGCAGGTTAAGCGTTAAGGCAGTGGAATTACTATTGGATGGGAAAAAGAATCTAATGGTGGGAATGATGAATAACGAAATTGAATCCTGTAGTCTGGATCAGGCTTTAAAAGGAAAGCATAATATAAATAAGGATCTGCTTAGGATCTCTGAAATTCTATCTACATAATATGAAGACCATTGCAATTATAGCCCATGACGGGAAAAAACCGGAGATGGTTCAATTTTTAAATGAATTCAGGGATACACTGCATTCCAATCAGATTAAAATAATAGCTACCGGCACTACAGGTACAAAAACTGAAGCTGCAGGGTATAAAGTGGAAAAGCTGCTTTCAGGACCTCTTGGAGGTGATGCTCAAATAGCAGCAAGAATTGCCGAAAAACAGGTGGATATGGTAATCTTCTTCAGAGACCCGTTGGATAAACATCCGCATGAACCGGATATTTTTATGCTTATGCGTTTATGCGATGTGCATAATATTCCTTTAGCTACAAACCCCGCAACGGCAAGATTGCTTATTAGAGGATTGGTATAATTAGAACTTTATAGCAATAGCGCTAATTTCCACATTCACGAATTTTGGAAGATTTGCTACCTCCACGGTTTCTCTTGCAGGTGCTTTATCTGAATTGAAATAACGGGAATATACCTCGTTGATCTTTCCAAAATTATTCATGTCGCTAATAAAGATTGAGGTTTTAACCACATTCTCCAGGCTAAGTCCGGCTTCTGTAAGTATCGCTTTTAAATTTTCAAGAACAAGAATGGTTTCCTTCTCAAGATCATCAATTTTTAATTCTCCTGTAGCAGGATCGATAGCGATCTGTCCTGATATATATAAAGTGTTTCCCGCAAAAATCGCCTGATTGTATGGCCCTATAGGTGCAGGAGCGTTGTTGGTTTTAATTACAGTTTTCATAATTCTAAGTTGTTATAAAGTTCTGTCCCGATCTCTTCGCTTTTCATACTTAATGTCACTAAGCACGCTTGCTTTGATTCGTATAAGGAAATTCCAGGATTTTCTTTCTCCAATTGGCACCCAGCTAAAGCTCATTAGCCAGCTGTCCAGATCTCTTTGAAATCTAAGCTGTGTTGGTGTAACACCATTATTTACAAGGTCGTAACCAGAGCTTACTCCAATTTGCCATTTTGGAGCCAATTCTACATTCCCGTTAAACATAATTGAATGTGCAGAGATATCGCTTTGTCTGGCAGAATTCGTGTAATTCATAGAGTAGGCAAGACGCACATCCCATGGGATTTTATAATTGTACCAGGAGGTTTCGTTCTCTTCTTCTTTCCCTTCAAATGGATCCTCTTCAAATAACTTTCCATCAGGTCCCATTCCTTTTCCAAAAAGATCATCAGGTCGGCCACCGTTCCTGAAAGTTTCATTCTCCAGTTCATCGGTTTCTTTCTTTTCACCACCTTCAAAATCTTTATTAGAGAAAGAATATCCAAAGTTCACAGATCCATTGGTTAATCTGAATAAGCTACCACCATTATTGATGTTAAGCTTGTCTATCCTTCGGTTATTATTATTAAGGGCATACATATCCAGATTACCTCCAAAATTGATGTCAAGTTTATTCTTAACAACCGGTATGGATCCTCGAATGGCGATTGGAGAAAGTTTAAGCGAATCTCCCGCAAGATTATAACTGGTACTAAGGCTAAGGTTATTAAGCAGGGTGATTTTCTTAGGTTCGACAACGGTACTATCCTTAGAGGTTACTTTGGCTTCAAAGGTGTTGCTGATGCTTAAACCAACCGAACTCGAAAAATTTCTTCCGGGAGCGCCATATAGAGTTCCATCAAATCGTGAATAATCCA
>NZ_JBLVTL010000003.1:149676-169704 GCF_048285835.1 Christiangramia aquimixticola
TCCGGGATTAAGATTGTAGTTAATAGAAGGTCTCATTACATGCCGGATAGCCTGGATCTTTTTATCCTTTCCAAAATTTTTGATACCATAAATGGTGGTTCCCATACTGGCATTAAAATTATAGGTCCTGTAAGAATCAAATCCATTAATGGTATCAACTACTACTTCATCAAGTACGGGGTCAAAGGATCTGTCAAATGTTCTGGAAACCCAGGTTTCTTCGAAACTTGTACCTGTGGAAACACTAAGAAATTTAAATAGTTTGAAATTCGTAGATAACGGAATGGAATGTTGAGCGCCCAGTCGGGCATCCCTGAACATTTCCGGCTTAAAAAATAAAGAGTCAACCGTGTTCATTTGATTTTCTGCACGGAGGCTATATTGTAAATTGATGTTTTCAAACATTCCTTTTTTGGCACCGCCTGAGGGTGCAAATGGATATATTCTGGACATACTTACCTGAAGGGTTGGTAAACTTAAGTTTACCACTCCTGTCCGCGTATTTTGAGAATGTCTCGCGGCAAGACTTAGATTTACCTGAGGTTCTCCGGGAAATGTTTTGCTATAGGAAACCGAAGAACTTAAGGTGTTATTCAGGTAATTTCCTGTATTGGACTGGTTGATCGATTCAGCATAATATTCACTGCTACCAAGGTTTACTGAAGCTGAAAACCTTGAGCTTGGATTAGCTTTTGCATCCTGGCTGTGTGTCCATTGGATGTTATAGGAGGATCTTTCACTAAAATTAGGGAAACCCCGTTCACTATTAAAAAGTTTCTCATACCGTACCCGGGCATTTCCTCTGTATTTATAGCGCATGGCGTAATTAGAAGAAAATTCCAGGGTATAGGACCCATTGGTATAATAACTCCCTAAAGTAAGAAGATCTACATAATCGCTAATTGCAAAATAATAACCTCCATTTTGAAGATTGTAACCGTATTGACTATCTCCAAAAGACGGAATTATGAAACCAGAAGTTTCTTCATCTGTCAAGGGGAAATATCCAAATGGAAGTCCAAGAGGTGTAGGAACATCGGCTATGTACATATTAACCAGGCCGGAAACGATCTTTTTCTCAGGAACAAATTTTATCCTTCTGGCGTAAAAGAAATATTCAGGATCATCTATATCTTCAGATGTGGTGAATTTCACATTTTTCATAAAATAAACCGAATCGTTCTCCCGCTTGGTCACCATTCCTTTTACCTTAAAATCGGCTTCTTCAGTTCTGGAATTATATACGAGCGCCCTTTCGGTTTTAAAATTGAAGCGAATGGAGTCCGGTTCAACTTTACGTGTGGCCTGAGTAAAAACAGGAGCCTGAGTGTAATTTCCCAAAGAGTCGGGGATCCCGTAGGCTCTTACTTCATTTTTTTTATTGTCGATTATTATAAGACCAGCCTCAATTATCATGTCGCCATATTCTATCCTGGCCTCGTTATACAGATACATTCTATCCTCTTTTGGACTAATGCGCATATAATCTGTAGCCTTATAATCCACAATGTCGGTAAGAAACTGAGGTTTTTTTACGGAATCTTTTTTAATGGAATCCTGCTCCACCAAAGGTTGAGCAATTGTGTTAAATTCTGGAACAGGGGTTACCGAATCCTTTACGGCTTCTACCGGTAGCGACGTGGTTTCCACTTCCTGTGGATACAGAACAAGGGAAAAGAACAGCGTGAAAACTAAGCAAAAAAGTGTATTCGGGATATTTGTTTGCAATGCTTTAAGTGCTATTTTTGTACGGATTGGCTTGTTTTTTGCAAAACCAAAATTACATATATTTTTTCAGGTGACTTTTGAGACTACTGGAAAAAATAGTAATAAAATATTCACCCCACATAAGCGTTAGCTTTTTATGAGAACGAACTTACTTAAACATTTCGTATTCACACTCCTTTTAATAGGTCATTCTATTACCACTTATTCTGCTGAAGTGCCACCCAATTTAAAAGAATTCGTGGTGGTTCTGGATGCCGGCCATGGTGGTAAAGATCCCGGAAATATGGGGAATGGATATAAGGAGAAAGACATTGCTCTAAGTATTATTTTAAAAATTGGCGAAGAGCTTGAAAAATATAAGAACATTAAAGTTGTTTACACGCGAAAAACTGATGTGTTCGTGGAACTTTTTGAACGTGGCCGCATCGCCAATGAGGCAAATGCAGATCTGTTTGTCTCTGTACATTGTAATTCTCATAATTCCCAGGCTTCCGGAACCGAAACTTTTGTTTTAGGGCTAAACCGAAATGAGACCAATTTTGAAGTTGCTAAAAAGGAAAACTCGGTAATTTACCTCGAAGATAATTACGAGGTGACTTATGCCGGATATGATCCTAATTCTCCTGAATCTACTATAGGTTTAACTATAATGCAGGAAGAATACCTTGATCAAAGTATACTGCTGGCAGATCTTGTTCAGAAAGAATTTACTCATACTCTTAAAAGAAAGAACCGGGGAGTTAAACAAATGGGATTGATCGTCCTGCACCAGACCTATATGCCGAGTGTTTTGGTAGAAACAGGATTCCTTACTAATAATGAGGAGGGGCCTTACCTTAACAGTTCTCGAGGGAGGGATGACATGGCCAGGGCGATATCCAATGCGATCCTGGAATACAGTAAAACCATCAACCTCGATATCCTGGACGAAGTGGTGAGTCAAAAGCCTGAAGCTGGGGATAAGTTATATTCTAAACCCGCACCTCAGATTTACCGGGATGTAGTATTTAGAATTCAGCTGGCCGCGGGATCGAAAAAAGTGGATACCAAACCATATAATTTTAAAGGTCTTAAAAATGTTGACCGGGAAAAAGAAGGAAAGCTCTTTAAGTACTATTATGGAGAAACTTCAGATTATCTGGAAATCCAAAGGCTTCATCAGGAAGCAATTAAAAAGGGATACCCGTCAAGTTATATTGTCGCATTTAAGAATGAGCAAAAGATAACGGTTAATGACGCGTTAAAATCTAAGCTCAATTAGAACAGCTTTTCTATTTTTATTTCTAAATTTGTCCGTATACATTTAAAAACTTGCTTTTGAGATATACCAGAGAGGTGAAAACTGCCGTGTTAGCTATCGTTGCGATAGTTATTTTAGTGTTTGGATACAGTTTTCTTAAGGGAGAGAACCTGTTAGCTGAAAATAGAATCTTTTATGCTGAGTATAATGATGTTGAAGGTTTGTCGCCTTCTTCAGATGTTACCATAAATGGATTAAAAGTAGGACAGGTAAGTAAAATCCAGTTCAAGGATAATTCCGGAACCCTGGTTGTATCATTCACAGTTAAGAACGACTTCAAATTTTCTAAAAGCAGTACCGTTAATATTTACGGTGGTAGTATTATTGGTGGTAAATCGCTTGCGATCGTACCAGACTATGATAAATCTGTGCCATGGGCAGAATCCGGAGATACTCTTAAAGGAAACAAGGAAGAAGGTATCATGGAACTTGTGAACGACAAGCTTACTCCGCTTCAAAACAAACTTGAAAATACAATAGTTAGCGCCGACTCGATGTTAACTGCTATTACCCAAATCCTTGACGATACAACCCGTAACAATATCCGCGGAACTTTTAAAAATCTTGATGCAACCGTTGCTTCTTTTAAGGTTACGGCAGATGAATTGCAGGGGATTGTAAAAGGAAATTCGCAAAAACTGGACAGGACTTTCACTAATCTTGATGAAATGTCCACCAACATGAATAAGTTTTCTGATACTCTTTCTCAAATGAATATCGGGAAGATCACCAGTGATCTTGAAAAGGTTATTGCCGATTTTGAAGGAATTACCAATAAGCTGAACAGTAAAAATGGAACCGCAGGAAAATTGATCAATGATGATGCGGTTTATAATAACCTGGACAGAGCAACTAAGCAACTTGAACAATTATTACAGGACATAAAACTTAATCCAAAGAGATACGTACACTTCTCTGTGTTCGGTAAAAAATCGGGAGATTACGATCCGCCTAAAGATTCCTTAAAATAACCAACCATGCAAATAGTTGCGCAAATCCTTTTTGTAATTGCCCTTGTGGCAGGAATTGGCTTTTTTGCCAGAAATATCAAACGATTAATCCGGAATATTAAACTGGGAAAAGAAGTAGATCGCTCAGATAATTCAGGAGAGAGATTTGCCAAAATGGCCAGAATTGCTTTGGGTCAAAGTAAAATGGTAAAGAGACCGGTATCCGGTTTTCTTCATATAATAGTATATGTTGGATTTATCATTATAAATATTGAGGTCCTTGAAATCATCATCGATGGTATTTTTGGAACACATAGAATTTTCTCCTTTATGGGAGGTTTTTATAATGTTTTGATTGCCAGTTTTGAAGTTCTTGCATTCCTTGTGCTTGTTGGAGTGATCATTTTCTGGTTACGTAGAAATTTCCTCAATATCTATAGATTTCTGGGTCGCGAATTAAAAGGTTGGCCTAAGAATGATGCTAATTATATTCTCTATTTCGAGATGGTTCTTATGGCATTGTTTCTTATAATGAATGCTACAGATTATCAATTACAGCTTAACGGAGCAGATCATTATGCTTCTGAAGCCGGGATCATGGGTAGTTTTCCTATCAGCCAGTTTCTTCTTCCTATTCTCGAAGGAATGAGTAACGGTACTTTGATCATTATCGAAAGAGCTGCCTGGTGGCTTCATATTATAGGGATACTATTTTTCTTAAATTATCTTTATTATTCTAAGCACCTGCATATTTTACTTGCATTTCCAAACGTGTATCTTTCAAAACTTACCCCTAAAGGTGAGATGGATAACCTTGAAGCTGTAAAGAAAGAGGTAGAACTAATGATGGATCCAAATGCCGATCCATTTGCGGCACCGGCTGAAGGTGAGGATGAAGGAGAACCTGAAAAATTTGGTGCTTCAGATATTTTCGATCTTAACCAGGTGCAGTTACTTAATTCATATACCTGTACAGAATGTGGTCGATGTACTTCAGAATGCCCGGCCAATCTAACCGGTAAAAAATTATCTCCCCGAAAGATAATGATGGACACCCGCGACAGGGTAGAGGAAGTTGGAGAGATCATCAACAAAAATGGTAAGTTCGAAGATGACGGGAAGCAATTACTGGATGACTATATTACCAGAGAAGAACTGTGGGCGTGTACTACTTGTAATGCCTGTGTTGAAGCCTGTCCTATAGGCATCGATCCTTTGTCTATTATCCTTGATATGAGAAGATATCTGGTAATGGAGCAGAGTGCGGCGCCAAATGAACTGTCCATTGCGATGACCAATATTGAAAATAACGGAGCGCCCTGGCCATATAATCAAATGGACCGACTTAACTGGGCACAAGAAAAATAATAAAAATTTAGTTTAAAGATAAAGATCAGCGATATGGCAGAAGCACTTAAGGTACCTACAATGGCCGAATATATGGCAGAAGGTAAAAAACCGGAAGTTTTATTCTGGGTAGGTTGTTCTGGAAGTTTTGACGACCGGGCAAAAAAAATAACCAAAGCTTTTGTAAAGCTTTTGCATCAGGCAAAAGTTGATTTTGCTGTTCTTGGAACTGAAGAAAGCTGCACCGGTGATCCTGCCAAACGTGCCGGGAACGAATTTTTGTTCCAGATGCAGGCAGCAACCAATATTGAAGTTCTTAACGGTTATGAGATCAAAAAGGTGGTAACCGCCTGTCCTCATTGTTTTAATACACTTAAGAATGAATATCCTGCGCTGGGTGGGAATTATGAGGTTATGCATCATACCCAGTTTCTTAAAGCTCTTTTAAATGAAGGTCATTTGAAAGTTGAAGGAGGAAAATTTAAAGGAAAGAAAATTACTTTCCACGACCCTTGTTATTTAGGTCGAGCTAATGACGAATACGAAGCTCCCCGAGATCTTTTAAGAAAACTGGAAGTAGAGCTTGTGGAGATGCGTAAGTGCAAAAAGAATGGTCTTTGCTGTGGAGCAGGAGGTGGACAAATGTTTAAAGAACCTGAGCCGGGTAATAAAGATATCAACGTAGCGCGTACAGAACAGGCTTTGGAGGTGGAACCGGAGATCATTGCTGCCGGATGTCCGTTTTGTAATACCATGATGACAGATGGTGTAAAAAACAAGGAAAAAGAAGATAGCATCGAGGTTATGGATGTTGCCGAAATGATCGCCAACGCTAAGGATCTTTAGTGAAAATTTCAAAAGTTAAAAGAGGGTAGTCTATTTGACCTGAAGGCTAAATAAATTAAATTTGTCTCAATTCAATTTTAGCCCTTATGTTAGTACCATTTGAAAGTTTGCCGGATAGTTCAAGAGTTTGGATTTATCAGGCGAACAGATCTTTCACCGAACAGGAAATTCAGGAAATTTCTGAAAAACTTGAAAATTTTATTGCCAGATGGACTGCTCACGGCGCCGACCTTAAAGCATCCTACGAAATAAAATATAAAAGATTTATTACCATTGCTCTTGATCAGGAACTTAATGCTGCAACCGGTTGTTCCATAGACGCTTCCGTTCAGTTTATTCAGCAGCTGGAGCAGGAGTATAACGTAGATCTTCTCGATAAAATGAATGTTTCCTATAAACAGGGAGAATTCATAGCTCATAAAAGTTTAACCGATTTCAGGAAAATGGCCAAGGATAAGGCGGTTTCCCCTAATACCATTGTTTTTAATAATCTGGTTAATAATAAAGCTGAATATCTTACCCAATGGGAAGTTCCCGCTTCTCAAAGCTGGCATAACCGTTTTATGAAATAATGAAATTGAAACAGCTCCAAACGTTTTATTCATTTTTACTATTACTGCTTATCTCCTTTTCAGGGTTTGCTCAAAGTAAAAGTCCATTGTTTACTAAGGATTATCCGGCTCAGCGAAAATGGGTGGATAGTGTATATCAATCTCTGGATTTAAAAGAAAAGGTAGGCCAGTTGTTTATGGCGAGTATCTGGTCCAGGAACGATAATGAAGCCGATTCAATAAGGAAATTAATAAAAGAGCACCATATTGGTGGACTGATATTCTCCAAAGGTGGACCGGTAAAACAAGCTCAGCTAACCAACGAATTTCAGAAGATGTCCAGAGTTCCATTGTTGATTGGAATGGATGCTGAATGGGGGTTGGCCATGCGCCTGGACAGCACTTATGCCTTACCCTGGAATATGACTTTGGGAGCAATCCAGGATAATAAACTTGTGGAAGAAGCCGGAGCTGCTATTTCAAAACATACCAAAAGACTTGGAGTACATTTCAATTTCGCCCCGGTGGTGGATATTAATACAAATCCTGATAATCCTATAATTGGGAACAGATCCTTTGGAGAGGATAAGATCAATGTAACGGAAAAATCCCTGGCTTTTATGCGCGGGATGCACCGTGAAGGAGCTTTAAGTAGTGCCAAGCATTTTCCCGGACATGGTGATACCGATTCAGATTCGCACAAAACACTTCCCACAATTAATTTCTCTTCTGATAGGATTCATGAAGTTGAATTGTTCCCGTACAAAAAACTTATCCCCGAAGGTTTAAGCAGTGTTATGGTTGCACATTTAAATGTTCCTGAGCTGGAAGCTGAGAATGGTAAACCTGCATCGTTGTCTTCCACAATTGTAACCGATATCTTAAAGAAAGAACTTGGATTCAATGGTTTGATATTTACAGATGCTCTTGATATGAAGGGAGTTTCCAGAGGCAGAAAACCAGGAGAAGTAGACCTGGAAGCATTTTTAGCCGGTAATGACATCTTGCTGATGAGTGAAGATATTGGCAAAGCGTCTCAAAGCATTATTGATGCCGTTAACCGTGGAATAATTAGTAATGAAAGACTGGAGTTATCTGTTAAAAAAATATTATTCGCTAAGTATAAATCCGGGTTACATCAATTTAAACCAATTGAAACAGGCTATTTAATTGAAGAGCTTTATACAGCCAAAAATGAGGCTTTACTGGAACAGTTATTTGAAAATGCTGCGACGCTTATTAAGAATAACAGAGGGGTAGTACCGGTTAAAGATCTTGAAAAGAAAAAGGTTGCCTATGTGAATTTTGGGGATGATGATGGGAGCCCATTTTTAGAGCAGTTAAAAAAATATACTCAGGTTGACTGGGTAAAAGCATCCAGAATTTCAGAACTTTTGGAAGAGCTTGAAAAGTATGATCTGGTGATCGTAGGTTTTCATAAATCCAATTCGAGCCCGTGGGCTTCTTATAAGTTTACAGATAAGGAAGTTATGTGGCTTCATGAGATTGGCAGAAAGAATAAGACCATACTTTCTTTATTCAGCAGGCCTTATGCGTTGCTTGATCTTAAGAGCTTTGCAAATCTTGAAGGAATTATTGTTGGATATCAAAACCATCCTTTAGCTCAGCAAAAAGTAGCTCAGATCATTTTTGGTGCGGCTTCAGCTAAAGCGAAACTGCCGGTTAGCATCAGGAATGAATTCCCCGTTGGAACAGGTTTTATCACAAAGGATATTAACCGACTGGCTTACGGAAAACCGGAAACGGTTGGAATGAATTCGCATAAGCTTAAAAAAATCGATAGTATCATTAATTATGCTACCGATCAAAAAATGACTCCCGGCGCCCAGATACTTGTGGCTCGTAAAGGGAAAGTTGTTTACCAGAAGAATTTTGGATATCAAACTTATGAAAAGGAATTTCCTGTAACCGATACTACGGTTTATGACCTTGCATCGCTTACAAAGATTCTGGCCACTTTACCTTTGGTAATGCAGCTTGACGAAGAGAAAGTGCTTAGTTTTGATACAAAACTTGGGGAGTTGATACCTTCATTCAAAGGATCCAACAAAGAAAAAATCAGGCTGCAGGATATGCTTATGCATTATGCAAAACTTCAGGCATGGATTCCTTTTTATATTTCCACTATTGATCCTAAAACAGGTGAATTATCTCAGGATTTTTACAGAAGCACTCCTTCAGAAGAGTTTAATACTCAGGTAGCAAATAATATGTTTATCCGCAGGGATATTAGCGATACTATCATTAGAACTATAAAGGACAGTGAACTGGAGAGAAAACTGGCTTATAAGTATAGTGATCTGCCCTATTATCTTTTAAAATATTATCTCGAAGGATACCATAATCAATCTTTGCTGAACATTACTCAGGAGCAACTTTACAAACCTCTTGGAGCTAATTATACCGGTTATTTGCCAAGAACAAGATTTGATAGCTTGCAAATCGCCCCTACAGAATTTGATGATTTATGGAGAAAGCAGGTGGTGAGAGGATACGTTCATGATCAGGGTGCGGCTATGCAGGGTGGTATTGGTGGCCACGCAGGTTTATTCAGTACGGCGAACGATGTTGCCAAGATCATGCAAACATATTTGAACGGTGGAACTTACGGAGACCATAAATTCCTCAATAAAGAAACCATAGATCGTTATAATAACTGTTATTACTGCAAAAATGATGTAAGGCGTGGAGTTGGGTTCGACAAACCTCAGCTTAAAGAATCCGGGCCAACCTGTAATTGTGTATCTATGACCAGTTTTGGACATAGCGGTTTTACGGGAACCTTTGCCTGGACCGATCCTGAAGAAGAGATTGTTTACGTATTTTTGTCTAACAGAACCTATCCTGATTCAAATAACCGTCAATTAATTCGGGAGGATATCAGGTCTGAGATTCAAAAAGTTATTTACGAAGCTATAGATTTTTAATAGATGAAGATTGCCATTGTTTGTTATCCAACCTTCGGGGGAAGTGGAGTTGTTGCTACAGAGTTAGGTCTCGCCCTTTCCAGAAGAGGACATGAGGTTCATTTTGTGACCTACAAACAGCCTGTAAGACTCGAAACCATATCGAGTAATATTTGCTTTCATGAAGTAAATGTTCCTGAATATCCACTTTTTCACTATCAGCCATACGAACTTGCTTTAAGTAGCAAGCTTGTAAATGTGATAAGGAAATATGAAATAGAGCTACTTCACGTACACTATGCAATTCCTCATGCCTATGCCGGTTATATGGCTAAAAAAATGCTGGAGGAGGAAGGAATCCATATTCCTATGGTTACCACTCTGCACGGAACTGATATAACTCTGGTTGGTAACCATCCTTTTTATAAACCTGCAGTAACTTTTAGTATCAATAACAGTGATCATGTTACTTCAGTTTCAACCAGCCTAAAGGAAGATACCCTTAAGTTTTTTGACATAAAAAAGGAGATCAATGTGATCCCAAACTTTATAGATGTTTCAAAATTTCAGCAGAAAAAATTTACCGATTGTCAAAGAGAAATGATGGCAGGCAGAGATGAGAAGATCATTACTCATGTAAGTAACTTCAGGAAGGTGAAAAGAATTGACGATGTGGTAAAGATCTTTAATGAAGTTCAAAAGAAAGTTAGTGCCAGATTGATGATGGTGGGTGAGGGGCCTGAACGTAAAACTGCAGAAGAACTTGTGCAGAAATTCGGAATTCAGGATAAAGTACTTTTTCTGGGAGAAAGCAATGAGATCGACAAGATCTTATGCTTTTCAGACTTGTTTTTATTGCCTTCAGAAACAGAAAGTTTTGGTTTGGCAGCCCTTGAAGCTATGGTTCACTCAGTACCTGTAATTTCTTCTAATTCAGGAGGATTGCCTGAAGTTAATATTCACGGTGTATCCGGTTATTTACATGATGTAGGAGATGTGGAGTCAATGGCCCAAAGCGCTATCTCAATTCTTGAAGACAATTCGGTATTAGACAAATTTAAACGTCAGGCCGGAGAAACAGCCGGGAATTTTGATATTAATAAGATCGTTCCCATGTATGAAGCTTTGTACGATAAAGCTTTAGTTAAAGCATAAAAAAAAGCGAAGCCTTATGAAGCTTCGCTTTTTTATTTAAAGACTTTTTCTACTTAGAACTGGTATCTTATCCCAAGAGCAACATCTGGAGTGAAATCACTATGTTGACTATAATCTGAGAATCCTATCTCTGGTCTAAAGTCAAGAGATAACAATAGCGGAAAATCAAAATCATACTCAATTCCAACGTTACCTGCAATTAGAGCAAAAATTCCGTCATTATAATCACCATGTCTATTGTCATCATAATTTCCCAGACCTGCACCTGCACCGGCATACCAGTTAAATCCGCCTTCGATATTCCAAACCCATTGGTAAAGACCTACTAATTTGATAGCGTCATAATGACTGTCATTTCTCCAGCCAAGATCCAATTCCAGACGGTTGTTCCCCTGTAAAGCACGTTGATAAGAAACTTCAGCACCATAGCTGTTACCTCCACCTACGCGTAAACCGATTGCATTATCGGAAATTTGCTGAGCTTGAGTTTCACTGGCGAAAATTCCTCCAACTATTAAAGCTGTAAATAGAACTATTTTTTTCATGTTTGATCGTTTTTAGGTTGACAAATTTAGTTCGAATTCAATTACAAAAACGTTGTACGTAGTAAATGTATTGTTAATATTAATTAAGATTCTGTTAAGCGCTGTTCAGTAAAACTGCTAAATTTGAGTATGAAACTGAAAAATGCATTACATAAGCTTTCTTCGAAGATTAACGGGAAGCTGTATTATGATGATCTAAGGAAAACCATATACGCCACAGACGCTTCGGTTTACAGGGAGATTCCTCTGGCAGTATGTATTCCAAAGAATGAGCAGGACATTATAAGTCTTATTAATTTCGCCCGCGAAAATAAAACATCCCTTATTCCCCGAACAGCCGGTACTTCTCTTGCCGGGCAATGTACCGGTGATGGAATTGTGGTGGATGTTTCCCGGCATTTTACAGACGTAATCAAGGTAAACCCTAAAAACCAGACCGTAACCGTTCAGCCAGGCGTTATTAGAGATGATCTCAACCGGCAATTACAAAAGCATGGTTTGTTTTTTGGACCTAATACTTCCACCTCCAACAGATGTATGATAGGAGGGATGGTGGGAAACAATTCCAGCGGAACTACCTCAATAAAATATGGAACTACCCGGGAAAAAGTGGTTTCTATTAAGGCTATTCTTAGTGACGGTAGTAAAGTTGAATTCAAAAAACTCACTGCGGAAGAATTTGAGAAGAAATTAAAACTGGATAATCTTGAAGGAGATATTTACCGACTGTTTAAAAAACAATTAAGTGATACAGATAATAAGCAGGCTATACTTGCGAATTATCCTCCTGCCTCCCTGCATCGTCGCAATACAGGTTACGCCCTGGATGATCTTTTAACCACCTCCATATTTTTAGATTCCAAAAGAGACTTCAACATTTGCGAACTAATCGCGGGAAGTGAAGGCACCCTGGCGTTTATTACCGAAATCACGCTAAAACTTGATGAACTTCCTCCGGTTCACCGGGCTATGGTTGCAGCTCATTATGCTTCAATAGATGCCTGTATGCAGGCTGTAGTACCGGCGATGGAACATTCGCTCTATACCTGCGAAATGATGGACAAGGTAATCCTTGACTGCACCCGGGAAAATTTAAAATATAAGGATAACAGGTTTTTTATTGAAAAGGATCCTGAAGCAATTTTAATGCTTGAACTCAGAGCCGATTCAGAAATCGAATTGCAGACAATGGTCGGGAATTTACTGGAAACCCTCAGGTCTTCCGGACTCGGGTATGCTTATCCTGTTCTATATGATGAACATATTGAACTTGCTCTGGAATTAAGAAAAGCCGGGCTTGGCTTATTAGGGAATATGAAAGGGGACCGGAAGGCTGTAGCCTGTATTGAAGATACAGCGGTTGCCCTTCCTGTCTTAGCTGAATATATTTCAGAATTTACTGAAATCATGGCTAAGTATGGTCAACAGGCAGTTTACTACGCCCATGCGGGGGCGGGAGAAATCCATTTACGCCCAATCCTGAATTTGAAAAAATCTGAAGATATTCGGTTGTTCAGGGAAATTACTCTCGCTGTCGCCAAACTCGTAAAGAAGTACAATGGCTCCCTAAGTGGGGAACACGGGGATGGTAGAGTAAGAGCGGAGTTTATCGAATTAATGTTCGGTAAAAAGGTCTATGAACTATTAAAGGAGGTCAAATTCACTTTTGATCCTGATAATATTTTCAATCCGGGTAAGATCATTGACGCTCCTCCTATGGACACTTCATTGCGATATGAACCCGACAGAGCAGAACCTGAAATTAGTACTCTTATGGATTTTTCTGATGCTGACGGAGTTCTGCGGCTGGCTGAAAAATGTAATGGAAGTGGTGATTGCAGGAAGTCTGTTGAAGCAGGAGGTACCATGTGTCCAAGTTACAGGGCAACTCGGGATGAAAAGGATACCACCAGGGCCAGAGCAAACGCTTTAAGGGAATTTTTAACCAGCTCTCCAAAAGAAAATAAATTCGATCATCCTGAATTAAAAGAGGTGCTTGACCTTTGTATAAGCTGTAAAGGCTGTAAAAGTGAATGTCCGTCCAATGTTGATATGGCGGCTCTTAAAGCTGAATTTCAATATCAGTATCATAAAGCAAATAAACCAACATTACGGGAAAAGGCCTTTGCAAATATTACCAGGCAAAATGAATTGGCTTCAAAAATTCCTGGAATCTCCAGGTTTATAATGACGAACAGGATAACCTCAGGAATTACCAAAAAAGTATTGGGTGTGGCCAGCCAAAGAGAGTTACCGGTAATTGCCAAAACAACTTTACGGGATTATTGTGAAAATAATCGAAGAAAGTTTGAAGTTGAAAACCCAATTAAGCAAGTTTATCTATTCCTTGATGAATTCACCAATTATCTGGATGTTCAGGTTGGGAAGGATGCAATTCATCTTTTAACCGGGTTGGGATATAGAGTGAACATAATGGACCATCCCGAAAGTGGACGAAGTCATATTTCTAAAGGATTCCTGCAACAGGCAAAGAATTTTGCTAATAAGAATGTAAGCATATTTAAAGAGTTAATTAATGCGGAGACACCTTTGTTGGGAATTGAACCTTCGGCAATCTTAACATTTAGAGATGAATATTTGAGACTGGCAGATGATAAAGAAGGAGCTACCATTCTTGCGAAAAACTCGTTTCTTATCGAAGAATTTATAAAACAGGAAATTTCCTTAGAAAATATAAAACAGGACCAGTTTACCCGCAAAATGGCGACAGTCAAAATCCATGGACATTGCCATCAAAAAGCTTTATCTAATACTGCAGTAACTTTTGATATGCTCAACTTACCCGAAAATTACAAGGTTACCATCATTCCTTCAGGCTGTTGCGGAATGGCCGGGTCATTTGGATATGAAAAGGAGCACTATGAGGTTAGTATGAGAATTGGAGAGAATTCTTTATTTCCTGCTATAAGGAAAGCTTCCGGAAGCACGATTATAGCTGCAAATGGAACCAGTTGCCGACATCAAATTAAAGACGGGACCGGTAAAAATGCATTACATCCGGTAAGCATACTTTATCACGCTCTTATAAAAGATTAATTGCAATTTTTTGTTAATGCTATACAAAAATTGACCTTAAACATTGTCAAAATATTAAATTTAGGCCCAATAAGAATAGGTTAATAATTAGATTAATCCTGCATAGGATCGAATGGATTATAAATTAAGAATTCAACAGCTTGAAAATGAGCTGGCAGAGGCAAAAAACAGGATTAAGGAATTGGAGTCTTCCACTTCCCGGGAGTCTTCGAATACAAATTATAAAGCTTTAATTGAGTTTAACCAGATGGAAAAGTCTGTTTTAGACTTTATTCACTGTCCACTTTTAATTCTGGATCAGGACTTAAAAGTAGTTTTCGCTAATAATAAATATCAGCAGGCCTTTGGAAAAGAAAATGAAGATCCAAAGGGTAAAAATTTATTTGAAATTGATAATAATCAGTGGGAGGTTCTTCAATCTCAAAAGGTGCTTGAACCTCTAATATCTTCAGCCACAGATTCTATTCATCAGGAAATCAAATTTGAGAAAACAGGAACTACAAATTTTTTAAGCCTTAACGCACATCTTATAAGTCTTGATGATGCTGATAAAGGTTATATCCTTTTATCAATTGAAGATAATACCGAAAAAAGAAAAGCCGAATTAAAGCTGGAAGACAGTGAACAAAAATATAAGGAACTTGTTCACTCCTCTAACTCCCTAATGGCAATTTTAAGTGGTCCGGACATGATCATTGAAACTGCCAATAAATCCATTAAAAAGGTATGGGGGAAAGGAAATAATGTTGAAGGTAGATCATTATTCGAGGTTTTACCTGAGATCAAAAAACAGGGTATGCCGGAACTTTTTAGAAATGTTTATAAAACAGGGGAGCCATACATTGCCAAGGAAAGACCCATTAAACATGAGAAAAACGGCAAATTAATTCTCCGATATTTTGATTTTATTTATCAGCCTCAACGAAATTCAAGAGGTGAAATTGAAGGTGTTTCTGTAATTGCAAATGATGTTACTCAACAAGCACTTCTTAATAAAAAAATCAGAAAAAGCGAGCGTGAATTTCGCCACCTTGTAAATTTTATGCCTCACAAAATTGGTGCTACAGACCCTAAAGGATTTGCTACTTTTTATAACAAGAGCTGGCTGGATTATACCGGTAAAACGTTAGAAGAAATGCTTTCTGAACATTGGGACATGTTAATTCATCCTAGTGAAAGGGAGGAGGTAGTTTCTCAGGTACAGGAAATGCTAAAAACAGGTAATCCATTGGAACTGGAGCTCAGGATTAAAGATAAAAATGGTGATTATAAGTGGCATCTTGCCAGAACCACTCCAATTATTGATGAGGACGGTGAAATAACCTCCTGGTTGACTTCCAGTACCGAGATTCAGAAATTAAAAGAAGAGGAAGAACGGAAAGAGGGATTCCTTAAACTGGTTAGCCACGAATTAAAAACTCCGGTAACCTCTATTAAAGGATATGTTCAGTTGCTATTATCCATTATGGCGAAAGAAAAAACCGATATAGAAAATATGCCGGTTAAGCCTTATTTAAACAGAATTGAAAGCCAGGTGGACAGGTTGATTAGGCTAATTTCAGAAATGCTTGATCTTTCTCGCATTGAGCAGAATGAAATGGAACTGCAATTAACAACTTTCGACCTTAATAAACAGGTGGAAGATATTGTGGAAGATCTCACATATACTAATACAGATATCCAGATAGAGATCGAACATGAATGCGAGTGTAAGGTGATGGCAGATCGTGACAGGATTGGTCAGGTTATTATCAATTTTGTAAATAATGCCCTAAAATATTCGCCAGATAGCAATCGGGTGGAAATTAAGGTTTTTAGGGAAGATGAAAATAATGTTGCTGTTAGCGTCAGAGACTTTGGAATTGGAATTGATGAAAAAGAACAGCAGCAAATCTTTAAAAGATTTTACAGGATATCTGGAAATAACGATGAAACCTATGCAGGTTTTGGAATTGGTCTTTATTTATCCAATGAAATTATAGAACGTCATAACGGACGGATATTTGTTAATAGTACACTTGGTGAAGGTTCTGAATTTACTTTTACCCTGCCCCTAAATCAAAATTAAATATGGCAAAGATTTTAATTGTCGATGATGATCAAACCATTGGGTTTATGCTCAAGGATATCCTTGAATTTTCAGACCATAAGGTTATTGTATCCCAGCAACCCAAGGAAACTAAAGAAAATATTATCAAGAACGATATTGAGCTTATTCTTCTTGATAAATTGATTTCGGGAGTAGATGGAACAGATGTTTGTTCAGAATTGAAGAGCGATCCTGAGGTTGCTCATGTTCCGGTAATTATGATGTCTGCATTACATAATGTGGAGGAGTTATGTAAATCTGTTGGAGCCATAGACTTCATTGCAAAACCTTTCGATATGGAAACCCTTCTGGCAAAGGTGAACAGAAATTTGAAAAAAGAAGGTGCAGATGGCTAAAAATGACATTTTATCCTAGGTAGAGAAAAAATAAGGGTAATAATGTTTGTAAATTGGAAGACTTGCTGAAATTTAGTTAACCAAACTAATGAAGGCTGATAGTGATTATATAGAAATCAACTTTCAAATATCTTCTTAAAAATTTACATTTGTTCAAAATCGATTAAATGCCGGGAAATTCTATTGGTACTGTTTTTAAGTTAACCACTTTCGGGGAATCCCATGGAGTTGCCATAGGAGGTGTGATCGATGGATGTCCCGCCGGTCTTAAAATTGATACGGAAAAGGTTCAAAACGATTTAAACAGAAGGCGCCCGGGGCAATCGGCCATTGTAACTCAACGTAAAGAGCCGGATACAGTTGAATTTCTTTCCGGAATCTTTGAAGGTTTAAGTACAGGTACTCCCATTGGTTTTATCATTAAAAATGCCAACCAGAAGTCCAAGGACTATTCTCATATCAAATACACTTTCCGGCCTTCCCATGCAGATTATACCTATTCAGAAAAATATGGCGTAAGAGATTACCGGGGCGGAGGAAGATCTTCTGCCCGTGAGACTGCCTGTAGAGTAGTTGCAGGAAGTGTTGCTAAACAATTACTTCAGGATATCAGTATAACAGCTTATGTTTCAGGAGTTGGAAAATTGGAGCTTACCAAACCTTACCACGACCTGGACTTTTCAGAAATTGAAAAGAATCCGGTTCGTTGTCCGGATCCTTCCCTGGCTGCCGATATGGAATCCTATATTAAAAAGATTAGAAGTGAAGGGGATACGGTTGGTGGAATAGTAGATTGTGTGATAAAAAATGTTCCCATAGGATTGGGTGAACCTGTATTCGACAAACTTCATGCAGAACTGGGAAAGGCGATGCTATCCATCAATGCTGTAAAAGGTTTTGAATACGGTAGCGGTTTTAAAGGTACTACCATGAAAGGTAGCGAACATAACGACCAGTTTAATCAGGATGGTTCTACTAAAACCAATTTGAGCGGGGGAATACAGGGAGGAATTTCAAATGGCATGGATATTTATTTCCGGGTTGCCTTTAAACCTGTGGCTACGCTTATGCAGAAGCAAACCACCCTAAACCAGCAGGGAGAGATGGTGGAGATGCAAGGTAAAGGAAGACATGATCCATGTGTGGTTCCAAGAGCAGTACCTATTGTTGAATCCATGGCTGCACTTGTATTAGCAGATTATTATCTTTTGAATAAAATATCCAAAATCTAAATTTAGAACTTAAGAATATGAAAAATCTAGCACTGCATTGGCAAATACTTATAGGAATGGCTGCCGGGGTCGCTTTTGGTTTACTTATGACGAATTTTAGCTGGGGAGCAGAATTCGTAGGTGACTGGATAAAACCTTTTGGTAATATTTTTATCAATTCTTTAAAACTTATTGCAGTGCCATTGATCCTGGCATCATTAATTAAAGGGATCTCAGACCTTAAGGATATTTCCAAATTATCCAAAATGGGAACCCGTACCATAGCTACATATGTAATTACCACGGTTATAGCAGTAAGTATTGGTTTGCTAATGGTGAATCTTATAGCACCGGGAAAAGCAATTTCTGAAGAAACCCGTAGTGACCTTATAGCGAGTTATGAAGGTGATGCATCTGTAAGAATTTCTGATGCTCAAAAACAAAAGGATGCCGGGCCTTTACAAGCTCTGGAAGATCTGGTTCCAAGCAATATTTTTGCAGCGGCCAGTGATAACGGGAATATGTTGCAGGTAATTTTCTTTGCAATTTTCTTCGGACTCGGTTTGATCTTAATTCCTGAGAAGACCGCGAAACCGGTAAAAGATTTCTTCGATGGGTTCAATGAGGTGATCCTTAAACTTATCGATCTTATTATGCTGGCCGCTCCTTACGGGGTGTTTGCGCTACTTGCAGCACTTATTGTGGAATCTCCAAGTGCCGACCTTTTCGCCGCTCTGGCTATGTATGCATTAACTGTACTAATTGGTTTGGCATTGATGATTGGAGTGTATATCCTCCTGGTTTGGGTATTTACAAAAAATACCCCTTCATTCTTCCTTAATGGAATTGGACCGGCACAACTTCTGGCATTTTCTACCAGTTCCAGTGCTGCTACGCTTCCTGTAACTATGGAAAGAGTAGAAGAGCATATGGGAGTAAGTAAAGAAGTGACAAGTTTTGTGCTTCCTATTGGAGCAACCATTAATATGGATGGGACAAGTCTTTATCAGGCGGTTGCAGCAGTATTTATCGCGCAGGCATTTGGAATGGATCTTAGCTTAGGAGCCCAACTGGGGATAATTATGACCGCTACATTGGCCTCCATAGGATCGGCTGCTGTACCCGGAGCGGGAATGGTAATGCTGGTTATTGTACTGGCCCAGGCCGGAATTCCTGAGGCCGGACTTGCATTGATCTTTGCTGTTGACAGGCCATTGGATATGTGCCGAACAACGGTTAACGTAACAGGAGATGCTGCTGTTTCTTTAATGGTAGCAAAATCAGTAAATATGATGGGGCCTCCAAACGTGAAGAAATGGGATGACGATTATCATCCGGAAAATAATAATGAGGTTACTTCAAAATCTGTAGAAGTCTAATCCAGAAATTTGGCTTTAAGCTCGGGAGTTGGGATCATACAATTGTCCTTTTTCCCGAACCATTTGTATCTGTTTTTAGCAATAATATCATAGATGCCATCACGCATAGTTTCTGGAAGGAATAAAAAGTTTTTCAATAAAAAGTATCCACCGCTAAGGTCTCTTGAAATTTCAAGTGCTGCGGTGGATTTTTTATAATAGGCTACTCCGGGTTCGATAAGGATGATGGAATCTAATTCTTCAGGATCCAGACCTCTGTCCTGCAACAGCTGTTTCCCCGTTTCACTCTGTAATGCCGCAAATCTAAAGACATCCTTTTTATCATGTTTAATGATAAATTGAACCGAGTTATTGCAAAGGTTGCATACTCCATCAAATAATATGATCTTCTTGTTTTCAGGGATTTCCATCTATGTTATTTTTTTGCTGCCTGTACCAGTTCCAGCTGCTCCATGCCAACTGAGGTCGTGAACATTCCATAATTAACCACCGCTTTTCCTTTTTCAATAGTATCGATAGTACCCACGGCTTTCCCATCTTCCAGCCGAACACGATCACCCACTTTAAGTTTGGCTTTTGGTTTGTTC
>NZ_JBLVTL010000003.1:169756-200065 GCF_048285835.1 Christiangramia aquimixticola
CCCGGATGGGTTCGATCTTTTTCTGTACCTCTTGTTTTATTTTTTTCTCCTGTGCCTTTTTAGCTTTTTGCTTCTGTTTATCTTCCTTCTTTCGTTTGGAATTTTCTATCTCCACGATCTTGATAAACTCTCCAATTAGCTCTTTCTTTTTCTTATTATTGAAAAACTTTTCGCTAAGATCATTTACTTTTTGTCCAAGGTAGATTAGGCGCTGGTTGGCATCATATAATTCCTGGTAGCTTTCAAGTTTCTGCTGGATACGCGTATTTATTTCTTCCAGTTTTTCCTTTTGAGCGGCAGCTTTTTCTTCTTTGGTTTTAAGTGCATCTGTAGTTTTGCGAAGGACAGATCTTTCCTTTTGCAAATTAGCAATACTTCGATCAAACCTGATTTTTCCTCTTTCAACCTTCTTTTTAGATCTATTGATAAGGCTAAACGGAATTCCATTTTTTTGTGCAACTTCAAAAGTAAAAGAACTCCCGGCTTCCCCAACCTGAAGTTTATAGACCGGTTCCAACGTATGGCTGTCAAACATCATATTCGCGTTACTCATTTCGGGTAACTCGTTGGCAAGCTTTTTAAGATTTGCATAATGAGTGGTGAGGATTCCATAAGATCCTTTCTCATAAAATACTTCCAGAAATGTTTCAGCTAAAGCACCACCCAGTTCGGGGTCACTACCTGTTCCAAATTCATCAATAAGGAAAAGGGTTTTATCATCACACTTTCTTAAGAAATAATTCATGTTCTTAAGCCGGTAGCTATAAGTACTTAAGTGATTTTCTATAGACTGGTTATCCCCAATATCGGTAAGGATCTTATTGAAAAGACAAACCCTGCTGTATTCGTGAACCGGGATCAGGATCCCGCTTTGAAGCATCACCTGTAATAAACCTACAGTTTTTAGGGTGATACTTTTTCCACCCGCATTAGGCCCGGAAATTACCATGATCCTGTTCGTAGAGGATAGTTCTATACTCTGTGAATAGGTTTTATCTCCTTTTCTATTATTGCTCAAAAGTAAAAGAGGATGGTAAGCATCCTTTAAATAAAGATCTCTGTCCCGGGTGATCTTGGGTAAAATTCCGTTGATCTTTTCAGCATACTTGGATTTAGCCGAAATTACATCCAGGTCACTTAGCAAATCCTGATAATCTGTTAAAGTCTCTTTGTAAGGCCTTGTAAATTCAGTTAATTCCTTTAGAATTCTTTTGACCTCTTCCTTTTCCTCATATTCCAGATTATTAAGTTCCCGGGTAAATTGATATGTTGCTTCAGGCTGAATATATACTATACTTCCGGTTTTGGAATTTCCCATAATTCCGCCTTTGACCTTGCGTCGATACATGGCCTTAACCGCAAGTACCCGAACATTTTCTACAACACTTTCCTTAATTTCATCAAGGTAGCCATAGGAATTATAAGTGCTCAAGGCCGAATTAAAACTGGAATTTATCTTTCCTTTAATGGAATTAATAGACCTTCTTAAATCCTGAAGCAGGGGAGAAGCATCATCCTTCATTTCTCCAAACCGGTCAATGATCCCATTGATTTTATTGGTAAGACTTTCGTCATATTCCAGATGTGAAACAGTTTCTGAAAGGGCCGGATATATTTCAGAATACTTTCTGAAGTATTTTAAATGGGTATTTACCGTTTCGGTAATGCCAGAAATCTTTCTGAAGCCACCAATTTCCACTACAGAATCCTCGATCCCCAGTAATTTAAGCTCAGGCGTTATAGAATCAAAACCGTGATTGGGAATAGGTAGTTCCTGAGTTTTGGATTTTATATACTCATTGGTTTGATTCAGTCCAAAGACTGTTTTGTTAAAAGTGGTGTATGGTTCAATATTAAGAGCTTTGTCCCTTCCCAGTCCTGTAATGCATAATTCGCTAATTTGCTCACATACAACAGGAAATTCAAGGTCCTCCAGACTTCTTGTACTAATTTTTATCATATCAATTTTTCCCTACTTTTGAGGTCCTGCAAAGTTACTTAAATCTTATGAACGTAAGAATACACTCCAGTTGGAAAAAGGTCCTTAATAATGAGTTCGAAAAGGATTACTTTAAAGAACTATCGGCCTTTGTGAAAAATGAATATGAGACATATACCTGTTTTCCTCCTGGAAATGAAATTTTTGCCGCTTTTGATCATTCCACCTTCGAAGATACCAAAGTGGTGATTTTAGGGCAGGACCCATATCATGGAGAAGGACAGGCGAACGGACTTTGTTTTTCAGTGCATGATGGGATCGCAATTCCTCCCTCATTAAAAAATATTTATAAGGAACTGGAAACAGATCTTGGAAAAGCTTATCCCAATTCCGGAAACCTGGAAGACTGGGCGAATCAGGGGGTTCTATTATTAAACGCCACGCTAACGGTGCGGGCGCATCAGGCCGGATCACATCAAAATAAAGGTTGGGAAAAATTCACTAACCAGGTGATCAAAATAATTTCAGAAGAAAAAGAAAATGTCGTTTTTCTTTTATGGGGTGGTTACGCCAAAAAGAAAACCAAACTCATTGATTCTTCAAAACATTTGATCTTAACCAGCGGACATCCCTCGCCTTTAAGTGCGAACAGAGGTTACTGGTTTGGAAATCGGCATTTTAGTAAAACCAATGAGTTTTTAAAGGAAAAGGGTAATAATCCAATTAACTGGTAATTAGAATCTGTAACCCAGATTAATCATAAATTGACCTACCACCTTTGGTGATTGAGAATTGAATAAATTTCTTCCAATTCCAGAACTTAGATCTACCATAAAGCCACCGGGCGAAATAAATTTCCCTCCAAGTCCAAATCCTAAAGCAAAATCTGAATATTTTTCGGTTTCATAGTAAGCTGGTCCATCCATGATCATGATATAATCGCTTTCATATTCTCCGGAAGAAAACATTCCAAAACTATGTACATAAAAACCTCTGGCATAACTGGAACTAAAAAAGTGTTTGTATTTACCGGTTAAGGAAAAATCTTTGTAATAAGCTTCATCTATGTAGTCATCTTTACTTGGATGATAAAATGCTTCAAGAGCCCAACTAGAATTGTTGTTAATTACCCGCTCATAAGTCACATCAATTATCCCAAAAGCAACCAGGTTAAACGCATTTACACTTATATCATTTTTTCCGGTATCTCTTTGGGTAAGACTTTCGCCTTCCGAAGTCTCCTGGGCAAAGCATAAGTTTGCTGATAATAATAGCAAACAAAAAGCAAGATAATTTTTCATTTGAATTTGGTTAGTTGTTAGACTGCTCCAAATTATAAATAATTTTCTCAGGATTGGTCTTTTTTGAAATAAGGTTTAGTTCCAGTAATTGCTCCATTACCGCTTCAATATCGTTTTCTTCGATCTGGTCCTGGCTCCATCTGGTTAAATCAAGCCATTTTCTAATGTCCTCGAGTTTCTGGCCATACCGCTGAGATAACTCTACGTCAATATTTTTTTGAAGTTTAAAATTATGAGTTTCGCCGTTTAAAACCTGAAGCATGGTTGCCAGCTCTTCTGAAGATTCTTTGATGGCTTTTGAGGATGCAGCAATAACGAAACAAGGCCAGGGAGTAGGGCAGTCTGCAATTAATCTGAAGTTTTTATTGTCTACAAGTGGTTTGGTGGTAAAATGTTCCCACATAAAATATTGCGCTTTATCCTCTTGCAAAGCTTCTATAGCACCATCAAGGTTATTTACGATCTCAAATTTTAATTTGCTGGTATCCCAATCAAGATGCTGAGCATTTACATAAGCCATGAGGTGGGAACCACTTCCTTTTCTGCTAATGGCTGCAGTGGTGCCTTTAAGATCCTTCAGGTTTTTATAAGGTGAACTTGCATTTACATGAATTCCCCAAATAAGTGGGCTGGCTATGTATTTTTGAATGATCACAGATGGATTCCCGTTGATAATATCCCGGGTGATCCCTTCAGTTAAAATTACGGCCGCGTCCAGTTCTTCGTTTCTTAATGCCTTACACATCGCGCCGGTACCTTCAGGTATTTCCTGCCAAACTACTTTTATATTTTTTTCTTCAAATTTTCCTTCTTCGATGCATTTATGCCAGGGCAAATTAAAATGTTCGGGTACTCCGCCAATTTTTAAAGTTTTCATCACTCATGTTTTTTTTGGAGATATTCATAGATCGCATATTGAGATCTGATTTCTTTCTCTCCTGTTTTCCTTTTTACATAGGTATTTGATTCTTCAGCATCCTGTATCCTTGCCTTTACATTATCTTTTAGCTGAAGCTCGAGAATATCTTTGAATTCCTGTTTTATGTCTTTATCAAGAACCGGTGATATTACCTCAATTCTTCGGTCAAGATTTCGGTTCATCCAGTCGGCGCTACCATAGAACATCTTTTCATCTCCGCCATTTTCGAATAAATAGATCCTGCCATGTTCAAGAAACCTGTCTACCACACTGGTGATATAAATGTTCTCACTCATCCCTTTTATCCCCGGAATTAAACAGGTGAATCCTCTAATAAGTAATCGTATCTCAACACCCGCATTACTGGCTTTATATAGTAACTCGATCATGTCTTCATCTTCCAGGCTATTCATTTTAGCGGTGATCTTCGCTTTTTTACCTTCCCGTGCATTTTCGATTTCGGTATAAATAAGCTTAATGAATTCCTGACGGGTAGAGAAGGGGGAGATAAGCAGATTTTTCTCTCTGGGTACAATTAATTCACCTTCCAGCACCTTAAATAGTCTTTCAAGTTCTTTGGTTAGATACTTATTGGCCGTAAAAATGGCATGGTCGCAATATATTTTAGAGGTTTCGGCATTAAAGTTCCCTGTACCTATATAGGCATAACGCATCTTTTCATCGCCTTCTTCCCGGCAAATAAGCATTATTTTGGAATGGACTTTTACCTTGGGATAGCTGTAAATAACATTTGCACCCTTTTCTTCAAATTTTCTTCCCCAGCTTATGTTGTTTTCTTCATCAAACCTTGCTTTCGCCTCTACAAAAACGGTAACCTTTTTTCCATTATCCAGCGCTTTTAATAAAGAGGTGGTAAGCTGAGATTCATCGGCTACTCTGTAAAGAGAAATGCTTATATCTGTTACCTGTGGGTCTGTAGCCGCCTGTTCCACAAACTTTTCCACATAGGAAAAAGACATGTATGGGAAATGAAGGGATTGATCCTTTTCTGCAATCGCTGAAAAATAGTCATCACATTTTTCCAGTGTTTTGTGTGATAAGGGTTTTAAGTCCTTATAATGTAAGTCCGGATTTGAAGTTGGGTCTGGAAAGGAGAAGAAATCTTTGAAATTATGATATTGCCCGCCGGGCATCATATCAATTTTACCCAAATTAAGGAGCTTACGGATCTTTTTCTGAACTTCCTTAGGCATTGATGCATCGTATAACAAACGTGTAGGTTGTCCATCTGTACGCTGTTTTAAAGAATCGTAGATCTTTTCAGCCAGGACACCTTCATAAATGTCGTCTATATAAAGTTCAGCATCTCTGGAAAGTTTTATCTCATAAATTCCTGAGATCTCACTTGATGGGAACATATTATGTAATTCACATCGAACGATTTCATCGAGATAGGTGATATTATAAATTTCCTCCTTATCATCCATCTTGATAAACCTGCCGCAATCTTCCACGGGAATATTGATCACAGCGAGTTTGTTTTCCTCCTTAAAGGTTACTAGAAAGTATAGAATAGAATTTTCAAGAAAAAGTTCATTCCCTTTTTCAAGATCAAGCAGGATTGGTTTAAGGTGTTTTTTTACCTTTTCTTTAAAATAGGTGCGAGCAAATTTAATATGGCTTTCGCTATAATTATTTGCATCGAGGATCCTGATTCCGTTCTCTTCGAGCTCCGGAAGAATTTCGTCTTTATAGATATGGCCAAAACGGTCTTGCTGTTGCTTGACTTCTTCTATAATTTGTTTGGTGATTTTTGAGGGCCTTAAAGCAAGCTTTTTACGAATGCTTTTTTTAACCCTTTTCATTTGGCGTAGTTGGGAAACCCGTACCCTAAAATATTCATCCAGATTAGAAGAGAAGATAGCCAGGAACTTCATCCTCTCAAATAATGGATTTATTTTATCCGTGGCCTCCTGTAGAACCCTTTCATTAAAACTTAACCAGTTTAGATCCCGATGTCTAAAACGGTCCTCATTAGGTTGCGGCATGTATTGTAAAATTGTTTTACCAAAAATACAAAGCCAACCCTGCTTTGATTTTAATATATTGTTAAATAAGACCTCTTAAGTGGTGATCTTTTCAAGACAATAGGTAATTAAATCGTCAACCAGTTTTTTAGGATCACTTGAAAATTCACCTGTAGCCCTGTTTGCCAGTACGGCATTCATGGATACAGCATTATGTCCCATTAATTTAGCCATTCCATAGATTCCGGAAGTTTCCATTTCTAAGTTAGTGATCTGCTTATCTCTAAAACTGAAGGCAGCTATCTTGTTATTCATTTCAGGAACTGGAATACTATTTCTTAAAACTCTTCCCTGAGGGCCGTAAAATCCAACATTAGTAGCTGTAAATCCCGGGATGGTCTTTTCTGATGACATCTTTGTCAAAAGATCCTTGCCTCCGGAAACCACGTATGGTAAAGCTTTTTTAGAACTCCATCCGGTTTGTTCTACAAATGCTTCAGAAAAATCGTTCTCTAAAAAGGCTTCGCTGTTATAGTAATGCATCAATCCATCAAACCCCATGGCCAGTTCACTTACAATATAGCTATCCAGAGGTATCTCTTTTCTTATGGATCCTGTGGTACCAATTCTTATTATATCAAGGCTCTTTGAGTCTGGATTAAGTTCTTTCTTTTCAAGATTGATATTTGCTAAAGCGTCAAGTTCAGTTAAAGCAATGTCAATATTGTCTGTTCCCATTCCCGTAGACATAACGGTAATTCTTTTACCATTTAAGGTCCCGGTATGGGTACAGAATTCTCTTTTTGTCCTGGTTACTTCGATATTGTCAAAATGCTGACTAATCCTGGATACACGTGCCGGATCACCCACTGTGATAACTGTACTGGAAATTTCTTCTGGTAATAGACCAAGATGATAAATAGACCCATCCTCATTAAGGATAAGTTCAGAAGCTTTTAAACTCATATTATAATTTTAGTAAGTGGTGGGTTTCAGATATGTATAAAAAATCGAAAATTCTGGTACCACCATAGAATTCGTTATTTTGAAGTTCTCTGTAGAAGTTTTTTTCGGCATTAAGTGCTTGTTTCCCAGCTTCAGTAAGAAGAATTTTATTCTTCGTCTCTTCGAACAATAGGGAGAGTTTTTTAATTAGACTTTGCATTTGGGAATCACTATAGCCGTAATAGCCCTGATACTCTAAAGCGTAACCTAAAAGCTGGTTCCGGCTTGAGATTTCATGGGTATCAATAAGTTTTAAAATATTCCGCTCCAGGGAATTAATTCCGGTAATGCTATTTGGAAATCTTTCAATGTGCGCCCGTAAACAACTTGAGAGGGATTCGAAATTTGTTTGTGTTTTGATCTGTGCCTTCAATTTCAAAGGATCATCACTACAATACAATTCCCATATTAAGATTGCAGCTTCAATATCGTCTGTATTTAACTGAATGCTGTAATTAAAATGGTTTTTAAGCTCTGAAACACTCAACTGGCCGAGTGGCCTGGTTTTCTTTTCACCTTCAAGCTTTTTACTGCAAACAAGATAAACAGGCGCATCAAGCTTATTGCTTACCAGCATATTTATCGCTGAAAGCATATTAATATGACAAAAGAGGTCAAATTCGAACCAAAGAACAATCTTATTATATTCTTTTAAAGACCTTAATTTTTTTACCTCGCTTATGAAAAGTTCTTCATAATGTTCAGCGCCAATATTATAGGCCTTTTTTAAAAACTTTTTTCGTAGTTTGAAAAATTCAGCATTGATCTCTTTTGTCGTAGGTCCTTCACATAATAATTCCCGCCAAATTATCTGGTCGCCGGGTAGCTGAAGTTCCTGCACCTTTTTCGCAAGTCCATCGCCATTTATAATGTGTAAGGTTTTTGTACCCATAGGTTAATTAAAAATTGAGCTAACCTCCAACACGTTTGACGTTATAACCTTCCTTTTTAAGGATGCTCATAATCTTCTCCCTATCGTCTCCCTGGATAATGATTTCTCCATCTTTGGTTGATCCTCCAACTCCGCATTTCTTTTTCAGCATTTTACCAAGCCGAATAAGTTCATCGTCGGGTCCACGAAAACCTTTGATTATAGTTACTGTTTTCCCACCACGCCCTTTATTGCTAAAGTGCGCTTCAAGAGATTGATCCTTTGGAGATAGTTCCTCCTGATTTTCATCATTGGAATAAGCAGATTCGTCAAAATCGTCATTGGTAGAAAATACGAAACCTCCCAGATCTTCTAAGCCCAATTTCTTTTTAGCCATATCCTATTTCTTTGCCAGGCCTATTTCAACCAGACGCTGATGTAAAAATTCTCCCGCAGTGATATCTTCATATTGTTTCGGGTGATCTTCGTCTATACACTCTTCAAGGCAATCTAATCTCATATCACTTCGAGGGTGCATGAAAAATGGAATGGAATATCTTGGTTTTCCCCACTCTTCTTTAGGAGGATTGGTTACTCTGTGAATTGTAGAACGGAGTTTATTATTGGTATGTCTTTCTAACATGTCCCCAACATTAATCACTAATTCATCTTCCTGTGGGATAGCATCGATCCATTCTCCGTCTTTACGAAGTACCTGAAGGCCACCGGTAGAAGCACCCATTAATAAGGTAATTAGGTTGATGTCACCGTGTGCACCAGCTCTTACAGCTCCTTTAGGCTCTTCCTGAATTGGTGGATAATGAATTGGTCTTAGAATACTGTTTCCATTACTGGCCCAGTGATCAAAATAGTGTTCTTCTAATCCTATATAGATAGCAAGGGCTCTAAGCACATAAATTCCGGTTTTTTCAAGCATTCTGTATGCTTCCATTCCGGTTTTATTAAAATCTTCAAGTTCTTCCACCTGCACGTTTGCCGGATACTCCTCAATTAGATTTGCGTCTTCTGAAGGTTCCTGTCCAAAATGCCAGAATTCTTTAAGATCTCCTTCTTTTTTACCTTTTGCATGCTCTTTTCCAAAAGAAATATATCCTCTTTGACCAGCAAGGCCTTCAAGCTCATATTTTTTCTTGGTCTCTAGCGGAAGGTCAAAAAACGATTTTACATCTTTATAAAGTTTCTCTACCAGATCTTCATCTAGAAAATGATTCTTCAATGCTACAAAACCTATTTCTTCGTAGGCTTTCCCAATCTCGTTTACAAATTTTTCTTTTCTTTTTGGATCTTCCGAAAGGAAATCGGCAAGATCTACACTTGGAATATTATTCATTGCCATTTTAAGCAGTATTATATGTTTAGGTAACTGACAAAGTTAATAAATTAAAGGGATTTCCTAAGAGTTTATATTTTTCTTGACGTATTGAAATTTAATTACATTTATGACATAAAACAATCATATGATTTCAGATAAGACCCGAATTGCCTTATTAATAGATTATAAGCCTACAAAGTTAGAAGATGAAGTATTGCTGGACCTCTACAGCAGTATGCTAAAACCCAGAATGATCGAAGAAAAAATGCTGATTCTCCTTAGACAAGGGAGAATTTCCAAGTGGTTTAGCGGTATAGGTCAGGAAGCAATATCTGTTGGAGTAACCAGGGCTCTTAATAGCGATGAATATATTCTTCCTATGCACCGCAACCTGGGTGTTTTCACTTCCAGAAATATTCCCTTGAACCGACTTTTTGCACAGTGGCAAGGCAAAGCCTCAGGTTTCACAAAAGGAAGAGACCGTAGCTTTCATTTTGGTACTCAGGATTACAAGATCGTGGGAATGATCTCTCATCTTGGCCCGCAATTAGGAGTGGCAGATGGGATTGCCCTGGCCCATAAATTAAGAGAAGAGAAATTGATCACTGCTGTTTTTACCGGAGAAGGCGGGACCAGCGAAGGTGATTTTCATGAGGCACTTAATGTAGCTTCGGTTTGGGATTTGCCGGTACTCTTTTGTATAGAAAACAACGGTTATGGTCTTTCAACCCCAACTGCAGAACAATACAGATGTAAAGATCTTGCCGACAGAGGAGCCGGCTACGGGATGGAATCTTATATAATTGATGGAAATAATATTTTGGAGGTCTATGAGAAGGTTTCTGAAATTACTAATAGTATGAGAGAAAATCCGCGCCCAGTCCTTTTGGAGTTTAAAACCTTTAGAATGAGAGGTCATGAGGAAGCCAGCGGCACCAAATATGTTCCAGATGAGTTAATGCAGGAGTGGGAACAGAAGGATCCTTTAGTGAATTTTGAAAACTACCTTCTTTCGAAAAATATCCTTACTAAGGAATTTAAAAAGAAATTAAAGGATGATTATAAGAAAGAGATCAATGATAATTTGCAACTCGCAAATTCTGAGATGGCCATCGAAGAAGATTTAAGTGTTGAGTTAGGTGATGTTTATAAAGAGTTTGAATATAAGGAGGTTAAGCATTCCAATAATACAGAAAATATTCGTTTAATTGACGCAGTATCTCAGGCTTTAAAAGAATCTATGGCCAAACATGAGAACTTAATTCTAATGGGTCAGGATATTGCAGATTATGGTGGGGTGTTTAAAATTACCGAAGGATTCGTAGATGAATTCGGAAAGGACAGAATTCGTAATACGCCAATTTGTGAATCTGCAATTGTTGCTACCGCTATGGGTTTATCTATAAATAAGATGAAAGCTATGGTTGAGATGCAATTTAGTGATTTTGTCAGCTCTGGTTTTAATCCTATTGTAAACTATCTGGCCAAGGTTCAATACAGATGGGGACAGAATGCAGATGTGGTTGTTCGTATGCCCTGTGGTGGTGGAGTAGGTGCGGGTCCTTTCCATAGCCAGACCAATGAAGCCTGGTTTACCAAGACTCCTGGTCTAAAAGTTATTTACCCGGCATTTCCCTATGATGCAAAGGGCTTGCTCAATACTGCTTTTAATGATCCTAACCCGGTCTTATTTTTTGAACATAAAGCTTTATACCGAAGCATAAGACAGGAAGTACCGGTAGATTACTATACTTTGCCTTTGGGGGAAGCAGCAGTGCTAAGAGAAGGTAATGATGTAAGTATTATAACATACGGTGCAGGTGTTCACTGGGCATTGGAAATATTGGAAGAGTTAAATTATAACGGAGCTGACCTGATCGACCTAAGGTGTTTGCAACCTCTTGATACCAAAAGTATCTATAGATCGGTTAAAAAGACCGGAAAGGCCATAGTACTTACAGAAGATTCTTTGACCGGTAGTTTCGCTTCTGAAATTGCTGCATTAATTTCAGAAAATTGTTTTGAAGATCTTGATGCGCCTGTTTATAGAACAGGTAGTTTAGAAACACCTATCCCTTTTGCGGCGGCCCTTGAAAAGCAATACCTGCCAAAGGATAGATTTAAATCGAAGCTTCAGGAATTGATCGAATATTAATAAGAAAAATGTTTTTTCTTCACATTAAGATTCTTTAACAGACTCACTGTTAAATTATTAATAATCTTTTGTGGAGGGGTTTTTCCTACTGTAATTTAGATTTAACTAATCAATTAAAACTATTAATTATGGTACGTTTAATCGTTATTTTTCTAATTATTGCGCTTGTTGCGGCGATCTTTGGTTTTGGAGGGATTGCAGAAGGTGCAGCTGATATTGCGAAGATCATTTTTTACATTTTCCTTGTACTATTGGTGATTGCCTTACTTAGCAGATTATTCAGAAGATAAATAATAAATAATCAATACTATCCAATGTGGACTAAAGATTGTAGTACACATTGGATTTTTAGTTTTAATCAAACTCAACTATGAAAAAGATATTAATTTTAATTGTGACAGCTACCTTTTTGGCATCTTGCGGAACCAGTAAAGTAGCTAAAGAAGCCAGAAAAACTTTCGACGGAAATTGGATTTTAACCGGCGTAACTTATCCTAATAATCCCGGTGATTTTAATGTTACCTTATTTAATGAAGCATCAGCTTCCTGTTTTAGAAATAGTTCCTGGGATTTTGTTTCAAATAATAATAGAGGGACTTATTCTGTAACCGGATCTGGTTGCGATGGAGATACTAATTATTTTATCTGGTCTATAGACGAAGAAAATAATTCTGCCGGAGTATATGATTTTCTTCTAAAACCAACGAACAATAATTATAAATCTACTACGGGTAACCAGGGCTTCAGATTAAATTTAAAAAGCCTGAGCGAAAGCAATATGGTTTGGGAGCAAACGGTAAGCCTGGATGGTTCGCCATTTACAATTAGAATGAATTTTGTGAAATTAAATTAAATAGAAAAAAATTATGAAGACTACTTTAAATAAAATGTTTGTAATCTTATTTGCATCTACACTTTTAATTGGATGTGAGGCTACAAAAAATGCTAACAATAAACAAAAAGGAGCAGTTATTGGTGCTACCGGAGGAGCTGTAATTGGCGGTGTAATTGGTAATAACACCGGAGATGGAAATACTGCATTGGGCTCTATTATTGGTGGAGTTGTAGGTGGAACCGCCGGGGCTATCATTGGTAATCGTATGGATAAACAGGCTCAAAGAATTGAAGAAGAAATTCCTGGAGCTGAAGTAGAACGCGTAGGTGAAGGTATCAACGTGACTTTTGATGAAACAAGTGGAGTTTATTTTGCAACTGATAAATACAATATCAATGATAAATCTCAGGCAACTTTAAAGAAGCTTGCAGATATCTTCCGTGAATATCCACAAACAAATATCCTTGTTGAAGGTCATACAGATAATACCGGAAGTGATAGCTATAACCTTACTCTTTCAAAGAACAGAGCTCAGGCTGTAACCGGTTATCTTGTTGATTCAGGTATTGAAAAAGGTAGATTTACCACCAAATGGTACGGAGAAGCTCAACCTAAATATGATAATACTACTGCCGATGGGAGAGCGAAGAATAGAAGAGTGGAGCTGGCAATTGTTGCTAATGAGGAATTAAAAGAACAGGCCAAACAACAGGCTGAGAAACAGGAAGGCAATAACTAATATTGAATCTCTAATATCAGAATCCCGGAATTAAATTCCGGGATTTTTTTTGATCTTTTGTAACTTGAAACGGTGAACAAGCAAAATATAGCAATCGTTGGTGGAGGTCTTGCCGGACTAGTTGCGGCAATACATCTGTGCAAAGCTGGAGTACAGGTTATATTATTCGAAAAAAACTCTTACCCAAATCATAAGGTCTGTGGCGAATATCTTTCCAATGAAATTTTACCGTATTTAGATTTTCTGGGAGTTGAACTTCCTTCAAGCAGTCCTAAAATCGAAAAGTTGAGCTATTCTACACATTCTGGCGAAAAAATAGAATGCCCACTGGAGATGGGTGGTGTGGGAGTAAGCAGGTACACTTTAGATGAGTTATTATATAAACGTGCCCTGGAACTGGGTTGTGAAGTGAAAATGGAAACAGTAACAACTATTAAATTTTCCACGAATAGATTTCTAATTTCCACCAGTAAAGGTAATTATCAAAGTGATTATGTTTTAGGAGCATATGGAAAACGTTCAAATCTGGATAAATATTTAAATAGGGAATTTATTCAGAAAAATTCCGGGTGGCTCGGCGTTAAGAATCATTACTTAAATGCTGATTTTCATAATGATATGGTAAGTCTGCATAATTTTGAAGGTGGCTACTGTGGCTTATCCCGAACAGATCTTAATACCATCAATGTCTGTTACCTTACCACTTATAATAGTTTTAAGCGTTACAGGGATACAACAGAGTTTAAGGAAAAAGTACTTATGCAAAATCCGCATTTAAAAAGGTTTTTTTCCAACTCCAGGCAGGTATTTGAAAGAGATATTAGCATCGCTCAAATTTCATTTGGAAAACGATCTTTGGTAAAAAATCATATTTTAATGTTGGGAGATTCGGCGGGTCTAATACACCCATTAAGCGGAAACGGGATGGCGATGGCTATTCATAGTGCAAAAATGGCGGCTGAAAGTTTGCTTAAGTTTTCAATATCAAAGGAAAACCGGGAATTGATCGAAAATGAATATATATCTGTTTGGAATAAGAATTTTAATTCCAGGATGTGGACAGGAAGCATGATTCAGAGAATTTTAATGAACCCAGGCCTGGCAACTGTTTCGCAGAAACTTTTACAATTATCTCCGGGTGTGCTTAAAAATCTTATCCGTTTCACCCATGGAAAAAAGGTCTATGCTTAAAATTTCTACAAAGAAAAGATCCCGGCAAAGTGAGATCATGGACGATTTTGAGTTAAAAGGACCCGAACTTGAACAAACCCTGCGAGATCTTGAAAGGATTAACTCGTTGTTAGGGGGTAATTCCATAACCAGGTCCGGAATACGGCAATTAAACCTGCCTAAAGAGCTGCCGGTAACAATAGTGGATGTTGGATGTGGCAATGGAGCAATGTTGAGGGAATTGGCAAGCTGGGGTTCTAAAAAGGGATATGATTTTAAATTATTGGGGATAGATGCGAATCCTTATGCAATTGAAATTGCGAGGAATTTATCTTCAGATTTCGCGAATCTTAGTTTCTTGGAAATGAATATCTTCAGTAAAGAATTTCAGGAATTGGAAATTGATGTTCTCCTCTGTACTCTAACCTTGCATCATTTTAAAGATGAGCAGATTACGGGTTTGCTGAAAAATTTTTACGATCAGGCAAAAATTGGGGTAGTTATTAATGATTTGCAACGATCCAAAACAGCTTACGTACTTTTTCAGGCTTTTTGCGCTGTATTTGTGCGGAACCAGATTGCAGTTAAAGATGGGCTGATTTCAATCCTTAGAGGATTTAAAAAAGAGGATATTAAAAAGTATATGAATAGCATACAGGTTCCAAACTACAGAATTAACTGGAAATGGGCATTCCGATATTTATGGGTAATTCAAAAAAGAGATTAGATGAGCGTATATATTTCCCGGGTTGAAAAAGAATTACCGGAATATTACAGAGAAACTAAGGATATACTTCCCTTGGTTGAACAGTGGATGGAAAGCCAGGACGAGAGGTTTAAAAGAAAGGTTTTAAAAATATTCCAGGGAGCGGAGGTTGACCGCAGATATTCCATTATGTCACCGGAAGAGGTTTTTACTGCAACCTCCTTTGAAGAAAAAAATAATATATACATAAGAGAAAGTAAACGTTTAGGAGCAAAGGTGCTTCAAAAAGCGCTGAATAATTCCGGATGGACAAATGGCTCCCTGGATTATATTATAACAGTTAGTTGTACGGGGATAATGATCCCTTCTCTCGATGCCTATTTAATAAATGAGCTTGATCTAAAACAGGATATCACCAGACTACCGGTAACAGAAATGGGTTGTGCTGCGGGAATTTCGGGAATGATCTATGCCTATAACTTTTTGAAAGCGAACCCCGGGAAACGGGCGGCTGTAGTAGCTGTTGAAAGTCCTACCGCAACCTTTCAGCTCGCGGATTATAGTATGGCAAACATGGTAAGTGCTGCTATTTTTGGTGATGGAGCCGCATGTGTGCTATTATCTTCTGAAGCAGATC
The DNA here is from genome assembly GCF_048285835.1 of Christiangramia aquimixticola. NCBI lineage: Bacteria > Pseudomonadati > Bacteroidota > Flavobacteriia > Flavobacteriales > Flavobacteriaceae > Christiangramia > Christiangramia aquimixticola. The sequence goes on from NZ_JBLVTL010000003.1 coordinate 185,355, forward strand.
TGAATAAACCCAAAATTTTAGGAGAGGGAATGTATCATTTTTTTGATGCTACTAAAATGATGGGCTTTGATCTTACCAATAATGGTTTAAAAATGATCCTTGATCCGGCGGTTCCCGAAACAATATCTCGTCACTTCCCCCAGATTATCCATCCGTTTTTGGAAAAACACGGAACTACCATTGATGATGTAGATCATTTTATATTTCATCCGGGTGGTAAAAAAATTGTTCAGACAGTTACTGAACTTTTTGGTAACTTAGGGAAGAATATCGATGAAACCCGTGAGGTACTTAGATTATATGGCAATATGAGCAGTGCGACGGTATTATTTGTTTTGGAAAGATATTTAAGCAAGGAAATTAAAAAAGGGGATAAAGGACTGATGTTAAGTTTTGGTCCGGGTTTTTCCGCTCAACGAATTCTTATAGAATGGTAAAGGATTTTCAGGATACAGACTATTGGGCTCTCATTTTGGGCGGAAGCAGTGGCTTAGGTTATGCCAGCGCAAAAAAACTCGCAAAACACGGGATGAATATTCTAATTATTCATCGCGACCGCAGAACAGAATTGCCCGACATTGAAGAAGCTTTTGATGAAATAAGAGAATCGGGAGTGCAGTTTAAAAGTTTTAATTCTGATGCTGTAAATAAAGAAAACAGGGCTAATCTAATTGCTGAAATCAAGGATACTCTTGGTGAACGTGGAAAAATAAGAACCTTGTTGCATAGCATTGCAAAAGGAAATCTCAAACCAATGGTTGGAGAAGATCCGGTATTAGAAAATCAGGATTTTCAATTGACTATAAACGCCATGGCCTTGAGTTTATACGACTGGACCCAGGCTATTTATACCAATAAATTATTTGCGCAGGATGCCCGGGTTCTATCTTTTACCAGTGATGGGAATAAAAAAGCATGGAAAAGTTATGCCGCAGTATCAGCGGCAAAAGTAACACTGGAAGCTATAACCAGAAGTATGGCACTGGAATTTGCAAAATATGGGATCAGAGCGAATTGTATTCAGGCGGGAATTACGGTTACCAGATCATTTCAAATGATCCCGGGGAACGAAACTTTAAGAGTTCATGCTTTAAAACACAATCCTTTCCGCAGATTAACCGTTCCAGATGATGTGGCAAATGTGGTCTACCTGCTTAGTAAAGATGAAGCCAGCTGGATTACAGGCAGCATTATTCCGGTAAATGGAGGAGAACATCTAATGTAAATTTCTCTATTTGAAATCAGCCTCCATAATTTCGCAATTACCCTACGCTTATCCGTTCCTTTTTGTGGATGAGATCAGCGAATTTTCAACTGAAGGTATTAAAGGCAATTATACCTTTCCCGTAGCCCATCCCATTTACGAAGGTCACTTTATAAATAATCCAATAACACCCGGAGTTATTCTAACCGAATGTATGGCTCAAATTGGGGTTGTATGTCTGGGTATTGTTTTATTAAATCTAAACTCTGAAAATACTATTAATTCCGAATTCGTAATGACTTCCTCTAATGTGGAATATTTAAAACCTGTTTATCCCGGAGAAAAAGTTAGTGTTGAATCGGTAAAAAGATACTTCAGATTCAATAAACTTAAGTGTGATGTGATCATGAAAGATTCAGAAGGAGATATGGTTTGTAAAGGAGAAATAGCCGGGATGATCATAAATAATAATATATGAGTTCAAGAGTTGTTATTACCGGGATGGGAATAGCTGCACCAAACGGGGTGGGGCTGGATAACTTTGAGAGCGCAATTAAAAATGGCAAAAGCGGAATTCAATTTTTTCAGGAGCTTAAGGACCTTAATTTTGGATGCCAAATAGGAGGGAAGCCTGATCTTTCAGAAACAGATCTAAACAATTATTTTACAGAACTTCAACTAAGAGGGCTCAATAGCAGTGGTATTGTATATGGGGTAATTTCGGGACTTGATGCCTGGAAAGATGCAGGTTTGGAACCGAGCGTTTCCGATGAACCGGATTGGGATTCCGGGATAATTTTCGGAACAGGAATTTCAGGCGTAGATAAATTTCGTGAGGCTATCCATTTAATTGATGAAGGCAAAACAAGGCGGCTGGGAAGTACCAGCGTGATCCAAACCATGGCCAGTGGTATTAGTGCTTATCTGGGCGGAATTTTAGGCTGTGGAAATCAGGTGACCACAAATTCTTCAGCCTGTACTACCGGGACCGAAGCTATCCTGATGGGGTTTGAAAGAATAGCAAATGGTAAAGCCCGCAGAATGTTAGTAGGAAGTTGTGGGGATCATGGCCCTTATATTTGGGGAGGATTTGATGCCATGCGTATTTTGCCGGTTAACTATAATAATGATCCTACCACGGCTTCAAGACCTATGAGTGCTACCTCCTCCGGATTTGTACCGGGAAGTGGAGCAGGAGCCCTGGTCATCGAATCACTAGAATCTGCTCTTGAAAGAGGCGCTGATATATATGCAGAAATTCTTGGTGGCGAAATTAATAATGGTGGTCAAAGAGGCGGCGGCAGTATGACCGCGGCCAATAATGAAGCTGTACAGCGATGTATAACCGGAGCTATTAAAAATTCAGGGATCGATGCTGCTGAAATTGACCTGATTAACGGTCACCTTACCGCTACAAGTAAGGATGCAATTGAAATAAAAAACTGGAAAGAAGCACTTGGTACAGGTCCAAAAGATTTTCCTTTTATCAATTCTTTAAAAAGCATGACCGGTCATTGCCTAAGTGCAGCAGGTTCCATAGAGACTGTAGCCACGGTGCTTCAGCTTAAAAATGACTTTATATTTGGGAATATTAATTGTGAGGACCTTTCCGAAGAAATCACCGGTTTAATCGATTCGAATCGGATTCCTCAAATTACACGGGCTCAAAAAATAAATATCGCAGCAAAAGCAAGTTTCGGGTTTGGAGATGTAAATGCTGTGATGATTTTAAAAAAATATAGTGAATAGATTATGACGGAAAATTCAATTATAGCGAGAATTAAGAATATTGTTCAACCATATACCCAAAGAAAGGAAGGTCTGGAAAACTTTTCAGAAGAGACAGATTTTTTGAAAGACCTGGAAATCAACTCCGCCAATTTAGTGGATGTAGTTCTGGATGTGGAAGATGAATTTGATATCGAGATCGATAATGATTCCATGGAAGGAATGCTTACAGTTAGGGATGCAAAGGAAATAATTCAGAAAAAGCTAAAATCGTGATAGGCAATGATATCATAGACCTTGAAATTGCTTTAAAATTGCCAAAGTCGGATAATATCCGATTTATGAATAAAGTATTTTCAGAAGAAGAAAAGCTGCATATTTTTAGATCAACAGATCCGGAAATTCAACTGTGGAAGATCTGGTCTATGAAAGAAACCGCATATAAGGCGCACCAGAGAAATTATAATTTCAAACCCGTTCTTAATCCCATAAAATTCAGGTGCTTTCCAAATACAGGGAAAGTTGAAATAGGAACTTCAATATATTCTACTCAAACAGAAGTAACTTCAGAATTTATTCATACCCGAATTAAATCTTCAGCTTACCAGATTTCTAATACCGGAGCCGTTGAAAAGGATTTGATTAAGTTCATGAGTACAGCTTTTAATGCTCAGATAAAAGATCTTTTATACTATAAGGACAGTCACAATTTACCGGAATGTATAAATCTAAAAACCAGAATTCGGGTACCGGTTTCCCTTAGTCATCATGGGAAATTTGCGGCTTATGTATTTCCGTTAATTAACTGCTAAAAGCAGTTAAACATTTAAAAACTGAGTTGATTCTCCCGTTACTGCTTTGTATATTCAACTATCAAACAAAAAATACTTAATATGAAGACAGTAGATAAAATGGAGATAGTGCATAGCCAGTCGGCAGAGTTTATTATGCAGGGAGAAACAGGAAAGTTTTTGAAAATGATTCCTGATACTTTTATCATAAAAGGTAAAGAAGAGAATGGTGTATTTAACCAGGGGTATGCCATTAGACATTTGAACAGAAGAGACATGCTGCTTATTGATGTTGTTGAGGAATCTACAAAGGATGCTGTTAAAAGGCTGGTAGAAGAGGGATATAATATAAAAGGTATTCTTATCACTTGCGATAATGTTATGAAATCTGCTTACGGAGATCTTAAAACCATTTCTGAAGATGCAGGCGGTGCTCCAATTTATGCTCACCCAAGAAATAATATTAAGGATACATTCAAGACAAAAGATATAACCGCCAGAGATAAGGTTTTAGATAGTTTCGATATTAATATTTTTGACCTGCCGGGCAGTGAAGGAGCTTCGGTAGTGGTTTATTCTGATATTAATGATGGGATGCTTTTCCCGGGAGAAGATGCTGAAGGTTCCCCATATGATTCTGAACTGAATACCTTTTCGAGACCGGAAAAGAAAAATGCTAATAACGATTATGGTTTAGCCGAAAGCTGGGCTGCTTTCGATACTTCTTTCTCATTTTTATTTCCAAGAAAAGGAAAACCTGGATTTAACCTGGAAGAAGGAAATCAGATCGATATCTTAAATACTTTGGGAAGAAGTTGAAAGATTTCAGACCTTAAAAATAAATTGAAAACGGCCTACCATGATTGCCTTGAATTCAGCAAATCCGTAGGCCGTTTTCTATTTATCATTTTGATCTGGACTATTCTCTTCTTTTTGATTTTCTTTTTCGTTTTGTTCGTCCTTAGCTTCATCCGAAATTAAAGGATGCTCCTTTACTCCAAGACCTACAATTAGAATCACATTGGTTACCGTTCCATACAACATCATTACCACTGCTATAAACCCTCCTCCTAAAAGCGAGGCCATTCCAAGGCTTACATAATAAATGGTTTGGTACCAAACCGTAGTCACTTCCTTGGATTCACTAATAGGAAGGTTTAACATTAAAAAAGTAATTACAGCCACAACAATCAAAATAGTATCAGATTTTGCTATGGTAAGGACATCTTTATAATGCCGATCTGTTAATTGAGAATCAGATGATCTGCTTATTCCTAAAAGGGTAAGCATTAAGGCAAGAATTGTAGTAGACCCCAGAATTACCGTATTACATAACATATTAATACCGGCCATAGATTTTTTTAATAATTCCAAAGCTTCATAACCTGAAACCTTCCCCAGAATAAAAGTTCCGGTTCCCATTACGATGGTTGAAACTACGCCACCTACCAATGCTCGTTTTACTATTGCATTCATATTTCGAGAGTTAGTTTAAACTAATATAAACTTATTTCTTCCTATAAATCTTAAAGACTGCTTATAGTAAGACTAAGGTTCTGTTAAAGAAACCGGTCCTTGATTAAAAAGTTTCTAATTTAAAGGATAAAACAAATGTCATGTCCAAATTAAATGTAACGCAAAAACTAATTAAAGGTCATCTCCTCGAGGGTGAGATGATCCCGGGAAAAGAAATTGGGATTAAAATAGATCAGGCACTTTTACAGGATGCTACGGGAACTCTTGTGCAGCTTGAACTGGAAGCAATGAGTTTAAAAAAGGCGCAAACTGAAGTTGCCGTGCAGTATGTGGATCATAACCTTTTACAAACTGATTTTAAAAATGCTGATGACCATTTGTTTTTACATTCTGCAGCTCAAAGATTTGGGCTGTGGTATAGCCGGCCAGGAAATGGAGTAAGTCACCCGGTACATATGCAAAGATTTGGGAAACCGGGTAAAACCATGGTAGGGTCAGACAGTCACACCCCCGCCGCAGGATCACTGGGAATGCTCGCAATTGGAACTGGTGGATTGGATGTAGCAGCTGCCATCGCCGGTCAACCTTATTTTGTGAAAATGCCCGAGGTAATGGGTGTGAAATTAACCGGAAAATTACCGGATTGGGTAAGTGCCAAAGATGTAATTCTGGAAATGCTGCGCAGGTATGATGTTAAAGGTGGAGTAGGGAAGGTAATTGAGTATTATGGTGACGGCCTAAAATGCTTAAGTGCCATGGACAGGCATGTTATTGCTAATATGGGAGCAGAATTAGGGGCGACAACCACTGTCTTCCCAAGTGACCAGGAGACCAAAAGGTTTTTAAAAGCTCAACAAAGAGAAGATGACTGGCAGGAACTTTTGGCAGATGAAGGTTGTACCTACGAGCATCATGAGGAAATTATTCTGGATGAGCTTATCCCTTTAATCGCATTACCAACCAGTCCAGGAAATGTTGTTCCGGTAACTGAAGTAGCAGGAAAGGATATTAGTCAGGTTGTAATTGGATCTTCAGCTAATCCGGGATTAAGGGATTTCTGGATCGCGGGAGCAATAGTAGAAGGTAAATCTGTAAATAACGATGTATCCTTCGATATCAATCCCACTTCACGGCAGATGATTCAAAATATGATCGATAATAGGGCCTTTGCGAATTTGATCAAGGCGGGTGCAAGATTTCATCAGTCGGGATGTATGGGATGTATTGGCATGGGGCAGGCACCAGCTTCAGATACCATCAGTCTTAGAACAATGCCTCGTAATTTCCCGGACAGATCCGGAACCAAGGATGATCAGGTTTATTTATGCAGTCCCGAAACTGCAGCAGCTTCAGCCTTAACCGGTAAGATCACCGATCCAAGGGATCTGGAAAAGTTGTACGATATGAAATATCCAAAATTCATCTATCCGGAAACAGAAATTATCAATACTGAAATGCTGGTTGCACCGCCGGAAGATGGTACAAACATCGAACTCAAAAAAGGTCCAAATATTAAATCCCTGCCGTATATAGAACCAATGCAGGAGAAATATAATGTTCCGGTGCTTCTGAAAATGGGTGATAATATTTCTACCGATGAAATTCTTAAAGCCGGAGCAGAGGTCTTACCGTTTAGAAGTAATCTGCCTGAGATTAGTAAATATAGTTTTACGGTTATTGATGAAAGTTTTTATGACAGGGCTTGTGAAGCCAAATCCAGCCATGGTGGTCATATAGTTGTTGCGAAAGATAACTACGCCCAGGGATCAAGCAGGGAGCATGCAGCACTTGCGCCAAAGTATTTAGGTCAGGTAGCTGTAATTGCAAACTCTTACGCGCGTATTGCCTGGCAAAATCTGGTCAATTTTGGGATTTTACCTCTTGAATTTATTGATATTTCAGATTATGATAAAATAGAACAGGGAGATATAGTTATTCTTAATGACCTAAGGAAAGATGTTCAAAATCGGGACAATATAAAGATTATTGTAAAAAAAGAGAATGGAACAAAAACCGAGTTCGAAACTAAACATAGTATGAGTGACCGGCAGATAGAAATTCTTCTAAAGGGTGGAATTATTAACGAGTTTAAAGAACGCCTGGAGGAAAAGGATCTAAAAGCTTAATAAAAAAAGCCTTTCAGTAGTGAAAGGCTTTTAATTTTTATAGAAGTTAGCATATTAGTGAGTGCTCATTTTAGCTTTACGCTTACTACATTGCTTTTCAACATCACGAACTGTCTCGGCAATAGATGCTTCAAATGAATTTTCATTGGAATCGGCATAAATTTCAGGTCCCGGAGCACTTAGTCTGATTTCAGAAATATATCCATTGGGTTTTTGATTTTCATCTCGTTTAAAGTAAATATTTGCTCTAACGATCCAATCATATTTATTTTCTAACTTTTCAAGTTTCTTTTTGGTAAATGCTTCCAGAGATTGGCTTCTATCAAGTCCTACAAATTCAAAAATAGTTTCCATTTCAATTATTTTTTTAGTTGTTTAAATAAACTTAATCTTAAAATTTTTGCCAAGTCTGTTAGGGGAGATTTGGCAAAGATTTAATAGTCTATTTAGACTTGGTACATCATAACCTAAAATATATCTAAAGTGTTGGGCCCTTAAGTTGTTTAGCGATTTTATATAGTATTTTGCAACATCCCACGATAAAATTTGATATAAATTTAAAGATTAGTGAATGAAGGAAAATTTAAATGAAGATCAGGAAAAAGAAAAAGTAGAGGAGGAGCTGCAGGAACAGAAAAGCCAGGATAGTAATAAATCTAAATCACACGGTGAAATTCTTCAGGAACAAATAATTGAAGGATGTAAAACATTTGATAGAAGTAAAACCAGTATACTACTTAGTTCTTTCACCGCAGGTCTTGAAATAGGATTTAGTTATCTGTTGGTATGTACGGTTTTCAGTTTTTTCGAGGGATATTTCCCATCAGAAGTCCTGTTTAAATTAACTGCAGTTGTTTATCCAATAGGATTTATACTGGTAGTATTAGGACAATCTATTTTGTTTACAGAACAAACATCACTCTTAACGTTGCCGGTATTGAATAAACAAAGAAGTATTTTAAGTTTATTTAAAATATGGGGGATTGTGATTCTGGGAAACTTAGCCGGTGGAATACTTATCGCATTGACATTACTATGGATAGGCCCGAAACTTGGCTTGTATACTACCGGCACTATGGCTAAAATTGGAGAACATTTTGTAAGTTATGAACTTACTACTATTCTGGTTAGCGCAATTCTGGCAGGTTGGTTAATGGGACTTTTGAGCTGGCTCGTTACATCCTCAAGGGAAACTACTTCTGAGATCCTGATAATTTATATAATTACAGCAGTAATGGGTATAACCGGACTGCACCATAGCATTATTGGACATATAGAAATTTTTGCCGGCTTGTTGGTTTCTTCAGAAATTACTTTCCTGGTTTATATAAAAACCTTAATTACTGCCTTGCTGGGGAATGCCATTGGAGCTACTGTTTTTGTTGCTCTTTTAAAATACAGAGCTTTTATTAAATTCTCTTAAACTGAAATCACCTGTTAAATGATATATAAAAGCAAGGGAAAGAGTGTGTTGAATCTTTAACTTTAAAAGAAAACAGAATTATGGCCGAAGGAAAAGACAAAAGTAAAACTGACTGGCAAAAAAATTCCGCCAGACCATCAAATTTTCATGAAAAGGATGATAAGTTAAAAAAAGCAGAGGATGGAAATTTGAAGATTCAGAATGATAAGGGAAAAGTTTCATCAGAAGAAAATAAGGCGATCCAGGATACCCTGGATAGTTTGAGCGATGAAGAGGAATGAAAAATACAAAAACATATATAGCACTGTTATTTACAATATTAATATGCGTAGGCTGTGGAAGTAATCGAGACCTGGGTTCTTTAGATAATGTAGCTCAAATAGTTGAGAGAGAAAATTATGAGCTGGAATTCAATTGGGCCATACCACAATCAGGAAGTCAGATCAATCTTATAGATAATGCCAATCATCTGAAGTTTTCCGGTGATTCAGTTTATGTTTCATTACCATTCTTTGGTGAAAGGCATATAGGCGGGGCATATGAAAAAGATGGCGGAATTAATTATACCGGAATATTAACTAACTTAAAAGTTAGCGAAGTAACCGCGAAGGATTATGTTCAGGTAAATTTCGAGACATCCCGGAAGTCAGAAAATTTTATTTATTCCTTGATTCTGTATCCCGGTGGGAACTCAAGATTACAGGTGAATTCTAACCAAAGAAGCAGTATATCTTTTAGAGGGGTTTATAAAGAATCTAAAAAAGAATAATCCTCAAACAAGAGAAGCGGTAAAGACCAAAGATAAAATGCGAGGCTTCAACTCTAAATATTCTATTTTACATAATATAAATTATAGTTCATTTATATTTGATAGATGGATTAAAAGGAAACATTCTATTAGCATTACTGAACCTTGTTTTTCCTTAGTTTGTTCTGTATTTGCTGTAATCCAAAACGGTTAAGCATTACTTTTCTTTTTGAGGTATTGATGAAATAAACACCAGAAAGTAAAATTACCGCTGCAATAATGGATTGTAAGGTTACTGTTTCGTCCAGGAAATACCAGCCTAAAAAAAGTGCGATTATAGGATTGACGTATGTATTTGTAGCAACTTTTTCCGGAGAGACCATTTTCAGCAAATAATTGAATGAGGTAAATGCGACAATACTTCCAAAAATTATCAATAAGATCATGGATAGCTGAACATTTGGACTCCAAACCAGTGGAGAACTCCATTCCTCATTAAAAATTAGACTCAGCAATACTAACATACATCCACCTGTAATCATTTGGTAACCGGTATTCACGAAATAATTAGAAGGCATGTCTGCCTTTCCCACGAAAATTGATCCGTACGCCCAGCTTATCATACAAAAGAATATCATTATAATACCTATATAGGAATCATCCTGATTAAGCACCTGACGTTGATTTACCAATAAATAAATACCTATTATTCCCAGAAAAACACCAATTAAACTCATTGGTTTGATCTTTTTCCCCTGGATCAACCACATTAGTAATAGAATTACCAAAGGCTGGGCAGAGATCTCCAAAGCTGCAAAACCACTGTCTACGAATTTAAGTGCCCAGACTACGATCCCATTTCCAAAAGCCAGAAAAAGAAATCCTGCAATTCCCGTATTGATTAATTGTTTTCTGCTAATCTTTAAATTTTGCCCGGTTACAGCGGCAATTATAAAGATTAAAACCCCAGCTGTTAGGAACCTGATAGCCGCAAGCATGAACGGTGGTAATTCAGCTACTGCTGTTTTATTTAGTACATAGGTAGAACCCCAAATAACATAGATTGAAAAAAAGGCCAGGACAATGAGTAATTTATTAGGCTTAGGCATATTCAGGATTTTGAAGCCGCAATATTAGAAATAAAAAATGGTCATTTAAGGTATTTCTTAAACTCCATTCGTAAAATATCCAATTTTGGCTCTATGTATTTAATACAAAATGGACGATGAGGATCTTTATTATAATAATTCTTTATTTCTTCCCTGCTTTCTTTAAAAACCTTTATTGTATAAACTTCAGTAATAATCTTTTCAGAGAATTTTTCCTGAAGCTGATGCAAATTCCGGACTACTTCAGTTTTTTGATTTTTATTGAAAACATATATCCCAGATTTGTATTTATCTCGCATACTGTGATTGTGAAAACTTTGATGGGTTCTTATATGTATTTCGATAAGGACTTTAACCGGGATTATTTCAGGATCGAATTTAAGAAGGATCCCTTCCGAATAAAGGTCATCTGTGGTGGTATTTAAATAACCCTGTGTAACATCTTCCACTCCTTTTAATCTTTGAAATACAGCTTCTGTGCACCAATGACAACCTCCTCCAAATCCAATTCTGATAATTTCCGGCATTTATAAAGGTTTACATTCAACTAATTAATTAGTTATACAAGTGTGATTAAATTTAAGTAATTTGGCAATATGTGTTACAGAACCAAACTTAATTCCAAAATAGCATCTCTGGAAAAATCTCTGGATGCACGGTTTATTGAGCCGGATAAATACTATCCGCAAGACGAAATTAATGCATTTAGTTTTTCGGAAACCCCTGTTATTACTGATGAAAATCCCGGAGAAATAAATATGTTCCATTGGGGATTAATTCCTTTTTGGGCCAAGGATGACGGGATAAAGAAAATGACACTAAACAGTAAGATTGAAACTGCAGCAGAAAAACCAGCCTTTAGAAATTCGGTTAATAATCGATGCCTGGTAATAGCCGATGGATATTATGAATGGCAATGGAAAGATCCCAAAGGAAACGAAAAGCAGAAGTTTTTAATTCAACCCGTGAATCAGGAGATATTCGCTTTCGCCGGAATTTACAGTTCCTGGAAAAACCCGCATACCGGTGAAAATTACTACTCCTACTCTATTCTTACTACCGAAGCAAATGAATTAATGAGTGAGATACATAATAATAAAAAAAGGATGCCGGTAGTGTTGAACAGAACAGATCATTCAAAATGGTTGCATTGTGAAGACTTAAAAACCTTCGCCTTTCCATATGAAGTCGATTTAGAGGCTACAGAAGTCGGATGATATTCCTATAATCAATTTATTATGGTTCCATCCTCCCGAAACATAATATCCTTGTTTTTACCTTTTCTCTTAAGCTCTACGTCATAAAACAAACCTTTTTCAGCATTATCCACACGTTCAACTTCAGTTATTTCTTCATCAGGAAATTTTTCTTTTAGAACCTTTTTAATGGCCTCGGGAAGATTATCCTTTTTAATGTCATTTTCTGTTTCTATCCAGGTTCCATCCTCATTAAAATCTGCTCTGTATTTTTCTCCATCGATCTTAAAATGGGACTCCCAGTTCCCATGATCATCCTTTTTCCAATCAGGATCGTTCTCGCCGGGATATTTTTTCTGAAAAGTAATTTTCACAGCTTCCGGAACTTTGTCACTTTTTTCCTGACAGCTCATAAACCCTACTGATGACAGGGTTATAAGACAAACGATTAATTTTTTCATAATTAGATTCATAGTTTATTAAAATGGAATTTTTCTCAGTATTTATCTGAAGTGATATATGTTTATATAAAAAAATCTAGTTGCCATCATTTGACTGAAATTTCTTTTTGCTCAGCAGAATTCCAAATGGCTCCATACTTTTTATATGTAATAATATAACTGTAATTATACCCATTATAGGAATGGCCAGGATCATCCCAATGATGCCCCAAACCATGTTTCCAATAATTACCGACACGATTACAAAAAATGGATGTACATCTACCCTATCGCCTACCACATAAGGCTGAAGTACGTAACTTTCAACAAATTGGGCTACGGTAAAGGTCAGGGCAATCCCGATTAAAACAGTAATATCTCCGCTGCTCAAAAAACCAAAAGCTACGGCCATACTAAAGCCTATAATATTTCCCACATACGGGATTAAGGTTAATAATGCGGCAATTACACTTACCAGGATAAAATTACTTACCCCGGAAATTCCAAGGCCTATGGAATATAAAACTGCCAAAAGTCCCATAAGCACAAGTTTCCCAATTAAATACTGGGGAGCAACTTTGGCCGATCTTGTAAGAACCTTCTTTACCGAATCTCTTTTCTCATCCGGGAAAACAGTAAGAAGGAAATTTTTAAAAATATGCCTGTAATTCAGTAAGAAAAATACATATATAAAGGTGAGCAGATAGTTGGCCAGAAAACCGGAGATTCCACTAACAAAAGAGGCAACACGTTTTTTCATCCCTGAGGTAACCGATAAACTTTGAGAACCTGATTGTTTTAGATCTTCTTTGTCCAGGGGTGTATGTTCTAAAACAAAAATTTTAAGTTGTTCTACTTTTGGAATCATGGTTTCTTGAATCATTGGCCAGTCCTCACTAAAACTTCTTATTTGGAAGGAGATTAAAGCGAAAAACCCTAAGGATACTATGAATAGCAATAAACTATTAAATAGTGCGGCATATGGTCGCTTAATACGTTTTTCCATCCTCTGGGATAAGGGCAAGACAACTAAACTTAAAATTATTGCTGTTGTAAGAGGTGCAAAGAATCCCTGTGCCTTGGAAAGACCTAAAAAAAGAAAGTAAACAGCAAGTATTACCGCAGTTATATATAAAAGATTTCTTTTGTTTTTAAACATTGATCGATCGTTGTGGTTGGTATCTCCCAATATCGGAAATGTTTTAGCCACTTTGTATTAAAGAAATCTAAAAGCCTTGGACACTTTTTTGAGATAATTGTAATTTCAAAAAAAATTAAAATTATGGCAGCAGGCGGATCGAACATCGCTATCTATGGGGCAATTGGCGCCAACCTTTTAATCGCAATAAGCAAATTTTTTGCTTCTTTCTTTACGGGAAGTTCAGCAATGTTGGCAGAAGGTATTCATTCACTGGTAGATACCGGGAATGGATTGTTGTTGTTATTGGGGATAAAACGATCGAAACAAAAACCTGATAAAATGCATCCTTTTGGATACGGGAAAGAGGTGTATTTCTGGAGTTTTGTGGTAAGCATTTTAATCTTTGCTTTGGGTGGTGGTTTCGCCATATATGAAGGAATCCATGCCCTACAGGATCCTCATATAGTCGAAGATCCCACCTGGAACTATGTGGTTCTTGGTGCAGCAATTGTTTTTGAAGGAACAGCATTATTCCTTGCCTTACGGGCATTTAACCAGTCCCGGGCTCATCAATCTAAAAACCTTATCAAGAATATAATACGTAGTAAGGATGCTGCTACTTTTGCCGTGATCATTGAAGATGCCGCCGCTGTAACTGGGTTAACTGTTGCCCTAATAGGTGTTTATCTTTCTCAGGTTCTAAACAATCCATATTTAGACGGTGCAGCTTCAGTTTTGATTGGAGTTATCTTACTCTCTGTGGCAACATTTCTGGCCAAAGAAAGTAAAGGATTGTTATTAGGAGAAAGTGCTCATCCAGAAGTGATCAATGAGGTTAATGAAATTCTTAGTTCAAATGAATACATTAAAAATTCAAATTTGCCTCAAACTATGCATTTTGGTCCGCACAAAATTCTGCTTATAGTAGAAGTTGACCTTAAGGATGACCTGAAACTCTTACAGGCAGAAAAGATAATAGATGATTTAAGAACCGAGATTATGGAAAATCAACCAACCATAAAGGAGGTCTATATTCAAACCACAAACAATCTGGAAGCTGTAATTTAACTTTTAAGAAATCTTCGGCATCAAGATATATGTAAAACAAAAAAGCCATCCGTTTGGATGGCTTTTCTATAGTGATAAGGATCACAGCTTAGTCGATAACTTCAACATTAACTGCGTTTAATCCTTTTCTTCCTTGTTCAGTTTCAAACTGTACTCTATCGTCTTCACGAATTTCGTCAATAAGACCACTAGAGTGTACGAAGATATCTTCGCTTGTTTCGTCTGACTTTATGAATCCAAATCCTTTTGTGGAGTTGAAAA
>NZ_JBLVTL010000003.1:200111-200363 GCF_048285835.1 Christiangramia aquimixticola
ATCATTCATTTTTTAAAGATCAAATGACGGTGATCTGAAAATTATTTCTTGCTTTCTACTGAAAACTTAAAATACTTAGTCTAGTACTTCAACGTTAACAGCGTTAAGACCTTTTCTGCCTTGCTCTGTTTCGAATTGTACTCTATCGTCTTCACGAATTTCGTCGATAAGACCACTTGAGTGTACGAAGATGTCTTCGCTTGAATCGTCAGCTTTAATAAATCCGAATCCTTTTGTGGAGTTAAAAAACTT
>NZ_JBLVTL010000003.1:200463-200753 GCF_048285835.1 Christiangramia aquimixticola
TACTTTACCTTCTTGCATTACTTTACTTGTTTATTGTTACTTGTCATTAATTTTTTAAAGATCAAATGACGGTGATCTGAAAATTATTTCTTTTTACTTACTGTAAACCTGAAATACTTAGTCTAGTATTTCAACGTTAACAGCGTTAAGACCTTTTCTGCCTTGTTCTGTTTCAAATTGTACTCTATCGTCTTCACGAATTTCGTCGATAAGACCACTTGAGTGTACGAAGATGTCTTCGCTTGAATCGTCAGCTTTAATAAATCCGAATCCTTTTGTGGAGTTAAAAA
>NZ_JBLVTL010000003.1:200810-201047 GCF_048285835.1 Christiangramia aquimixticola
TTTAAAGATCAAATGACGGTGATCTGAAAATTATTTCTTTTTACTTACTGTAAACCTGAAATACTTAGTCTATTACTTCAACGTTAACAGCGTTAAGACCTTTTTTGCCTTGCTCTGTTTCGAATTGTACTCTATCATCTTCACGAATTTCATCGATAAGACCACTTGAGTGTACGAAGATGTCTTCGTTTGAATCGTCAGCTTTAATAAATCCAAATCCTTTTGTGGAGTTAAAAA
>NZ_JBLVTL010000003.1:201079-202828 GCF_048285835.1 Christiangramia aquimixticola
GTTTATTGTTACTAGCCATTTAAGTTTAAAGATCGTATGGCATTCAATCTGTTTTATATTATCCCATGTTAAGCTGGTCTGTATTTCCAAGTTGCCTAAGCATTTTGAAATGTTCTCCAACCGCAGAGATGAAATTATGTTTGTTATGATATGGTAATCCATATTCTTTAGCTGTTTGCGCAACTATATGTGATATCTTCCTGTAATGTACGTGACATATATTAGGTAAGAGATGATGTTCTATTTGATAGTTCAGGCCACCTATGAACCAGGAGAATAATTTACTGTTTGGAGAAAAATTACTTGTGGTTAACAGTTGATGACTTGCCCAATCTCCTTCTACAATACCCTTTTCATTTGGCAAAGGATAATCTGTGGTAGGAACTATATGAGCTAATTGAAAAATAGTAGTGATCATTAATCCTGTTACAAAATGCATGCTTACAAAAGCCAGTAGTACTACCCACCAGGCTTGTGGAGCCATGATCATTGGGAGAAATAATACAAAGGTGAAAGATGCTATTTTCCAGGCTATTACTTTTAATAACTCGTTGCTAAAAGCTATCCCCTCATTAAAGAAGCCCATTTTTTTAAATTTGGCCATTCTTACAAAATCCTTTGCGGTTACCCAGGATACCGTGGATAGTCCATAAAAGAACCAGGAATATATATGTTGAAATCTATGGATCCCGTATCTCTTGGTATGAGGAGTAAATCTTAAAAAGAAAGGAGGATTAATATCGTCGTCTGCTTCTTCTATATTGGTAAAAGTATGATGAAGAACGTTGTGTTGAATTTTCCAGATCGCTGCATTAGCTCCTATAAGATTCAGGGTATAACCTAAATACTGATTAACTTTCTGATTCTTCGAATACGAATTGTGAATTGCATCATGCATTATTCCCATCCCTATACCTGCCATTCCAAAACCACTGGTGATGTAAAGAGCAAATAACAACCAGGTACTTTCAATCATTCCTGTATTCACAATAATAAGAGGAAGTATAAAAGTCAAAAGCATCAGGACCGTTTTAACGATCATGCTGGCATTTGCGTGCTTACTAATATTATTAGTTTTGAAATAGGAATTTACCCGGCTCCTTAAAGTCTTGGAAAATTCTGAGGCCCGTTTTTGGGCAAATTGTGGATTGTTGATACTGGTACTATTAAATTATTCTTCTAAATATTGAAGTAAACAAAACTAGAAAATTCCTGATTGGAAATATAGAAGTGAAGAAACTAAACTATTTATTGACTGCAAATATACATATTCTTTACGAACGTACAAACTTTTTATGCATTAATTTGAAATTAACACAAAATAAAAAAGGTAAATGGCTGTGAAACACAGCCATTTAGATGTTATTAGATTTTTTTAACCCTAACGCAATTAAGACCTTTCATTCCTTGTTCCAGTTCGAAACTTACTTTATCATTCTCATCGATATCATCAATAAGTCCACTTACGTGTACAAAGTATTTTTCACCGGTTGTTTTACCAATAATAAATCCGAAACCTTTTGAGTGATCGAAAAATGAAACTTTTCCTTCAGTATCTGTAATGATTTCCTCCTCTTCTCTATCCTCTTTCTTAGGGATAGCGATTTCGATATCCTCTACCTCTACTTCTACTTTCTGAGTTGGATCTGGTGGAGTATCTGTAAGATTACCATCTGCATCTACATAGGCGATCATATCTTCAAATGAACCACCTTTGTTTGAATTCTCTTTTCTTTCTAAACGCTTGGC
>NZ_JBLVTL010000003.1:202881-204657 GCF_048285835.1 Christiangramia aquimixticola
GGGTTTGTCCGGATCTTGCCATTCACTATAATTTAATTAATATTCATTTAAAATTCGATGCTATGATCCAACTAAACGAATACCAGGAAAATTTAATGGGTAAGATTATCTTTTGAAGGTTTTATTCAGAGAGAGCATTGGTCGTTTTTGACCAGCACCAAAATTTTGGTAAAGATAGGCATAGGAATCCGATAATAAAAGCTTTCTCCTTTAGACTTGCTAAGATATTTTATCTCACCTTATTTACCCGGTTGGAAGTTTAAACCTTCCCTTGTATCAATAAGGGGAATTCTTCAAGTATTTCATTCAGTCAGGATCTTTAAATTAAGAACCCAGCCGGAGAATAATTTCCCTGGCTGGATTTTTTAATTTATCAGGATCCTATTTCAAAAGAGATCTTTGCATTCACTGCATATGAAGTAATTGCATCTCCATCTACACTTGCTTTCATCTCCTTTACATATACAGATTTAATATTTTTTACTGTTTTGGATGCTTCCTTTACTGCATTTCTCACTGCATCATCAAAACTCTGGTTTGAAGTTGCTATAACTTCTATAACTTTTACAATTCCCATAATCTGTTATTTTTAAATGGTTAATTAATAATGTGATTTCAAGTTAAAAAATAAGAACAGGCTGGAAAAAGGATTAACAGAAGATTAAAAAAAGTCCTTAGAGAAGCCTTAATTTTTCACCGGAATAAAATGAACGGGGATCTTGGATTTTTCCAATATCCTTCCGGCAGTGGTTCCCATAATTACCTTTTCTAAAACTGAATGGCTATGCGTTCCAAGCACGATCATATCTGCTCCCCATTTTTCAGCATAATCCAATATCGCTCCGGAAGTGGTTCCTTCTGCCATATGTGTGGTAACCGTGGGATCATTCAAATGTTCTGCAGCTCTGGCGATATATTTTTTGGCTACTTCCCTTAATTCAGCAATTACATTTAAATCGACCTGCATTTCACTTTGAGTTTCAAAACCCATAAAACTTGGATAATTAACTCCGTAGTAACTTACATCTGCCATCACATGAATAAGACAAACTTCTGCGCCTAATTGTTTCGCAAGTTTATGTCCCTCAATGGCTACTTTCTCAGATCGTGGATTATAATCTATTCCAATTAAAACTTTCTTCATCAATTTGCATTTATTTCCTAAGTTAATTAAAAAGAGATAAACCTGTATTATAAGATACTAGTTCAAAAAGTAATCAAATACTCCTTTAAAAACTTCTTCCTAATTTTTGGAAGTATGCCGTTGCCATACAGTTAAAATAGAATCCACGTATAAAACTGCTGCAAAAGCTATTTACCCTTCTTCCCGGGAAATGCATCTACAGATCCTTCAAAAGCAATAAAAAGCACACAGGGCCCGGAATCCAGACATTTCGCTTTGTGAGCCTTTCGTGCAGGTCCATAGGCATAGGTACCTGGCTTTAAAATTTTTGTAGCCTCTCCTTCATAAGTGACACTCATGCTACCGCTAACCATCATCATGCGTTCAGCGGAATTATGCCAATGCTCAGGAATTTCAGTATTCGCAGGAATTTTAAATAAGATATCTGAATTTTCTGCTGCCGGATCTCCATGTAATACAGATATATTGCAGCTCGAAGGCATAAAATCTGGGCATCCGCCCCACTGCATTTCATCTTTATTAAGATCCATGGCTACAGATTGATCTGCCGTTTGCATATTCTGACTAATTCCGGAGGTTCCTATAAGAAACAGTAAAACTAGAATCAGGTGGTGGATTTGGGCTCTAAAGGA
>NZ_JBLVTL010000003.1:204739-234774 GCF_048285835.1 Christiangramia aquimixticola
GGTTCAATTATTAATAAAGCCTATAAGTAGAAATGTGTAGTTTTTATGGTGTAAACATGATATTTGTCATGTAAATAACTGTAAAGCAACATTTTAAAAGGCTTAATTTAAATTACCTTTATAGAATTAAATCCTTAAAAAATAAATTCTATGAAAACTACAAGAGAAGCAGCCAGAGAAGCCAGTCATAATGATCTCGTTCATAATCTAACAGATCTACTGGAAAAAAATTATGATGCCGAAAAAGGTTATAAAAAGGCCATTGAACATTCCAACAACCCTCATTTAAAGCAGTTTTTAAAAGATCAGGCTGTACAACGGAATCATTTTGCGACAGAATTGGATAAGCAACTTCATTTGCTAAACGAACATCCTGGAGAAAAAGGAAGCGCTATGGGCGCCATGCACAGGTTTTGGATGAATTTTAAAACAACATTTACAAAGAATGATGATGAGGCAATACTGGAAGAATGTCTTCGGGGTGAAAAAGCCAGTTTAAAAGAGTATGACGCAAAATTGAAAAATAAATTTCTTCCTACTGAAATTTCTGAAATGTTTAAGGGTCACCGAAGTAGAATTAGCCAAACAGTTGATACCATCAGGTTACTTGAAGATCTTGAAGCTTAAAATAAAAACAGCCGGAAAATTCCGGCTGTAATTTTATAACTGTCTTAATTTTAGTTCTTAACCACGATCAGCTCAGCTTTTGAACCGGTTAAAAGATTCCATTCTTTTTTCGCAAGTTGCTCCCCTTTTTCACTCAAAACTCTCAATTCAGCCGTATTAGGACCGGAACTTCCCTGGTTAAGGGCAACAAACTGAATGCTGTTAAAACCTTCCTGAAGGGTAACCAGTACAGGTCGAAATGCAGCGGTAAGGTTCACACTATGTTCCACTAATTCGCCATTAACGAATATCTGTACTTTATCCCCGTCTATATACTGGTGATCTCTGCAGTAAACTTCAACAAAACGGCCTTGTGTAACTACACTGCCCAAACTTTGGTCATGCTTATATTCTTCTTTAACCGCAGCGTCCTCGCTCCATTTCTGAGCCATGGCATCAGCCTCTGTCATTAAACCCTTAGGATTTTCCCTCAGGTCAATGGCTTTAGGTTTATCCTTTAAAAATCTGCTTTCTTCTTCAGCTTCTTCCTTTTTTAAAATTGGGAAGCCGGTGGAATTTGATTCTTCAGCTCGTATAACTCTTCCTGTATTAGTACTACGCGGAATCTCGATTTGTGCCTGAGCTCCTGTAGCACTTATGAAAAGAAGTAATATGAATAGATTGGTACGCATTTTTAGTTTTAATATACTTTTACTCTAATCAAAAATACGGCCAAAATTTTGAGGTTTTCCATATTTTACTTCGGAAAGTTAGGGTTATTTTTCACCTCTTCAATTTGTTTAATATGCCTTTCAGTATGACCGGCCATAAACAGAACTGTTTGGTAGCCATCAATCATTCCAAAAGGAAATTCAGCTACATAGTTTCTCAGGTCGGCGTTAGAATCTTTAAGCCAGTCAACAATTTTTTCTCTTTGATCGTTAAATGCATCAAGAGCTTCAGCTGAACTTGTAAAGGAATCGGCGGGTTCAAACTGAGGCTGAGTTTTGATTTTTTCTCTACGGTTGGTAATAAAAGCCAGCAACTCTGCATCAGAAAATTTAATCTGGTCTCGCATTTCCGAATTTTCGCCTGCTTCAAGTTTAGAATTTAAAAGTCCTTTTAAACCACCTTCAACAATATTTATATGCTCCACAATTTGGGCAATGGTCCAGCTGTTCTCATCTGCAGAGAATTGCATTTGTTCCTCTGAGAGACCTTCTACATGACTTTCAAGGGCAGATGCTGTGGAATCCAAATACTCATAAATATCTTTTTCAGAAGTTACCAAACACTCAGGCTTCTCCGGGCAATGTTCAAAGCTGAGTGCCCAGAAAAAACCTATTCCTAAAAATAAAATAATCGCTTTCATATTGTTTAATTTACTTGTTAATCTACTTTATTGACTTTGGAAACATAGGTTCTAAGTTCCCTGAATTTTGACTCATCTGAATCTGAAAAAATATAAACGTCACAAAAGGCGTATCTTTTCTTCCGCCCGGGTTCAGTTTTATACTCTACCGTTCCTTCTACCACAGATCTTTTATCTGTATGGAGTACATCCTGGATAGTTATATTCATTGGACCTCCCAATCTCATCTTTTCCAGAGATCTCTCGAATTGCTCTTTTCCGGCAATTGTTTTTTCACCTACAATCTTCCATTGGATATCATCGGTTACACTATCGGCAAGAAATCTTGTATCGCATTCTGCGAATGCATTGTTTAATTTCTTTATCAGTTTATTTCTATCCATTTATCCTTGAATTTTTATGTGAGAATGTTAGCAATTTATTTGTCACTACAGGTGGGGCTGAACAAGTATTGTAAATGGAGCAAACATAAATTTACATTATTATTTTCTAATATTCAGATAGTTAGGTGATTGTACGCGATTTATTTTAAAGTTTCTTCTTAATAATGCCAGACTATAATCTCACATATTAGTTGATCTTCATTTATAAGCCTTGAAATTTTCCTAAATTTGAAAAATCAAATTTTTACTCTATTCATGCAGGTTCAGGAAATTCTAAGGACAAATTCTATCGCCAATAAATTTATTAGTCAATTACGAGATGTTAATATTCAGAAGGACCGGATGCGCTTCCGAAGAAATATTGAAAGGCTTGGCGAAATCATGTCTTATGAACTTAGTAAAGAACTGAATTATCAGGACAATAAGGTTCAAACCCCTTTGGGTGAATCCACTATCTCGAACCCAACAAACGAAGTGGTTATTTGTTCAATCCTTAGGGCAGGACTTCCGTTACATCAGGGAATACTTAATTATTTTGATGATGCTGAAAACTCATTTATTTCAGCGTACAGGCATCACCCCAATAATGATGAGAAATTTGAAATTTTGGTAGAATACCTTGCCTCCCCTTCTCTGGAAGGTAAAACACTTATTCTTGCTGATCCTATGCTTGCAACCGGCCGATCTTTTTGCAATGTTTTAAAGGCTTTGGAAACTATGGGAAAACCCGCAAAAATCCATTTGGTTTCTGTTATTGGGTCCCTGGAAGGAATTGAATACCTTAAAAAAGAATTTCCTGAAAATTCTAAGTTATGGATCGCCACCATTGATAAAGAGCTGGATTCTAACGGCTATATAGTTCCGGGATTAGGAGATGCCGGAGATCTATGTTATGGGGGGAAAATGCAGCACTAAAAAGGGTATCCAATAGCAAAATTAAATACGGGAGATCCAAAGTCATTTACCCATCGTGAACCCAGAGGTTGGTTGGGATCATGTAAAGGAAAAGCGAGATCGAACCTTAACACAAAGCTTTGGATATCTATTCTTAGTCCGGCACCGGTCCCAATCCCAAGTTCGGTAATAAAATCAGATTGAAACTGCCCGGCTTCAGAACCGGTTTCTATATTTCTTTTAGAATTCCATACATTCCCGGCATCCACAAAAAATGCTCCGTTGAGATAAGTTATTATTGGAAACCGATATTCGGCATTTGCCTCGAACCTGATATTTCCTGACTGATCCCGATATACCGAATCGTCACTGGAAGGCACATAAGTTCCCGGCCCCAGAGAGCGGGTTCTAAAGGCTCTCACACTATATGGTCCTCCTGAAAAATACTGCTTACTAAAGGGCATTACTTCAGAATTCCCATAAGGTATCCCATATCCTCCAAATAATCTGGTTGCCAGAACGTGGCCATTACCTAATCTTAAATGATATCTAAAATCCATATCCAGCTTAGCATACTGGGCATAATTAAGACCTAATACTTCGTCCTTCCCTTCCGCTCCCGGGCTTCCAAACAAGCTCATGCTATTACCGGCAATGTCAAAATTAGAATTAAGGAAAAACACATGTTTCTTGGCGGCATCGATCATACCATTATATATAAAGGTATAAGTAAGCCCGGCGATAAATTCCTGTTCAAAACTGCTTTGCAGGAAAGGATTTTCTGTTAGAATATCATCAAATTCCGGACTTGTATTGCTCAGTCGTACAAAATTGAGGTTAATTGGATTTAGCTCATGAGTAACATACCTGTAGGCATTCCAAAAATAACCAAAGGCCGAATTGAGAGAAGACAACGTAAAAAGCTGGCTTCGGCGTAAATAATCCCCTCCAAGGCTAATTCTGGTTTTGGGAATATCGTATTTAAAAAAATTGGTATTGAACTGAATGGGGAAAAGTAATCGCGGAATAATAAGATCGTTGCTTAGTCCAAACTGAAGGGAATTTCTTCCCGGAATCCCGCCGGAACCTAATTGAAATTCATAACCAAAATTCGCTGAAATGTCCAGTCTTTCACCTCCCTTAAATAAGTTTCTATTTGAAAAGGTCAACGCTAGATGTGGTCCGGCAAAATTGTTCGATTTGGTAACTGCTTGTAATTCGGCTTTAATTGCACGTTTTTTTAGTGGAGAAAGAAAAATATTTGCTTCCAGTAAACCCGTACTATCTGCAGCCAGGGTATCGATCTCATCATAACGAATATTCACAAATTTATAAGCCCCTATAGATCCAAGTCTCCTGCTTGTATTCCGGGATTTAGACGGACTATAATTGTCTCCTGTTTCGATCAGGATATATGGATCGAGATATTTGGGTTTAAAGAAAAGGTCTTCCTGAAAATAGTTTTTATCCTCCAGCCTTTCATAGTTTTTCGTCAAACTATCTTCGTCAACGTTATAATTCGCATAAACATTCACATTGGAAATGCGATAAGGAATAACAGATTTTGAAGGCACATCTTTCTTTAACCTAAGGAAAAGGTCGAACTTCTTTTTATCGTACTGATTGGTATCTGCTTCAAAGATCAAAAAGCCGGGATTAAAATTATAATATCCTTTCGCCTTTAAATTATTGTCAATTCTCTCCCTTTCCAATTTTAATTCCGGCAAATCGAACCTCATTCCTTCTTTAAGAAGGCTTTTATCTAAGTTTTTTTTTATGGCTCTATAAACCTGAAGGGTATCTGTATCCAGTTGATAAGTGGCCATAGTATAAGGATCTGGCAGGATAGCTTCGTAAGAAACCCTGGCTGTTTTCGCTTCTTCATTCCGCAGTTGGTCAGATTTCACTCTGGAATAAAAGAAACCCCTGTTTTCCAGACGGTTTAATAAGAGATCTTCAGTATTGTTAATATTAACGTCAGACAAATATACCGGCGGTTCACCCAGTTTCTTATTAAGGAATTTATTGATGAAGCCGGGGTTTTCCTTTTGAGCTTTATAATGAAAATAAAGACCAGGTCTCATTCCCAGAATTTTAGTATTTGGTTCTGGTCGAAGTACATTGGTTAATTCATTTTTCAAGCCTGATTTATTCTTAATTGCTGAAGTAGAATCTGAAGTTATATTTACTTCGGCTCCGGTATAAAGCAATTCATCTTCAGGAATGAACTTTTCCACACTACAGGCTTGAAATAGCGTAAAAAGGCTAATTATAAAAATTTGAATTTTAATTCTCATCTTCTGAATTTTCAGTTTCTTTCGCAGCCTGCTGGTCATCTTCTTTTTTCTGAACATTTTCCATCACTGCTTTTTCAAACATGTTCTTGAATTTATTGAATTCTTTGGTGAAAATTAAAGCGATCCCGCTTACAACAAGTTGGCCATCAATTACATTTTCAAACTGACTTCTGCTGAATCCTTTTATTCGCCATATTCCGTTTTCATCAAACAAATAGGAAATACTTACATTCCCAATCACCGGGCTTGCCTCCTGCCCTGCTTCATTTCCTCCCTGGATATCCACAGCACTACCAACTTCAACCACCAGCCTGTCTTCTAAAAATGCTTTTTGCGCACTAATCCCAAGCTGAGTCCTATCCTGCGGATTATCACCCTGATAATCTGTAAAACTGTCTACATTAAAATTAAGCTGAAGTCCACTCTCCCCCATAATTCGGCTTGAAAGCATATTTAATTGATCAGATAAAGCGCTATTAAGGTTATCCCGCGCCACGGCCATGGTTCCACCACCGGCTCCATTACTACCGGATTCGGGAAAGAATCTATTAAGCACTAATAATGAAAAAACCTGTTTATTGAGTTCCTGTTCCTGGTTATTTAGTTGCTGGACTCTGCCAAACACCTGACCTCCTATGGCTCCCTGCTCATTTTCAGGCATATCCAGGCCAAAGGAAATTTTTGGCTTCATCAATTCTCCGTCAATATTTAAATAAACAAGGAATGGCAATTCCTGCAAATAGCGTTGTTCCAGTCCTGGGTCTACTGCAGACGTTTGAGAAGCCATTAGCGAAGAAGCTGAAGTTTCTACTTTATAAATGGCTCTTACATCGAGTTGAGCTTCAAACGGATCTCCGGCCCAGGAAACCCTGCTGCCATCTGCAATTTCAAAACGCCGGTTAACCAGATTATACAGGCTCATTTCATAGAACCCGTCGTTAATTTCATAAATTCCGGTGAGGGCCATACGTCCATTGGGATACATATTGAAAATTAGATCTCCTTCTCCCTGCACCTGGAATTTATCCCCGGTTTCCTGATTTATTATAACATTAAAGGTTGCGCCTTTGTTTACAGAAATCCTTGAAAAAATATCATAGCCGGAAACTATATAGCTCTCTTCCTTATTTTGAGAAAGTATATCATCAGGGTTTTCCTTATTCACGAAGATCACGATTCCATCTCTTTCTTTCATCTGAAGTTCGGTCTCCGGAACTATATAAGTGAAATCTGTGCTCTTTTTAACGTCTATGTTCATACTTATCTTAGGTAGAGTAAGATCACCTGTAATTTGAGCATCTGTATCCACTACCGCAGTACCGTAGAACATTTCATTATCCTCTTTAGTAGAGTTCAACAGCCTGAAATCCTTTGCCTGTACATCCAGATCAAATCCCGGATTGAATAAATTTTCTGTGGTAATATTTCCGTTTACCACAACCGCATTATTTCTGGAGTCTTTGATCTTGAAGTCATTAAAGTATATAGCATCGGTATCCAGTTTAAGCACCTCATTTGCCAGAACAAAATCTTCGTTTAGCATGGACACTTTAAAACTTGCATTGTTAAAAGCAAGTTTCCCATCATACTTTGGCTCCAGTACAGTACCATTTAAATTAAAGTTTCCGGAGAAGCTACCACTACCGTCTTTGATAAAGCCCCGGGAGAATCCTTCCACAGCACTCATTTGAACCTCGTTTAAGGATAGTAACATATCCAGTTTGGCAGAAGGCTCGGCAGCGATATAAGATCCGGTAAGGTCTAAATCTACTTCCCCGCCTTTAACCGCCATTTTAAAATCATATTCACTAAACCCTGAAGATTCACCCTGAAGACTAAGGGTATTAAGATCAACATCCATTAAATGGAAATTATCGATCTGCATGTCCCCTACTATCCCGGTTTCTCCAAATGGCTCCTCATATGTAATATTTCCATTGATTTCCCCTGTTGCCAGTTGCTTTTCAGGATTAAAATAATTAAGTAAAGCCGCGAGTTTGAAATTTTTAAAATCAAGACTTAAATGCTCCTTTTCTAAACCAGGTTTGTCATTGCTAATTTTAACCTGCTGCTCCTCCCTGAAAAATTGAAAATTTTCGAAATTCAGATAATCGGTTGCAAAGCTTACAAGATTGGAAGGATCAACCTGCCAGGGATTCCGGTTTAATATCAGTTCTTTAGGCTCTACATGAAATTTTAAAGTATCTCCCTGAAAATTTAAATTAGAGCTTATGTGTATTAAAGGTTGATTGTCGTAAACAGAAAGAAAATCCAGGTTGAGTTTACTGTTTTGAACATCCCCGGTAAGGATCGTTTTTTTAATTGCAAGTGGACCCGCATTTAGTTCTCGAAAGGCTAGTTTTAAATTTAAATCCTGAGGATTGGACTTTAGATTAAGATGCAAACTATCAATCTCACTGCTGTAATAAGTAATATGTGGGACTGAAATAAAAGCATCAAGACGTCTTTCTGCTTCCATGAAATCGATATTCACATCAATTGTATCCAGATCTTCAAGGTTAATCAGGAATACTTCAGTTAAAATTGGGGAATCATGGATGGTTGCATCCAGCTTTAGATTAACCGGATTTATAATAGAATCTTCTTTATACCCTTCAGTAATATATCTTTTGAAGTGACGGTCAATTGCTTCAGAAAAAGCAACCGGGCTGGCATTAGACTGTAAATTAAGGTCTACAACCCGATTATCGATCTTAACAGATGTGGTATCTTCTCTAACAAAAGCAGTTGCTTTAAGATTTCCAAGCAGGTAGGACTCATTATTATAAACCGCAACGCCTTCTATTAAATTGGCTTTAAGTTCATATTCGGTAGAATTACCTTTAAACCAGCCGTCCAGTTCAAAACCGGTACTTATATTGTTCCGGGTAATCCCCAAAGCATTTAAATTTGCTCCTTCTACATTAACATTGAAATTAAATTCAGGAGCAACCGTATCGAGAGTAATTATGGTTTGAGCCTGCATATCCAGATTGGAATCCTTATAAGTTAAACTAACAGGACCTTTGCCATTCTTTAATTCCCCGGCAAGCTGAATATCACGGAATTCATAATCATTATAACTAAAAGAGGATATTGTTGAATTTAGGGTAGCATTTAAATTATCCATGCTATTACCATTCCCGGATGCTGTGATCTCCAGTTCTATATTACCCAGGGCTTTATTCTGTAAAATTTCTCCCAGAGCTATATTATCGCCTTGCACCTCGGCATTGAAAACCATGCGGTCACCAAATTCAAAATTACCATCGACACTTATATTTCCTTTGGATGAAATTACCCTGGAATTGGTTTTGATATTGCTGGAATTTCCAGTGAAGCTACCGGTTATATTGATGGTTTCAGGAAGCTGTATTCCAAGATCAGATTCTTTCACGAATTTCTGAATATTATTTCTGGTGGAATTAAATCTAACCTGCGGGAAATTATAGGCAATCTTATCCGGATTCGTAGCATTTATGATTGTTCCATTTCCAGAAATACGAGTGTCCTTCCAGCGTAGATTAACTGAATTGATCCTGATATTATCCATTTTTCCATCGGCCTTTAAACTGCCCGAAACAGGGAATCTGGAAAGAGCATTTATATATTCATTGTTTTGTAAATCCGGTTGAAATCTATATAAATCAGCTATCTGTATTTTTAGGCTTGAAACATCAGCTACAATTCTCGCTGAGCCAGGATCTTTAAGGAAATCATCAAAATTCTGGTAATCGATCTTCACATTTCCGGTCATAGAATTAGCATCGGCATTAATATCTAGCTGTTTAAATTCCATCCCTTCATTATTGACCAGAGCATTAATCTCAAATTTATCAACCTGGATCCCAAACCCTTCTTTAAAATTCAATTTGGAAATATTGGCTTCAATATTTTTTGGAGCATAGGTAAGTTTTGAGGACTTCAGGTCAAGATTTTCTAGAACGATCGCATTGGGATTAAACTTCCCTTTTTGAACCTGAGCATTATTAACTATATAGGTAATATTATTGTTTTGAAGATTTGTGTTGCCAATGCTGATCTTCCATCCAGGCCATTCGAATGCATCCTTTTCTTCGGAAGAATTACTTTTTGAAGTACTTTGCTGCATACCCAGAAAAACATCAGAGTTGGAAAGTTTAAATTCGGCGGCATTAATAATACTGTCTTTTAGATTGAAATCCCCCTGAAGGAAATCTAATTGGGTAACATCCATTCTTAACTCCAGGGAATCAGGTTCAGAGTTATATCGGGCCTTTACATTTTTAAAATCAAGATTTTCTATAGTTACTACCGGCATTGGAGAGGCCTCACCTTCAGAAGGGGGAAATGGTCTGGTTTGATCATAGTTTATATCAGCATCTTCCAGCATTGCCTTCTGAATGTGAAAAACCATTTTATCAAGATCTGTTTCATTAAAGGAGAGCTTTAAGTTTTGAAACTTAGCTCTTGAGTTAATCCCCGTAACATCATCCCTGAATTTTACATCGAAATTTTTCAGATTAAAATTGCCCAGGGTAATAGCCGTGGGTGCGGCAGCGGTGTCTTTTACTGCCGGTTGAGTTTGTAAGGTATCAGAAACAAATGCATCCATCAAAACTTCATAATTAAAGCCCTGAATGGTGTCTTTACGAATAAGATTTGCCCGAACATGAGTGGCATCGAGAGAGGTAAGATTAAAGCCCTGACCTTTAATAATAGGTAATAAGGGAATGTTTGCCGAAATACTTTCTGAAAAAACTATGGTGTCTCCCTGAGCATCCTGAATAAATAAATCATCCACCTGGATGTCTCCTTTAAAGGTTATAAAGATCTTTTCGAGATTTATTTGAGCTCCTGTTTTGTCTTCAATGGAGAAAATAACTTTGTCTTTAATAATATTTTGTCCCCACGGACTACGAACAAAGAATATAAGGAGAAGAAAAAAAATAAAGATCCCCAGAAAAATTTTTCCAATGATCTTAAGTGTTTTAATAATAATTTTTTTGGCCTTGCTCAAATGGTGAATTTTTCGATTCTCAAAGTTAGAGGATAGGCCTAATATTGTAAAATCACATTCTGTTGTATTCTAATAAACTTGTGTTAAAATAGGCTTAAAATCAAGGGGTTTTAATGTAATGCCTGAAAATTTTGAGATTTATGGTGTGGAATTTATATACAGCGACATTAGGTGATTCCACACATTTTAAAGTATTAACAGGCTTAGAGAAAGAATCAGTAGATTTTTTTATAAGCTAAGTAAAAGCAGGTGTTTAAAGCCAGCATAGGTTTTACTCTCAGTGGCTTAGGTCCTTTTTCAATTGCTTAGGATTTTATAAAGTATATCCTTCAAAAAGCAATTCTTAATAAAATGGCATACTTCTCGCACTTTTAGAAGCAACAACTAAATAATCAATACTAATATTAAATTAAATTATTTTTTATGAGAAGAGCGATAACTGTAACTGTATTAGCAGCTGGAATGCTAACTTCATGTGTATCGAAAAAAAAGTATGTAGCCCTTGAAGGGGAATTGAATGATACTAAAAGTACCCTACAACAAACAAGAGTTGAAAAAGAAGAGATTGAAGAAAAATATGCCCGTATAGAAGAAAGGGTAGCAGATTATAATGCCAAGATCAATTCCCTTAGAACTGAAAATGATGGGATGATGAAGATGAACGATCTTACGGTAATGTCCAATAATACCAAAGAGAAGATGAAAAAGACTTTGGCTAAAATGGACCCGGAAAAGGTAAAAGGTGCTGAGACTTTAGAAGATTCTATTAATCTTGCTGTTTCCTATAACCTTAAAAAGAATATTACTGAAGGAGCAGATCAGGATGATATTGACATTAGTGTCGAGGAAACTGTAGTAATGATCAATGTATCAGACAAGTTGTTATTTGGAAGTGGTAGTTACAGAGTATCCAGGGATGCCCAGCCATTGCTAAAAAAACTTGCTCAGGTGATCAATAGCGAACCTGCAATGGAAGTTATGATCGAAGGTCATACAGATAATCGTACCATGGTAAAAGATTCTTATATCCAGGATAACTGGGATCTAAGTGTGAGAAGAGCAACCTCTATAGTAAGATTGTTACAGGATAAATATAATGTTGATCCATCAAAACTAATCGCAGCCGGTAGAAGTAGTTATCAGCCACTGGTAGATAATACAAATAAAGAGAATATGGCGAAGAACCGAAGAACGAGAATTGTAATTATTCCAAATCTTGATAAATTCTTTGCAATGCTGGATTCTGATGCTGCAGTGACCGAAAAATAATAATTCATTTATTGAATATGGAAAAAGGGAAAGCGAGAGCTTTCCCTTTTTTATTTGATATAATTCCCTCCTATTTCTGGGATCCTGATTTTAAGCCAGCATAAAATTTCTCCTACTATTATTTGTCTTAAAATACTGAATATCAGAATTTTCTGGTTAATCCCTGCATAATATAAAATCTAATGTAAGAAGAGTTGTTAAAGCATTAATAAATAAAAATGTTTTTCATCGATTTTTTGTGCTTTTTAACTACCTGTTTAACTTTTTCTACTATTTTTATCTGGTGAAAGGAAAGCTAACATATAAGTTAATTGGAATTACATTTTTATTGGGGCTAATGCCATTAATAAATTATGGACAATCCAGCGCCACTGCAACTTTTACAGCCACTGTTAACATTATTCAGCCTATCCAGATCACCACCACCTCTCATATGAACTTTGCAGACGTTGATGCTCAATCCGGTGGTGAAGTTGTACTTAATCCTGATAATTCAAGAATTACTAAAGGAGGGGTATTACTTCAAAACTCAGAGAACGCTTCTGCCGCTTCCTTCATGATCACGGGACAATCTGACCTTTCTTTCGCCGTTGAAATTCCTTCTGATGAATATAAAATGACCAATGGCAACGATGAAATAATCATAAAAGATTTCAGCACTAATATTAAAACTAAGGATATTAAGAAAGGAGTCCAGATAATTCGGGTTGGTGCAACTCTGGAATTACAACCCAACCAGGAACCAGGAAAATATACGAATGCGGCACCCCTTGCTGTGACTGTAAGTTATAATTAAGAGACAGTATTTGTAAGGTGTTACTTCCAGAAAAAGTCAAAAATTCTTCCTACAATCTGAAAAATTGGGAATTTTAATTTTCATTCACCGACACTTTTTCGTCGCTTAACGAATAAAATTCACATATCAACGAAAACATTTGGTACTTACTCCAAGATGATAGCATCTTTACAGCAGTAATAAACTATTTAACCTACTCAATCATGAAAAAAATTACCCTACTTTTAATGTTCGTTTTGATTTCAGCAACGGCATTTTCACAAGCTGACTCAGCTGATGGTACGGCTGATGTTACTGCACAAATTGTTAGTCCTATACAAATAACTGACGGATCCGCTTTAAATTTTGGAAGTATTAATGGTACTGCTACAGGTGGTGATGTAACTGTTTCTCCTGCAGGTGCAAGATCTTTTACTAATACGGCAATGGCCATAACAACTGCTACTCCAATTACTGCAGCTAAATTTAACATTACCGCTGCAAATGGATTTTCATATAAAATTGATATTCCAGCTACTACTTTAACAGGAACTGGAACTCCTATGGGAATTACTTTTGACCACGATAGAGCTGATACAGGGAATATTGGTTCAGGATCAGCACAAGAATTAAATGTTGGGGGGACCTTAACCGTTGGGGATGGTCAAACATCTGGTGCTTATTCTGGAACAGTTACGGTAACCGTATCATACGAATAAATAAAAAGGAAAAGTATTTAAAAACGCCGCCCTGTGGCGGCGTTTTTACTTTAAGCCTATTTTTTTTAAGTTATCGTTAATTAAAAGTCACCTTATCATGCAAAAGCTTATTGTTATTCTCAGCATACTTTTCTCGGCGCAGGGATTTGCTCAGGCTTCTGCCTCTGCAGTTGTGAATACCGTAGTACGTGTGGTAGAACCTATTACAATCCAAAAAAGTTTGGATCTTAATTTTGGGAATGTTCTTAGCAGTTATAATCCCGGGAGCCTTATTTTATCACCAGACGGGACAAGAACTGCTGTTGGAGTACAAATTTCTAATGCAGTTCAGGGTGAAGTTTCACCTGCTCAGGCTGTCGTGACCCATGGTGACAATGATTATTCTATCACTTTACCCGATTCCTTTATTTTATACAATCAGAGAAACCCAAATCAAACAATTCTGATAAATCAATTCAAGGTGGAACCATTCATCTATTCAGGGATTGAAGGCGCTGATATTTTAAGGATCGGTGCTACTTTAAACCTGGAAGCGAATCAGGTCCCAGGGTTATATACCAATTCTACAGGCTTCAGTGTAACTGTTACCTATAATTAAACCAAGGTTATATTCAGGATTTGCTCTATTTTAGCAATTGCAACATTTCTATTTTTAACCTTATTATTGCTCCCTTATGTTTACAAAAAAACCTACTTCCCTTCTTTCAGTTTTATTTCTTTTTATTTTCAGTTTAACCTGTTTTGCTCAGGGTGACCTTATGGTAATGCCAAAACGATTGGTTTTTGATGGCTCACAACGGGCTCAGGAAATCACTTTGGTAAATACTGGTAGTGATACTGCAGTTTATGCAATAAGTTTTATACAGTATAAAATGACCGAAGAGGGTAATTTTGAACAAATTAGCACTCCTGAAGAGAACCAGCGATTTGCAGATGAATTTCTAAGATATTATCCCAGAAGAGTTAATTTAGGACCAAATGAAGCTCAAACGGTGCGGGTGCAGTTAACCAAAACTTCAGCACTGGAAAATGGGGAATATAGATCTCATATGTATTTTAGAGCGATTGAAGATCAAACGGCATTAGGAGCCGAGAATGCACAGGAAGCTGAAGGGATCTCGATTAATATAAAAACCGTGTTTGGAATTAGTATTCCGGTTATAATAAGAAATGGTAAATCCAATACCCAAATTGAGCTATCCAATATCTATCTTGAACAAAAGGATGAGGAAAATCATCAGCTTTCTATGACCATTAACAGAAGCGGAAATATGTCTGTTTATGGTGATCTTTTGGTAGAATATATTTCAACACCTGGAAAGACTCGAGAAATCAAAAAGGTTAAGGGAATTTCAGTTTATACTCCCAATACAAAAAGAAATTTCTCGATGGAAATACAGGATTTCAGGAAGTCTGACCTTAAAAATGGAAAACTGCGTATTACGTATACTTCAGACTCGGGCGATATCTTATCAGTTTCTGAATTAGATCTGAAATAACTCTATATGCTCAATTTCGTACCATCTAAATTTTTATTTTACCCCTCTTTCCTGCTGCTTCTTTTGTTGCCCGTGTTAGCCATGGGGCAAACGAAGGTTTCAGGAGGAATCGGGAATTGGCAGGAAATTGGCTGGACCCCAGCCGGTCAGCCTTCAGTGACAGATAATGTAAGAATAGAACATAATGCAGTAACGATTCCTGAAGGTACAACTGTTAAGGTGAATGACCTGGAAATTGGCGATGGAGGAAATCTCATTGTAAATGGCAACCTCATTGTACAGGGAAACCTAGACATGACCAATAATTCAGAAGGATTCAGTATGGGGCCTTCTTCTACCGTTGTGGTTATTGGAAATGTTACCGTAAATAATAAAGTGGATCTTTCGCTTTCGAGCTACCTAATAATCTACGGGAATTTTGAAAGTAAAGGTTCTTCGAAACAGGGAAGCCTTAATATAGACAATGCGAGTATTTACGTATTCGGAGACGTAACGGGCAATGGTTTTCCTGATAATTTTGGATGCACCGAAGAATATTCTGGCACAACCGGTGATGTAAACGAAACCTGTGATTATGGAGATGAGACAGATTATGTAAACAATCAGGAAAATATTCCCCCAGGAATCATTGACCTCTTAAATTGTTATGACCTAACTACAATTAATGATACTAATTCCTGTCCGGGAGGAAATGCGACTTATAGTGTACCTCTCTATAATAATGTGAAATACCAATGGCAGGAAAAAAAATCAACAGCTAATACCTGGACAAATGTTGGAAATGACGCCCCCCAGTTTACTATTTCTAATGTTACTATGGGGATGAGCGGGAATCTATATAGAGTTGTAGTCACGCCTACAGATCCCTTTGAAACCTGCAAGATTTCAATCTCAAGAAAAGTTAGCTTAACGGTAGGTACTACAAATATCTGGAGAGGTGCCACTGATACAAATTGGAATAATGCTTCTAACTGGAGTTGCGGGTCTATTCCAGATCTAACTACAGAGATTCTTATACCCGATGGTCTTCCAAATTATCCTGTAGTAAATACAGGAGCTGCAGCACAGGTTAAAGATATAAGTATGGAAGGAACTGCTAGCTTAGTTATACTTTCTAACGAACTTCAGATTTCCGGAACTATAAACAGTTATGGAAATATAGATGCTACAGCCGGGACCATTATTTTACAGGGAAGCACTATACAGGATATTCCAGCAGGTAGCTTTTTAAATGATAAGATCGGGGATCTTACGATAAATAATCCAGCGGGTGCAGGACTATCTGGACCTCTGGGAATTAGCGGAATTCTCCTATTACAAACAGGAGATTTTACAACTAATTCTAATCTAACTTTACTTTCGGATATCAACCAAACTGCACTCATAGATGGTTCAGGGAATGGAGAAATTGTGGGAGTTGTTACTATGCAAAGATATCTGGATAGCGGATTTGGATATAAGTATTTTAGCACCCCTTTTAATAATACACAGGTTGGGGATTTTTCAGGTTATGTAGATCTTAACAGCACTTTCCCTCATTTTTATTCATACAATGAAGCCAGAGAAAGTTCTACTAATGAAGATGCCTCCGGGTGGACGGTTTATGATACAGCATCCAATGCCCTCAATATTCTTGAAGGATATGCCGTGAATTTTGGAAGTTCTAATGTTCCGGTAACAATTGAATTAACAGGAGAAGTAAATAATGGATCCTATAGCCGAACTTTACAAAACAGTAATGGCACTTTTACTAAAGGATACAATTTAGTGGGTAACCCATATCCCTCACCCATAGATTGGAATGCAGCATCTGGCTGGACAAAACAAAATATAGATGATGCGGTCTATTTTTTCACTGCCAGTGATACAGATGTGTATTCCGGAACCTATACCTCTTTTGTAGGTGGAATCTCAAGTGGATCAGGTTCCGGAGGTTCAATCATCCCCTCAATGCAGGGTTTCTTCGTAAAAGTAAGTGATGGCTTTACAACCGGGAATCTTAGACTCACTAATGAAGTTAGAATTACAGACCTTAGTCAGGGTTTTTATAAACAACGAGAGGAAGAAAAATCTTCTGAAATTCAAAAAACACTAATAAGGCTTAAGGCCGGATTTACTGATTCACCTGATTTTGATGCCGCGGTAATATATTTTTCACCGATTGCAAAACCCGAATTTGAGAAAGACAAAGATGCTCATAAGCTGATGAATACAGATGTAAATGTGCCAAATCTCTATAGTCTGGATACTGAAGGTGAAAAACTTTCTATAAACGGAACATCCTATAACACTGAAAATAGTATTACACGAATTCCATTGGGAATTGAAATAAACCGGGACGGTCAAATGAAGATTCAACTTGCTGAAGTGGAGAATTTCAATTCTAAATTTATATATCTTATCGATAAACAAAACAGAACCGGGCAGGATCTTAGAAAAAATAATGCAATCAGTTTCTATTTGAAGAAAGGAACCTATAATTTCCGTTTTGAACTTTTGCTTTCCAATAAACCAATATCAGATCCAGCCATCGTTTTTATGGATCCTTTTAGTGTTATAGACAAAAAAGGAAGAGTAATGCTCTATCATTATTTTAAAGTACAGGAAAAGGGACAGGTGCAGGTTTTTAATCTGAATGGACAGACACTGGATTTTAGAAGTATTCAGGGTAAAGGTACTATTGAAATTAAAGGAATTAAAAGTTCCGGCCTCTACTTATTTATCCTTAGTACCGGAAAAGAGAGTTATACAAAGAAAGTCCTGATAAAATTATGAAGATCTTAAATAAGATAGTCAGTTGTAAATACAGAAGCTCCCATATTTTAGGCCTTTTTCTCATGCTGGTTACTATTCAGGGTTTTGCACAGGAAAACCCACCAATTCCTATCGATGTTGAAGTTCGTACGGCAAGATTTCTAAATTTTGGAGCATTTATTACAGGGAACTCTACAGGGACCGTTCATGTATCTTATAATAGTACCAGAACTGCAACAGGTGATGTGATCTTGATAAACAGTCCAACTGTAACTTCTGCCCTATTTGATGTTTATGCCTTACCCGGAACCATTATCAATATAGTCCCTGCTGCTAGTACCTTCACATTAACTGGCAGTAACGGCGGCACCATGTATTTAAGTATTGCAGATTTAGATTTTAGCACGGGAACAACATTCATCACACAGGGAAATCCCAATACGCCTAATGAAGTATATGTTGGGGGTACTTTAGAGGTAAGCAGTGTGGATTCTGCAAATCCTCCCGGGAACTATACCGGCACCATTATAATTAATTTCATACAGGAATAAGCCATTTTTATTGATGTCAGGAATACTTCCAAACTTCTTTCATAAGGTAGCTGAATTTAGAACGAAAGAATTAATACTTTTTATTGGAACATTTTTTTTCTGCGGAATATCTCTATATGCACAAGATTATCAAGATTTTGATGAACTTACGGTAGATATCAAAATTCCATCCCTTGGCTCCTATGAAATTCCGATTGCAATAAGAGGTGAACAGGCATATCTTGCTGTAAAACCTTTGCTCGAAACTCTTCGGCTCAAAGTTGAAGAAAATGCAAATGGTAAGATCCTTTCTGGATATATAATTAACCCCGCCAATAATTATTCAATTAACACCATAAATTCTGAGCTAGTAATAAAAGATTCAATTTTTGAATTGAAAGAGGAAGATTATTTGCTAACACCTACTACCCTATATTTAAATGCAGGTTTATTTCAAAAAGTTTTTGGGCTGGAAACCAGTTTCAATTTCAGAAGTCTATCAGTAAATCTTGAAACAGAGCTTGAATTACCTGTGATCAAGCAAATTAGGCTTGAAAGAATGAGGGAAAATATCAAACGGGTGCAGGGGATCAATGAGCCGGATACTATTATTCCCCGCAACTATCCTTTTTTCCGGGCAGGAATGGCCGATTGGGCAGTAATTACAACTCAGCAAACCAATGGGTTAAATGATAACCGTTTTAATCTTGGCCTTGGAACTATGATCGCAGGTGGGGAAACCAACCTGCGGTTAAATTATTCCACCAATCTCCCATTTACCTCCCGTAACCAGTTTTATCAGTGGAAATATGTGAATAATCAAAGCAGGGTATTTAAACAGATTACAGCGGGTAAGATCTTTACAAGATCTACTTCTTCCCTTTTTGCTCCCGTTGTTGGGGTGCAGTTTAGCAACTCACCTGTTATGAATCGAAGATCATTTGGAACCTATAATCTAAGTGATTTTACTGAAGCGAGATGGACAGTAGAACTCTATGTAAATAATGTGCTGGTAGATTACACACAGGCAGATGCATCTGGTTTCTATAGTTTCGACGTGCCTATAATGTATGGAAATACAGCGGTTGGCCTTAGGTTTTATGGGCCTTATGGTGAGGAACGCTCTGAACAGCGCAATATCAATATTCCATATAACTTCATCCCAAAAAATGAATTTGAGTATACCTTAAGCGCAGGAGTCGTTGAGGATGAGGAAAACCGGAGATTTTCCAGATTAAACCTTAATTACGGTCTAAGCAATTCAATTACTGTAGGAGGTGGAGTGGAATACTTAAATGATGTGAGCAGTGGGGAGGTTATGCCATTTATTAATACTTCTGCCATACTTGCTTCAAATCTTCTTTTTTCAGGGGAGTATACCCATGGTGTAAAAGCTGAAGCTTTGCTTAGCTACCGAACGACCTCAAATTTTCAGGTGGACCTTAATTATACCAATTATGAAGAAGACCAAACTGCTATAAATTATAATTATCTGGAGGAAAGAAAGATCACTATCTCCTCTCCACTTCGAACAAAATTTTTTACTGCTTTTTCGCGATTCAGTTTAAATCAGATCGTTTTACCAACCACTAAATTTACTACCGGCCAGTTTCTATTATCCGGTTTGTTATTCGGGGTAAGTACCAATTTAACAACATATGGTATATTTAATGAAAGAGCCTTAAGACCCACAGTATATACCACCTTGTCTCAGACTTACAGGCTGCCTCTTCAGTTCTTGTTTTCTCCGCAAATTCAATATGATTACAGTACCGGGGAGCTTACCAATATGATACTGGAATTTGAAAAACCTCTCTTTAAGAGAGGCTTTTTTAATCTGGGTTATGAAAATAATTTTAGAAGAAATGCCCATACCTTTGAAGTAGGTTTCCGTTACAATTTCAATTTTGCACAAACCTCCTTTACCTCGCGAATTGGTAATAGGAATTCGTCTTTTGTTCAGGCTGCCCAGGGAAGCTTTTTATATGACAGAACTTCCGGACAACTTTCAGCAGTACGTCGAAACAGTGTAGGAAGAGCCGGAGTAAGCATCTATCCTTTTCTGGATCTCAATTATAACGGTAAAAGAGACAAAATGGAACCTGGAGTCCCCGGACTTAGATTTAAGGGGAAACCTGGAAAATTAGACTATAACAAAGATGAAACTGTTTTACGCATTTCAGATCTTCAGCCTTATCGGGAATTGATCCTTGAAATCGATCCATCGAGTTTAGATAATATTGCGTGGAAGATCATGAAACCTACGATTTCTATTGAAACCCTGCCTAACCAGTTCAGAAAGCTGGATATCCCCGTTAGCGTTATGGGAGAAGTTGCCGGAATGGTTTATTTCCAGAGTAATGAAAAGGTAAAAGGCCTTGGCCGAATCATTATAAACATAATAAATGAACACGGTGTAAAAGTCACCAGTTTTCTAAGTGAGGGAGATGGATATTTTAGTTACCTGGGGCTAAAACCCGGGAAATATTCTGCTGTAGTAGATGAAGATCAACTAAACAATCTGGGATATTTTTCTACTCCTGGTAAATTAAATTTTGAGATAGAAGTAACTGAATTCGGTGCTATTGTTGATGACCTGGAATTAATTTTGAAAGTTCAGGAAAAGGTTCAATAGAAGATTTCGGTGATTCTCAATTTTCTTACCTCACCTCCTAAATTAAATTCAACCACCTCCCCTACTTTATAACCGGTAATGGCTCTTGCTATTGGAGCTACAAAAGCTATTTTTTTCTTTTTGATATCGGCTTCATCCACGCCTACGATTTGAAATTCCTGAATTTGTCCGGTACTTTCACTTTTAAGTTTAACCATAGCTCCAAATCTTACTTCATCCTTTGGTTGCTCTCCGGGTTGAAGCACCCGGGAAGAATTAAGCCGTTCTATTAATAATTTGATCTTCCCATCTATAAGACTCTGGGTCCTTCGCTTTTCCGTTTCATTTTCAGCCTTTACAGTAGCTCTTTCCTCCTCCAGCCGCTTAAGCTCCCCATTAAGTTCCTCCAAACCATTTGGCGTGACATAATTGGTAACTCCTTCCGGAATAGCAGCCCGAGGTGGAACCATAAGTGGTTCTTCCTGATCTTCTTCCTTTACAAATCCTCGGCTCATAAATCCTTTATTTTAAGTTAACTGAATAATAATAAACTGTTTCGTACTCTGCTCTTATAGGAATCATAAATATTTCTGAAAACAAAGTTTTCATATCAACTTAAAGTTATTTTTATAAGAACTATTGATCTGTTATGAGTCCGGATATTCTCATCTTATTTGGGATCCTTTTGCTGGTGATCCTGCTGTTTGCCCTGGAAATATTTCCGGTAGATAAGATTGCATTTATTATACTCGGTCTTTTATTATTGACCAATCTGGTAAGCCCCGAAGAGGCGATCTCAGGTTTCTCAAGTCCGGCAACCATAACGGTTTTATCACTTATGATAATAGCCATAGGTCTGGAAGATAACGGGGTAATAGACTGGTTGGCCCAGGGTCTTAAGAAGTTAAGGGGGCTTCCCCTCCTTTTAATGGTTCCCGTATTTATGTTTATTGCCGGAAGTATTTCTGCCTTTATCAATACCACGGCAGTGGTACTTGTATTCGTTAAAATAATCGATGAGTTAACCGAGAAATTCGACATTCCAAATTCCAAACTTCTATTACCGGTTTCATTTGCGGCGATAATAGGTGGAAGTTGCACCCTTATGGGAACTTCTACCAACCTTATAGTTAATGCCGTCGCTGTTCGTAGAGGTGTGGAAAGGTTTGGTTTTTTTGAATTTACCTGGCTGGGCGTGATCTTTATGATCATTACCATTGTAATGGTAAGTGTCATGATAAATTTTCTGCCTAAAAAAAAGAGAACCGATCTTAAAGCTGATTATGACCTGGATGAATTTATTACCAAAGTAATTATTTCTAAAAATTCGGGATTAATTTCCAAGAATATTAAACAGGTATTTGGAACCAACCCGGAGGATATTGAAGTTATTCGCTTAAAACGAAAAGGGATCATCAATGAACACCCGGGTAAATATACTACCGTTAAAGAAGGAGATCAGCTGTTATTGAGATGTAATATCGAACAATTGATCAAGTTAAAAGATTCAGGAGATTTCACGGTAATTAGAAAAACTGAGAATGATTCTACTTCCTCCCCTCTTCAGAATGACGAAATCGATGAAAACATAGAATTGATAGAACTCTTAATGCTGCCAAATTCTCCGCTTATTGGTAAAAGTATAAAAACTGTGGGCTGGTACGATCTGCATGGAGCCTTCCCCTTGGCGATTAGAAAAAGAAGAAGCCTGAGAAATCCCGGAAGGCGGATCTTTGATAAAAAGTCTGATGATATTGAATTAAGAGTTGGTGACCGGCTGTTAGTAGAAGTAACTCCAGCTGTTCTTGACGACTTAAGAAAAATGGATAATGTAAGTATTCTTCAACATTATCAGGATATTAGTATCGCTTCCAAGAATAAACGAAATCTTAGTCTGGGAATTTTACTTTTGGTTATAAGCCTTTCTGCTTTTTCAATTTTCCCCATCCTGAAAAGCGCGATTCTAGGATGTTTTCTAATGATCTTATTTAAATGTATTGATCTTGGGAAAGTTTATTCCCAGGTTAACTGGCAAATTATTTTTTTACTTGCAGGAATGATCCCGATTGGCGTGGCTATGAGTAATACCGGAGCAGATACGTGGTTAGCCCAGAACCTGCTTCAACTGTTTGACGACAAGGCAAACTATATTATTATAGGGTTGTTATTTCTTGTTACCATGTTTCTAAGTGGTTTTATATCCAATAATGCCACCGCTATCATTATAGCACCAATAGCAATTACCATAGCGACAAATCTAAATTTAGATCCTAAACCCTTTATACTTTCTGTTCTCTTTGCTTCAAATTTTAGCTTTTTTACTCCCGTGGGGTATCAAACCAACACTATAATTTATGGAATGGGTATCTATAAATTCAAACACTTCCTTATTATTGGTGGTGTCTTATCGATTATTCTCTGGATCACCGCTACCTTTTTACTTTCGAGCCAGCTTTAAATTGATATTTTTGTGGTAAATACTCGTATGCCTAAACTTCTTATTATTGGTTATGTGTGGCCTGAACCTAATTCGACTGCCGCAGGTTCAAGAATGATGCAACTTATTGAATTTTTTCAGGCCCAACAGTACGAGGTAACTTTTGCTACTACAGCGAAGGAAACCGAAAATATGTTCGATCTGGAATCTATTGGAGTTCAATCCATTCAAATAAAACTTAACGATTCTTCCTTCGATGATTTTGTTAGCGATCTTTCTCCTGAAATAGTAATATTCGATCGGTTTATGACCGAAGAACAATTCGGCTGGAGAGTAGATAAAATGTGTCCAGATGCGCTGAAAATTCTCGATACTGAGGATCTTCATTTTCTTAGAAAAGCCAGGGAACAAGCCTATAAAACTGAGAGTGACCTAACCGAATTGGTATATACTCAGGATATTACCAAAAGAGAGATTGCTGCAATTTACCGATGTGATATTAGTCTTATCATATCTGAAGTTGAAATGGATTATTTAAAAGCCGAATTTAATATTCCTGATTCCATCCTGTTTTATTTACCATTTATGTATGCAGATATCAAACCTGTTCCCGCTTTTGGTAATAGAAACGGATTTATTAGCATAGGTAATTTTTTACATGAGCCAAACTGGAATACAGCCCTGTTCTTAAAAGAAAAGATCTGGCCGGAATTAAGAAAAAAATTGCCAGCTGCCAAAATGAATATTTATGGCGCTTATCCTTCACAAAAGGTCTTCAATCTACATAATGAAAAACAAGGT
Source organism: Christiangramia aquimixticola (assembly GCF_048285835.1). Lineage (NCBI taxonomy): Bacteria > Pseudomonadati > Bacteroidota > Flavobacteriia > Flavobacteriales > Flavobacteriaceae > Christiangramia > Christiangramia aquimixticola. The sequence continues at coordinate 228,689 of NZ_JBLVTL010000003.1, forward strand.
TTTCTTGTTCATGGAAGAGCTGAAGATTCAAAAGCAGTTATGGAACAGGCAAGAGTTTGTTTGGCACCCATTCAGTTTGGGGCCGGCTTAAAAGGAAAATTAGCTGAAGCTATGATCTGCGGAACACCTTCTGTTACTAGCACTATTGGTAGTGAAGGACTTAATGGAGACATGGAATGGAACGGAAGTATCACCAATGATATTGATGAATTTGTTACTGCAGCTTTTGAGCTTTATACCAATGAAGATTTATGGTATGAAAAACAACAGATGGGTAGTCAAATTATAAAAAAGCGTTTTAATAAGGATTTACATCAGGAAAGGCTGAAACATAAAATTGAAGGAATTCAATCTCAGTTAACTGAACATAGAAAAATGAATTTCACGGGCTCCTTGCTGAAACATCATTTGCATAAAAGCACTTATTATATGTCCAAATTTATTGAAGAAAAGAATAGAAAATAAAAACCGCCGGAAGAGTACGACTCCGTCGACGGTTTCACTACACAAAACCAATTAATCCAAAATCATTTATAAATTAAGCAGATATTAAAACCTGTTCTGTAAAGAGTTTTTCATGCAATTTTTGCAGGGTTTGTACTTTATGTCTGGTATCTACTAACAGGGAAATATTATTACTGCTTCCACCATAGGAGATCATTCGTACCGGAATTTCATTCAGAATTTCAAAGATCTTCGTACTTCCTTTTTCCTCAATAAGGCCCTCTCCTACCACACAAATTATACTATGAGCATGATCAACACTAATTTCTCCATAGGTCTGCAGTTCTGAAACTATTTCATTTAAATTTCGGGTGTCATCTATTGTAAGAGAGATGGCGATCTCTGAAGTGGTTATCATATCTATAGCAGTCTCATATATATCAAAAACTTCAAAAATCTTTTTTAGAAAACCATGAGCCATTAGCATCCGGTTAGATTTAATTTTAATGGCAGTAATATCATCTTTCGCTGAAATTGCTTTTAAACCTTTTTTCTCTACTCCGGAGCTAATGCAGGTACCTGTGGATTCAGGAGTAAAAGTATTTTTGAGATAAACAGGGATATCTTTCCCTATAACCGGAGAAATGGTTTGAGGATGAAGAATTTTAGCTCCAAAATATGCAAGCTCGGCGGCCTCTTCAAAACTCAACTGGGCAACAGGATGCGTATTTTCAACATACCGCGGATCATTGTTATGAAGTCCGCTAATATCTGTCCAGATTTGAATTTCACTGGCATTTACAGCCGCGCCCAGAATAGTGGCCGTAAAATCACTACCTCCTCTTTTTAGAGTGGCAACCTCATTCCTTTCATTCAACCTTACAAAGCCCTGAGTAATATAAATTTGATCATTGGCAGAATCATCCAACTTTTCGGAAATTAACTTTCCAATGTATGCCGTGTCAGGATTTTCAAGGTTATGCACATGCATAAAGTCTTTTGCATCCAATAGAACATTTGATATATTCTCGGCCTTTAAAAATTCACTAAAAATATATGTAAGTAAGCTTTCTCCTGTAGTAAGTATCCTTGATTCAATTTGAACCGACCAGGGCTGGTGGCTCAATTTTTTTATTTCCCCAATTTGATCTTCTACATAACCCCGGGCAATTTCCTGAACTGAAGTATCAGAAATAAGTTCCTCAATTAGTTGAAAATGCTTTCTTCTTAAATCCTCTAAAATTGTTTGAATCTCTTCAAAGCTATTGCCTTTAATTGATTCACAAATCTCCACAAGTTTATTGGTTACTCCAGACATAGCTGATAATACCAAAATTTTAGTGCTTGCTTGGTCCAGAACAATATTTTTCACATTCTGAATGCTCGCAGCAGATCCCACAGATGTACCTCCAAATTTTAAAACCTTCATAGTCAGAATTTCTAATTGCATAATTATCTAATCTTAACAGTTGACTAAAAAATTTATAACATATTATATACATTTGCACAAAATGTATAATATCTAACAATGAAAACAATTACAACAGTTGTCCATGATATAATAAGACATCAACCTTTTCTGGATGATGCCATAGCACGGGATATTATTAATTTTAGTGGGCTCGCAGCGGATATTCATCCTCAGGTGGAGAAGGAAATGAGAAAGTCTGTGAAGCAGGGAAGTATAATTATGGCCTTACGTCGCTATGCGCCAAGCAGAACCAAAGTAAATATGCAAAGTTTACGGGAGCTGGGAGATATTATCGTAAGGTCCGGGATCACCGAATACACCTTCTTAAATTCCAAAACCATTATTGCCAATAAAGCCAGGCTTCTGGAAGCGGTTAAAGATCAAACCGGAGTGTATTTAAACTATTCTAGTAATTATCAGGAAAGCAATATTCTGGTCTCTGATACCCTGACAGATCTGGTAGAGGACGTCTTTAGAAATGAAGTTCGCGTTACTGTAAAAAAAGAATTGTCTTCAATTACCATAGCTCTGCCCAAAAATAGTTCCCAAACGGTGGGATTGTATTTCTATATATTTAAACTACTGGCTTATGAAGGGATTCCCGTATTTGAGATGATCTCAACTTCAAACTATTTTGCCTTATTTTTAGAAAAGGAATATATCAATAAGGCCTTCTTACTTATGAATGAAATTAAAACCTGAATTTCACCAAATTTCATAAACCACTCCGGTGGTAGCAATTAAAGTAAGTATTATGACTATGGCAATGGCGATATAGATCTTTAAGTTGCTTTTCCTGCCCATAGCGCGGTAGTGCTCCTCTACTGAAGCGGGTACCGGATTTTTACGAATTAGCATGTCAAGGGTTTAATTTTGTTTATAGTCTTGTAATATACTAAAAATCAAAATATTATAATATTTCAGATCCCCGTCCTTTCAAAACCCTGAAGTCTTTAGCCCTATCCTCTTTAGATTCAATTGTAATCCTTAACCAATGTTGCCCATTCCATGGTCTTTAAGGTTTTAATCAGGACTGGATCTATTTCCTTTAGAAGTTTGGAGTTTTTTGGAAAGGCATAACTGTAATAATCCTTTTTTAAACTCTGTTCCAGGATCTCCAGCTTTTTACTTAATCCAAGTTCTTCAATTTCATATCTTAAAATAGGCTCATCATAAACAAGCAGGTTCGTTTTCTCATCCACTAAAGCTTCAAGCCCTTCAAATCCATTAGAAACAAGATCGGCTTTAATTCCATACAGATCCAGTAACTCCTGCGAACTGGAATTTTGAACAGTAGTAACCTCAAACCTTTCCAGATCCTGGATGGTATTAATATCTTCATGGATGCTTTTTACGGTAAGAGAAGACGCAATCCCGGCGGTAAAACTGGAAATGATGATAACGGCCATAAACATCCAGATTAATGCAATTAATCTCCCTCCGGTAGTTCGAGGAGATTTGTCACCATATCCCACCGTAGTCATGGTTACCGCACTCCACCAGAATCCCTGCATAATTCCTTTAAGATTACCACCAAACTCTTCTTTATTCTTTTTTCGTTCAAAGATCCAAACCAGGACCCCAAAGATCATAATGACCAAAAGAAGTAAACCTATAATTTGAAAGAATTCCCAGCTGAATAAATTTGAGAGCAATTTTAAAACGGTTGACTCCTTGCGTTTTGCCACACTTGTATGAGATATAAAGTATGGCTGAGAAAATTCCATCCTTTTCATTCGGTTGTCTGTAACCGTAATAGGATTTATGCTGAAATCTACTTCTCCGGTCTCAATTGCTTTTAAAAGGCTTCCAAGATTGTCGTATTCCCTGAATTCATATTCCCTTTGCAATTGATCGTTCACCATCTTCCAGGAAGCAAGACTTAAACCAGTATAACCATGCGTACTCTTCTCTACAAAGGGAGGTGTTGGGGTAATACCAATAACAAGTTTTTTGCTGGCGGGAATTTCCTGATTTACCTCCTGAGCTGTTCCGGAGAAAACCATTAATAAAAAGGATATAAAAATAAATAATATTCGGGGTAAGGGCATTCTATGAATTTTAAACCCCGAAGATACTATAATCCATATTTTTATTGAAATCTCTTTTAATCAGGAATAAAGGAGATGTTTAGTTTCTTACGTCCAAATTTCTCTGCTTTTTCAACATCATTTCCCATGTAAATATCAATACGATGTTTCCAGCGGGAATGCATCTTATCTTTTATATAAAAAACGCCTTCAAAACCTTCAATTTTCACAGGCGAATTATAATCAAACCCCATTTCTAATAGATCTCTGGAAACGGCGATGGCTCTCATCCCGGGTTTAAGCGTATCACCCCAGGCTGTTATTTTTGGATGTTCATTTGTTTGACCACTTACTGAATTATATGCGGTTGCAGTTACGCAGATGGTATTCCACTCAGCTACAGGCTCTTTATTATCTGTAGTGTTGCAAGCCGTTAGGTACAAAAATAGAATTGCAGAAAACATCATATTCCTGAATTTTATAATTAATCTGTACCTAACGCCTTTCCACATGAATTATTATAATGTAAATCCTTCAGGATATTCTCTTTTTACAAATTGATTGGCTTCCTCAAAATTGGTTACCCTCATATTCTCGGCATCCCAGATCATTTTTATATCTCTTCCCGGATAATATATTTGATCGTTCCCTTCTGCATCTTTTCTGGTCTTTTGAATATCATAACCTCTAATGGCCAGATTGGCAACCAATAATGATTCTGTCAATGGCCCGGCAATTTTAAATGGGGAACTAAGCGTTTTCTTGCCATAACCGGCTATAGCAGCCTCCACCCACTGAACATAGTGACCGTCCATGCCATTAGGTACACGTTCATATTTTTTTGGAACATTTACTTCTTCTGTTCTGGAAGTTGGAAGTAGTCGCGGATTCATTCCATAAGTACCGCACATCATTTTTCCTTTGGATCCTATAATGAGAGCTCCGTTTCCTCCATCTCCAAAAGTTTCTTCCGGACCAAGTTCTTCCGGTCGCATTGGTTTTATACCTCCATCCATCCAATGGAGTTTTATATCTTTAGATTCAGCCTTTGCTCCCGCAAAACTCATAATTACATGACTTGATGGCGGACAGCTTTCCGGGAAGTAACCTCGCTGGAATTCATCTACATAAACACTACCCACACTGCATTCTACTGTTTTAGGGTATTTAAGATCCAGCACGGTAAATGGAGGTTCAATTAAATGGCATCCCATATCACCAAGTGCTCCGGTTCCATAATCCCACCAGCCTCTCCAGTTGAACGGTACCAGTCCACCAACGTAATCCTTATACGGCGCTGTTCCCAGCCACAATTTCCAGTCAAGTTCAGTTGGAATGGATGCAGGAGTTTTAGGCCATGGAATTCCCTGTGGCCAAACGGGACGATTAGTCCAAACGTACACTTCTTCAACATCTCCAATTAAACCGGCTTCATACCATTCTTTCATAATTCGAACTCCGTCACCAGAGGCTCCCTGATTTCCCATCTGTGTAACAACTTTATACTTTTCAGCAGCTTCAGTTAACATCCTGGCTTCATAAATATCATGGGTAAGAGGTTTTTGCACATATACATGTTTCCCTCGTTCCATAGCCGCCATAGTTTGGACGGCATGGTTGTGATCTGGAGTTGAAATACTTACGGCATCAAAGTTTTTTGATTCCTTATCAAACATCTCCCGGTAATCTTTATAATATTTAGCTTTTGGGAAATTTGTTCTGGATTGAGCTGCCCTGCGATCATCTACATCACATAAAAAAGCAATTTCGGCTTTTCCCGATTCATAGAAGCTCATTAGGTCACTTGTACCCTTACCCCCTACGCCAATCCCGGCAATAAGTAATTTATCACTTGGTGCTGTAAAGCCCGGACCTCCCAAAACATGTCTGGGAACTATCATAAAGCCTGCGCCTGCAACGCTTGTTTTTTTTAAAAAATCTCTGCGCGTATTGGAAGCTGGTTGGTTTTTGCTGGTTTTCATGTGGAATTATAAGATTAGAAGTGTAAACTTTCTAAAGTTATTCTTTTTGGAATAATAATCCAATTAAATAGAAATATGACAAAGTGCGGGTAAATCGGTTATTGTGTCGCCTTTTTCGGTTTTCGGCAAGGTACTTGCACCTAATACAGCATAAATGGC
>NZ_JBLVTL010000003.1:234809-268729 GCF_048285835.1 Christiangramia aquimixticola
AAATACTTTTTATGAGTCAAGTAAAGCAAAACGATGCCGTAAAGGTACATTACACAGGAAAATTAGAAGATGGCCAGGTTTTCGATAGTTCAGTAGAACGTGGAGAGCCAATAGAGTTCACTTTAGGACAGGGTCAATTAATTCCTGGTTTTGAAGCAGGCCTTATCGGTATGGAAGTTAATGAAAAAAAGACCATCAATATACCTAAAGAGGAAGCTTATGGAGAACCAAAAGATGAGTTGATCCAGGAAGTTCAAAAAGATCAATTACCAGAGGAGCTTAAGCCGGAAGTTGGGATGCCATTGGTGTCTAAAGGACCTGATGGACGTGAGATCAACCTTGTAGTTACAGATGTTAAGGATGAAACTATTGTGGTTGATGCTAATCACCCACTTGCAGGTAAAGACCTTATTTTTGATCTTGAAGTTGTAGAGATCAAATAATAGTTCAAAACTTATATCGAAAGCCCGGAATTGTATTCCGGGCTTTTTTTATGATAATAAGTCAGGTTAAGGTTTTTATAATTCTTTTTGTGTTCTTTATTTAGGTAGTAATTTACGGGTAAATCAAATAATTAAATTATGAAAAGAAAAGGTTCAGCTGTTTGGAACGGCTCACTAAAAGAAGGTAAAGGAACAATTAGTCTAGAAAGTGGTGTTCTGGAGGATGCTCAATACTCTTTTAAAACCCGTTTTGAAGATGGAAAAGGGACTAATCCTGAAGAACTTGTGGGTGCCGCTCATGCAGGTTGTTTTAGCATGCAACTTTCAGCGTTCTTAACTGAAGAAGGATTTGCACCGGATAAGCTTAGTACTGTTTCTGAAATAACTTTTGAAAATGGTGAGGTGAAGAAATCACATCTTATTCTTGATGCTAAAGTTCCGGGAATAGATAAAGATCAATTTGATAAGATCGCTAATAAAGCTAAAGAAAATTGTCCTATTTCAAAGCTCTTGAAAGCTGAAGTTACTCTGGAATACGATCTGAAATAAATCAGAATCTCACACATAATATAAAAGCCCTGTTCAGGGCTTTTTTTGTTTTATACTTTGGATGGCTTTGTAAAAACTCTCCTTAATTCCCAACGGCATAACCTCGTCCTCAGCCCACTTTTGGTTAATCTCAATCTCTATGCCTGCATAATTGCTTTTAAATTTATTCCGCAGGTAAGTTGTAAATCCATCTGCCTTCCCCAAATAGGGATAGTTATATCTCAACCTTAAACCGGGAAGTTCTTTTATAAGGCTTCGTTTTAGCTTTTTGGAAAATTCTTTTTCAAGAGACCTTCCGGGATCGTATAAAATTCCTATATCACATTCACGTATTATTCCGTTCAATTGGGGAGTGAATGAGTGAATTGATAAATGTAAAACCTTTTCCCCGGCATTGATATATTCCGAAATTTGGTTTTCTATAGCATCTCTATATTGAAAATAATAGGCATCAAGAACCTCTTTCTTTTCTTTAATATTAAGATCTGCTGAAAATCTCGAAAAAAGTGATTTATGCCCTATGGATCTGTTGGTTTCTACCAGAAGTCTGCCAATGGTCTGATATTTAGAATAATCAGCCAGATGTTTTAGAAATTCAAAAGTATCGAATGCACCAGGATCATAACCTTCATGAGTATATAATACCTTCTTATTCTCAGCAAACAAGTATTTATAAGCCTCGGGGATATGATTGGTCGCGTGCTCACAGGTTATAACTGTTTTCAAGGCCTGAACATTCTATCGTTGGCAAGGCTGTCTGCCAGTTTATTATAAACTTTTTTGATATTATCTTCAGAAAAATTTCCGCGAATTGCTTTTAGAATTCGTGTGGAGAGACTGCCGTTCTGTAACAAGAATTCAATGTGATTCTGATGATTTTCAGATAGCTTATCCCCTATTTTTTCATAGATCTTTTTCCAGATGGTTTTAACATCGGCTTCTTTATGTATATCGAAAATGGCCAGATACTTTTTATTGATCACCAGAGTATTTTCGGCATCTTTAATCACATCATCAAGAATTAAAAACAGGTCATCCTCATGCCATGATTTCTGATCTTTCAGTGAAACCAGCTCCTCACTTACCAGTAATTTTAAAGTTTCGGCTATAAAAGCTGCTATAGCAATATCTGCTGATGGGGTTTCCTGTATATCAATTATCCTGATTTCAATGGCATTCCTGTCAAATCTGGAAATTGCACCTCTGGAGTTAAGAAAATGATGATCCATTATATTATCAGAATCAAAACCTTTGATAGCTTCAGTAATAGGATTAAAGATCTTTGTATGATAATCCTTTCTACTGAAGACCTGCTCGGGAATAACCTTTCCCGTCATATGCGGAATTTCCTTTTGATTGGTTTTATAATAATGCATCCGGGCATCCTTGTATCCAGTAAATTTCCCATCAAGGATGGGAGAACTCGCAGCTAAACCCGGAATTATAGGAAGTAGGATTCTAATTGCGGCATGTAGCTTTTCAAATTCCTTATCATCTGCAAAGGGGAAGTTGATATGCATACTTTGTACATTACTCCAGCCATGACCTTTACAGTTAAAAATCTTGTTGTATAAAGTATAGACCTCATTATTATCATGTGGCCAAAGCTTTGTCTCGTTTATTGGATCCATAAAAGGATGTGCAGCACCAGGCAGCAGCTTACATTCAATTTCTTTTAAAAGACTATTGATCTCCTTTACATTCTGAATAAAAACATCTTCCAGACCCTCCAGACTTTTTGCGGGACCATTGGTTTTAATTTCGACCACATGGGCAACCAGCTCGTTACTCCATTCGAGCTCTCCGTTACTAATATCAGAGACAAGGGTTACGTTTTTCCTGGTCATTAACGCATCCACCAAATGCTGAACCCTTAACGTAGATTGATGAACCAGCATGTATTCCAGTTCGATCCCATAAACCTCAAAAAGATGATATGCCATATTATTTATTATCTAACCTCATTTTAATTGCAGTCAGGATATCAATATATACCTGATCGCCATAATAACTATCTTCCACTCCCGCATCTATATTGGGATTATCATTGATCTCAATTACCACTGCTTTGGATCCAATTTCTTTTACATCGATTCCGTAAAGGCCTTTTCCCATTAACTTGGCAGCTTTAACTGCAATTTTAATAATGGATTTCGGGACTTTCTCAATTGGCAAACAATCTGCATTCCCATCCTGATCATCCTTAACTTTTGCATCCCAGTTATAGATTTGCCAATGGCCTTTTGCCATGTAATATCTGCAGGCATAAAAAGGCTTTCCATCAAGAATCCCTATTCGCCAGTCATATTCTGAAGGCATAAATTCCTGAGCTATTACCAGTTCAGATTCCTTCAACATTGCGCCCACAACCTCATTATACTCTTCTGAAGTTTTTGCTTTTTTCACCCCAAACGAAAACGTTGAATCCGGAGATTTTAAAACAACAGGCAATCCTATATTTTCCAGGACCAGATCTTTATTGTCCTTATGTACAATCATTGTTTTAGGCGTAGGGATATTGGCATTTTCCAGAGCTTCAGCCATAAAAACCTTGTTACAGCATTTTAGGATGGCATCAGGAAAATCTACCAGCGCGAGTCCCTCCTGTTCCGCTTTTCTGGCAAAAGCATAGGCTTCATTATTAACCTCGGTACTTTGTCTAATTAACAGCGCATCAAAAGAGGAAAGCCGGGAAAGGTCTTTAGGAGAAATTACTTCTGTATAGAACCCCATTTTCTCTCCTATCTCCTGAAATTTCTTCAGGGCTTTAGCATTACTGGGAGGTGCTACATCTCCAGGTTTTACAAGGATGGCCAGATCATAATCATAATTTGTGACTCTTGGAGTGTCATATCTTTTCTTGGAAAAATACTGCTCTGCAAAGACCAGGACAGATTCCATGTGTTCTTTAGGAATTTCAGATTCTGCAATGGCCTTAATATTTTTAATATTCCATTTGGTGGTGAAATTAAATTTCACCCGCAATAGTGGAATCTGAAAATGTTTAAAGAACATGCTGCTTAACTCCCTGTATTTCGCTGCTACATTCTGACCAAAATAGATGCTAAGCGTAAATTCCTGAGACTTGATGTTTTTAAGTGAACTCTGTATAAGGTCATCAAATTCATCAGACACGATGCGCACCAGCTTAGGCTCTGCCAGATCCACGATATTCCGTACGGTTGGGATAGCCAAGTGTCCACGAGCTTCTGCCAGTAAGGATACGTAATAGCCTTTGGATTGATAGGAATAATCTTTACAAAGGTTAAAGATCCGCGCATTCTTTAATTTGGAAAAAGCGGGATCTGTTAAGTAGTCACGAGAGGAAATTATCTGAGTATTATCAGGTGAAATTGTCCAGGTTTCAGGTTTATTGACTACAATATATTTCTTCATTAAATCTTCAAAAGTTTAATCAAATGTATATTAAAATTTGATCTAATTTCAGAATTTAAGGATAGCTTAATATTAATTCTTAAATTCATCTGCAAATGAAAAATATTAAGGTTATGAAATTTCCATTATCTGTGATTATACTCTTTTCTTCAATTTTATCTTCTCAATCTCAGGAGGTGGATCCTGATCTTTATGAGCGGGCAAAATCAATTCATGAGAAGGTTATAACCATAGATACTCATAACGACATCAATATTAAAAATTTCACCAACGATAAAAATTATACTCAGGATCTTTCCACCCAGGTTAACCTGCCTAAAATGGATAAGGGAGATCTGGACGTTAGCTGGCTGATTGTTTATACCGGGCAGGAGGATCTAACTGAGGAAGGCTATAGAAAAGCTTATGAAAATGCCATTAGTAAATTTGATGCCATCCATAGACTTACTACGGAATATGCTCCTGATAAGATTGGTTTGGCAACAACTTCAGCTGAAGTAAGGGATTTGATTGCTCAAGGCAAGAAAGTAGCAATGATAGGCGTAGAAAATGCGTATCCTATAGGAACCGACTTGTCAAGAATTAAAGAATTTTACGATCAAGGAGCCAGATATATGTCTTTGTCTCATAATGGGCATAGTCAGTTTTGCGATTCCAATACCGGCGAAGAAAATAACGAATGGCTATATAATGGACTAAGTGAGCTGGGAAAAGAAGCAATTGCCGAAATGAACAAGTACGGTATCATGATTGACGTATCTCATCCCAGTAAAGAAGCGATCAGGCAAATGTTTCAGGAATCCAAAGCTCCATTAATCGCTTCGCATTCTTCTGCCAGAGCCTTATGCAATCATAGCCGGAATCTTGACGATGAATTACTCGGTTTATTTAAAAAACACGGTGGCGTTGTCCAAACTGTAGCCTTCAGCTCCTATCTTAAGGAGGAAAAGCATGAAGCTTTTGCTATTGCTAAGCAGGATATATACAAGGAAAAAGCTGCTGAAGTGAATTTTAAAATTCTTTCCAGGGACAGTGTACGCACAATGGATGACGACGATCGGGAACATTATTATGAGAAATTTGGTGAAATCAGGAGAGCTGCCGAACCGCAAATAGAGAAATTAAAGGAAACAGTAAAACCGGTAGATGTGTCAGATTTTGTGGATCATATTGATTATCTGGTTCAAAAAATTGGAATTGATCATGTGGGAATAAGTTCCGATTTTGATGGAGGCGGTGGAATTGAAGGTTGGAATGATGCCTCAGAAACCTTTAATGTTACTCTGGAACTTGTAAAGAGAGGTTATACCGAAGAGGAAATTGCCAAATTATGGGGTGAAAATCTATTGAGAGTACTTGATGAAGTACAAGATGTTGCCGCCAGAATTCAGGAAGAAGGTTAGTGAAATTTGACCTCCTTGATGTTGGCCGGACCTCCTAAATTTTCATTTGAAATAAAGATCCTGCCAGATTCACTAAAAGTAATTCCTTCCGGTTGTGAAAATTCTTCAGGATCCAGTAAATGAAGTTTTTTGATCTTGCCGGAAGTGTTGGTGATTATAAGCTTTTGGAATTCTGCATCCAGAATATAAAGTTCACCGGTAAGCGGATGGAAACCGATATCTGAAGGTCTTAAAAGTTTACGGGGATTGCCGGTTTTTAAAAGATCAAATTTTTGATCCTTATAATTTACTTTTGCCACTGGTTCAGGGTCCAGTTTGTTGGTTTTGGGATCAAAAGCATATAACCCTCTATAATCTCCTTCCTTTTTAAGGTTTCTGTCTTTAAACGAAATCCAAATCTTCCCATCCGGAGCCGCAGCTATTCCTTCTATATTGTTATTATATTTAAGCTCAAGCCTAATCCCGGCTTCAATTTTTTCTTTAGGCTTTATACTCTCAATTCTAAAAAGCTCTCCAGAACTTTTAGCCACCCAGTAATTTTCATTCAAATAGGTTATTGCTTCATAATCTCCCGCTAAGGCAAATTTGTGTTTCTGTATAATTTTAGCGGAATTGAGATCGTAGATAAAAATGATTCCATCTTCATCCTGAATACAGGCTATACGGCCATCCCCCATCCAATGCAATCCGGAAATCTCATTTAATTCTTCAGGTAACTCCCAGGTGTTTACAACCTCATAAGATTTGGTTGCATCGTTAAAATCATAATCGTTTTTTTGATAAATACCATAGACCACTGCAGCTATTAACAGAACGACAGCAATGATCCCAAGAGCCCATTTATTCATAAAGAAATTTTTGCTACCTAAAATTACAATTAAGCTGAACTGATGCAAAAAGATTAACAATACTTTGAAGTTGGTCCTTCGGTTTAAAAATAGCCGATCCAAAACATGGCTCAAGGATTATAATTTTTGGTTAAAAAAATTCAAAAATTAATCAGCTGAAAGAAACATTTGTTTATTTGCTATCCCTACAATGAAATTATGTTAAAAAAGATTAGCAAAAACCCGATTTTAAAGTGGTCACTCCTTGTGATTGCAGCTGGTGTCGCTTTATTTTTCCTTCTCTTCGGGAGTATATATTTTGGCGTATGGGGTAAGATCCCAAGTTCAAAAGAGTTGACCGAACTTACACAAAACAAAGCCACTCAGGTACTGGCCTCAAATGGAAAACTTATTGGGAAATTTTACATATTTGACAGACAACCAATCGATTTTGAACAATTTCCACCTCACCTTATAGAGGCTCTTATTGCTACTGAAGATACCCGCTTTTATGAACACGACGGGATTGATAATCGCAGTTTGCTGCGTGTTTTTGTAAAATCCATATTATTACAGGACGATTCTGCCGGTGGCGGAAGTACTATTAGCCTTCAATTGGCGAAAAACATCTATGGGCGGAAAGATTTTGGCCCTTTGGGAATAGTTGTAAATAAACTTCAGGAAGCCATTATTGCGAAAAGACTGGAGGATATCTATTCCAAAAATGAAATCCTGGAGCTCTATTTCAATACCGTACCTTTTAGTGATAACACCTACGGAATAGAAAGTGCTTCTCTCAAATTTTTTAATAAAAAAACCTCTGCCCTTTCATTGACCGAAGCTGCAGTTTTAGTAGGAATGCTAAAGGCCAGTCATTATTATAATCCGCGAATTTTCCCGGAACGTAGCCGCCTTAGGAGAGATGTAGTTTTAATGCAAATGGCAAAATATGGTTACCTGGAAATGGAAGAAGCTGAAGCAGCGAAACTTGAACCTTTAATTCTCGACTATAAAAGTTTTAGTCATGACAAGGGAATTGCTCCATATTTTAGAGAACAGATAAGGAAAGATGTAAGCAGCATTCTGGATACCCTTAAAAACAGCGATGGAGATACCTATAACATTTACAGGGATGGACTCATAGTACATACCACCCTTAATTATGAAATGCAAAAACTTGCTGAAGAAGCTGTGTTGGAGCATATGTCCCAATTGCAGAAGGAACATGAAAATTCCTATGGCAAATATGGGCCTTGGGATACTAATAAAAAAATTTTAAATGATGCCATTAAAAGGACTCCCCGCTATCAAAAACTTCTTAAAAAAGGTTTAGGTGAGAAGGAGATCATGCTTAGCATGGAAGAGAAAAGACCTACGGAGGTTTTCACCTATAATGGAATGGAAACCAGGAATATCAGCACCATTGACAGTATTTCCCATTATTTGAAATTTTTAAATTCAGGACTACTTGCTGTGGCTCCAGAGGATGGATCTGTGCAGGCCTGGGTTGGAGGTGTAGATTTCAGGTTTTTTAAATATGATCATGTAGCACAAAGTAAGAGGCAGGTGGGTTCAACATTTAAACCCTTTGTGTATACCGCTGCATTGGAAAACGGAATGGATCCCTGTGCATATTTTTCTGTTCGGGAAGTTACTTATGATAATGACTGGACTCCTTCAAATTCTTCTTCTGAAGGTGATGATCCACATATGAATTATAATCTAAAAACTGCCTTAAGCAGATCTATGAATACCATTGCCGTTAAAGTCCTTATGGAAACAGGAATTAACAATGTCGTTTCCCAAGCACGTAGGATGGGAATCGAATCTGAACTTCCACCATATCCATCCCTTGCATTAGGAACTGCTTCTCTTGGTTTAACTGAAATGGCCGGCGCCTATACCAGTTACGTAAATAATGGCTTTTATACGAAGCCTTATTATATTACCAGAATCGAGGATGGAGAAGGTAATCTTCTGGCAAGTTTTGAGCCTCAGGTTTCAAAGGCCAAAGCCTTTTCTGAAGATACCAGAAAAATCATGCTTAATATGATGGAGGCCACAGTTAATGAAGGTACTGCGGTAAGACTGCGTTATAAATATGGGTTAAGGAATGATATAGCCGGCAAAACAGGAACAACCCAGAATAATAAAGATGGTTGGTTTGTGGGAATAACTCCTAACCTGGTTTGTGTAACCTGGGTAGGATCTGATGATCATAGAATTGGTTTCCGGAATACTTCCATAGGTCAGGGTGCGAATTCTGCATTGCCAATATTCGCCAAACTTCTGCAAAAAATGAATGCCGATGCATCATTTGCAGATGTAACTAATGCGAGGTTTGCTCCGCTTCCGTCAAGTCTGGCAGAGATGATGGAATGTCCACCTAAGGAACGTGACAATTTCCTGGAAAGATTATTTTCGGGTAAAAAAGAAAAAGACGACCGCTCAAAGAACGATCGTCGTGATAAGAAAAAGAAAGGATTTTTTAAACGTCTCTTTGGAAAGAAAGACGATAATTAAAATTGTTTATTTATCTCCATTCTTAATTTTCTTGAATAGTCTTCTTCCAGCCAGTCACGGTAGTTCTTGGTACTTTTACTTATACAGTAAGAATATTGTTTGATGCGGGAAGAAATGTCATCCTTTAGCTCTTTGGCAAGAATACGTGCATCAAAAACATCTTCACTGTTTTCCACACACATTTTTACATGTTGTTCCATGGACCATTCCAAAACTGCCTTGGATTTTAATCCTTTTTTGATCACTTCGTCATAAGCAGCTTCCACATTGAAGGTGACATCCTCTGTTTTAGAGAATAGTTCTCTTACTTCAGGAGGCATTTGATATTGGAAATCTCTTTCAATTTCATCATCACTCAGCAGATTTTCAAAGTAGAAATCCGGAGATCTAAAGATCTGTTTCCAATCTACCGGGCTGCTCCAATGCCCAAATCTGGCCATGTTATTACCAAGATCAATTACGGTGAATTCGCTCTTGTCTTTTAGCACCCTGGAACCACGCCCAATCATTTGGAAGTAAAGAGTAAGAGACTTCGTCGCTCTGTTCAATACAATGGTTTCTACGGTAGGTTCATCAAAACCGGTGGTTAGAATACTTACAGAGGTTACAATGGCATTAGGCGTATGCTTAAACCATTTTAAAATATCTTTTCTATCCTGCTTACTGGTAGTATTATCCAGGTGCCTGATAGGTAAACCTGCATTCTTAAAAGTATGGTACACTTCTACTGAAGTGTTGATACCATTATTAAAAATAAGGGTTTTCTTATTTCTTGATCGTTCATAATATGCATTCAAAAGCTTTTCCTGCATACTGTAGTTGGAATAAAGTTCTTCTGATGATTTCACGGTATAATCACCATTCATCCCTACTTTAAGGTTGGTTAACCCAACATTATAGCTATAGATATTGGCGCGGGCCAAAAATCCTTTTTCAATTAAACCTGAAATTGAATCTCCCACAATAAGCTCCCGGTAATTATCCTTCATGGGAAGTTTAATATTTGAACTTAATGGGGTCGCCGTTACTCCAAGGATAAAACACTTTTCAAAAAACTTAAACAGCTTTCTAAAGGAGTTGTAATGCGCTTCATCAATGATGACCAATCCAATATCCTCAATTTCCAGTTTCTCGTCATTCAGCCTGTTATTCAGGGTTTCCACCATGGCCACAAAGCACATATAGTCATCCTGATCTGGAAGTTCCTTAACTTTACTGTTAATGATCTTATTACGTACTCCAAACCCGGAAAGCATTTTTGAGGTTTGCTTACACAACTCAATTCTGTGAGTAAGAATCAGAACCTTTTTATTGGTTCTTTGAATATATTCCCTGGTCATCTGGGAAAATATCACCGTCTTTCCACCACCGGTAGGCAGCTGATAGAGAAGGTTATAATTTTCTGGGTGTTCTTCGATTACCCCAAAAATCTTGTTTATATCCTTTTGTTGATAATCATATAATTTCTTGTCGACTTTCTTTTTTTCAATTCCAAATGTTTCTAACGCCATAGAGTCCTTTATAGTAAGCAATTTTGCAAAAATAAGGCATTTTAAACTTTAGTCAAAAATTAATTGGAGAATAAGAGTCGTTATTTATTAAACCTCTTAGCTGAATTTTGCGTAAATTAGCTTTACTGAAAAATTCTGAATTTCAGACTTCAAACTCGTCAGTCACAATTCCCCCGGAAGTTTATTAACTAAAAATCCGGTGTCTTGAATTCAGCTGAACTATTATATTCTAATTACGAAGAGTCCCTTCAAAAATGTGAGTTGTTTGCCAAGTTAAGCAAACCCCAGTGGTTTGACCTGTTAGCAGATTTTCATGAAGAGACCTGGACACAGGAAACCTGCATCATTAACCAACAGAAATTTCTGCAACATTTTTATATTATTACTTCCGGCCGGATCAAAATGTATAACGTTGATGAGATCAGCCAAAAAGAGCATACCCTCTTTCTTTTGAAAGAAGGTGATGTTTTTGATCTCTTTTGCCTTTTAGACGGTGCTGCGCATAAGGTATATTATGAATGTATAGATAATATAAATGTACTGGGAATCCATATGGATCACCTGCGAACCTGGCTAAAAAAGAATCCCAGCCATTTTGAATCATTTTTCAGTTATACCGGAAAGATCATGCGAGCCCTGGAAGCGAACGTTTCAGAGCTGATTTTTGCCAATATATCTACCCGATTGCTGAAGCTATTGCTTTCCAATATTGATGAAGAATCCAATAAACTAAGATATATCAACGACCTTCCCAATAAAGAGCTGGCAAATCTCATTGGCTCTACCCGCGCAGTAGTAAACCGGCATCTTCAAATTTTAAAAAAGAACGGATCGATTAAACTTCAGCGAAATAAAGTTCAAATAAAAGATCTGGATCTTTTGATCAAAGAATTGGAGAAAGAGAATAATAATTCAAAATAAAACTCCTTGTGCTACTTAAGTGATTTTCAGCATGTTAAATTTAACTTACTTTTAAGTATTCTAAAAAATCAATTATTCATCAATAAATTTTTAAGATCATGAAAAAGTTCATCGTATTAGTACTCGCACTGGGAATGGCTGTAGGATCCTTTGCTCAGGTTATTCAACTGGATGAAACCCGGCTGAATTTTGACCCCACTGCAGAAATTGTATTTGAAGACTATCAAAATGGTGTTGTGAAAGTAAAAGAGAAATACGCCGCTCAATTTCAAGGAGACGCCATCAAATTTATGATTAGAAATTTTGACATTCAACGTTTTATCCAGGAGGCAAATGTTAATGCCGGGGATATAGTAGTAACCGTTAAAAGTTCTAAAGGTCAACTATCTGCAAGTTATGATTTAGATGGAAATTTACTGGAGACTTCGCAAAGGTTTACCAATATAAACCTTCCACCAAGTATCCGAAATCAGGTTTATGGAAACTATCAAGGCTGGACAATGACTAAGAATAAGTATATGGCATTTGGAAAGCAAGATAGAATTGATAAGGAAAAGTACATTGTAATTCTTGAAAAAGGTAACGATCGTGAGAGAGTTAAAATTATACCTGCCCAATACAATTCCGGGGTAGCCTCTATTGAGAAGTTTTAAAGTTAAGAGAGCTGTAAAGAATTTTAATCCTGTAGTTCTTCAATTAATACAGGCAGTTAAGGTTGGAATAGTAGTTAATTAAATGATCTCTTCGATCATTCATCACAGAGTTAACGCGAAATCCTTTACAGCTCTTTCTTCTTTTATCTAAAAAGGTCTGAAGACAAATACCTGTCCCCTCTATCGCACACGATAGAAACCACCAAGCCACTATCGAGTTCATTACATAGCCTTACCGCTGCAGCCGCAGCTCCTCCACTACTCATTCCTCCAAAAATTCCTTCTTCTTTAGCAAGTCTCCTCGTCATTTCTGATGCTTCATCCTCGCTTACTTCCAATACCCGATCAACTTTAGACGGATTAAATATTTTAGGCAAATAGGCTTCCGGCCATTTTCTTATTCCTGGAATCCGGGAATCGTCTGTAGGTTGAACGCCCACAATCTGTATGTCTTTATTCTTTTCCTTTAAGTAAGTACTTGTTCCCATAATAGTTCCCGTAGTCCCCATGGAAGAAACAAAATGAGTTATACTGTGATTGGTATCATTCCAAATTTCTGGTCCGGTCGTTTTATAATGAGCTTTCCAGTTATCGTCATTCCCAAATTGATTCAGCATAAAATACTCGCCTGTGGCCATTTTCTCCTCAGCATAATCTCTGGAACCTTCAATCCCGGAATCAGAATTGGTAAGCGTAACCTTTGCCCCGTAAGCACGCATCGTCTGCACCCTTTCAACAGTGGAATTTTCGGGCATTACCAGCTCTATATCCAATTCAAAAATACCGGCGATCATAGCCAGGGCTATTCCCGTGTTACCACTGGTAGCCTCAATGAGTTTTGTATTCTTATCGATATCTCCCCGTTCCAGGGCACTTTTGATCATGTTATAAGCTGCCCTGTCTTTCACACTTCCTCCGGGATTTTGTCCTTCCAGCTTGAAATACAGCTCAACCCCGGGTTTATTTATAATATTATTAGCCTTAACCAAAGGGGTATTACCAACTAATCTTAGAATTGAATCATTCATCTTTGCACCGTATTTTTTATTGTTATTTGTGGAGTATGAGAAACCATAGAATTTGCAGGAACAGATTTGGTTAACCAAACATTCCCTCCTATTATACTGTTTTCACCAATTACCGTTTCTCCTCCTAAAATGGTAGCATTTGCATAGATGGTGACATTGTTTTTTATGGTAGGGTGTCGCTTTTTATTTCTTAAGGTTCTATTTACGGTCAAAGCCCCCAGGGTAACTCCCTGATATATTTTTACATTATCTTCTATAACCGCCGTTTCACCTATAACCACTCCGGTGGCGTGATCTATAAAGAAGGAATTTCCAATTTTCGCTCCGGGGTTAATATCTGTACCGGTTATACTATGCGCACATTCCGTCATTAACCTTGGTACAAGCGGCAAACCATATTTAAATAATTCATGGCTTAATCTATAAGTAGCAATCGCGAAAAACCCGGGATAGGATAAATAAACTTCTTCTACTGAATTTGCTGCAGGGTCATTTTTAGCAATTGCCTGAGCATCAAGATTTAGTTTTTCAAGAATTTCAGGTAGCATTTGCACATAATCATTCCAGATTTCCTGACAAGGAGAACCCGGTTCCCAGCATACCAGTTTTGACAAAACTTCGAAATCCATTCCAAGTTCCATCAAATTATCTCTAACCGGAGTTTGCCGGTCAAATAAAGTATAGAATAATTTATGAGTAAAGGCCTGGGTTTTTTCTTTAATACTAAGTTTAAGATTAGGAAGATTTTTTTGCTCCTCGATTTGTGCGATTATTTTTTCTAATTCCATAGGTCGTGTTATAGTCTATCAAATTTACTGAAATGGAATGAACTCAGAAAGAATAGTCAATGCTTTACCAAGGCTTTAATGAGAAGTACTAATTCTTCGTTAAACATTTGCCAAAGCGGTATTTAGCAATTGGTATGAATATTAAATTAGGGTATTAAATTTTAAAAAAATGGCACAAGAAAAAAATCCAAAAAAGGACCAGAAGAGTACTGAAAAAAAAGCTCCACAGTCTAAGCCACAGGCTAAACCTAAAAAGTAATTTTAGGTTACATTTTGAAAATTTATGCAGGCCATCTCACAAGGGTGGCTTTTTTAATTATTCCAGCACCCTGTCTGCTATCGCCACGAAATTATAGGAATTAGCCCAATTGGCATCGTGAACTTCAATAGTGATCTTTTTTATTCGCTCCTTAAATTCTTCAACAATCCCATTTTCTATTACATAGGTTACAGCCTGTTCAAAAGATTTGAATATACTCTTATGGAAGGCTTCGGTAATGGTGTCTTTTCCATGGGCATATGCCTGAGCGATCTCCACATTATAAAACATCACATCTGCGAGGGCATGTGGTTCCATGCCTAATTTTAAAAAATGTTTAATAAGCTTGTGGGCTACAGATCGTCGTTTTTTAGGCCGACGATTATTGGGAGGGAAATATTCTTTTCCAATTTTAAACTTCGCATCTTTTACCAGTTTGTCTTCATTTGGATTAAAAACGAAATTATAGAACACTTTAACTTCATCAAACCTTTCATACAGATCCATGATTTGTTCTTCCAGATCTTCCTTATTCAGTGATTTTACATATTTCTTAAATGCTCTTTTACTCATTATTTGGAAGTGTAATTCTTGAAACGTTTTCTTTTATTTTTTCTGAAATATCCATTAACCATTCCAGTTGGCCTGTCACCAGATGGGCTTCCTGTAGTCTTAATCTGGTATCTTCATCAATACGCTCTTTACCGGAAGCGATTTCCAGATCTCTTTCCCTGGCGAGTTTATCAAATTTTTGATGTAATGATTTCCCGGCTTCAGTTACCTTTTCCGGTTTTTGATCTTTAAAATCTTTATGATGAAGTATGTTTACAGCATTTTTCATATTGTAAGCAATCGCTTCAGTATAAGTTTCAAAATCTGAAGAAGCCCTTGTAGTAGGATGATTTCGAATATAAGTTCCCAGGGATGCAAGTGCAGATAAAAATGTATGGTTTAGCCCAACAATCTCGTAGATAAGACTTAATTTTTTTTGCTGAGATTTAGGTTCCTGGGTCATCCTTTGAAAAGCGCCGCTTAATTCCCCCATTTGCAAAAATGCTTTCTTTCTGGCAAGCTTATAACTTACGGGAAGATCTTCCTTATCGTGGTAATATTTATCAATTTCATCCAGATATTCAAGATTGGAATTCAGGGAACCTGCTATTACATTATTTATATTCTGAAGCTCCCATTTAGGCCATAAAATCAGATTGCCGAGTGCTGCTAATCCTGCCCCAATCATGGTATCCAGAATCCTGAATTGTATAACATTAAGCACTTCCGGCTGAAGCAACGCGTAAATAAAAATAATACTCAGGGTTATAAATATCGCCGCAGTGGTATAATTCCTCTGAATTAATGAGAAGGCAAGCGTAAGACTTAAAATTCCTAATGCTGCATATACGGCCGGACTTTGCGTGATATAAACGATACCAGTTGCAATGGCCCCTCCAATTAGAGTACCCACGATCCTTTTTCTTGTCCTTTCTTTGGTGAGTCCATAATTGGGCCTCATGATAACAACTATGGTCAAAAGTATCCAATAGGCATTTTGAACAGAGAAATAAGACCCTACCAGATAACCCACCAAAACTACAATAGCCAGGCGAAGCGAATGTCTAAAAATGGCCGAAGTAAAATTAAAATTAGTAACAAGGGTTTTAAAACTATATTCCTGTTGCGTAAGAAATTGTTTTACCTCCTTATCTTTAAAAATCTTTCTTTTCCCTTCTAAATTGCGCAGAATCCGGTCAATATTATTAATTTTTTGAACCTGCCTGGACTGATAATCATAGAGATTTCGTAAAAGAAGCAGATGTTCTCTTTTTTGGGTAACATCAATTTTATTCCGGAATTTTAAAAGTGATTCTTTGGTAGCCTTTAAATATTTTGGCACCACATTTTCCGGCAATCTGGAGTTTTTATGAACGGCCAGGGCAATAAGATCGAGCTGATCTGCAATTCTTAAGGATAAATCACTAAAGGCATTTATTTCATCTCTATCGGTCTCCATCACCTCCCGCATTTTATCATAATCCAGAGGATTCGCCATCGCCAGTTCCAGCATGTCTACCAGATCGATAAAAATGAGTAAACGTTTGCGGGCATAACCGGAACTTCCGGAAGACCTCCTATAATTGATCAATAACTCCCTTAAGCTTTCGTGATGTTCATTTAATTCAGTTTGTTTCTGAAATAACCGCCGCTGAATTTTTTCTACGTTTGCGTCAGATTGAAGCAGCTTAATTCTAAGCCTTAAATATTCCGCCGTAATCTCCATAGTTTCAGCCAGCAACTGTTCTGTAGCTCTTTCAGGTTTAATCAGATACCAACTGACACTAACAATCATATACCAGATCCCACCGGTGAAAATTAAAAGTGACTTTTCCCAGATCTCAATTTCAGAAGAAATATTGGCAAAACTTAGCACTACGGCCAATAGGCCGGAAAATGTTACCAATGAGGCCCGGAATCCATACACAGATAAATAAGAAATTGAAAACATTGTAAGGAGTAGCATTGGAATTACGGCCCATACTAGTGTTTCGGAATAACCGGCGATAAAAAATGAAAAACTTCCCAGCACTGCCGCAGCCAAAATCCCGAGAACTTTGTGTTTAAAACTCCCCGAAACATCACTTGGAGAAGAAAGCAAGCAACCCATAGCAATGCTAATCCCAACTTCCAGAATTCCCAGATTTGAGAATATGCCTATGGGAATTACAATCGCAATAGTCAAAACGATGGCTTTGGAAAAATCTGTACTCCGCAGAAATTTTATAAGCTCATCGCGATATTTTTTGAAATGCTTATTCAATACAATTGTTTTGAGATGTTGAAATTAATCTATCTACCTAAAATACCTGATGTTTCATTCAATTTTATGTAATTAACCCTAAATTAAGTTCCTGCTTTTTCTTAAAACCGGCTCCGATTTAAAAATAAAAAGCCGCTCCAATAGAACGGCTTAAAATCTTAGGGATATTAAGATCCTTATTTTTGTGGTGGACGTGATGGTCTAACCTCTATTTTAGACGGTAGAGTACGCGGATTCATTTTTAGCAGATCACCAACTAACTCCCCTATATCCTCTTTCTGAATTTTCCAGGCATCTTTATCATTTGGTTCGTGCCCATTGAAATGAGTCGCTACAGAACCTGGCAT
Organism: Christiangramia aquimixticola; assembly: GCF_048285835.1. NCBI lineage: Bacteria > Pseudomonadati > Bacteroidota > Flavobacteriia > Flavobacteriales > Flavobacteriaceae > Christiangramia > Christiangramia aquimixticola. The sequence continues at coordinate 252,273 of NZ_JBLVTL010000003.1, forward strand.
AATAGTACTCACTTTTATACCCTTATCTCTTAAATCTAACATCGCTGCCTGCGTAAACCCGGTAACTCCAAATTTACTTGCGTTATAGGCAGCTCCACCTGCAAAGAAATTAGTACCTGCAAGACTCGAAATGGTGATTATGTAACCTTCAGTTTTTTTAAGAGCATCCACACTTGCCTTCAAGCTGTAAAAAACACCGGTAAGGTTCGTGTCAATGGTTTCCTGCCAGTCTTCTATGGAAAGGTCTTCTATAGAACCAAAATTACCCACACCGGCATTAGCCACAAGAACATCCAATTGTCCCCATTTATCCATTAATTGTTTTACTGCTTTTTCCTGACTTTCAAAACTTCTTACATCTGCTTCCAGTCCCAGCGTTTCACCGTGAGCTGACAGGGATTCTGCAGCTTTTTTTGCAGATTCCAGAGATCTACTGGTAATAGCTACTTTATAGCCCATTTTAAGAAGAGTTTCTGCCACTCCGTATCCTATTCCTTTACTTCCACCTGTAATTAGTGCTGTTTTGTTTTCTAAACTCATAATTATTTTTTTGAGGATTAAAGCTACTAAAGGCCTTTATTCTCCTGAAATTTAAAGGTCTAAGATTCTGTTAATTTTAAAGGTTAAATACTTGATAAAACCTTTAAAAAGACTTTTATAGAAGGCTAAAAAAATTAACTTTGTGCTCTGGAAAAATTCAGATTTTTCATTTGAATTTCAAAAAGATTATTACTGATAAATTTAATTAACAGACCTTGGAAAATATCAAAGCACAGAAGTTACTTAATAAGATTCAGCGTGATTTAATGCGCAACGGAATCATTACCAACACGATTGTTGAAGATCTTAAGGAATTAAGAAAACTTGTGGTGGAAGAAAACATTCCACTTCTGGCTAAGGTAACCAGGTTAACCTACGAACATATTAGTGAAAATGAAGACTTCCTGATTGCTATCCCGGATGATGAACCGGTTGAAGTTGATGAAAATGGTGAACCATTAGAAGTTGAGGCTGAAGAGGCTTCTGAAAAAATTGTAGGTCAGGAAAGTTTAGAGTATATGCTGTCACTTATGTCTGAGCATACCAATAAGCTTAATGAAATGGAGTTAAGGGAATATGTAAATGCCCTTAAAGAAGAAGCTGGAGAGGATTATTAAAAATCAATCTTCTTTTACGGCCTTTTAAAACTTCGCAACTGGTATTTGATATATAGAAAAGGAATTAATGAGAGATAAAGCGAAATCTAAGAAGAAGTCGCGTATAAGATTATTACATCAATATTATAGTTATACCGGTTTTTATTCCTTCGTTTGGAATAGTCTAAAAAAGGCCGTGTTACCTATTTTATTATTTGTAGGTGCCCTATGGGCCATCGATCATTTTTTTCTGGATATAGAGAAAATGTTGGTCACCGTTACCGAAACTTATGCTCCTTTTGAGGTTTTAAGCATTTTCTTTATTTCTGAATCTTTATTAGGACTTATTCCCCCGGAATTATTTATTGCCTGGGCCGGAAAATCCTCCAAACCCTTTCTATTTCTTACACTTCTTGCTACAGGATCTTACCTCGGCGGCGTGGTATCTTATTGGATTGGAGTGTCTATTACCAAAATTCCGGCGGTTCATGAAGCTCTGGAAGTTAAGATGGCTAAGCACATTAAGAATACCCGGAAGTGGGGAGGTTTTCTTATTATCGTTGGTGCCCTCCTGCCTATTCCTTTTGCTATGACCAGTATTGCTGCCGGGATTATTCGCTTCCCTTTTTTAAGTTACCTTACTTTTGGTTTATTGCGTTACGCCAGGTTTTATTTATATGCCCTGGTAATATTCGAAATGGTTTAACGCTTTATTAAAGGTTGCTTATAAACTTTTCATAAGGTTCAAGGCTAACTCTTTTAATCATTATATCTTGGTTTTAACAAACGCAAATGCGTTAATAAATTAACATTTAACCAATAAAACCAAAGTTATGTCGATACTTACAATTGTATTAAATATTCTATTACCACCTCTTGCTGTTTTTATGAAACACGGACTTGGAGTAACATTCTTAATTAGTTTATTACTTACCGCTTTAGGATGGGTTCCCGGAGTAATTCATGCTTTCCTGGTAAATGGAACTAAATAGTATAAAAAAGACCGGCAAATTGCCGGTCTTTTTTTTGTGCTTATCTATATAATTAATTTTCCTCTTTTTCTTTAGCTATTACCACGTTTTGCCATTTCCAGGCGCTTTCCAAAGATTCATCCAGAGATCGGGAGGCTTTCCAGTTTAACTCATTATTGGCTTTATTAGTATCTGCATAGGCAGCCGTAATATCACCTGCTCTCCTGCCTACAATTTTATAAGGAAGATCTGTCCCTGAAACTTTCTCAAATGTTTTGATCACTTCCAGCACCGTATTTCCATTCCCTGTACCAAGATTATAAACATTATAATTGGCACGATCACTTTCAGTAAACAAGCGTTTTAAGGCAATTACATGGGCTTCAGCAAGATCCATTACATGAATATAATCCCGAATGGCTGTTCCATCACTGGTAGGATAATCATCTCCAAAAACAGACAATTCGTCTCTTTTTCCAATCGCAGTTTGGGTGATAAATGGCACAAGGTTTTGAGGAGTTCCTATTGGTAGTTCTCCAATCTCGGCAGATGGATGAGCACCAATTGGATTAAAATATCTTAAAGAGATCGCTTTTAGATGGTTATTCACTTTACAGGTATCCTGAATGATCTCCTCTCCTATTTGTTTTGTGTTTCCATAAGGAGACTCGGCTTTTTTTACCGGTGCATTTTCAGTTATAGGCAATTCATCTGCCTGGCCATAAACGGTACAGGATGAACTGAAAATAAATTTACAGCTATCCTTCTTTACAAGTTCCTGAAGGAGGTAAACCAGACTGGAGATATTATTTTCATAGTATAGCAATGGATTGATCACGCTTTCACCTACTGCTTTGGAAGCAGCGAAATGTATCACTCCCTCGATATCCGGGTATTTTTCAAAGAAATTTTGAACGGCCGGTTTCTCTCTAAGATCTAAGTTCTCAAATTCTGGTGTTTTACCGGTAATTTGTGTAATTCCAGCCAGTACATCCAAAGAAGAATTGGAAAGGTTATCTATGATTACAACTTCAAATCCTTCTTTTTGAAGGGCTACTACGGTATGAGAGCCTATAAACCCAAGCCCACCGGTAACCAATACTCTTTTATTTTTCATGAATTATTTTTACAAGCGCAAAATAATAAAAATGGAATCTATAAATGTCTTTATTCTTCAAAATACTATTAAAAGCACTTTGATTCTTTGAACGTTATGTCTTACAGATAATTTACCTTTGCATCGGCTAAAAAAAAATATTATGGCATTAGAACAAAAAATCAAGGTCTTTAAGTGGATTAGTATTCTTGAGGGTATTTCCTTTCTACTATTATTACTAATAGCCATGCCCCTAAAATATATCTTTGATCTACCCCTTATGGTTAAAATTATAGGGATGGCCCATGGCGTTCTTTTTATTGCCTACATCGCTGGCGGTTTATACCTAATAAAGCCTATGAAGTGGGGTCTTACCCAAATTGCCATAATTTTTGGATGTTCATTTTTACCTTTTGGACCATTTTATGTTGAAAAAAAGTACCTTTAATTCAACTATATGGAAGAAAGATTAATAGAACTTATCTGTTTTCTTGAAGAACTGTTTGTGGATTACGGTATGAACCCGGCTGTGGCTCAATACCTGAATCTCTTTATAAACCTGATGGTTCTTACTTTTATCATTATAGGAGCCAATTATCTTATTCAGCATTTTGTTATAGAAGGTTTCAGGTTGTTTACCAACAAGACCAAAACAACTTTTGACGACTTTCTTATACAAAGTAATTTCCCAAGGTATGTAGGGAGATTTCTACCTCTATTAATTACCTATAAAATTTTTCCATTAATTTTTGACGATTTCCCGGAAGCTCTGGAAGTCTTTTATTATGCTATTAAAATCTATGTGATCATTCTTTTGGTCTGGATTTTCCGTAGTATACTGCGAACAACCCGAAATTATTTAAAGACCAGAGAAGAGTTTAACGATAAACCCTTAGAAAGCTTTAGCCAGATAATCATGATCTTTATATGGATCATTGGTTTGATGTTCATGTTTTCCACTATTACAGGAAAATCTGTTATAGGATTTGCTATTTCTTTGGGTGCGGCTTCGGCGGTAATTTTATTGATCTTTAAAGATACAATCTTAGGTTTAGTTGCTTCTATTCAAATATCTGTAAATGACATAGTTAGAATTGGAGACTGGATCACATTTCAAAAGTTTGGAGCAGATGGTACAGTAACCGAAATAAACCTTGCAACAGTAAAGGTTCAAAACTGGGATAACACCTATACTACCATTCCTACTTACAGTCTTATTTCTGATTCCTTTCAAAACTGGAGAGGGATGCAGGAATCTCCCGGGAGAAGGATCAAACGTTCTGTTTATATCAAACAGAATTCAGTTAAATTCCTGGGGCCGGACGATATTGCTAAATTGAAAAAGATCCAGCTAATCGCACCTTATCTTGACCATCGTCAAACTGAAATAGATAAGTTTAATGAATCTAATAATATTGACAAGAGTCTTCTTATAAACGGCCGTAATCAAACCAATCTGGGTGTTTTCAGGAAATATGCAGATACTTATTTGCATGAACATTCTGCCATACATAAGGAGATGTATCTTATTGTAAGGCACCTTGCTCCTACTCCTAATGGAATCCCACTGGAAATACTTTGTTTTAGCAGGGATAAGCGATGGGAGAATTTTGAGTATATTTCAGCTGATATATTTGACCACCTTATAGCGGCAATTCCCTATTTTGATCTTCAGTTATTTGAAGCACCATCCGGGGATGATATCCGTAATTTTCTGGGAGAAAAATCAAATTCCTAATACCAACCATTACCAAATATGAAATTAAAACCATTTCTGCAGGGCTTCGGGATTTTAGCCGTTGTGATTACATTAATTCCATTGATCGCTGCCGATTTTTGGTGGATAAGAATGTTTGATTTTCCGCATATCCAGCTAACCTTATTAACCCTTACCGCTATTTTCGCCTATTTTATTCGGTTTGAAATAAAAGCATGGCAGGATTATATTTTCATGCTGGTTCTGGTGGCTTGTTTCACCTTTCAATTTGCCAAGGTCTTTCCATATACTCCTTTAGCGACTAAGGACGTTAACGAACCAACCGCAAATGTGGATGAAAATACAGGTTTTAGATTGCTTACTTCTAATGTGCTTCAGAAGAATAAGGAAACGGATCTTTTAGTTGCAGAAATGAAGAATTTAAACCCTGACATTGCTGTATTTACTGAAACCGACGCAAAATGGGCGGCAGCTATAAAAGAAGGAATAGGTTCAAATTATCCATACAAGGTTGAAGTTCCTTTGGATAATACTTACGGAATGATCCTTTACTCGAAATTCCAATTACAAAATACCCAGGTAAGATTTATGGTGGATGACAGTATTCCTTCTATTCATACTAAGATTAAATTAAAGTCTGGAGATCTTGTACAATTGCACGCCATACATCCTACTCCGCCAATGCCGCAGCATAACCCTTCGTCAACAGACAGGGATGCAGAGATGATGAAAACTGCGCTTGAAGCGAAAAATTCTGAAATTCCGGTTATTGTTATTGGTGATTTTAACGATGTTGCTTGGTCTTCCTCTACCGGGATGTTTCAGGAAGTTGGAGAATTACTTGATGTTAGAAAAGGCAGAAGCTTTTACAACACTTTCAACGCCAGAAGTTTTATAATGAGATGGTCTTTGGATCATATATTTGTTTCTGAAGAATTCAGAGTAAAGAAAATCAATACAGGAAATGATATACAATCTGATCACTTCCCTTATTATGCAGACCTCTATATACAGAAAGAATTAGCCCAGGAACAGAAACCAGAGCCGGCATCTGGAGAATTGATCAAAAAAGCTAAAGAACAGATCGCTGACGAAAAAGAAGAAAATGCTGAAAAAGGCCAAAATGGTTCAAGCAATAAATAAACTTTTCAGAAAACTGCCTGTTTAAATAAAGACTAGATAATTCAAGGTCTTCAGAAGGAATCACCTGCGGTTATAAAGAATAAGGGCCGGTAAATTTGAATACTCCTATTTGGTGAGACTATAAAGGAATGCTTATTACTTAAGCCTGTCTTTGACATATTCGATCTTAGTCTTACCATGAGCTTTAGGTTTACCGTTTTCATCTAAAGCTACCATCACGATTTTATCTATGGTAATAATGGCCTCGCGGGTCATTTTATTCCGCACTTCACACTTTAAGGTTAAAGATGCTGAACCAAATTTTAAAACTTCGATCCCAATTTCGATAATATCACCCTGGTGAGCAGAACTTTTGAAATCGATCTCACTCATATATTTGGTGACAGTCTTTGGATTTTCAAGTTGAACGATGCTGTACAATGCACATTCCTCATCAATCCATTCTAATAATCTCCCACCAAACAAAGTACCGTTTGGGTTAAGATCTTCCGGTTTAATCCATTTACGCGTATGAAATCTCATTTTTATTTAAAACTAATTAGTTATGGTACTCCCACCAAACAATCTCAATAGATAAAGAAAATGTAAGGATAACTACCAGATTTGATATTAAAGGAATTGTTGAGCTACATTGATTATTTCATCATGGTCGAATGCCAAGTCCATATCGTGTAATTTCTCAAGTTCAAACCACTGAGCATTCGCAGCATCATCTGCCGCCTTTAATTTCTCTTCCACATAGATTCTGCACAAAAATGCAATGGATATGGTATGTCCCCGTGGATCACGATCTGGAGCACCAAACGCTTTGATCTGTTCCATGCTGTTTACCTGCACTCCGGTCTCTTCGTATAACTCTCTGATAGCTGCCGCTTCCAAATCTTCATTTTCATCTACAAAACCACCGGGCAAAGCCCACTGACCTTTAAAAGGATCATTTTTTCTTTCTATTAATAAGACTTTGAATTTATTATTAGTGTGACAAAAGACTACACTATCTACCGTTACGGCTATTTTATTTCTTTCCATAATGAGTAGGTTTTATGTTTAATTATTTAAAGTAGACCGTCTTTTTATTGACAAACTCCCGAATCCCGTCAACGGACAATTCTCTTCCATAACCCGAAGTTTTTGTTCCTCCAAAAGGAAGTCGGGGATCACTTTTTAGGAGTTCATTCACGAACACTGCTCCATCTTCAAATTCTGGTATTATATCTTCTGCAAAACTCATATCCTGAGTAAAAATGGATACACCCAGACCAAACTCAGAATCATTTACAAGTTCAATGGCTTCTTCAGTGGTTTTAAAGGTGGTGATTCCAATTGCCGGTCCAAACGTCTCTTCCCGGAACATACTCATATCTTTCGTGACCCCTGTAACTACTGTGGGTTCTAAATAAGCATCTTTTCGGTTTCCACCTATAAGTATTTTTGCTCCTTTTTTAACCGATTCATTAATCTGCTTTTCCAATTCTTCAGCAAGATCTTTCCTTGCCATTGGCCCGATAAAAGTATCTTCATTGAAAGGATCTCCACTTTTAAGCGCTATTACTTCTTTCACGAATTTATTGGTAAACTCTTCAGCTATACTTTCATGAATTATCAGTCTTTTACCGGCAATACAACTTTGTCCTGTATTTTGAAACCTTGCCGGCACACAGGTAGCGACAGTTTCATCTAAATTGGCATCTTTAAAAACCACCAGGGCATTACTACCACCAAGTTCAAGTACAGATTTTTTAATTTCACTTCCTGCGGTACCGGCAACTGCTGCTCCGGCGGGTTTACTACCGGTTAGGGTTACGGCTTTAATTCGTGGATCTTTGATTATAGCTTCAATCTTACTGCTTCCAATTACCAGATTTTGAAAACAGTGTTCCGGCAATCCTGCGCGTTGGAACACTTTCTGAATATTGTTTGCAGATCGCATTACGTTACTGGCATGCTTAAGAATTCCAATATTACCTGCCATTAATGCCGGGGCTGCAAACCTGAATACCTGCCAGAATGGATAATTCCATGGCATTACTGCCAGTACCACTCCAATGGGTTCATAGCGAACATAACTCCTGGAACCATCTGTATCTATTTTTTTAACTGCTAGCTGTGCTTCTGCATTCTCAGCATAGTACTCACAAACCCATGCGCATTTCTCAATTTCTGAAACCGCCTGTATAATGGGTTTCCCCATTTCCAAACTTATGTCACGAGCGTACTCTTCCTTATTTTTATTCAGCTCTTTGGCGACATTTTTTAAATGATTTTCCCGCTCTTTAAAACTGGTCTTTTTCCAGGATTTAAACCGTTTATCTGCATTCTCAATAGCTTCGTTGATCTGAGGTTTAGTATACTCTTTGAATTCTTCTATTACTTCCCCGGTATATGGATTTTGTGATTGGATCATATATAATTTCTTGAGCTTTTATTTTAAATATAATAAGATGATAAAAGTTAACTGGAGCGATTAAGACAGTTTTAACTCATGGATGTTCATAACCGGTTCACAAATAGAAAAGTATGCTGGTCAACTTAAACTTATTAATGCTTAAATTTAAGAAACACCACCTCTTATGGAACCACGAGATATACAATTACTGGAATTGAGACCTGAAATTCCTTCTGCAAAACTCACCAATAACATGAGTGCAGATGAAAGATTTCAAAACGAGACTTTAAGGCCATTGGCTAAACTTCAAAATGATTTGATGCTGGCTGTTTTCAGAAATTACATTAAAAAACATAAGAATAAGTTCTACGAGCTTAAGCTTGACAAACGAATGTTATATATCGATAACGCCGTACAAAGGGATATAAAGTTCAGGAATAGCCTTAAAGGGATCATTATTGGCCAATTTACCCTGGGAGAATATGAACGTTATATTGAAAATTCATCTGCTTTGAATAAGCGAATGATGAATATAGTAAGGGAGCGATTACAAAGCAATATCCAGTTACTGGAACATAATATGGCGTATTAGTAGCCCAATTAAAATTGTGATCGTAAAGCTCATCAGGGTACCTATAAGTACATATTCGGTTTGCTTTCTGGCACCGGTTTCAGATTTATCGCTGAACCTTAATATGGATTTGGCCGCGATCAAAAATCCAATGGCAGAAAAATTACCGGTTAGAATAAAGGTAAGGACAAGTATCCTTTCAAAAATCCCTATATACCTTCCGGCTGCATCGAGACTATTTTTTTTAAGATCATATTTTACTTCGGTCTGCCAGCGGCTGGTGGCTTTCCCAATAAGAAAACCAGCAGGAAAAATAATAAACAGGTATCCAATAAGGATGCTAAGAATGGCCTGAGATTCCAGCGCATTCGATAAAAAAGGAATAATATTCCAGAAATTATCTGTGATATAAAACCAGGCTAAAAGAATGGCGAACAAATGTAGAATCTGGTCTGCAATGAATATTTTAAAACTATCTCGGGAAAACTGAAGTTTCCATAGATCGATAAAAAAATGGGTTACGGCAATAAAAATCCCAACAAACCAGTACTCGATTCTTGCCAGAAATAACAGGGTGAGAAATCCGGCTATCGCGGAATGTAAATAAAGATAAACAGATTTCGCCTTTTTTCGTTTTTTGTCCTGAACCCATTTTGTTGGCTGTACCACAAAATCTGTGATAATGTGTGCTAGCAATAATTGTAACAGGATTAATAAGCTATTTTCCATTTGTAAAATTTTCTGTGATCACCTGAGCAAAACGAGCGAGCAAAAGTTCTATGGCATCCCAGCCTGCAGCCTTTTTTCTCTGATTAACCGCGGACTGACTTATTCCTATTTCATCTGCAATTTCAGTTTCTTTCAATCCTTTTAATAAATAGTAAACTACTTCTGCCGAGGCTGTACTCCATTTATCTGATATTATCTCGAATAGAAAAAGAGACGCCTCAAATTCAGCATTTATATTTTCAATGGGAGTGACCAGTTTAATCTTTCTACCTTCTTCCTTTAAATCGTCAAGTGCCCGTCCCGAAAATTGAAAAGCCTGCCCATTCGATTCTAAAATGGAAGTTCTCTTAAAGTCAAAAGTGCCTATACCTATGGAAACTCTTAAATCTGCTTCCTTTTTAAAAGAGTTTGTATTTTTTCCAATTCTTGAATGGAGTTTATTAATTGCGGTTTTAAATAAGATGGCCGTCTTTAATGCATGAATTGGAGGTAATATCCCCTGAAGGCTGTCACCACGGTAAATTTCAAAATTACTCTGGATATCAGCTTTTTCTAAATATCCAAATTCTGAATTAAGGGTATTAAGTACCCGCTCCAATAATTGTGAGGAATATCCTGAAGATTCTAAAAGATCTGCTGAAATAACTGCTATCATTACCCAAATATAATAAAATAAGTTTAAAGACTTATAAAAGACATTTATAAGCACACAGGCTAATAAGATTGTTGAATAAGCTTATGCTCTAATATTGTTCTATCGGCCTTTGGAAGCCATATTAAATATTTCCTAAATCTTCGTCCAGCCCCGATAGCTTAATTAATTTTATTTCGAATTAGAAAAACAAAAAAATGGTAGCTAACAAAGAAGAATTATTTTATAAATGTCTTGATACGGTTATCAAACAGATCGAAAAGTATCAAAATGAAATGGATCAAATCAAAGAATCCATGGAAAATAATGATGCGCATACAGATTATGATGAGGACGATAGTAAAGGCCAGTTATTAGGAGATTTTGAGAAATATGCGGAATACCTGGATAATTCCAGAAAAATGAAGGAAAAACTAAGCAAGATCGACCGCAAACATTATACTGAGGCAATCGATTTTGGAAGTATCGTGGAAACCTCTGAAAATTACTATTTCATTTCAGCTGCTCTTGGTAAAGTGGTACTTGATGATGGTAGCTCTGTTTATGCAATTTCAACAGATGCTCCAATTTATCAGGACATGAAAGGGAAAAAAGCAGGAGATACTTTTTCCTTTAACGATAAAGAATTCAAGATAAAGAACGTCCAGTAATTATTCAGGATATTCAATTCTCAAATGGTAGATGTTCTTTAATTTCCTTTTCAAAATTTTCTTCACCATTTGAATTTCCTTAAAAGTAATATTAGAATTAAGGAACTGACCTTCATCCATTTGCTTATCGATGATCTTTTCTACAAAATTATCGATTAGGATAGAAGTTGGTTCCTTAAGACTTTTACTTGCAGCCTCCACACTATCACACATCATTAAAATAGCAGTTTCCTTACTAAAAGGAATTGGTCCCGGATATCTGAAATCTTCAGCTAAAGCATTTTCGTTGATCTCCTTCTCTTTTTTATAAAAGTAATATACGGTGCTCGTACCGTGATGAGTTCTTATAAAGTCAATTACCCTGTCTGGTAAATTGTTTTTCTTGGCACATTCGATCCCTTTGATCACATGTTCAATAATAATCTGTGCACTTTCCCTTGGTGACAATTCATCGTGTGAATTCACAGAGGTAGTTTGATTCTCGGTAAAATAAGTAGGATTATACATTTTACCAATATCATGATATAAGGCTCCTACCCTAACCAGCATTGCATTGGCATTGATCTCATTCGCAGCTGCTTCAGCAAGATTTGCAACATTTAAACTATGGTGAAAAGTACCGGGTGCTTTTTCTGCCAGTTCTTTTAGTAATTTTGAGTTGGTGTCTGACAGTTCCAGTAGAGACATGTCGCTTACCATTCCGAAGATTTTTTCGTAAACGTAAATAAGCGGCTGTACAAATAAGGTTGCCAGTCCACCAAGCAGGAAAGTAAGGAAGATCTCCGGCTTCATATCGTCAATATTCCCTTCCTGAATAACTGTGAAAGCAAAATAGGCTACTATATATACCAAAGTGATCTGGCCAACAGAAATAAATAGATTGGCCCTTTTATACAATTCACTAACCGTTAGTATGGTCACAATCCCGGCAATGATTTGCAAAAACATATATTCATAACTATTCGGGACAATAAACCCAAGCAGCAATACCGTAATAACATGGGTAAATAGACCAAGGCGCGCATCAAAAAAGGCTTTTAAGGTAAGAGGCAGTATACATAAAGGCACCACATACACGTAATCAATTTCAAAGTTCACCACCAACGTAGTGAGCATAACCATGAAAATGATATTGAAAAATATGAAGGTTACTTTTACATTGTTATCAAAAATAACCACCCGATATTTTCTCATAAAAAGCAATAACATGAGGAGAGCAAGAGCAACCAGAGTACTGTAACCAACAATAATCCAGTTATAATTGGACTGGCTCCAGACCTGAGATTCATATTCTGCTTTTAAAGAACGCAGGATGTGATATTTATTCCCTTCAACTACTTCACCTTTCGCAATTATCCTGCTGCCCTGCTCAATAATTCCCCGGGTATAAGAGATATTATTCAATTTACTCGCAAGTTCATTTTGAGTAAGTTCATTATTAAAGGTGACATTTGGCTCAACGGTATTAAAGAAGACTTCGAGTAATTCCGTTTTAAACGATGCAAAGCCCGAATTTGAAATCTCCTCACTTAGAAAGTTCCTTATCTCACCCTGTTTCAGAATTCTTCTATAAGCTACTTCTGAAGCCTCATTTCCTTTTAATAAATAGACCAGATGATCCGGGTCTAAACGCTCACTTTCCTGAAGAAGCCCAAATTCATAGATCTTTTCAACAGTTTCAGAAACAAAATTATCTATGATCGTTTCATAAACACTTAAGGTACTATCCGGAAATACATTATTTACTTCCCTTAAGGCTTCGTCTTTAATAAGCTCCGGTTTCTCGGTATCAAAATTATAATAGGGAATCTGAGATCTGGTGATATCCTGTTTCTCTGCAGCAACTTCTTCATCTGTCTTTAAGATCGCAAAATCGAATGGAGCATATAAATTTTCATATTGCCAGGGCTTTCCTTTAGGAATATCATATTTAAACTTACCTCCTTTAGGAAGCAGGTAAACAATTAAAACTGAGGTAAGCACGAACAGGAAAACTTTATAAAAAAGCGCCTGATTTTTGTAAAGTTTATTTACGAAATCGCTCATATATCTTCGGGTAATGCTCAAATGTAGTAAAAATAGGCCTTAATAAGCTTAGGTTATTTAATCTCTTATAAAATCACTAACTTCGCAACACTTGAAAATATTAAAACTAAAAACATGAATAAAGAAGTAGTTATAGTAAGTGCTGCGAGAACTCCAATTGGGAGTTTTTTAGGTAGCTTATCCACCATTCCAGCCACAAAATTAGGGTCTATTGCCATTAAAGGCGCACTTGAAAAAATTAACCTTAAACCAGAATTGGTTCAGGAAGTTCTAATGGGAAATGTGGTACAGGCAGGTGTTGGACAGGCACCGGCAAGACAGGCTTCTCTTGGGGCAGGAATCCCGGATTCCGTTCCTTGTACTACTATTAATAAAGTTTGTGCCAGCGGGATGAAAGCGGTAATGCAGGGAGCTCAATCCATTATGTTGGGTGATACCGATATCGTTGTGGCCGGAGGGATGGAAAATATGAGTTTAATCCCTCATTATATTCATTTAAGAAACGGAAAGAAATTTGGACCAGCCAGCATGGAAGATGGAATGCAAAAGGATGGTCTTGTGGATGCTTACGATCACAATGCGATGGGTGTTTGTGCCGATCTTTGTGCAACAGAACATGACTTTTCAAGAGAAGATCAGGATAAATTCGCTATCACATCTTATGAGCGTTCGGCAAAAGCCTGGAAAGAAGGTAAATTTGATAATGAGGTTGTTCCGGTAGAAGTACCACAAAGAAAAGGAGACCCGATTATAGTTAAAGAAGATGAGGAATATAAGAATGTTCGAATGGACAAAATTTCATCTTTAAGACCGGCATTTTCTAAAGAAGGTACAGTAACTGCTGCAAATGCTTCAACTATAAACGATGGTGCCGGAGCAGTGGTTTTGATGAGCCGTGAAAAAGCTGATGAACTTGGAATTAAGCCTCTTGCCACAATTAAAAGTTTTGCCGATGCAGCAACCGAACCAAAATGGTTCACCACTGCCCCGTCTAAAGCTCTTCCTAAGGCTATTGCTAAAGCAGGAATTGAACTGAGCGATGTGGATTACTTTGAGTTTAATGAAGCTTTCTCTGTAGTTGGTCTGGCAAACATGAAAATTTTAGGCCTTAACGATTCCAATACTAACGTAAACGGTGGTGCAGTTTCTTTAGGTCATCCTCTTGGTTGCAGTGGGGTAAGAATAATCATAACTTTATTGAACGTTCTGGAACAAAATAACGGAAAACTTGGAGCAGCTGCTATTTGTAATGGTGGTGGTGGTGCTTCAGCAATGGTAATTGAACGTAACTCTTAAGACAATCAAGATATAAATGCAATACGGTATTGGCCATTTGAGTATTGTACCGCTAAGGGTTTCAGCCAACTGTCAAAGCGAGATGATCTCCCAGCTTTTATATGGAGAACATTTCAAAATTCTGGAAGAAAGAGCTCATTGGAGCCGAATTAGGAATGCTTTTGACGGGTTTGAAGCCTGGATCGATAACAAGCAGTTTAGAAAAATTAATGAAGCTGAATTTCATTCTTTAGAAGAGAATGATTTTCAGCTTTCTTCAGATCTTATTGAATATATAACTGACGAAAATGGACTTCTAATGCCCATTGTATTGGGATCTGTTTTAAATTACGCCAGTCAACTGGGTCATACTTTCGAAGGAGAATTTGAAAAAGCCTCAGGGAAAACCAAAGCAGATCTTATTAGAACTGCCAGTCTTTTTTTGAATGCTCCTCAGGCAGCAGGTGGAAGAACTCCATTTGGAATAGACGCCAGTGGATTAACCCAGGCTGTTTATAAAAAGAACGGGTTTAAAATTAAAAGAAGTGCTGCTGAACAGGCTAAACAAGGAGAAGCTCTGAGTTTTATAGAAGAGAGTGAACCCGGAGATCTTGCTTTTTTTGATGATAACGATGGGGTTATCAACCATGTGGGATTAATGATGCAGGATAACTATATAATTCATGTAGATGGGAAAGTCAGAATTGACAGAATAGATCATTCCGGAATTTTCAATGCAGAATTAAGGAAACACACTCACAAATTAAGAGTTATTAAAAAGATTATTTAGTCCTTTATTCAATTTAAGGCATAAAAAAACCCGCTGAATTTCAGCGGGTTTTTTATTTCTATACTGGTGAATCTAATTAAAGCTTGGCTTTAAGTTCATCAGCCTTTTCCTGCATACCTAAGTTAGTGTAAAGGTTCATTGCAGTTCTAACTATTTCAGTATTATCAGGCTCTATTTCCATTGCTTTTTCAAGGAAAGGAAGAACAGATCTATAGATCTCTTTTCTTTGCTTGTCAAGCTCATCATAACGCTGGTTATCTTTCTTGCTCATTCCAAGTCCATTCATTTCTTCAATGATGGCTCTTTCAGCATTTAACATAGCTGCTGCAAGGTTAATTCTGGCGTCATTGAACTCAGGATCAATTTCCAAAGCTTTCTCGTAGTTCCTGATGGCATTTTCACTATCCTTTAGCTCCATATACATCAACCCGATGTTATTGAAAACTGTTGGATTGGTTTTATCCATTTCTCCTGCATTCTCCAAAATTGCGATAGCTTTTGCTTGCTCTCCCATTTGGTAATACATGTTAGCTTCAGATAATAATAGAGAAACATCATTAGGATTTGCAGCCTTAGCTTCATCTATAGATGCGATAGCTTTATCAAATTGCTTCTGGTTAATGTAGATTCTTGCGATCAATGAAGCAATTTCACCTTTTTTAGATGGAATCTTCTCAACCTGAGGATCTGTATATTGACCAGTTTTGATCATAAGATCCATTTGTTGCTTAGATCCAAGATTTTCTTTCTCTCCTGTTTCAACATTCACAGCAGTATAAGATTTCCCTGAACCATCATATCCAAGATCATTCAATTGCTGAAGAAATTCTACAGCTTTATCATAATTTTGCGCCTGTACAAGGTTGTTGGCTGCATAATATAGGTATACAGTATCCTGCTTGCTGATTTTATAACTTGTATAAAGTTTTTCTGCTGCAGATTCATAGTTCTCAGTTCCCTGATCTTCAATTGCACTATTCAGCAAATCATTTTTTAAGCTAGCTAAAGCTTCAACAGCATCATCGTTACCCATTTCTACAGCTTTTGCATAAGCCATAGCAGCGGTTTCAAGATCGGCATTTGTAGGAGTTCCGGCTGCATAAGCCTGACCTTTATATAGGTAGAATCTTTCCTGCCATTTGCTATTCAGTTCAGATAACTTAGGTTCAGCGATTTTTAGCTGAGCCTTAGCTTCGTCAAATTTGCTGTCTTCTATTGCGTCTTCAGCATTTTTAATCTGGTCTTTTTGTGCAAAAGCGGACAAAGTAAGAACTGACAATGCCGCAGTTAAAATA
>NZ_JBLVTL010000003.1:268764-281143 GCF_048285835.1 Christiangramia aquimixticola
TTCCTCACTATCGTCTGCAATAGTTGTGCCATTAGTCGGTTCTTCAGTCCCAGCAGGTTGTGTAGCTTCTTCCATGCTTTCTACATCGTCTTCATCATGAAGTACTTTTGCTACCGCTGCAATTGCATCGTTGCCTTTAAGGTTGATAAGCCTAACTCCCTGAGTTGCACGCCCCATTACTCTTAGGTTTTCCACCGCAAGACGAATCGCAATTCCAGATTTGTTAATGATCATTAGATCATCCTTATCACTTACATTCTTGATTGCGACAAGTTGTCCTGTTTTTTCGGTTACCGAGATGGTTTTAACCCCTTTTCCACCACGGTTGGTGATTCGGTAATCCTCAAGGCTGGAACGTTTACCGTATCCATTTTCAGAAACAACAAGTATATCTGAATCAAAATCGTTTACTGAAACCATTCCTACTACTTCATCATTATCATCGGCAAGAGTAATTCCACGTACACCTGAGGCATTTCTACCCATTGGACGGGTTTTGCTTTCCTCAAAACGAATCGCTTTTCCACTTTTCACGGCCAGCATCACCTGACTGTTTCCGGTAGTTAACTTAGCTTCAAGTAACTCATCTCCTTCTTTAATGGTAATCGCATTAATTCCGTTAGTACGAGGTCTTGAATATTTCTCCAGTCTTGTTTTCTTAACCTGACCTTTTTTAGTGGCCATGATAACAAAATGATCATTTACATACTTTTCATCTTTAAGATCCTGAGTACATATAAATGCATTTACTTTATCTTCCGGCTCAATATTAATAAGGTTCTGTATCGCTCTTCCCTTGGAAGCTTTACTTCCTTCAGGAATTTCGTAAACCCTCATCCAGTAACATTTACCATTCTGAGTAAAGAACAGCATGTATTGGTGATTGGTTCCTACGAAAAGGTACTCCAGGAAGTCTTCATTTCTGGTATTGGATCCTTTTTGTCCAACTCCTCCTCTATTCTGGGTTTTATATTCAGAAAGAGATGTTCTTTTAATATATCCGGCGTGAGAAATGGTAATTACCACTTTTTCATCAGGGATCATATCTTCTATACTAAGGTCTCCCCCGGCATATTCTATTTGAGAACGTCTTTCGTCACCATATTTTTCTTTTACCTCGAGCAATTCATCTTTGATCACTTCCATTCTACGCTCCTTACGGGCAAGAATATCTTCAAGGTCTTCTATGGTCTTTAAAATTTCATCATATTCAGCTCTCAACTTATCCTGCTCCAGGCCGGTAAGTTGACGAAGTCTCATTTCAACGATAGCCTTCGCCTGAATTTCAGAAAGCTCAAAACGCTCCATTAATTTGGTACGCGCTTCATCTGCATTGGAAGATGCACGAATCAAAGCAATTACTTCATCAATATTATCTGAAGCAATGATCAATCCTTCAAGGATATGAGCTCTTTCTTTAGCTTTTCTTAATTCATATTGAGTTCTACGAACAACCACATCATGCCTGTGCTCAACAAAATGATAAATAAGATCCTTAAGATTCAGCATCTCTGGTCTTCCATTTACCAGGGCAATGTTGTTTACACTAAATGAAGATTGTAAAGCTGTATGCTTGAATAATGTATTCAAAACGATATTTGGGATCGCATCTCTTTTAAGCTGATATACGATTCGCATTCCGTTTCTGTCAGATTCATCTCTAATAAGACTAATCCCTTCTATTTTCTTTTCATTGACAAGATCAGCAGTCTTTTTAATCATGTCGGCTTTATTCACCTGATATGGAATTTCAGTAACCACAAGGTATTCCCTTCCGTTAATCTCTTCCATATGGGTTTTCGCCCGCATCACGATTCTACCACGACCTGTTTTGAATGCTTCCTTTACCCCATCATAACCATAAATGATTCCTCCCGTAGGGAAATCAGGGGCTTTGATGTGCTGGATAAGTTCATCAATTTCTATATCGTGATTTTCAATATAAGCAATGGTCCCATCAATTACTTCAGAAAGGTTGTGAGGAGGCATATTAGTAGCCATCCCTACTGCAATACCACTGGCTCCGTTAACCAGGAGGTTAGGAACTCTGGTTGGCATAACTACCGGCTCGCTAAGAGAGTCATCAAAGTTAAGCTGGGTGTCAACCGTTTCTTTATCCAGATCTGCAAGCATATCCTCACTGATCTTTCGCATACGGGCTTCCGTATAACGCATAGCTGCAGGACTATCACCATCAACAGATCCAAAGTTACCCTGGCCGTCAACAAGCATATATCTCATACTCCAGTGCTGCGCCATTCTAACCATGGTATCGTATACAGATGAATCACCATGTGGGTGATACTTACCTAATACTTCCCCAACAATTCTCGCAGATTTTTTATAGGCTCTGTTTGAAAGTACTCCAAGTTCGTACATTCCATACAAAACTCGTCTGTGAACAGGCTTTAAACCGTCCCGTACATCTGGAAGTGCACGTGACACAATGACCGACATCGAATAATCGATGTAGGCAGATTTCATTTCATCTTCAATGTTGATAGGAATAATCTTTTCTCCTTCAGCCATATTTAAAAATTTAATTATCTCAAAAATGTAAGGGGCAATTTACATATTTTATCCCTCTTTAGGTAAGTCCTTACATGGGGGACACTGTATTTTTATTAACAAATTTTTATCTGCTGTTGGTTAATAAGTTCAGTATTTTAAGCTTTGAAAAGTGAAAGTAATTTTGTCACTTAGCTACTAAGTCCCTATATAGGTACAGTTTTTGACCTATTTCGGTTGAAAATAAATTTGAGAAAGGAAGATACAATGGATGATAATTTTTCACCAAGAGTAAAAGACGTAATTGCTTACAGTAAGGAAGAAGCCTTAAGGCTGGGCCATGACTTTATTGGTACAGAGCACCTTATGCTTGGATTGCTGCGGGATGGCGATGGAAAAGCTATAGATATTTTAACCGCATTAGATATAGATCTTAGTCATCTACGACGAAAAGTTGAGATCCTTAGCCCTGCAAATCCCAATACCGTTACTATAAGTAATGAGAAGAGAAATCTGCATTTAACAAGACAGGCAGAACGTGCATTGAAGACAACTTTTTTGGAAGCCAAGCTTTTCCAGAGTTCTTCAATCAATACAGCCCACTTGTTACTGTGTATATTAAGGAATGAGAACGACCCAACAACTAAACTTTTGAATAAATTGAAAATTGATTACGACGGAGTGAAAGATCAGTTTAAATACATGATCGCAAGCGATGAAGACGACTTCACAGAAAGCCCAACGGCGGAATCATTTTCTGATGACGAAAGTGAGGATACTGCAAGGGAAAATCCATTTAGTGGGGGCGCCAGCACAGGAAAAACCAATAAAAAATCGAAAACTCCGGTTCTTGATAATTTTGGTAGAGACCTTACTGCAATGGCCGAAGCTGATAAGCTTGACCCTGTAGTGGGAAGAGAAAAAGAAATTGAACGGGTTTCTCAAATTTTAAGCAGAAGAAAGAAAAACAACCCGCTTCTTATCGGGGAACCGGGTGTAGGTAAATCTGCTATAGCTGAAGGACTTGCTTTAAGAATTGTAAAGCGTAAAGTTTCACGTATCCTTTTTGACAAGCGAGTGGTAACACTTGATCTTGCCAGTCTGGTTGCGGGTACCAAATACCGTGGACAATTCGAAGAACGAATGAAGGCGGTAATGAACGAGCTGGAAAAAAATGATGATATCATTTTATTTATAGATGAGATCCATACTATTGTTGGAGCCGGTGGCGCTACAGGTAGTCTTGATGCCAGTAACATGTTCAAACCTGCGTTAGCCAGAGGTGAAATTCAATGTATTGGTGCTACCACCCTTGACGAATACAGACAGTATATAGAAAAAGACGGTGCTTTGGAAAGAAGATTCCAGAAAGTGATCGTTGAACCAACTACTGTTGAAGAAACTATTGAAATTCTTAATAACATAAAGAACAAATACGAAGAACACCATAATGTGGTTTATACTAACGAAGCTATTGAAGCCTGCGTTAAGTTAACCAACAGGTATATGACGGAGAGGTTCCTGCCAGACAAAGCTATTGACGCCCTGGATGAAGCAGGTTCCCGTGTGCATATCACCAATATTGATGTTCCGCAACAAATCCTTGACCTGGAGCGAAAACTTGAAGAAGTTCGAGAAAGCAAAAATTCTGTAGTCAAAAAACAGAAATATGAAGAAGCTGCCAAACTAAGGGATGATGAAAAGAATCTTGAGAAAGAATTAGCAATAGCTCAGGAAAGCTGGGAAGAAGAATCCAAAAAACACAAGGAAACTGTATCTGAAGATAATGTTGCTGATGTGGTTTCTATGATGACAGGAATCCCTGTGAATAGAATTGCTCAAACCGAAAGTAATAAACTGGTAGAACTACCTAAAAAGATCAAAGGCAAGGTAATTGGGCAGGATGAGGCAGTTGGAAAAGTTGTAAAAGCTATTCAACGTAATCGTGCCGGACTTAAAGATCCTAATAAACCAATTGGTTCTTTCATATTCCTTGGTCAAACAGGGGTTGGAAAAACACAGTTGGCAAAGGTACTTGCGCGTGAACTTTTTGATAATGAAGATGCTCTTATCAGGATCGATATGAGTGAGTACATGGAGAAATTTGCTGTATCAAGATTGATTGGAGCACCTCCTGGATACGTTGGTTATGAAGAAGGTGGACAGTTAACTGAAAAAGTTCGTAGAAAACCTTACGCAGTAGTCCTTTTAGACGAGGTGGAAAAAGCTCACCCGGACGTATTTAACATGCTTTTACAGGTTCTGGATGATGGTTATCTAACCGATAGTCTTGGTAGAAAAATTGATTTTAGAAACACTATTATCATCATGACTTCCAATATCGGAGCTCGTAAACTTAAAGATTTTGGACAGGGTGTTGGTTTTGGAACCACAGCTCAAAAATCTCAGGTAGATGACAATGCCCGTAGCGTAATTGAAAATGCTTTGAAAAAAGCTTTCGCTCCGGAATTCTTAAACCGTATCGATGATGTTATGATCTTTAATAGTCTGGAGAGAGCAGATATTCACAAGATCATTGATATTGAACTTGAAAAACTTTTTGAAAGAATACATGGTTTAGGATACGACCTTACTCTTACAGATAAAGCTAAAGATTTTATTGCAGAAAAAGGTTTTGATAAACAATATGGTGCCCGTCCTTTAAACAGAGCAATACAAAAGTATATTGAAGATGCCCTGGCTGAAGAGATCATTACTTCGAATCTTAAAGAAGGTGATACCATAACTATGGATCTTGATGAAAAGAATAATATTCTTACTATAGATATTAAAAAACCGGTTGAAGAACCGGAGTCTTAATAGACTTTCAATAGAATTAAAAAAGGTCGCTGATTTTTCAGCGACCTTTTTTTTATCATCAAGATCAAAGTTTCCTCACCATTCAATTATGATGGAAAACGATCTGGAGTTTTTATTAATCCAGGAATTCTTCAATCCTGAAGTCTTCAATAAATTTCTTGGCCTTCTTAATATAAGGCGCCATTGTACGATCTTCTGTCAACACCGGCACTACTTCCCTGAAATTTTCAACTATTTCAGATAAAAATTCAGATGTTTGAGCTGGCTCCCTAAAATGAAGTGCCTGAGAAGCATTGAAAAGTTCAATTGCCAAGACAGTATTTAAATTTTCCACAACTTTAATAAGCTTGGTGGCACTGTTGGACCCCATACTAACATGGTCTTCCTGCCCGTTTGAGGAAACAATGGAATCCACAGATGCAGGGGTAGAAAGTTGCTTATTCTGACTAACAATACTCGCAGCTGTATATTGAGGAATCATAAATCCGCTGTTCAAGCCTGGATTTTCAACAAGAAAATTAGGCAGGCCTCGTAAACCTGATACTAATTGATAAATCCTGCGTTCTGAAATATTGGCCAATTCTGAAAGTGCAATGGCTAAATAATCCATTCCTAGCGCTAACGGCTGTCCATGAAAATTCCCTCCGGAAATAATCTTATCTGCTTCAATAAAAATATTGGGATTATCTGTAACCGAATTGATCTCTGTTTTTATGGTCTTTCTTACAAATGCAAGAGTATCTTTTGAGGCGCCATGTACCTGAGGGATACATCTAAAAGAATAAGGATCCTGAACATTTTTCTTTTCAGATTCTGCTATCAAACTTCCTTCAAGAAATTTCCTGATTCTTTCAGCTGTTTTAACCTGACCACGATGTGGTCTTACTAAATGAACCAATTCGTCAAATGGAGATAAATTACAATCGAAAGCATCAATTGAAATTGCTCCAATTAGATCGGCCATATAAGAAAGCTTGTAAGCTTTCAATAAGGCATAAACACCATGAGCACTCATAAACTGAGTCCCATTAAGCAGAGCAAGTCCTTCCTTACTTTGTAATTTAAGAGGCTCCCACCCCATTTTATTCAGCAACTGTTCACCTGTAATAATTCCTTCACCATCCCATATTTCTCCATCTCCAATAAGCGGAAGGGAAAGATGCGCCAGTGGTGCAAGATCACCAGATGCCCCAAGCGATCCTTGTTCATAAATTACCGGCAGTAGATCATTATTAAAAAGCTTGATCAATCTTTCGACAGTTTCAAGAGCAATTCCTGAATTTCCGTAGCTTAAAGACTGTATCTTAAGCAACAGCATTAGTCTTATAATAGGTTTTGAAACCTTATCCCCGGTTCCGCAGGCATGAGAACGAACCAGATTTTCCTGTAACTCGGTAAGTTTTTCCGGTGTTATCTTTACGTTACAAAGTGCTCCAAAACCGGTATTAATTCCATAAACAGGAGCAGTACTATTCTTTATTTTGTTATTGAGGTATTTTCGGGATTTCTCAATGTTCACCCTGGATTCATCACTTAATGCCAGTTTTTTATTGTTCCTAATTATATCGTCAATGACCTCCAGGTCCAGAACTGCTGAGCTTATATAGTGATACTCCATTATGTAGAAAATTTTTGGAAGGCAAAAATCTTACTTCGGTTATAAGAAACCAAATATTTCAGTGAATATTCTATAAATTTTTAAACAATTCTTAATTTTTAGCGCTTATCAATGGATTCTCCATTAAATAATTCCATAATTGCTCTGCCTATATGATCTGCAATATCTCCTGCCAGCAAACTTTCATAACCTAATTCTCTAACCGCAATATCGCCACTGGCGCCATGGAGGTATACTCCCAAAACAGCGGCAGCAACATTGTTATATTGTTGCCCCATCAAGGACGTAATAATGCCGGAAAGAACGTCCCCGCTACCTGCGGTAGCCATTCCGGGGTTTCCGGAAGTATTAATGAAAACTTCCTTACCATTCACTATAAAAGTATGCGCACCTTTAATCACAACAATCACTTTATATTTTTCACTTAATTCTCTGGTTTTTTCAAGTTTTTCAAAATTATCTTTCCACTCTCCTATCAATCTTTTTAATTCTCCGGGATGCGGTGTTAAAACTGAGCCTTCCGGAAGTAAGTCTAACATATCTTTATTTTCAGAAAGTATATTGATACCATCAGCATCCACCAAAATAGGCGTTTTCACCTCACTTAAAAATTGTCTAAAAGCAGTTACCGTTTTCCTATCAGTCCCGGCGCCCATTCCAAAACAAAATACATCAGCATCAAAATCGGCAGGAATCGAGGTGATCAAATCTTCCTCATTATCTGTTATAACCATTGCTTCGGGTAAAGCCGTCTGGATAATTTGATATCCAATTTTTGGAATGTATAAGCTGCATAATCCCGTTCCTGCGCGCAAAGCAGCTTTAGCCGTAAGTTGCACGCTTCCCATTTTTCCGTAGCTGCCACCGGCAATTAAAACTCTTCCATAGTCTCCTTTATGCGAATTCTTCTTTCTCGTTTTATATAAGCTGGCCGCTTCTTCTTTCCCAATTAGATAAATATCTGATTCTAACTTTGCGAGAAATTCCCGGTCTAAACCAATATCAAGTAATTGCAACTCGCCTATATAATCCATCGTTTCCGGCAAGAAAAACACCAGTTTTGGCGCCTGGAAACTCAGGGTATAATCAGCTTCAATAATCGCACTATTCTTTTCCGGACCTTTATCTGTAAATAATCCACTGGGCATATCTATGGCCAGGGTAAAAGCCTGAGATGCATTAATATATTCTACAAGTTTACCCACCCAGTTTTCCAGGGGTCGGTTCAACCCAATCCCGAACATTGCGTCAATAACAAAGTCACCTGTTTGAATATCTGGAAAGCTGTCTTCATTTTTGATCAACTGTGGCCAGTTATTAGTGATATCCTTTAATTTCTCATAATTAGTCAAAAAGTCTTCAGACCTTTTATCGCTGTAATTCACCACATAGGTAGTTACTTCATAACCATGCTGAATCAGGTGGCGTGCTATAACCAGGCCATCACCTCCATTATTACCAATTCCACAAAAGATCTTAATTGGAATAGGTGCGCCCTGCAAACGTTTATGAATTTCTTCAAAAACAAGAGTTGCGGCTCGTTCCATTAATTCAACAGAAGTTATATTCTCTTTTTGGATGCTATACTTATCTGCTTCAGATAATTGTTTAGCACTAAGTATTTTCATGAAAAGCAATTTTTGATGTCTATCAAATATAATGTTATTAGCCGGTTTTAAATATAAACAGATAAAATGGCGGATTTAATATTGTATTCTTTCTGAATTGAATAAATTTGGGCAAATTTTTAAAAATAATGAAAGAAGTAGCCCTGTCTGCAAAACATAAAGAACTGAATGCTAAAATGGTTCCATTCGCCGGATTTAACATGCCGGTTTCCTATGAAGGAGTAAACATTGAACATGAAACAGTACGCAAAGACCTTGGTGTTTTTGATGTTTCCCATATGGGTGAATTTTTAATTTCAGGAGAAAATGCTCTGGAATTAATTCAGAAGATCAGCTCTAACGATGCTTCTAAACTTACCAATGGAAAAGCTCAGTATTCCTGCATGCCTAATGATCAAGGCGGAATTGTTGATGACCTTATTATATATAGAATTGAGGAAGAGAAATATTTACTGGTAGTAAATGCTTCTAATATTGACAAAGACTGGAACTGGATCTCTCAGCATAACACAATGGATGCTACCATGCGGGACATGAGTGATGAAATGTCATTGCTGGCCATTCAGGGACCAAAAGCTGCTGAAGCCATGCAATCCTTGACTGAGATCGACCTGACCAATATGAAGTTCTATACTTTTGAAGTTGGAGAATTTGCGGGGGTTGATAAAGTGATCGTATCTGCAACAGGTTATACCGGAAGCGGTGGTTTTGAAATCTATTTTAAAAACGAGGATGCAGAACAGATCTGGGATGCGGTAATGGAAGCCGGGAAGGATTTTGGAATCAAACCAATTGGTCTTGCAGCAAGGGACACCCTTAGACTGGAGATGGGATATTGTTTATACGGAAATGATATAGATGACACAACCTCTCCTATTGAAGCCGGTTTAGGGTGGATCACCAAATTCACTAAAGACTTCATTAATAGTGAAGAATTAAAAAAGCAAAAGGAAAACGGACCTGAAAGAAAGCTTGTAGCTTTTGTACTTGACGAAAGAGGAATACCAAGACAAGGTTATGATATCGTGAATGAGGCCGGAGAAAAAATTGGAACTGTAACCTCAGGTACCATGTCCCCTTCCCTTGAAAAAGGAATAGGGCTTGGATATGTTCCTGCAGATATTGCTGGTGTTGGAAATAAGATCCTTATCCAGATCAGGAAAAAAGCAGTACCTGCAACGCAAGTAAAACTGCCTTTTTACAAAGGATAAATTATTTGAAACGAATATTCATTTTAGGAGCTAGCGGCTTTATAGGCAATGCCCTATATAAAGAGCTATGCTCCTATTTTGATACTCATGGTACCTATCATACCGCCAACGATTTTTTTGAAAGTAATCACCAGTTCCACCATTTTGATATGGAGTATGAGAATGTGGAGATCTTACTGGAAAATTTAAGGCCGGATGTAATAATTTCATCTCTTCGCGGAAGTTTCGATGCGCAGGTAGAAACCCATTTTTCGATCATAAACTACTTACTTAAATACGATAAAAAGCTAATATTCCTAAGTTCTGCCAATGTATTTGATGCTTTCACCAACTACCCTTCTTACGAATATGACAAAACTTTAAGTCAAAGTGTTTATGGCCGGTTTAAGATCAAGATAGAAAATGCACTTTTACGACTTCCCAACCATCAGTACAATATTCTAAGATTACCAATGGTTTTTGGGAAAGGATCCCCTCGAATTAAGGAAATTAAAACAGTAATCGATCTTGGTGAGCCCCTGGAAGTATTTCCAAATGTCGTTATTAACGCCACCGAAATCCAGAAACTTACCCAGCAGGTTCATTATATAATAAACAGAAGCCGGCAGGGAGTTTTTCACCTTGGCAGCACAGACCTTGTTCACCAAAGAGATTTTATCCTGGATATTTGTGAGGGTTTAGGTTTTGATAGCCCATTATTTAAAAATGTTTACGATTCCAATTATGATCGGTTTTTAGCGGTACTTCCTAAGGACAATAAACTTCCAAAGAATCTTCACATCAGCATTCAACAAGTAGTTAAAGCCTCTACTAAGCTTTAGTTGTTAAAACTTTATTAAACCAAAATTGATTTTTTCACCACTGCTGGTTTAATGTCTAACTTTAAGGGAATATAAAATCCGGACATTATGCAAAAATTAAGTGAGCAGGAGATCGAGAATAAGTTAAAAGATTTAGACGGATGGACCTATGCAAAAAAGGCCATTCATACCTCGTTTCAATTCGAGAACTTTAAAGAAGCATTCACTGTGATGACGCGAATTGCTTTTGAAGCTGAAGCTCAGCAACATCATCCAAATTGGGGAAATGTATACAACCAGCTGGAAATTTCTCTCTCCACCCATGATGCTGATGGAGTAACCGAAAAGGATTTCAAATTAGCCCGAACCATCGAGGATATCATAGAAGCATCCAATTAACAGCGGATAGGAATAAAATTGCAGGGCTCCTGAATTATTAAGTGATTTAGGAGCTTTTTTTTATATTTTTGCCCGAATCTAATTTTTATCTTAAAATGGGAAGAGCATTTGAATTTCGCAAAGCGCGTAAAATGAAACGTTGGTCGGCAATGGCCAAAGCTTTCACAAGAATTGGGAAGGATATAGTAATGGCCGTTAAAGATGGCGGACCAGATCCTGATACCAATGCAAAGTTACGTGCAGTTATTCAGAACGCGAAAAGTGTAAATATGCCAAAGGACAATATCGAACGCGCGATCAAACGTGCTTCAGATAAGTCTCAGGGTGAATATAAAGTGGTGCTTTTTGAAGGATACGCTCCTCATGGAATCGCGATCCTTGTAGAAACTGCAACAGATAACAATAACAGAACAGTGGCAAACATTCGGTCTCATTTTAATAAATGTGACGGGAACCTGGGAACTTCAGGATCTGTAGAATTTATGTTTGATCATACCTGTAATTTCAGAATTAATGCTGAAGGTCAGGATCCGGAAGAACTGGAGCTTGAATTGATCGATTTTGGTGCAGAAGAGGTTTTTGAAGATGAAGATGGAATTCATATCTACGCTCCTTTTGAATATTTTGGTGCTATTCAGAAAGAACTGGAAAACAGAGAAATTGAAATTTTATCTTCCGGCTTTGAAAGAATTCCGCAGGTTACAAAAAGTCTTACTGCAGAGCAGGCTGAAGATGTGGAAAAATTACTGGAAAGACTGGAAGAGGATGATGATGTACAAAACGTATATCATACTATGGAATCTCCGGAATCTACAGAAGACTAAACTAAAAGTTTTCGCGAATCTTACCTTCTACCCCATCGTAGAATTTAAGGATCTTAGAATAATCTTTATCAAAATCTCCGGTTGGCTGAAAAGCCCCGGAGATTTTTACTTTTTTCACCCCATAATCAAATGAAACCAAAATGATGGGAACTTTCGCTTTTAGCGCTATATAATAGAAACCGGTTTTCCAGGTAGTTGTTTTTTGACGTGTACCTTCCGGCGACATTGCTAATCTAAAAACATCCTTCTCTTCAAATACTTTCGCGATGGCATCAACTTTCTTTTTATTCCCAGATCTGTCAATTGGAGCTCCTCCCACCATTCTGAAATAAAAACCAAAAGGCGGTTTAAACAATTCTTTCTTTCCAATAAAATTTATCTGTAATCCCATTAGTTGCCTAACCAGAATTCCAATTAAAAAATCATAGGAACTGGTATGTGGAGCAACGATAACTACACATTTTTTTATGGCAGGATCAAAATTATTCTCAAGTTTCCAGCCAAGAATTTTATAAAATACAAGTTTTGCTAACCAGCGCATAAGATATTATTCTCGATGATGCTTAGTTGA
>NZ_JBLVTL010000003.1:281172-283512 GCF_048285835.1 Christiangramia aquimixticola
CCCGCAGTAATGATAATTCCCTACCGGTTTGACCTTTTACCGAAGTATTTTCCTGAGCTCTACGTAGCAGATAAGGCACCACATCTCTTACCGGTCCAAATGGCACCAGTTTAACGGCATTATATCCTTTTTTGGCCAGGTTATAACTAATATGATCACTCATCCCGTATAACTGACTAAACCATATTCTTTTATCCTCCTTATCAATGTTTTTATCTTCCATAATCTGTAAAGCCAGATAACTGCTAACTTCATTATGAGTTCCAATAAAAACGGAGATATCTTCTAAATGGTTTAAGCAATAAGACATTACAGAGTTAAAATTAACATCTGTTGCTTCCTTGCTTTCACAAATTGGTGAAGGATATCCAAGCTTTTTCGCTCTGGCATTTTCCTTTTCCATATATGCACCTCTAACTATTTTTGCACCAATTTTAAAGCCTTCCTGCTTGGCTCTTTCATGTAATTGTTTCAAGTATTCCAGACGATCCCAGCGGTAACATTGGAGCGTATTAAAAATAAGAACTTTATCCTTATTATACTTTTTCATCATCTCTTCCATAAGATCATCAGCCGCAGTCTGCATCCAGGTTTCTTCACCATCTGCATACAATCTCACACCTAATTCAAAGGCTCTCTTACAAAGAGTTTCCACTCTCACCTTTACTCTTCCCCATTCCTTCTTTTCCTCCGGTGAAAGGCTGAGTTTCTCACTCACCTTCTCCCAGATCTCAAATCTTCCAATTCCGGTAGGCTTAAACATGGCGAAGGTGATGTCTTCACTATTATTAGCATATTCAATAAGGCTCAGCTTTTTTTGCATAGCTGCATCAAATTCCTCTTCGGTTTCCTTACCCTCTACTGAGTAATCCAGGATACTATGCAGGTTCTCACCATACATTTCCTTAGTAACAGGCTTACAGTCATCCTCGGTCACCCCGCCACAAAATTGCTCAAAAATGGTTTTTTTGATAAGCGTTTCTACAGGTAAATGTAGTTTTAAGGACATCTTAGTAAGTGCAGTCCCGGCTTTTACCAAAGGAGCATAATTCATCATACTGAATAAAAATATCGCTCTGTCCAGTTCTGTATTAGACTTTAATTTGAAAGCCGATTTTGTATTATTGAATATCTTTTTCCTAATCATTTCTCGCTGTTAATCGGGCAAATATAATTATTGAAGTCGATTATTTTCATAATTTCTCTTTAATTTCGGGACGCACAATTCCAAATAGAATGAACGAAGAAAAACAGAGTTTAAATCCTGTCTATTATGGCGAAGGATCATATACACAACTGAATAATTTCATATCTGAAACCACGCCTTCTAAAATATTTGTGCTGGTGGACTCCAATACCCATGTAAATTGCTTGTCGTCTTTTTTACAAAAACTAAAAACCGATGTTGCAATTGAGGTAATTGAAATAGAGGCCGGAGAAGAAAATAAAAATATTGAGACCTGTTCCGGGGTGTGGAACGCCCTATCTGAACTGGATGCCGACAGGAAAAGTTTAATGATCAATCTTGGTGGCGGAGTGGTTACCGATCTTGGCGGGTTTGTAGCTGCCACCTTTAAAAGAGGAATCCGGTTTATAAATGTTCCTACTACTCTACTTTCCATGGTAGATGCATCAGTTGGCGGGAAAACCGGTGTTGATTTAGGAAATTTAAAAAACCAGGTTGGAATTATAATTCAGCCCGAAATGGTTTTAATTGATTCCGTTTATTTAAAAACTTTATCACCCCAGGAAATGCGCAGTGGCTTGGCTGAAATTTTAAAGCACGGCCTTATCGCAGATGAAAAATACTGGAAAAAGGTATCTGATCTTAAGTCGCTTGACCATTCAGACCTTGATAAGATCATAGAAGAGTCGGTAAATATTAAAGCCAACATCGTAAAACAGGATCCTTATGAGCGATCCATTCGGAAAAAACTAAATTACGGTCACACCCTTGGTCATGCCATCGAATCATTCTGCCTCACCAATCCTGAAAAAGAGAAATTGCTACACGGGGAAGCTATAGCCATTGGAATGATCCTGGAAACATATTTATCCCGAGAGCTAAAATCTTTTCCTTCAGAAAAATTCAGTGAAATTTGCGATATCATTACTGATATATACGGGAAAGTAAATTTTGAGCCGGGGGAAATTGAGGAGATCATTGAATTGATGAGATTTGATAAGAAGAATGAAAGAGGAAATGTAAATTTTGTCCTACTTCAGGATGTTGGAGAAGCGGTTATTGATGTAACGGTTCCTAATGAGCTTATAAATAAAGCTTTTACACACTACTTAAAACTTTGATTAATAGTACATTAAAAAATAATATATTCTCAC
>NZ_JBLVTL010000003.1:283546-301522 GCF_048285835.1 Christiangramia aquimixticola
ACTTGCATAAACTAATCACACTATGAAAAGGATAATCGTAGATTATAAAAAGCTGACTCCGGAAATACTAGGTCTACTTGTGGACAAGTATCCCGATGGCTATGACGATGACCAAATCATCTCTTTCAAAAATGCGAAGAATGAAACTGTTGATGCGGTAGAAGTGCGAACTGAAGATACCGTTTACCTGGTTAAAGTAAGTACCCGGCTTGAAAATACCATGGCCAATTTTGATGAAGATGATTACGATGATTCAGAATTTAATGATCCAATCGTTGAAATTCCTGAAAAGAATGACGACGTTGAAGAGGAAGAAGACAAATAAAAAAAGGGACGCAATCGCGTCCCTTTTTTTATTCACTAATAATCTGATTATTATGCATGCTGTAATTTATGCTTCCCTTCTTTAATCTCTTCAATTACCTTAGAATTAAAAGCTTCTAAATCATCAGGATTTCTGCTGGTTACCAGGGCTTCATCTACCACAACTTCTTTATCTACCCAAAGCGCTCCTGCATTTTCCAGATCCTTCTTAATAGAGTTAAAGGAAGTCATCGTTCTGCCTTTAACCACATCTGCACTTATTAGAGTCCATCCGGCGTGACAAATAGCTGCTACCGGTTTACTTTGTTTAAAGAAATCTCTAACAAAAATAAGAGCGGATTCTTCTCTTCTTAGTTTATCCGGATTTATAACTCCGCCAGGTAAAACCAAAGCATCGTAATCTTTTGCGGAAACCTCCTCAAGGGTTTTATCTACATTAAATTCCTTCCCCCAGTTATCAGTATCCCAGGACTTGATCTTCCCTTTTTCCAGACTTACTATTTCTACTTTAAATCCTTCTTTCTCCATTGCATCTTTTGGAGATACTAATTCGATTTCTTCAAAACCATTAGTAGCTAAAATTGCAATTCTCTTTTCCATAATAAAGTTTAATTTTTTAGTTCACCCAAATATACCGGATGAAGAAAGTAATCTCTATTAAGACCCTATTAAATCTAAAACGAAGAAAGTTAAACCTTTTCTAAACCTGTTAATTTTCGGGGGATTTGGAGTTCTGTTCGAAATAATCCAGATGGGATTTAAGACGGTCTACTATTTTCTTTTCTTCCTTAAGCTGAATCTTGCGGTCTTCAAGCTTTTTCATTTCCTGATAGATTGCTGGCTCACCAAATCTGTTGGGCTCCACCTTCTCTTTTTTCAGCAAGGCATATTGCACCGTAAATTCAGCTCCAAAAAATAGAATTAAACAGGTATAATAAACCCATAGTAAAATTAGAACTACAGAAGAAGCTCCTCCGTAAACGGAGCCTGGGTCACTTTGGCCAAAATAAAAACTGATTAGGAACTCTCCTATTAAAAACAAAACGGTCGTTAAGGCGGCACCGGTATAGGTAGTTCTCAACCTGATCTTTATATCCGGCAGAAGTTTAAAGATCATTGCAAATAAGGTGGTAATAAAGAAAAAGGTAATCCCTACGTTCAAAAGTTTCAGAATAAATTCTGTTATATCGGGAAATATCTGCTGAACACGGTCTGCAATAAGGTTTACAATTGCTGAAACCACCAGAGCTATTAGTAACAGCAAACCAATAACCAGGATCATCCCGAGAGAAATAACCCGGTCTAAAATTAATCTTAGCAAATTGCTTCTTTTGGCCGCGACATTCCAAATATTATTCATCGCCAGTTTAAGCTGAAAAAATACTCCTGTAGCACCAAATATTAGCATTGATAATCCAAAGATCACCGCCCAGGTTGAGTCCTGTGAAAGTGCAGCATTCTCTACCATAGATTCTATGGCAGAAGCAGTATCTGCTCCTATAAACCGCTCAAATTCACTGGTCATTCGCCCCTGTACGGCCTCCCTGCCAAAAAAATAACCGGCAATACTAACTACTATTATTAGAAGAGAAGGCAGAGAAAAAAGCGCGTAATAGGCAATGGTCGCACTTCTGGCATAAGGTTCGTTCTTATTCCAGCTTACGTAGGATCGCTTTAATAGCTTAAAAAATATTTTAATGTTTTTAAACATTAAAGATAAAATTGATTCAAAATCGAAATATGGTGAAGCACGTGACCAGGCATTATGAAACCTATAGCCCGGGCAGACGCCTTCATATCATTCATATTCCCTGTATTGGTAAGCATGGAATTGGTCATGCTTTTGAACAGAAGTATTGCAGATTCCCTAACAATCTCAAACTCATGGATCAGGTCTACTGGTGTACGGTTTTCAGCACCACTGTTCAGTACATACGTGTCATGATCAAAACCGGGTAATGCCCCGTTTTCGTTTCGTGCAAAACTTAGAGCCCTGTATTGGAAGATCCTTTCTGTATCTATAATATGCTGAACCATTTCCAATATATCCCATTTTCCCGCTGCATACCGATAAGTCCACTTTTCCTTAGGAATGGTTTTTAAAAATTCAACAAATTCAGCGGTATTCTTTTTTAAAGTTGATACCAGTTCTGCATCTGCCGGGATCTTGTCTATGTAACCCCAATAAAAATCACCGATTTCACCTTTTACTAATTCAGACTTCTTCATTTAAGCTGAGTTTCTACTTGCGTTAATATTTCCATATAAAGATCTGGTCACCATCTTTTCATAGATCTCGATCTTTTCTTTATTCTTTTCAGGATCTTTACTTAACTCCTGAACCATTCTTAAGGCATGTTGCTGGATGGTCAATAATGGTAAAACAATTCGCTCCCTCGCCTGGATGGATGCTTTCCCTGCAGGCTGATTTTCCATCAAACTATCATATCCCGTAACTTTCAATAACATGGCTTTGGTCCTGATAAATTCATCATGGATCACCTGCCAGAATTCTCCAAATTCCTCATCATCCTTCATATAAGCAGTTAAAGGAAAGAAAGACTTGGTAAGACTCATCATACTGTTTTCCAGCAGTGTTTTAAAGAATTCAGAATGCTCATAAAACTCCTTTACTTCATCAAATCTACCGGCTTTATCCAGTTTTTCCATAGCGGTTCCCACTCCAAAGAATCCAGGGACATTTTGTTTTAACTGGCTCCAGCTTCCCACAAAAGGAATAGCCCTAAGATCGGATAAGTTTAGTTCTGCCGATTTGTTTCTTTTTGAAGGCCTGCTTCCAATATTTGTTTTCGCGTAATATTTAAGCGTACTCATTTTTTCCAAATAAGGAATGAATCTGGGGTGTTTTTTAAAATTGCTATAAGTCTCGTAGCTAATGTCTGCCAGCTCATTCATAGTCTGCCTTGCTTTATCGCTAAGCAAATTTTTACCATTACTAAAAATCTCATTGGAAACCCCGGAACTAAGTAGTTGTTCCAAGTTATAAGTACACGAATCCTTTGTTCCAAAATTGGAACTAATAGTTTGCCCCTGTACGGTTAACTGGATCTCTTCATTCTCAATGGTTGGTCCCAAAGAAGCATAGAATTGGTGAGTTTTCCCACCTCCACGAGCCGGTGGTCCTCCTCGTCCATCAAAAAATACTACTTTGATCCCATATTCCCTGGAGATCTTGGTTAGTTCTTCTTTCGCTTTATAAATACTCCAGTTAGCCATTAAATATCCGCCATCTTTCGTCCCGTCACTAAAACCAAGCATGATGGTTTGTTTATTTCCTCTTCGCTCCAGATGTTCCTTATAAACAGGATTGGTATAAAGTTTTTTCATGACAACATGAGCACTTTGGAGGTCGGGAACCGTTTCAAAAAGCGGGATCACATCCACGCTTGGTTCTTCCCAGCCGCATAATCTTAAATATGCAAATGGCTGAAGCACTCCCTGTATACTACCACAGTTACTTATAATGTATCTATTCGCACCAGGTTCACCACTTTTCTTCTGAATCTCCTGCATGGCATAAATTGAAGATAAAGTGGATTTTGCCATGCCTTCTTCAAAATCTTCAGGATCGATCTTTGCGTTTAAACCGGTTAAAACTTTAACCTGTTCTTCTTCATTTAATTCAGCATAATTCGAAGGAAGTAAATCAGGCTTAGTTTGCATGATCTCTTCTAAAACCTCATTGTGAATACCAGCATCCTGACGAATGTCCAGGGTGGCAAAATGGTACCCGAAAAGATTCACCTTATTCAGCATATCATCAATTTCGTCCACGAACAAAGACTGATGTTTAGTCATCACTATCTCCTTGATCTGATTTAACTTAGAGATAAAATCTTCAAGCGATAGTTTAATATCTCCGGTACCTGAAACTGCAGAGTCATAAAGCCCC
This sequence comes from Christiangramia aquimixticola, assembly GCF_048285835.1. NCBI lineage: Bacteria > Pseudomonadati > Bacteroidota > Flavobacteriia > Flavobacteriales > Flavobacteriaceae > Christiangramia > Christiangramia aquimixticola. Next base: position 287,784 of record NZ_JBLVTL010000003.1, read on the forward strand.
TTTTCCATTTCATTCATAAGTTCATGAACACCTCTAAAAGTGAGTCTGCGCTTAAGCTCTCTAATGTCACGGTAATAATTAAGTAAAATGGTTCTTCGAAGTCTTTTAGCCACCCTAAGTGTGATCTCTGTAGTCACGAATGGATTCCCATCCCGGTCACCTCCCGGCCAAAAACCAAGATTTATAACCTGATTCCCTACATCTTCTCCATCGAATATATTTTGCTGAATGTAGTTATGGATTTTACTCGCGCTTTGATAGAAAACATTTTCAAAATACCAGATCAAGCTAACCGCCTCGTCATAAGGAGTAGGTTTTTCCTTTTTAAAGAATGGTGTTTTACCCAATTGCGCAAGCAATGCCTTGATTTTTACCAGATCATTCTTTTGAATTGCATTGTCCAGATCTGTAATAATCCCAAGCACAGTTCCCGGGTAAAATTGTGTGGGATGCGCAGTTAGAGTAGGTCTTACTTTAAATCGCTTCAAATATTCCTTTAGCTCTTTTACTTTCTGCTTGGCTTCCGCTTCCTCCTTCACATTTCGAAGCGTTCCCCTTCCATCCATATTATTGACTATTGGGAACGAAGCATCTTCTATTGCATCAAATAGTACAACCTGTCTTTCTATATACTGAATGAACCTGAACAACAAATTGTTCCTGTCATCTTCAGAATGTCCATCTTCATATTTATTGAAAAATCTTTCTACAATTTCTGAAGGATTCTTGTTCTCTTTGAATCCTTTTTCGCAGATATCCTGAAATAAGGGTAATAAAGCCCCTGTCTTCTGAATCTCATCATATGGAAGCGTAAGAAATATACTATTGTATACCTGGTATTTTGCCAGAACATTATCATTGAATCTATCTAACCTTGGTTCCCTATGCATGACGATAATAATTTAGTGAAGTGATTTAGAAATATAAAAAAACCCTTTAAACATAACAGCCTAAAGGGTAATTTTTAATGAAAGTTTAGGACTGTTTACATGTCTTTAAAAATGGAATGCATCAAACGCTTTTTATCGTTGATACTTTCCTCAAGAGAAATCATAGTCTCCGTTCTGTAAACTCCTTCAATATCATCCAGCTGGAAAATAATTTCCTTGGCATGCTGAGTGTTTTTCGCACGAATCTTACAAAACACATTGAATTTACCTGTAGTTACATGAGCTACAGTAACAAATGGTATTTCATTGATCCTTTCTAAAACGAATTTTGTTTGCGACGTATTTTTAAGAAAAACTCCAACATATGCGATAAAAGCATAACCGAGTTTTTTATAATCAAGAGTTAGTGATGATCCAATAATGATCCCCGCTTCTTCCATTTTCTTTACTCTTACATGCACGGTTCCTGCTGAAATTAGAAGTTTTTTTGCAATATCAGTGAAAGGAGTACGTGTATTCTCGATAAGCATGTCAAGAATCTGGTGGTCTGTTTCGTCTAATTTAAACTTGGCCATCTTAAAGTTCTATTTTTAATGAACTTCAAAATTAATACAAAATCGTTGAATTATTGATAATTAATTCGATAATTATTGGCGTTTAAACTCTAATTCTTCATTATTTATGAGAATTTTATTAACTATAACGTTTTCGATAATTGGAGATGAATCAGGTAAATTTAAAATCCCTCCTTTTCCATCGATTTCATAATGTCCATAATTTTCAATTTTCGGTGCTATTTTTTCAATCACAGGGACCATATCGATTTGATCCTTTTTTAAGGTCTCTTTAAACTGAATAGAAAAGTCACATTTTTCTCCATCAATTACCACATCCCGAACAACTACATCGTTAAACAACTTTCTATTTTCAGGAATTTCGAAATATTCTGAAAAATCTCCTGTACGACCTGTGGCAATTTGATATAAACATGCCATTAAAGACTTGAAAACATATTTTCGTGTAATCTCCCGCTCATAATCTTCGGGATAATGACCTGCCTCAAATAATATGGTGGGCGTGCCAAGACTTTGAAAAGTATCCCCCGCACAGTTGATATTAAAACCATCATCATACTTTCCTATACAACCAGGAAGTTCTGCTACAAGAGTTTTTGCCATTCCTGCAACCAGTGCCATGCTTTTTTTGCGGGATTCATCAATTGATCGCTCTTTATCCCGGGAAGGCGTTAAAAAGGACAGTACAGCTGATCTTCTATCATTGCCCGTGCTAAATATTGTTCTTTGATCATGCAAATTCAAACAATAATCTGGCTGGATGAGGTTATACTGCTCCATTAACAACCTGCTTTCCGGTTGAGAAAGATCCTGCATATCGCGGTTTAGATCAATTCCATTCGCATTAACCCTTGTGTAAGCTTTTGCTCCATCAGGATTTAAGACAGGAATTATATAAATGGTGCAGCTGTTTAAGATTTCGTTGACCAAAGAATCTTCTCTGGTGATATTAAAAGCATTTAGAAGATCCAGAACAGCTTTCGTGGTCGTTGATTCATTTCCATGCATCTGAGACCAGGCAAGGATCTTAATTTTTCCTTCCCCAATCTTTAATCTGTAAATAGGAATATCATGAACAGAGCTTCCCACTATTTCAGAATTATAAGCCGAACCAAAATCTTCAAGAGCTTTTTGAAGATGATCATTAGCTAGATACCTGCCGGATATTCCTTCATATTTAATTCCCGAATAAGGCCGGGATTCAAACCATTTTTCTAATACATCAATATTCATGTTTACAAAATTAAACAATGTAAATTTTACAATTGTAAACAGTCTAAAGTTATTCTGGACTACACAATTGTAAACAGACCTTCCCCTCAATAAACACGCATTCTTGGAATATATCCTATTGAATTGTTTTTACTCTTTAACCTATTCTTTTTTAGACATTTAGACTGGTTTAAGTAAAGTGATTGTTTGTGCTAAATAAATAAGTTTACACATGAAATCAGTTATACTCGATTTAATTATTTACATTTGTAACATAGGTTTTAAACAAGTAGATGTTACAATGGTAAACACAGATAAGTTCGCTTCCAGACTGGGGAAAATCCTGAAATATTATGATCTTTCTGCCGCCTCATTCGCTGATAAAATTGAAGTGGGGCGATCCTCTATTTCCCATATTCTAAGTGGAAGAAATAAACCAAGTCTGGACTTTGTAATGAAAGTGGTAAAGAATTTTCCCGAGGTAGAATTATACTGGTTGCTAAATGGTAAAGGAGAATTTCCTGCCTCTTCTACTTCGCCTCTTATTGAAAATAAAAATTTGCCTCAGGGAAAACCAGTTTCATCGCAGAACGTTCCCGACGAAAAAATTCAACATAATAATCCGCCACAAACTGTTTCCGGCATTCCGGATTTTAAAAAAGGCAAAGGAAAAGACATTCAGCGAATTGTTATCTTTTATACCGATGGTAGTTTTGAAGCCTTCGAAAATTAGATAAATTTGCAGCATGCGCAAATATTTACTTCTACTGCTATTACCTTTCTGTTTATCGTGTTTTAATGCAGAAAGGAACTGTACCGATTTTAAAACCGGAACTTTTGAGTTCGAAACCTATATTAACGGGAATTTGGAAAAATCCAGGTTTATACGAAATGACAGTATTGAAATAGAGCAATACAAAGGATCTACAGACACATCTTTTGTAAGATGGATCAATGACTGTGAATATATATTAAAGAATAAGAACCCTAAGAATATGGCTGAAGAGAAGCCAATTCATATCAAAATACTTACCACCACAAAAAATGGCTATACTTTTGAATATGGGCGTGTGGGAGAATCAAAAAAAGCACGCGGACAGGTTGCACGCGTACAGTAATACCTTATAACTTCTTTTCTCGTAAAAGTTTATTCTGCTCTTGCATAAGATCATTTAAATTGGAAAGAAGCTCAATATCTTTTGGTGTTACCACCGCTTTATCTTTAGGATCCTGTGCTCTGTTCCTGAAGCGGTTCATAAATTTAACCACCAGAAATACCACAAATCCTATCACAAGGAAATCCACCAGAGTTTCAATTAATAATCCATAACCTATGGATACTTCTTCTTCGAATCCGGGAACACCCTTTTCCCCAATTTGTTCTTTTAAAATAAACTTCCTGTCGGCATAGTTTACACCATCAGTAAGCATACTTAAGGGCGGCATGATGACCTGTTTTACCAGAACATCTACAACTTTATTAAAGGCAGTACCAATGATGATACCTACTGCCATGTCTATCATATTGCCTTTTACGGCAAACTCCTTGAATTCTTTAAATATTCCCATTACTCGTCAAATAATGATGGTTGACTTTCTTTTCCTGTCCCGCTATCCTTGGTTTTAAATGTTTCAGGCTGAATACCTTCTGCATTAACATCTTTGCCTTCAGATTCCTGATCATCTTCTTCAGATGCATCGTTCTGCCCTTCGTAAGAAATAGGATCCAGAAGATTAATTTGATTCACCTTTTCTGAAGTTAATTGGTTTCCTAAAGCTTTTATTCCCTTTATAGCGATAAACTCCTCAAGGTTTATTTCCTCATTCTCTCTTCTCTCTTTCCCTTTTGGCTTGGTATATACAATTTCGGCCATTGGATAATAATCTGTGGAAACTATTTCAAGGAAGGATTCCTCATGTTCACTTATAAATTTCTCCTCCTTATCAGGATGTTCAATAAGGAAACGCTTTACATAATAACGTTCCTTTTCCGGTTCCCAATAGATTGCCGTAATCGGTTTATCTTTTACCCATTTTTCCAGAATAACGATCTCCTCGTCAAACCTTGTGGTTAATTCAGGCTTAATAGTTTTAACAACACCATCCTGAGTTACAATTAAAAGCCTGTCTTCTCCCTTGAATTCTCCTAATAGCTCTCCACGTTCATCGACATTCAGCCTTTTTACCGTATCATCGAACCAGATTCGTCTTGGTTTCAAAGTGGAAACTCCTTCTTCCTTCAACTCTATTCTTTTTACAGAATATTTGGTTGCAATGTTTCCTTTTACATTCCGGCCTTTGATAAGTACATCTGCAAAATCCAGATCGAATTTTACTTTTCTTATACTTCCCACCTGCCTTAGGAATATAGTTATCACTTCTGCTTCCCCATTAGGATTGGCTGAAAAATATAGCACTTTGGAATCCTTCTTCCCCTGACACAGGTCATATTCCCTGTCTCTGGTAATAGAAGTAACGGCAAACCTTTTTACATAAGCTTTCCCCGCTTTTCCATCACGGTAAACCATATTGTAAATGGTTCGCTTATCCTTTTTCTTAAAGATGGCGACATGAATGATATCTTTACCAATAAATGTCTTGGAATCTACTTTGGTAACCATCATTTTACCTTCAGCGGTAAAACAAATCACATCATCAATATCTGAACAATCTGTCACATATTCCTCTTTCTTCAGTGCGGTTCCAACAAAACCTTCCGCTCTGTTTACATAGAGTTTGGTATTTCGAATTACAACTTTTGTCGCTTCGATGTCCTCGAATAATCTTAATTCCGTTTTACGTTCCCTTCCGGTACCGTAATCTTTCTTCAGCTTTTTAAAATAATCTACAGCGAAATCTACTATATTGTCCAGATGATGTTTAACCTGAGCGATCTCACCTTCTAAAGCATCGATCTTTTGTTGAGCCTTGTCTATATCAAATTTTGAAATCCGTTTAATCCTGATTTCGGTAAGTCTTACAATATCCTCCTCGGTCACCTCTCTTTTTAGATGCTGAGTATACGGCTTTAATCCTTTATCGATAGCCTGGATCACTCCATCCCAGGTTTCTTCCTCTTCTATATCCCGGTAGATCCTGTTTTCAATAAAAATTCTTTCCAGGGATGCAAAATGCCATTGCTCTTCAAGTTCGTCCAGTTTGATCTCCAGCTCCCTTTTCAGCAGGTGAAGCGTATGGTCTGTAGACCTGCGTAAAACTTCTGAAACTCCTAAAAATATGGGTTTATGATCAATGATCACACATCCTAACGGTGCCAGTGAATTTTCACACTGAGTAAAGGCAAACAGGGCATCAATTGTTTTATCTGGAGAGATGTTACTTGGTAAATGAATAAGTATCTCTACCTGGGCGGCGGTATTATCTTCGATCTTCTTGATCTTGATCTTCCCTTTTTCATTCGCCTTTAATATAGAATCTATTAAACTTGAAGTATTTGTTCCATAAGGGATCTCATTGATTACCAGCGTATTTTTATCCAGCTGATTAATCTTGGCTCTAATCCTTACACGACCACCTCTTTTCCCATCATTGTAGTTAGAAACATCTGCCACTCCTCCCGTAGGAAAATCCGGGAACAGTTTAAAACTCTTCCCCCTTAAATGCAGAATAGAGGCATCTATTAATTCGTTGAAGTTATGAGGAAGAAATCTTGTGGATAAGCCTACCGCAATCCCTTCTGCTCCCTGTGCCAGAAGCATTGGGAATTTAACAGGCAGATTAACCGGCTCCTTTTTCCTTCCATCATAAGACAGTTGCCATTCGGTTAACTTAGGACTAAAAAGTACTTCCAGAGCAAATTTTGAAAGTCTGGCTTCGATATATCGAGGCGCAGCCGCCCTGTCTCCGGTAAGTATGTTCCCCCAGTTACCCTGAGTATCTATTAAAATATCTTTTTGACCAATTTGGACCATGGCATCCCCAATACTGGCATCCCCATGAGGATGGTATTGCATGGTATGCCCCACGATGTTCGCCACTTTATTGTAACGACCATCATCAAGGTCTTTCATGGAATGCATAATACGCCTTTGAACGGGTTTAAATCCGTCTTCAATTGCAGGGACCGCCCGTTCCAGGATCACGTATGAAGCATAATCGAGGAACCAGTCTTTATACATCCCGGTCACCTTTATTAATTCTTCTTTATTTTCCAACTGCTCGTCCTGAGCTCCTTCTTGGTTTTCTTCCATTAGGCAGTAACTTTAGGAGTGGTTTCTAAAACTTTATTTAAAGAATCTACCATTCCACTTTTCTTTTTTCGGGTTAAAAATGTTGTATTAAAAGTATATTTTCTAAAGCCCTTTTTTCTTCGGGAACTAATATATATAGTAAGGGCAGAATAAATACCATAATCCACAAATCTGAACTTTCCCAATTTACGCTTGGGGAATTCCGCCTTCTTTACGCGGTATTCCATAAATTTTGAGAAAAATACACCATTATTCTTGAAGTTCAGGGTTTCACCATCACTGTCAAAGTCAAAAGCCTGACCTATTCTGTGCACATAAAGTCCCAGTAATAAAGTGATGATATTAGGCAGGAAATGACTGAAACCTATTTCCTGTTCAGAGCTGGAAGCCATGATCTCGATATTCACAAATACATTAGTGACAAATACCGCAACCAGGACGATATAGATGGAGGAAATTACCTTAACTTCATTTCTATTGGTAAATCTCATATTCCAAGGTCTTCGACCAGATCCAGTTCTACTTTTAGATTATCAATAATAAATTCCTGACGGTCCGGTGTGTTTTTACCCATATAAAAACTCAGCATTTCTTCAATGGATTTGTCCTTATCCAACATTACAGGATCCAATCGAATGTTTTCTCCAATAAAATGTACAAATTCATCCGGAGAAATCTCACCAAGTCCCTTAAATCGGGTTATTTCAGGTTTACCTGAAAGTTTTTCAATTGCCTGTCTCCGCTCCATTTCACTATAACAGTAAATGGTTTCCTTTTTATTTCTAACGCGGAACAACGGAGTTTGCAAGATGTATAAATGGTTTTCCTTGATTAGTTCAGGAAAGAACTGCAGGAAAAAGGTAATTAGCAGTAAGCGAATATGCATCCCATCCACATCGGCATCTGTAGCGATCACGATATTATGATATCTTAGATCTTCAAGAGACTCTTCTATATTCAGGGCAGCCTGTAGCAGGTTAAATTCCTCATTTTCGTATACGATCTTTTTAGAAAGACCATAACTGTTCAAAGGTTTTCCCTTTAAGCTGAAAACAGCCTGAGTCACTACATCTCTACTCTTGGTAATAGATCCACTTGCCGAATCTCCCTCCGTTATAAACAGGGTTGTTTCCAGGCAGCGCTCATGTTTGCTATCTCCAAGATGAACACGGCAATCCCTTAGTTTTTTGTTATGAAGACTTGCTTTTTTAGCTCTGTCTTTGGCAAGTTTTCGAATTCCGGAAAGGTCTTTTCGTTCTCTTTCTGCCTGAAGGATCTTTCTTTGAAGATTTTCAGCAGTTTCCGGATTCTTATGTAAATAATTGTCGAGATATTTTTTTACAAAATCATTGATATAGGTTCGTACGGTTGGTAATTTCCCACCCATATCTGTGGAACCAAGCTTGGTTTTTGTCTGACTCTCGAATACCGGTTCCATAACCTTGATGCTAATAGCAGCAACAATGGATTTTCTTATATCACTGGCTTCGTAATTCTTACCATAATATTCTCTTACGGTTTTTACGACCGCTTCACGGAAGGCCGCAAGATGGGTTCCTCCCTGGGAAGTATTTTGACCATTTACAAAAGAGTGGTATTCTTCGCTATATTGAGATTTACTGTGAGTAATGGCAACTTCTATATCTTCACCTCGTAAATGAACGATTGGATATAGCATATCATCTTCATGAATACTATCTCCAAGAAGATCTTTTAAACCATTTTCTGAATAAAATTTTTCTCCATTAAAAACTATGGTCAATCCCGGATTCAGGTATACATAGTTCTTCAGCATTTTCTCTATATATTCATTTCTGAATTTATAGTTCTTGAAAATAGCCTCATCTGGTATAAAGGTGATTTTTGTACCTCTTCTTCTAGAAGTTTCTTCCAGGTGTTCTTCATCCTGTAATTCTCCTTTTTCGAATTCTGCAGCGTGACTTTTTCCATCACGGGAAGATTCAACACGAAAATATGAGGATAAGGCATTAACCGCTTTGGTACCCACCCCGTTTAAACCTACAGATTTTTTAAAGGCCCGGGTGTCGTATTTACCACCGGTATTCATCTTGGAAACAACATCTACAACTTTTCCAAGAGGAATTCCTCTACCAAAATCACGAACAATGACCCGCTGGTTCTGCACAGAAATCTCGATGGTTTTCCCTGCGCCCATTACGAACTCATCTATACTGTTATCTATAACTTCCTTTAAAAGGATATAAATTCCATCGTCCTGACTGGATCCATCACCGAGCTTCCCGATATACATCCCGGGACGCATACGAATATGCTCCTTCCAGTCTAACGACCGAATATTATCTTCGGTATATTTAGTATTCTCGCTCATAAGTAGTCATGGAGTTACGGCCTAAATATAAGGCAATACCTAAAAAACTGAAACACTTCAGCCTTAAAGTAATTAACAAAGATTTTAGATGTAATGTTAATTAAGTACTTTTCACAGAAAACAACCTGAAAATCAGAGAGATAATTATTCCCGATCTGGCTTCCTTTAGGAATTACCAGACCGAAATTTTCCAATTAGCACTTATATTTTTACAGACTTAAACGTTAAAACGGAAATGCATTACATCCCCATCCTTGACAATGTATTCTTTTCCTTCCACACGCATCTTACCGGCTTCCTTTACCTTGGCTTCACTTCCAAAACTCACATAGTCATCGTAAGCAATAACCTCAGCCCGGATAAATCCTTTTTCAAAGTCGGTATGAATAACCCCTGCAGCCTGAGGAGCAGAAGCTCCTACCGGAATGGTCCAGGCTCTTACTTCCTTAACTCCGGCAGTAAAATAGGTTTGAAGATCTAATAACTGATATGCTCCGCGAATCAATTTAGCCGATCCCGGCTCATCAAGTCCAATATCCTGAAGGAACATTTGTCTTTCTTCGAAATCTTCCAATTCAGTAATATCAGCTTCCGTTCCAACAGCAAGCACAAGAACCTCAGCATTTTCATCCTTCACGGCTTCGCGTACTCTCTCAACATGCTCATTCCCATCTACTGCAGCTCCCTCATCTACGTTACAAACATACATTACAGGTTTATCTGTAATAAATTGAAGTGGCACTATAAATTCTGCTCTTTCATCATCGGTAAGTGTGATGGCACGAACAGATTTACCGGCTTCCAACCCTGCTTTAACTTTCAATAAAGCAGCTTCTTCTTTCTGAGCTTCCTTATTACCGGTCTTAGCAGCACGCTTCACCTTGTCAAGTTTTTTCTCAGCAGTTTCAAGATCTTTCAACTGCAATTCCATATCAATGGTTTCCTTATCTCTAATTGGATCGATAGAACCATCAACATGCACAATATTATCATCCTCAAAACATCTTAGTACGTGAAGAATCGCATCGGTTTCCCTAATATTTCCAAGAAACTGATTCCCCAAACCTTCTCCTTTGCTGGCACCTTTAACAAGACCTGCAATATCAACGATCTCTACCGTAGCAGGGATAACTCGTTCAGGGTTTACAAGCTCTTCTAATTTAAGTAAACGGGGATCGGGAACATTTACCACTCCAATATTTGGCTCAATAGTACAAAAAGGAAAATTCGCACTTTGGGCTTTGGCATTACTCAAACAATTAAAAAGAGTTGATTTTCCAACATTAGGTAGTCCTACGATTCCAGCTTTCATATACTTTAATTTAGATGCTTTGTTTTTGCGGCTGCAAAGATAGGTATTAGAATCGAGAATTTTATACTAAGCGCAAATCGCTTAAATGATTTATTCATCTGCCACGCCATTGGCAAAAATTGAACTGAAAAATGGAGGTTAATAAATTAGAATTTCCCAATTCAATTCTACGCAAAAGCTGGTATTCTTTTGGTTCGATTTTATAAAATAAATGACTCTTCAAATAAAATTTCTTCAAAAAAGGAAATCATAAAGTCTTTATGAAATTTTCAGGTTTTACTTGTGATTAGCTATATTGCTGTAACTAATTAAACTTAAAACTATTTAATATGACAAGAATTTTACTTTTTATTGCCCTTTGTGCAATGCCCGGATTCCTGGTCGCACAGGAGGTAACTGGACTGGTTACAGATAATTCGGGTAACCCACTCCCCGGTGTGAATGTTTTTGAAAAAGGCACTTCTAACGGTACTACTACAGACTTTGACGGATTGTACACCATCGAAGTTAGCGATAACGCTACCCTGGTTTTCAGTTTTGTTGGGTTTGACGAGAAAGAAGTGGCAGTAAATGGACAATCCCGGGTAGATGTTACTATGAGCGATGGGGTTTCTTTAGGTGAAGTTGTTCTTGTAGGATCCAGAAGCCCTAAGCGAACTTCCACCGACACTCCGGTAGCAGTAGATGTAATCGATGTAAGTGAAGTTAATACTCAAACCGGAAAAATAGAAGTAAATGAGTTGCTGCAATATGCCGCTCCTTCCTTTAATGCTAATAAACAATCAGGATCTGATGGTGCAGATCATATAGACCCTGCTTCCTTAAGAGGTCTGGGCCCGGACCAAACCCTTGTTTTGATAAACGGAAAACGTAGACACCAGTCTTCCCTTATTAATATATTTGGTACTCGTGGAAGAGGAAATACAGGAACCGATCTTAATGCCATTCCTGCCAACTCCATTAAAAGGATCGAAATCTTAAGAGATGGAGCTTCTGCTCAGTATGGATCTGATGCTATTGCCGGGGTTATAAACATTGTTCTTAAAGACGCCGTTGAAAAATTCAGTGGTAGTGTGAACTATGGTTTTTATAATACCAATGCTCAGGGTGATTTCCCGGCAGGAAATCCTAATACAGATGGTAACCGATTGGATACAGAAAGAGATGGTAACGCCATAGGAGATGATAAGAACTTTGATGGCGGATCTTTAAAAGTAGCTGCTAACTATGGATTCGAAATTGCCGAAGAAGGTTACGCCAACTTCACTATGGAATACCTTAATAAGAATAAAACGCTAAGACCTGGTTTCGATTTCCGAAGAGGATTTGGAGAAGCAGCGATCGAAGGTGTAAATTTTATGGGGAATGTTTCAGTTCCATTATCAGACAATACTGAATTTTATGCCTTTGGAGGTAGAAACTACAGAGATACAGATGCCTATGCATTTACCCGAAACAATCCTACAGCGCGAAATGTGGTAAGTGTTTATCCTAATGGATTCACTCCGCGTATAACCTCTATTATTACCGACAATTCGGTAGCTGCAGGTTTTAAAACTAAAACTGAAAGCGGTTGGAATGTAGACCTGAGTAATACCTGGGGGAAAAACTTCTTCCACTATTATATTAAAGGAACCATCAATGCATCTTTAGGAGAAGTTTCTCCTACCGACTTTGATGCAGGAGGTCATAGCTTAAGCCAGAACGTTATTAATCTTGACTTTTCGAAGTATTATGAAGATATGCTGAATGGGGTAAACTTTGCCTTTGGTGCAGAATACCGAACTGAGAATTTCGAGATCTTTGCCGGTGAAGAAGCTTCCTATGCAACTTATGATGAAGACGGGAGACCTATTACCAACCCGGATGTTCAGCAACAACCTATAGATCCAATTACCATGGATCCAAGACCAGGTGGTTCTCAGGGATTCCCTGGCTATGGTCCGGATAATGAAGTAGACCGAAGCAGATCCAATGTTTCCCTATATGCCGATGCTGAATTTGAATTTACTGAAGCTTTCCTTTTAGCGGCCGCTGCAAGGTTTGAAAACTACAGTGACTTTGGAAGCACTTTAAATGGTAAGCTTGCCGCAAGATTAAAGGCAACAGAAGATGTGAATATTCGTGGATCTGTGAGTACAGGATTCCGTGCTCCTTCGCTGGCTCAGATTTACTATAACTTAAAGTTTACCAATTTCGTAGGTGGAGAAGCTCTTGAGTCTTTACTGTCTCCTAACAATAGTCCGGTAACCGCATCCTTTGGAATAGGACCACTTCAGGAAGAAACTGCATTAAACGCATCTCTTGGATTTACTGCTAATTTCGGACAATTTACGGCTACTGTAGATGGATACTATATAAATGTACAGGACCGTATTGTATTAACCGGAAACTTTGATGCTCCACAAATAGACAATGTGGAAGCCGCACAATTTTTCACCAATGGTGCCGATACAGAAACAGTAGGACTTGATATTGTTCTTTCTCACAAGGTCGACCTTGGAAAAGGTAGACTTTCAACCAGTTTTATTGGGAACTTTAATGATATGACCATCACAGATGTCAAAAATGGACGCCTGGATGAGCAGACTTTCTTTGGAGAAAGAGATAAGTCATTTTTACTAGCTTCAGCTCCAGATAGCAAATTGACTCTTAATATGAATTACAATCAGGAATGGTTTGATATCGCTCTTGGCTTAACCAGATTTAGTGATGTAACCTTGCTTGACTTCCAAATGTTCGAAGATGTGGCAGATTATGGTAGCCTGGCTAATCAGGTTGCTGCAGCATCTGATGTTTACGAATCCAAAATTGTAACAGACCTTAATTTAGGATTTAAATTGAATGAATCTCTTAAACTTAATATAGGGAGTAACAACCTGTTTAATGTGTATCCAGATCAACAAGATGACTGGACAGAAGCAGGAGGTTATTGGGATGCTGTACAAATGGGATTTGGCGGTGCATATTATTACGCAAAGCTGAATATTCAGCTATAAATAAACGTCAATTTTACACTATTAAAAGCGGGTTTTTACCCGCTTTTTTTGTTGAATTAAAATCAATAAATTCCGACTATTAGTTAAGGAACTCTTAATTTTTTATGTATTTCGACGATATTAAACGTCATTTCATCGAAAATTAGAGATATTTTTATAGTTTCAAACCGGAACTCACTATTCCGCGTAA